>CANRPJ010000020.1 GCA_947632485.1 uncultured Muribaculaceae bacterium
CTAAAAATTGAAAATGATGAAAAAATTTCTACACTCGACTCTGCTCCTGGGAGCAGCCCTGCTGTGCGGTTTCAGCTTCGCAGCCTGCAATTCCGATAAGGAACCCGATGATCCTTATGTGGTCACCGAACTCAATTATACGCCGATTCAGGCTCCGCAGCTGTTCAAATCGCCTGTTGATAAGCGTGATCTCACACAGTCTGAGCTTAGGGATATGACGACGGCTCAGAATAGAGGTGCGGTAGTGCTCCGTACGCTCAAAGATGTAGAAAACTATTTCGGAAGCAAGCTCGAGGAGAATTCTCCCTTGCGCTCAGTTGACTACTCGAAAAACTCTGTGATTACCACGACTCTTTTCCTTGCTGCTCCTATTGTCAAGACTACTCTGGGCTGGGCTCAGCAGGCCAACAAGCAGAACCAGTATTATGTGTTCTCATGCCTGATGCAGTATGACAAGGGAACTGAGGATACCTATGGCAATATCTACTATAATGTGCAGCCTACTATTGTAGTGGATGCTCTTCCTACCGGTGCTTACGTATTCCTTAATCCCAACGCCGACGTAATGTCGACTTCCAAGTAATAATTTCATACTGAAGAATTTCAAAATAGTGCAGGCGCTCTCCGGTAAAGGGGAGCGCCTGAGTTTCTCATGGTTTGGTGTAAAGTCAGGTCTGAGGATTCTCAGCGTCGGGGGCAATTAGCTTATAGCCTTTGCCGTGGATATTGATAATCTCGATTGAGGGATCGTCTTTGAGATGCTTGCGGAGCTTGGTGATATATACGTCCATGCTTCGGGCATTGAAATAGTTATCATCGATCCAGATACTTTTCAGGGCAAAATTGCGTTCGAGTATCTCATTCATGTGGGAGCACAGGAGCGCAAGCAATTCCGACTCCTTTGTAGTGAGTTTCTGGGTCTTATCGGGGCTAGTAAGGGTTTGCTTCTGAGTATCGAAGCTGTATTTGCCAATTTGATAGACAGTTATCTCCTTGTCTTTTTTCCCTTTCACCCTGCGCAGGATAGCGCCAATGCGGAACACCAGTTCCGTCATCGAGAAAGGCTTGGTGATATAATCGTCGGCTCCGATCTTGAATCCCTGAAGCACATCTTCCTTCAGCGCTTTGGCTGTCAGGAATATGATGGGTATGTCGGTGTTGACGTTCCTGATTTCCTGTGCCAGCGTCAGGCCGTCTTTCTTTGGCATCATCACATCGAGCACGCATAGGTCATAGCTTCCCTTGAGGAAGGCTTTATAGCCTTTCTCCCCGTCGGGATAAAGGTCAGCGTTAAACCCCTTGGCCTGGAGAAATTCCCGAAGAAGCATTCCGAGGTTTTCATCGTCCTCGCAAAGCAGGATTTTAAGTTTCTCGTCCATAGCTGTATTGTTTTATTATATTTATTTTCAGTTTGTTTCTATTCCTGTATTGTCGGCAGGGTGATTATGAAGGTGGTTCCTTCTCCGAAATCACTTTCTACGGTTATTGAGCCGTGGAAGAGGGTCACCATCTTTCTCACATAGGCCAATCCCAGGCCGAAGCCCTTCACGTCGTGGCGGTTACCGGTGTTTACGCGGTAAAACTTATCGAAGATTCTCTTCAGATTATCACGCTTTATACCGATACCGTTGTCGTTCACCCTGATTTCAAAAGTAGAGGGATCTGGATTGGAGGTTGTTATCTCCAGTCGGGGGTCTACGTCTTCACGCCTGTATTTCACCGCATTGTCCAGAAGGTTGAAGATTACGTTGGTGAATTGCATCTCATCTACACTCACCCTCGAGCTCTCGGCATTTAGCTCGCAGCCCAGAGTGCCCCCGAAGCGCTCCACCTTTATCTTAAAGGTGCTGACCACATTGGCTATCACTACATTGGCATCGATCGCCGTGAATTTAAGCAGGGCTGTCGAGTCGTCGAATACCGACATCTGGAGCACTTTCTCAACCTGGAAGCGCAGGCGCTTCGATTCATCAGTGATAATCTGCGAGATATGCTGTAGCGAGGAGGGCGATTTGAGCACGCTGGGGTCAACAAGCATCTGAGCGGCAAGCGATACGGAGGAGATAGGCGTCTTCAGTTCGTGGGTCATGTTGTTGATGAAGTCTGTCTTCATCTCGCTAAGCCTTTTCTGGCGGAATGCCAGAATTATGGTGTAGACGAATACCACGAGCAATATCAGCGTGAAGGCAAGCGTAGGGATTATGAACCTCACAGACGAGAAGATATATTTTCTTTTTGTCGGGAAGCTGATGCTCAGTTGGTAAGGATTGCTTGAGTTGGGAAATACGAGCTGGGAATAGACATCGTTAGCCGGTTTCGACTCATATCCCGGAGTCTCATATACTTCATTGCCGCGCGAATCGAACACTGCTACTGCGAAAGGCACATTCAGGCCGTTGTTAGCCAGCTCCGTGCGTAGATAGCTTTTTATCATCGTTGAGTCAGCCCGCTCTATTGCAGGTCGCGATTCAGCATCCCGCAGAATAGTGAGAATCACCTCGTTGAGCAGTCCTTTCTGATAGAGATACTGCGTCCGGATCACCTCTCTGAGCGTCTGATACCTGCGGCTGAGATCCTGGTTCGCCTCCCCGTAGCCCCGTGGTGATACTTTCTTCGGTCTCTTCTGGCGAGCCTCCATAAGCAGGCTACCTTCCTCTTCTGCGCTGAGGGTAGGTGCACCGGTCTCATCGATGTAGAAGCTATTTTCGAGCACATTGGCATCCTGCTCCAGAAAATGTAGGGTCTCCTGGCGCTCGAGATAACCGGAAGTGGCGTAGAGAGAGCGCATTACGCTGCCTGAGAATTGCTCCTCACGCATCTTGACCATTCTTTCCAGATAGATTATCTGGAAGTAGAGCAATGCTCCAATGGTGATTGCCATTACTATGGCAAGAAGCCAGATGGTCGATTTTTTCATAATCCTGCGCGGTTCGGTTTCTCCCCTTAGGGGAGGATACAATCGGGGTTTATAGATTTAACAAATGATTAACAATTTAGTTTAAGACTCTGAATTAACAATTCCGACCAAAATTAACATTTGAATGTAAAACTCTCGGTTAAACCCCTCTATTTTTGTTATCTTTGCCACGGATTATTTTGAAGTTCGGATTTATGATTACTCTAATTGCCAAAATATTCGCTCAGACGGGAGATGTGCCCATCGTGCCTCTCCCCGTCGGTGCGGAAAAGGGAAAAGCAGCGTTCGAGGCGCTTAAGGGGCTTTCATTCGACGATGCAATCACCAAGATAGCCAACGGTATGGTAAGTTTCGCTTTCCGGCTGGTGATCGCAATCGTAGTGTTCTATGTAGGAAAGTTCATCATCAGGAAGCTCTATACCCTCATCCGGGGCATCATGATGCGCCACCACATGGAGGCCTCGCTCACTACCTTCGTGCTCTCACTGGTGCGCATGGTGCTATATTTTATCCTGATTGTCACCATAATAGGCATACTTGGGATCGAGACCTCCTCCTTCCTGGCCATCTTCGCCTCTGCTGGTGTGGCTATCGGTATGGCGCTGAGCGGTACCCTTCAGAATTTCGCAGGGGGAGTGTTAATAATGCTTCTCAAACCCTATAAGGTAGGCGATTTCATCGATGCCCAGGGCTATACGGGTACGGTGAAGGCTATCCAGATTTTTCATACCGTTATCAATACGACTGATAATAAGGCGATAATCGTGCCCAACGGAGGATTATCCACAGGCACTATCAACAATTATTCGCTCGAGAAATACCGGCGCGTAGACTGGACTGTGGCGCTCTCTTACGGCATCGACTATGAGGCGGCAAGCGCGCAGATACTGGAGATGCTGAATGAAGATCCGAGGGTGCTCCGCGCTGAGCGCTCCGACAGCGATACGCCCGATGTGCCTAAGTCTGCGGGTGGAGAAGTGCAGCCTGAAGTGAAGAGAGGCTGGTGGAAACGGGTTTTCGGAAAGAGCACAGCCACCGACCTCGGCACTACGGAAATCGATCCGGTAGCCGGTCTTCCGCGTGTAGTGGGAGCTCCTCCGTTTGTTGGCTTAGGCGAGCTTGCCGACAGCAGTGTGAATCTTACTGTTAGAGCCTGGACGAGAGCCGAAGATTATTGGCCTCTCTTCTATGAGATGAACAAGCGGTTCTATAAGGAACTGCCGGCCAAGGGATTCAGTTTCCCGTTCCCACAGCTCGACGTGCATTTCGACTCTCCGCTTCCCGTCAAAGACTGAAGACCGATACATTCCAGTCGAGACAGTCGATTCTCAGAAGCCTGTCGGTAAGGAGCTCTCCGCAGCCTGACACGCACTTTATCGCCTCTGCCGCCTGCACCGCTCCTATTATTCCCGGCAGCGGGCCGAACACGCCTCCCATGCCGCAGGGCAGTAGGGGAGTCTCGTCATCGGCAGGCGGAAAGAAATCGGAGTATTGCGCGTGGCCTGGAGTCCAGGTCGTAGCCTGGCCCTCGAATTCCCTTACCCCGCCGATGCATACTGGAGTTTCCGTCTCCGCGCACAAGCGGCTCACCAGATATTTCGTAGCCGGATTGTCGGAGCCTTCTATCACGAAGTCGCAGTCAGGCAGCAGCCGGCGTAGAAGATTCTCATCGGCAAGCTGTTCGAGCGCCATTACTTCCGTATCGCTGTTGAGAGCGGCTATCTTCTCAGCCAGTACTTTCGCTTTCGGCTTGCCGCAGTCAGTTTCGCTATAGGCTATCTGACGCTGGAGATTGGTGATGTCGATAGTGTCGAAATCCACTATTATGAGCCTGCCAGCACCGGCGCCGGCAAGGCGCATGGCGGCAGCCGAACCGAGTGCCCCGCAGCCTACCGCCAGAATGCAGGCCTCCCGGAGGCGCCTCTGCCCCTCTGCCCCGAAGCGAGGCAGAGAGGTGTGGCGCGCATACCTGTTGGGGTATTTGGATTGCGAATTTCCGATCATCAGCCGCAATGCCAGTATTTCCTTACTTCCTCAAGCATCTGGTCGCCCTGAAGCGATTCGCGGAGCTTCGCGTCATCGTAAGAACGCAGCTTCTTTATGATGCCGTCGATCATTCTTTTGGAGAATACTCCCTTTGCCTCGAAAGCATCGCGTGCGGCCTCGAGCTCGTCGGCTGAGGCGGCGCAGCTTGCCGGCAGCGATTTGAGGCGTGCGGCCTGCTCCTTGTAGGCATCATCGTGAATATTTACCTTCACATAGGTCTCCTCGGCGCGCTTGAGGGCATCTTCCATCTCAAAACCGATGCGTGCGGCCACCACCATTGCGGCGATAAGCTGATACACGTCGGCCGAACCGTCGGCACTGCGCAGCTCAGCCGTCTGCTTCTGCGGCAGCACGCGCGACGAGCCGGCCTCGAGCGGATTGGCCTGGGAGCACATATCGTTCTCGCCCGTCCAACCGAGAGGCACGCGCACGAGGCACGAACGGTTGCGGTCGCCCCAGCATACCGCCGTCGGGGCCTCCTGATGGGGCACGAGGCGGAAATAGCTCGTAGGCACCTTATTGCCCATTGCCGTGATGGCAGGAGCATACTCCAGAATGCCGGCTATAGCTTTCTTAGCCTCATCGCTCAGCTCATTGCCGCAGGTCATCTTGTTGGTGTCACCCTCCATCACCTTGAAATGGATATGGAGGCCGCTGCCAGCCTTGCCGGCGGTGATTTTCGGTGCGAAGGTCACATCATAGCCATACCGGGCGCCAAGCGTGCGGATAATCCATTTCGCAATCATCAGATTGTCGGCAGCCTGCTCGGCGGGTATGGGGAGGAACTCGATCTCATTCTGCTCGTAGATCTTGCCTTCGAGCGTGAAATTACCCACCTCGTTGTGGCCATATTTAATCTGACCTCCTGCCTGAGCTATGAGACTCATGCACTCTGTGCGGAAGTCATTGAATTTTGCGTAAGGCGACGATTCGTGGTAGCCCTTCTGGTCGCGGGCCGGGTAGAGGCCCTCATCGTCGGAGATCACGTAGTATTCCAGCTCTCCCATGGCGTAGAAGTCCATTCCCGTAGTCTCGCGGAAGGCCTCGCAGGCGCGGTGCAGGGTATATTCCGGCGATTCGGCGAGCGGCTTGCCGTCTTTATCGAAGAAGGAGGCAAGCATGGTCAGCGTGGGCACTACTGCAAAGGGGTCTACGAATGCTGTGGAATAGCGGGGTATCACGTAGAGGTCGCTGTTGCCCGCCTCGATGAAGGGGAAGAGGCTGGAGCCGTCTACGCGCTCGCCATACGTCAGGATCGAATCGAGATACTCCTCTGAATTGATCACGAAGTTAAGCGTCTTAAGCCGGTTGTCGTCGGCCGGATACATAAAGTTGACCATCTGGATCTCATTCTCGGATATAAACCTGATGATGTCGTCCTTGCGGAATTGCTCAGGCTCCTTCTGAAGGAACTGCACCAACTTGTTGGGATTGAGTTGGATTTTTGAATTCATGGTTTTCAGTTTTTTATGGGTAAATAGATTTAAGCACTCCGGAGAGCATGCAAATGTAGGAAAATTTTCTGGAATAAGGGGTATGCCGGAGGTGCGGTTTGTCAGAAATTGATTTTTGCCGACAACATCAGTTCAAGAGGCCTCAGCCTGAAGGAGTAGGTGTAGGTATCGATAGCGCTGAAAGCAGAGTAGCTGAGATTGCGCCGGTCAGTTAGGTTGCGCGCCTGGAGCTCGAGCTCCACGAGACCTATGCGGGTGCGGCAGCCGGCGTCGAGGAAGAAATCGCGGCGGAAACCGGCGTCGGTGGTCTGCCGGCCTGTGAATTCCGGGCGCACCCATATCTCAAGGTTGCGGCAGGGTATGATCGACGATCTAAGAAAGACTCCGGCCGAGGGTAGCCTCGACGTCTCTCCTCCGGGAGTGGTCTTCATGCTCATGGCGGAGTAGCTGCCCGAGAGGTCGAAATCGAACCATGAGCAGGGGTTGCTTCTGAGAGTTAGGATTATGTTGTAGACCTCGGAGCGGAATTTTATCGGCTCCTCCTGCCTCAGCATGAGCGAGGAGTTGAACTGTGTGCCTAAGCTGAGCGAGGCGGTAGTGCGAAGGCTCGAGATGCGCTTCGATACCGAAGGTTTAGTTTTGCAAATATAGCAGAAAGTTGATGAAGTTGGAATTTTTTAAGGTCTTTTGATAGGAAATGTAGCAAACCAATCCGAGGGCGGGGTCGTTATAAGGACAGAAACAATAAAAAAGAAGTACTATGGAAAAATTTGGAGATATCATCAAATCTGAGAAACCGGTATTGGTGGATTTCTTCGCCACATGGTGTGGCCCGTGCAAGATGATGCACCCCATTCTTGAGGAGCTTAGTGGAAAGGTGGGCGAGAAGGCGCGTATCCTTAAGGTGGATATTGATAAGAACGAGGAACTTGCAGCGCTCTATCGAGTGCAATCAGTGCCTACACTGATGGTTTTCCAGAATGGCGAGATCAAATGGCGCGCAAGCGGCGTGCATTCGGCGGCCGATCTGGAGAAAGAACTCGAAAAATATTATTGATCAGCCAGTTTCCAGGGTGGAGCCCGGAACAGGTTGCGGACCGGAACTTTGATCTTAGAAGGTAATCATGACGATGCAGCGTCCCCTCCCGTAATGGTGAGGACGCTTTTTTTGCGTGGCTACACGCTAAACCGGCCGCGCCTTACGTTGTCATATATGAAAAATTGTGGTAATGAATCTATGAAAAGAGTTTTCTTCTTTTTCGCGGCATTGGTCGTGGCTATGGCGGCTTCGGCGGCGAATTTCGCCAACGAGACCCTGCGCTACGTGATTTTCTATAAATGGGGTCTGATTCAGAAGGATTCGGGCGACGCTGTGCTGAAGCTTACATCTCAGGGAGATACATATTCCATCGAGCTCGCGGGGAGCACCAAGCCCTGGGCCGATAGATTCTATGTGGTGCGCGACACGCTGCGCGCTACCGTGCGCAAGCAAGGCTTCCGGCCGCTCAGTTATGAGCGCATAGCCCACGAGGGAGGAAAGTATGCCCACGACCTGCTGACCTACTCCTACGAGGGGCGCAACGTCAATGCCAAGGTCAGCAAATACCGCGACAAGAAAGGGGAGATCTCTACCTCGGAGGCGCTCATGACCACCCAGGGAGCGGCTTACGACATGCTGACCGTGTTTTATTACCTGCGCACCATCGACTATGCCAACCTCGCCTCCAACCGGCGCCTGAAGACCGTGATGTTCTCAGGCTCGAAGAAGGAGACCCTGACCCTGCAATGCCTCGGCAAGGAAAAAATCAAGCTCCGCGGCGACAAAGCGGCCCGCGAAGCCTGGCATATAAGATTCAATTTCACGAGTGCCGGAGGCAAGAAATCGAGCGAAGATCTCGACGCCTGGATCTCGGCCGACGCCGCCCGGATTCCGCTTCTGGTGGAGGGTAGCCTGCCGATCGGCAAGGTGAAAGCGATGCTCGTGGAATAAGACGCTTCAGAGCAGTCGGAAGTCGTCGGCGTCCTGCCAGGCAGGAAATTTCGTGCGGAAGCGCGTGAGCGCCTCCTTGTCGAGAGTGGCTATTATTATGCCGCTCTCATCGCTCTTTCCTACATTCTTGCCCTTGAAATCGCAGGCCTGTGAGCTGCCGTTGTAGACGAAATCCTTCGGATCCGTGCCGCGGCAGTCTACGGCGCATACGTAGGCTTCATTCTCGATAGCGCGCGCCGGAATCAGAGCCTCCCAGGCGCCTACGCGTACCTCCGGCCAGTTGGCCACTGCTATCAGCAGATCGTAGGCATTCCTTTGGTTGCGGAGCCATACGGGGAAGCGCATGTCGTAGCATACGGCCATCGCGATGTTCCAGCCCCGGAAGCGCACCTGCAGCCGCTCCTGACCCGCATCGAAGATATTGTGCTCGCCCGCCATGGTGAAGAGGTGGCGCTTGTCAGCGAAGGTGATATCGCCCGAAGGCTCGGCGAAAAAGGCCCGGTTGCGCAGCGATTCTCCCTCGCGCGCTATGAAGCTGCCGGCTATCGCCAGATTGCACGAGGCGGCCAGCTCGCTGATAAAGCGCATCGTGGGGCCGTCGTTAGGCTCGGCCAGGGCGGCCACCTCCTCGCGGCTCATGCCTACCGGGAAGCCGGTTGAGAAGGTTTCGGGGAGCACGGCCAGATCCGTACCTGCCGGAAGCGAGGCTATCGCCTTGGCGGCGCGGTCGAGATTTATTCGCTTGTCGCCCCAGGTTATCTCCAGGGGTATCAGGGCGGTGGAAAGATTTGTTTCCATCAGGGGTCAGACTTTGAATTTTTCAGGTTTGCGGGCGGCGTCGGCATAGCCGGAATAATACGCCTTTATGCCCGCCAGATCGGATTCAATATTTCCTGTCAGAGGGTATTCCTCATCAATTATCACCAGGCGCCTGCGGTAGTCGATCACTCCGAGCTGCACCGGCACTCCCGCACCGTAGGCTATGCGCAGAAAGCCCGTGTGCCATTGCGGGTTGGCTTTCCGGGTCCCTTCAGGTGTCACGGCCAGATTCATATAGCTCACCGTTTTAAAGCGCTCCACCATCTGATCCACAAGGCCGCCGGCGTGCTTGCGGTCTACCGGCACTCCGCCGAAGGCGCGCAGCAACAGACCCAAGGGAAAGAAAAACCAGAATTTCTTCATCAGAAAGTTGGCTTTCCTTCCCATGGAGCTATAGGAGGCCAGGCCGATCAGAAAATAGAGGTTGGAGGTATGCGGCGCTACGCAGATCACGCATTTCTGGCGCCTCGGCGCCCGGATCCGCACCTTCCAGCCCCACAGCTTCAGCAGCAGGCCCCACAGATTCATTTTCTCGCGGATTTAGTTCAGGCGTTGGCGGCTGCCTTGTTCTGCGCTTTCACCTCAGCGGGAATGGCTGCGTTGAAGTCCTTAATCGCCTCTTCCAGCTTTGCCGAAAGCTCCTTCTGGATCTTCGAGAAGAGCTCTTTGAAATAAGCCTTCTTCGCCTTCGAGTATTCCTCTATCGAGCCGAAAGCCTTCGCTCCTTTGCCGAAATAGCGGTTGGCGTCGCATACTGCCTCCTCCGTAGCGGAAATCACCTTCGAGAGGCTTTTCTCCACCAGGCTCTTGTCGATATCGGGCGTGTTGTAGTAGTTGATCATTATCTCTTCGCATACGGCGTCGCCTACGGCGCTGGCGGCTTTCTTAAACATTCTCTTGTTTGCCATAATCTCTAAATTATTACTGGTTTTAATTCTTCTGCAAATATAACACTTTAGCCGCGGCTTTTTCCTATCTGAAGGCAGGAAAATGCAGAGCCGGGTGTGGCGAAAAATTGCTAACTTTGTGGCTTCCTACCGGGTGCGGCGGGAGAGCGAAGAGATCAGATGACTGTTTTTTGTCAGATTGTAGCCGTAGCCGTGGCTATAGTGGCGGTTGTCAGGGGCTTCAGGCGCGGCCTGGTGCGCCAGACGGCCTCTGTGCTCGGATTTGCCTTCGGCGTGGTGGGCGCAAGGGTGCTCAGGCCGGTTGCAGAAGATCTCGTGGAAAGTTTTCTGCCGGGCTTGGCCTCGACCTGGTGCGGCCCTTTCATGCTCGCCTCGCTGGCTTCAGTTTTCCTCTACTGCCTTCTCTACGGATTGTTCAGTCTTGCCGGCAGGCCTCTCCAATGGCTTTTCCGGCCCTTCGGAGGCGGAGCTTTCGACGCGGTGCTCGGTTCCGCTTTCGCCCTGGTGAAATGGCTGCTGGCGCTTTCGCTGGTGTTCAATCTGCTGCTCTGCGCAAGCCCTGATTCGCGCATGCTCGATGCCTGTGCCAGCGACGACGGCAATCTCTTCGAGGCCGTGGCGCTTATAGCTCCGGCCCTCCTGGGAGGCGAAGATGCCGACGAGCTCGCCCACCGCCGCCAGATCCGCGATGCAAGATCCATTTCCTGCGCTCCCAACATAATGCCCCCCGCAGGCGTTTCTACTAATGACTTCACACTTATCGAATATGCTTAAAGTAAAAGACCTTAGAGCCGAAATCAACGGCAAAGAGATACTCAAAGGCATCAACCTCGAGGTAAATGCCGGCGAGGTGCATGCCATCATGGGCCCCAATGGCTCCGGAAAATCAACCCTTTCAATGGTGCTGGCAGGAAATCCCGCCTACACGCCCACCGGCGGAGAGGCTATCTTCTGCGGAGAGAATCTCCTTGAGATGGAACCTGAGGTGCGCTCCCACAAAGGAATTTTCCTCGGATTCCAGTATCCCGTTGAGATTCCGGGAGTCTCGATGGTCAATTTCATGCGTGCCGCAGTCAATGCCCGGCGAAAATATCTCGGCGAGCCCCCTATGAGCGCCAGCGATTTCCTCAAGCTGATGCGCGAGAAGAGGGCAGTGGTAGATCTTGACAACAAGCTCGCTTCCCGGTCGGTCAACGAGGGATTCTCCGGAGGAGAGAAGAAGCGTAACGAGATTTTCCAGATGGCGGTGCTCGAGCCGAAACTGTCGATACTCGACGAGACCGACTCTGGCCTCGATATCGATGCCCTCCGCATCGTGGCCGGCGGAGTCAACAAGCTCAAGAGCGCCGACAATGCCACAATCGTGATAACCCATTACCAGCGCCTTCTCGACTATATTAAGCCCGATTTCGTGCATATCCTCTATAAGGGCCGCATCGTGAAGACCGGAGGACCCGATCTCGCGCTCGAGCTTGAGGAGAGAGGCTACGACTGGATCAAGGAGCAATCCGGTAACGAATGATGGCTATGGGTGCACTCCGACAATACATAGATCTCTTCCGCGACCACCGCGACCTGATCGATTCCAATAGCGCTCCGCTGATCAACGCGCTGCGCCCGGCCGCCCTTGAGGCGCTCGGAGGAGGCGCTCTCCCGGCGCTCGGCAGCGAAGATTATACAGTGACCGATCTGGAGGCGATCCTGGCTCCCGATTTCGGTCTTAATCTGGCGAAGGTGCCCGTCGACGTCGACCCGCGCCAGGCGTTCCATTGCGGGGTGCCGCGCGTATCTACGTGCATGGGCTTCATGCTCAATGATACCTTCGTGGGTCCCTCCGACAGGCAGGAACTCCCCGACGGAGTGCTCTTCATGAGCCTACGCAAGGCCGCTGAGGAGCACCCGGAGCTGATCGCCCCTTACTATGGAAAGCTCGCCGACCTGCAGAATCCCGTTGTGGCTCTCAACACCCTGTTGGCGCAAGACGGCCTGCTGCTCTATGTGCCCGATGGAGTGAAGGTTGAGAAGCCGCTCCAGATGGTCGACGTGATGGATTTCGGCATGCCCCTGATGGCAGTGCGCCGTATGCTCGTGGTGCTCGGCCGGGGAGCGGAGGCCAGGCTCCTGGTGTGTGACCATACGCAGCGCGCCGACCTCGATTTCCTGAGCCTCCAGACCGTGGAGATTTTCGCGGGAGAAGATTCCCTGTTCGATCTCTACGACCTTGAGGAATCCACCCTGCTCACCTCCCGCCTCTCGGCCCTCTACCTCGAGCAGCAGCGCGGGAGCAAGGTGCTTCTCGACGGAATCACCCTCTACAACGGCCGCACGCGCAATGAATATTACTGCCGCTTCGCCGGACGCGATGCTGAGCTCAATCTGCTCGGAATGGGTATTGAAGATGGCCGGCGGGTTCTCGACACTCATTCAGTGGTGCGCCATGAGGTAGGCGGCTGCCATACCGACGAGCTCTTCAAATATGTGGTTGATGATGAGGCCCGCGGCTCTTTCGCAGGGCGCGTCTACGTGGCTCCCGGAGCTTCCGGAACCACCGCTTACCAGGCCAACCGCAATATCGTGGGGGGCGACAAGGCGCGAATGTATTCCAAGCCGCAGCTCGAGATCTACAACGATGATGTGAAATGCTCCCACGGCACCGCTATCGGCCAGCTCGACCCGATGCAGCTCTTCTATATGCGCACCCGCGGCATCGCGGAGGCGGAGGCGAAGCTGCTTCTCAAGCAGGCCTTCATGGCCGACGTGATCGACCGCGTGAGTCTGCCGGGTCTCAAGGAGAGGCTTCACGCGCTCGTGGAGCGGCGGTTCAACGGCTGCGACGCCTCCTGCGCGTCATGTCGCGATGCCTCCTCGCGCAACCCCGAAAATTGAAATGCTATGGAATTTGATGTGCAGGCAATTCGCAGGCGATTTCCGATTCTCAGCCGCACGATAGGCGGAAAGCCACTGATCTATCTCGACAATGCTGCCACCTCGCAAACCCCTGATATGGTGGTCGGTGAGATCGAACGGTTCTATACCCGGTCGAAGGCCAATGTGCATCGCGGTGTGCATACCCTCTCGCAGGAGGCTACAGATTTGCAGGAATCGGCGCGCCGAGCCGTGCGCGATTATATAAATGCCGCTTCAGAGCGAGAGATCATTTTCACCCGCGGCACCACCGAGGCCATAAATCTCGTGGCCTCCTCCTATGGCGGCGGCTTTCCGGAGGGAGGAGAGATAATCCTCACCGTGATGGAGCATCACGCCAACATCGTGCCCTGGCAGCTCCTGCAGCGTCATAAGAATCTGAAACTCAAAGTAGTCGATATCAATGAACGCGGTGAGCTCGATCTGGAGCAATACCGCTCGCTCTTCAGCGACTGCACCGTGATGGCCTCTTTCTGCCATGTCAGCAATGTGCTCGGCACCGTGAACCCCGTAAAGGAGATGATCGCCTATGCCCACTCGCGGGGAGTGCCGGTGCTGGTCGATGGCGCCCAGGGTGCGCCCCATCTGCCCGTCGACGTGCGCGATCTCGACTGCGACTTCTACGTCTTCTCCAGCCATAAGATGTATGGGCCTACCGGCGTCGGAGTGCTCTACGGCCGCGAGAATCTACTCGAATTGATGCCACCCTATCAGGGAGGAGGAGAGATGATTGGCAAGGTCACTTTTGAGCATACCACCTTCGCCGATCTGCCATTCAAATTCGAGGCGGGTACGCCCGATTTCGTAGGTATCGCCGCCTTTGCCAAGGCGATAGAATTTATCCGCGAGGTAGGCATCGGCAATATCGAGGCTCAGGAGCACCGTCTGCTGCGTCTCGCCACCGAAGAGATGGAGCGCATGCCCGGCATGAGGATCTTCGGCACCGCGCCCGGAAAGAGTGCCGTAATCTCCTTCCTTGTAGGCGATATCCACCCCTACGACCTCGGAATGCTGCTCGACAAGATGGGAGTGGCCGTCCGCACCGGCCACCACTGCGCCGAGCCGCTGATGGACCGTCTCGGAATCCCCGGCACCGTGCGCGCTTCCTTCGCCGTATATAATACCGAGGAAGAGGTCGGCGCCTTCATCGAAGCCCTAAAAAAAGCCGTAAAAATCTTCGGCTACTGACCCCCCGCAGCCTACGATATTATAAGGCGGGTGCAGGCCCCTTGACAGCCTTGACACTGTAATAGCCGTAAATCTCAAAGTATCAGCCATTAACATCAAAATTCGTGTCAAGGTGGCAGCTATCTGATGCATTCGCGCCTCGTGGCGATAAACCCATATCGATGCTTGTCGCGGAGCGACGGTGCTATCCAGCAACCCCCGATGTAGCGCCTTCTGGGCGCAAGTCGGGGGAACGGTGTGGCTTAGTGAGCCGCGAAGCGGTGAGATTGTGGTAAACCGTGGGTGGAGCAAAGCGGAGCCCACGGAATGAGCAACGCAAAACACCTGAGCTGCGGAGCTGCGATGTTATAGTAGCCTGTGTATGAGCAGAGAGAGCCAAGAAGATTCTGACCGCATCATCTGCTTTAGGGCAGACAGTGGTTGATGGAAACGTGGCAAATATGCAGCCGTAGGTAGCATTTATGGTAAACTCACGCTTGCAGCCAACGCTGCAGCGTGAGGGAAAGAGAGTCAAAAAATGATATTGACCTCGAAAGAGGTCATTTACAAATAGTCAATGCATAAATCAGTTCGTATGAGGACTTTACGCTTACATGATGTCCTCACGCTGCGGCAGAGCCGCGAGCGTGAGGCTTACCACAAACGCAGTCTTCGGCAGCGATATCACCGTCAGAAGCCTTTTCCGTGGGCTTTTTCAGAAAAATTGAAAAAAAGTTGGGAGTGGGATGTCACAAATCGGGCATTTCTCAGTCATGTATATAAAGGACTATAAACTTTAACAAAACATGTTAACCATGAAAACTCTTTTATCGGCTCTGGCTCTACTACTTGGAGCAGTTTCTGCGGCTGCACAGGAGGAATTCTCGATCTTCGTGATGAATGGAAGTAACAATGCGTATATAAACGATGCGTATGTGATTGCAATGAAGGATAGCGTGACGCATTACGCTAACTCCGGAGCCGAAGGCATAGCGGAATTTACTAATCTCACTCACGGACGTTGGATTTTCCGGGCTTCGCATCAGGGCTTTGCTCCCGACACCGTATCAGCAGAGGTGGGAGGTAACCGTAACGCGGCGGTTATCAGACTGAAACCGACCACAGAGCTCGACGAGGTTGTTGTGCAGGGCGACAAGAGCAAGATAGTAACCCACATGCACGATGGCGAGCGCTTCTACCTCTCCCCGCGCGCACTTAAGCTTCCAGATTCCTACCAGGCCCTTGCGGAGATTCCGATGCTCAAAACCGACGTGATGAATGGTAAATTGTATCTTACCGACGGTACCACTCCCATGATAATGATAAATGGCGAGGAACGCGCTCATGGAGGTCTCGAGAATATAAAACCAAGTGATATTGAGGCGGTAGAAGTGATTACGCTGCCTGATATGACCTATGTTATGTCGGGCGTAAAGGCAATAGTGAATATCAAGGTTAAGCAAAAGGAAGGTGCATTCCTGGCTCTTAATGCCAGAACTAACAATCAGGTGCCTTTCCACAACGGCAACTCGGAAGCAAGCATGGAGGTAGGGAATCCTAAATTCACTTACTATACGCGGGCTGACCTTGGAGCGGATTATCACGTTAGGGCTCGAAATCAGATTTGGCGCGAGAATACCGACTATTCGCAGACCTTCAATAAATTACGGAAGCATAACGACTGGCAATGGAGCTGGTTCAACAGAATGAACTGGGTGGCTACCGACAAGGATAAGGTGGCGATATCAATTATGCTTCACCAATTCAGATACAAAGCCCACGAAGAAGCTAACGGCGAAAGCACAAGGTTGGGCGCGACAACACCCTATAACTCAGTGAGCGACAATCGCAATTATTCTCGTTCAGCCTCTGTCTCTGCATATTATACTCACATCTTCTCTCCTTCCGGCAAACTGGAGGCAAGCGCTTCTCTTACCAACAACCACTACACCACCATCGATGAAAGGGAAGAAGAACTCTTCGGCCGGCCTACCGAATCGGCGGTTTCACTGCTCAGCGCAGGTAATTATCTTTATGGGGAGGTGAAATACATCGGCACCGTATCGTGGGGCTCATTCACCGCGGCAGCAAGTAACATTCTCTCCTGGGACAATATCAACGACCGCCTTGGTGTGAATCCCAAATTCCTCTACCGCACACGCTTTTCAACCGCTTATTTCACATGGAACAAATACTTCGGGGCCTGGACTCTTTCCGCCGGCGCAGCTGCCCAATGGCTCCACATGTCGGATTCCTACTCCTCTGCCGGAAGAGTAAGTCCCTGGGCTATGGTAAGCGCAAACTGGAATGCCTCTTCAAAAAGCAGCTGGCGTATTACATACTACCATAGCAATGGAGTGCCATCGCTTCAGAACTCAAATCCCTATACAACCAGTACCGACCCGCTCTATACTAATTGTGGAAATCCGGAACTGAAGGCCCTTAAGATGGACGATGTCGCGCTAAACTATATGCTTAATTACGGTAACTGGTACTTCAGTTCCTCCCTTACCGCCCGCTATACAAGCGACAGTATGCGTTCATACGGCTACACCGAAGGCGACCGATATATAGTGACCCTCATCAACTCCGACATCTTCAGCATTATTCCGAAAGTGGGGCTCAACCGCCGGTTCAAATGGGGCTCTGCCTACGCTAATGTATCAGTACCGGTAGCCAAGTGGAGCGGACTCCACCGCCTCACCAATGCCACACTGATGGCCGGAGTCAACGGCTCATTCGGAAATTTCTACGTATCAGCCGATTGTATGCTGACAATCAGGAGCGAAGAGGTATATCAGAAACAGACCGACACGAGACCCTGGATCAACATGGAAGTGGTCTACAACGCTACTCCCAATTTCTCAGTCGGCGTTAGTCTTTCTCATCTGGCAGGAGATTTTAAGAGCACCACTAAATACGACGATGGCTCATTCCGTTATACCGATACTCGCAAACTGCTGAAAACCTTCTTGCAGCCTTCGATCATGTTATCCTGGAAGCTGATGCGAAATCAGAAGCAGAAAATGCAGTTCGATCCCGATCTGAATTCAGGACGCAGTTCCTACTCGCTCTGATTCGGTAGTGTTCGGCTCTCATCGGGAGATGAGGGGACACGGCGAGAAGGAGGATTGACTACCTTGACACGTTTTTGGGGTTATATCGCTATTAGTCAGCGATATAACCCCATGTCAATGTCAAGGCCGTCAAGGGGCCTGCGCGGCGTCAGAGCCTGGAGGTGCGGCGGCTGTCGGCGATCAGGTAGGCGATCAGCAGCGCATAGGCCACGCAGCCAAGTATCTGGGTAGTTTCGTAGCCGAGCGGATTGGCATACTGGAAGCCGGCGAAGCGCGTGATGGCGGCGAAGACTCCGAAGAGGGCACCGCCGGCGATCAGGCCGGAGGCGAGAAGAGTGCCGCGGTCGCGGCGGGCATCGTTGATCTTCTGGTTTTTCGACGAGTTGCTTACGAACCATGCTACGGCACCACCTACAAGCATCGGGGTATTGAGTTGCAGGGGTATGAACATGCCGAGGCAGAAGGCGAGCGCGGGCACTCCGAGCCAGTTGAGCAGCACGGCGAGAATGGCTCCTACCATATAGAGGATCCAGGGCGTTTCGCCACCCATCATGAGGGGTTCTATCACCTTTGCCATGGCGTTGGCCTGAGGCGCTACCAGAGCATCAGGGCCGGAGAAACCGTAGACCTTGTTGAGCACCAGGATCACACCTCCCACGGTGGCGGCGGAGACGAGGGTGCCGAGAAATTTCCAGCTCTCCTGCTTGCGCGGGGTAGAGCCGAGCCAGTAGCCGCATTTGAGGTCGGTCACGAAGCCGCCGGCCATCGACAGGGCCGTGCAGACCACTCCGCCAATCACCATCGAGGCTACGATGCCGGAGGTGCCCGACATGCCTACGGCCACGAATATGGCGGAGGCGATGATGAGGGTCATGAGCGTCATGCCGGATACCGGGTTATTGCCCACGATAGCGATAGCGTTGGCTGCCACGGTGGTGAAGAGGAAGGCGATAAGGGTAACTACCACCCAGGCCACGGCCGCCTGCCACAGCGTATGCACTACTCCGAACCAGAAGAAGAGGAATACGGCCACGAGGGCGATGGCTGTGAAGAGCACCACATGCTTCATCGAGATGTCGAGCTGCCAGCGCACTGGCTGCTCACCCTCTTTCTTGCCTTTGAGCTCGCGGGCGGCGAGACCCACCGCCTGCTGGATAATGCTCCACGATTTGATAATGCCGATCACTCCGGCCATGGCGATGCCACCGATGCCGATGAGGCGGGCATAGTCGGCGAAAAGAGCCTGAGGCGTCATGGCCTGGAAGGCGTCGGAGCCGTAGGTGCCCATGAGGGGAATGATCACCCACCATACGAAGGCGGATCCGGCGAAGATCACGAAGGCGTATTTAAGGCCTACGATGTAGCCTAATCCGAGGAGGGCGGCGCCGGTGTTGCAGCTGACTACGAGTTTCGTTTTCTCAGCCAAGGCCTGTCCCCAGGAGGAGGCTACGGAGGTGATCTCTTCGGCCCACCAGCCGAAGGTGGCCACCAGGTAATCGTAGATACCACCGATCAGGGAGGCTACTATGAGGGTCTTGGCCTGACGCTTGCCTTCAGCTCCCGATGCCTGCGACTGCACGAGCACCTGGGTAGTGGCCGTTGCTTCCGGGAAGGGGTAGCGGCCGTGCATATCCTTTACGAAATATTTTCTGAAGGGGATGAAGAAAAGGATTCCCAGAATGCCTCCGAGCAGGGAGCTGAGGAAGATCTGGTAGAAATTGACCATGATGTCGGGGTAGGTGGCCTGCAGGATATAGAGAGCGGGGAGGGTGAAGATGGCTCCTGCCACAATCACTCCGGAGCAGGCTCCGATGCTCTGGATAATCACGTTCTGGCCGAGGGCGTTTTTCTTACCCAAGGCATTTGATAGGCCTACGGCGATGATAGCGATGGGGATAGCTGCCTCGAACACCTGACCCACTTTCAGGCCGAGATAGGCTGAGGCGGCACTGAACACGATAGCCATGAGCACTCCGGTGAGCACGGAGTAGGGGGTAGCCTCTTTCTGGTCGTGGGCCGGTTCGAGCACCGGCACGTAGGCTTCGTCGGCGGCCAGCTCCCGGAAGGCGTTTTCGGGCAGTCCGGTGCCTGTAGTAATGTTTTCTTCTGCTTCTTTCATTGATGTAGGGTTATTGTTGTCGGGAAGCGAATTTAGCTAATTTATCGGAAAAATGGGGCGCTTAGGGATTATTTTCGTAAAAATGCGTAAAAAAAGCGTCCGGTTGGTTAAACTTTCTTCGCAATAGCAAGTCATAGTCAGGGAAAACGACAAAACCGCAACAAACAACAGAACCCATGAATAGAATATTGGCTATTTCAGCAGCTCTTCTGGTGACGCTCTCCGCCTTCGGCGCCGGAGACGACAAGAAAGATAAGGGCGACGTGAAAGGCAAGGTAGTGCTGAAGGAGACGAAAGCCCCTCTTGACTATGCTACGGTGCAACTTCTTAACAATCAGGGCAAACCGACTACCCTCGCAACACTTACCGACGAGAACGGCGAGTTTACGCTTGAGGGAGTGCCTGCCGGCAGCTATATCCTGAAGCTTTCGAGCGTAGGCGCGCTGGGCCAGGACGTGCCTTTCGATCTTTCAACGTCTTCTCTGGATCTGGGTCAGCTCTATATGAGCCGCGATGCCGAGGTGCTGAAAGAGGTGGTGGTAGAAGGCATCAAGAGCCAGATGCGCTTCGAGCTGGACCGCAAGGTGTTTCAGGTAGACGCCAGCGCCCTGACCGGCGGCCTTTCGGCGAGCGAGCTGCTTGAGAATATCCCTTCGGTAGAGGTGGATCAGGACGGTGAGATCTCGCTTCGCGGCAACTCGTCGGTGACGGTATGGATCAATGGCAAGGAATCGGGTCTTACGGCCGACAACCGCGCGCAGATTCTGGAGCAGATTCCGGCGGAGACGATCGAGCGCGTGGAGGTGATCACGAACCCGAGCGCCAAATATAGCCCCGAAGGCACGGCGGGCATCATCAACATCGTGCTCAAGAAGGAGCGCAAGGGCGGCTATTTCGGTAGCGCTGAGATTGGCGGAAACACGCAGGGCGGCGCAAACGCGAGCTTCAACATAAACTATAATTCTTCGAAATGGGAGGCTTTTGCGGGTATCGGCGAGCGCATGAACCATAGTAAAAGCGAGTCGGAATCGTGGCGCGATTATACCGACGGCAATTTCCTGAACTCGGCAGGCAAGAGCCGCAACCACGGTAATAACCTCTTCCTTAGAGCGGGAGCTACTTACCACATCACGGAGAGCGACGAGGTGTCGATGAGCGGTTTCGGAATGTTCGGTCACCGCTGGGGCCACAGCCAGACCCTCTACTCGAGCTCCCTGCCGAACCAGTGGATGGAAGATGATCATTTCTCACGGAGCCTTGGCGACAACCGCGGCGGCCACGCTGAATTAGGCTACAGCCACAGCTGGAGCGACAGCCATAAACTCGACTTCACCGCCTCATTCAATCATTTCGGAGGCCCCAACTGGAACAGCTATCTTCAGGAAGAGACCTATAGGCCAGGCGAGGGTGAGAACCAGAACGTGTATCAGGAGCAGACGATGAATTTCGGTATGAACGGCGCCGAGGCGAAACTGGACTATACCAATCAGCTTCGCGACTGGCTCAAGCTGGAGGCGGGTTTCAACGGCAACTATAGCCATGAAAATACTCCCACCAACACGCTGCAGGGCACGAGCCAGAGCGATATGACGGTGAATCCGGACCTTTACAACCGTTTCATCTATCAGAACAATATCTCGGCTCTTTACCTGACCCTTGGCGGCAAAGCGGGGAAATTCAGCTTCTCGGCCGGTCTGCGCGGCGAGGCATGGCAGGTGAACGCGAAATCGCTTACCTATGGCGAGGATCAGGCTACGGCTCCGGTATTTAAGAAGAATGATTTCTCCCTGTTCCCTTCAGCTTTCGTATCCTATGCGCTGCCTAACGACAATGAGGTGCAGATCAACTATACGAGGCGCATCAGGCGTCCGTGGGGCGGTCAGCTCAACTCCTTCCGCGATATCTCCAACCCGACGAATATCTCTTATGGTAATCCGGAGCTCCAGCCTCAATACAGCAACTCGTTTGAGCTCAACTACATCAAGAGCTGGCAGAGCCATATCATCAGCTTCTCGGGCTATCTGCGCGAGGCTTCTGATATCGTGAACCGTATATCTTACATCTACGACAATGTGATGTATACCTCCTATGCCAACGTTTCGAAAGAGGTGAACGCAGGTCTGGAGCTGGTAGCTAAAAACTCATTCTTCAAAAATAAGTTTGACCTTACTACGACGCTGAATCTTCACAGCAACCACATGGACGCATGGAGTCAGCAGTTTAACCACGACGGTCATTCGGTAGATATTTCCGGCGACGCGCAGAACAGTTTCGCCTGGAGCCTGCGCATGATGGCAAGCGTGCGCCTTCCCTGGGGTATCAATTTCCAGGCAACTGGCCGCTACAGCTCCAAGCACCTTACTGCACAGGGCTCCCGCGCCGGCGGCTATATGGTGAATGCAGGTCTGCGCAAGAATGTAGGCAACTGGTCGTTCTCGCTCAACTGCCGCGATATTTTCGACAGTATGGAGTTTAAGAGCACGATCAATGGCACCAACTACGTGCAGAAGTCGCTTCGCAAGGGCTTCGGCCAGCGCCTTCAGCTCACTATCAAATATAGCTTCGGCAACATGAAGCAGAAGAACCGCAACGGCGACGGCGGCATGGAAGGCGGCGGTATGGAGAATACCGGCGGCTATGGCGGCGGCGACATGGACGGCGGAATGGACTGATCAAAGAAAAATAGTTTTTCAAGTGCTTGGTCTGCCGGGAGAGGGTGAAAGCCTTTTTCCGGCAGATTTCTTACCGAAGAAGAGCTAACGCACCGTGAATGTGCAGCCTCCCTTTCCAAATCTACGGATATAAAAAGTTTTCATTACCTTTGTCACTTGTCAGTATTGCTGAAATCGGGAAAAAGTGAGGCATGGTTACAAGCGCATCTCCAACTCTGCTGTTTGAGGAATTCGGCGAAAGCCAGGTTCTCAGACCGGTGCGTTCTCCGATGAACTATATAGGAGGTAAATTCAAGCTGCTCCCTCAGTTGCTTAGGTATTTCCCAACGGAGATAAGCACATTTGTCGACCTTTTCTGCGGGGGGTGCAATGTAGGGGCTAACGTGAAAGCAGACCATGTGGTTTTCAATGATAATCTGACCTATCTGATCGACCTTTACAGAGAGTTGAAGGAGAACTCAGTTTCCGAGGTATTATCCCATGTGAAAAGCAGGATTGTAGAATTCGGGTTATCACTGACAAATGCCGAGGGTTATTCTAAATTGCGTGAGCTTTATAATACCCGGCGTAGGCCTCTCGACTTATTCGTGCTTGCGGCTTACTCATTTAATCATCAGATAAGATATAATTCCGCCCACCAGTTTAATAATCCGTTTGGTAAGGAACGCAGTTCTTTTAATCCTACAATGGAAAAGAATCTTGTGGCTTTTGTAGGTAGACTGCATGAAATCTCGTGTGAGTTCAGATCCGAAAATTTTGATAAGGTAGATTTATCGGAATTGGATTCCAAGGCATTAGTATATTGCGATCCCCCGTATCTTATCACTACCGGAACCTATAATGATGGCAAAAGAGGTTTCACAGGTTGGGATCTTCAGGAAGAAAAGACTTTGCTTGCTCTGCTCGATGGCCTGAATGCGCGGGGGGTGAGATTCGCACTCTCAAATGTGGTTCGCCATAAGGGTAAGGAAAATAGAATTCTCATGGGCTGGATAGCGATGAATGGTTACAATATGATTCATCTTTCCAAGAATTATGCCAATTCCAGTTATCATACTATGGATCGCGGGCTGAACTCGTCAGATGAGGTGCTGGTGACAAACTATACAGCAGAATGAGATTTATCGGTAATAAGGAAAATCTGCTTTCTGCGATTTATTCCAGAATTTCAGCTCACGGAGTTAAAGGTCAACGTTTTTTTGATTTTTTTTCGGGAACTACCAATGTGGCACGATTCTTTAAGGACGAAGGTTACCAGATTGAATCGAACGATTTATTATATCTATCTTACTGCTTGCAAAAGGCCTACATAGAAAATAATGAAGAGCCTAAGTTTGAGGGCCTTATTCCTAATATAATTAGTAACAGCGGCAATATCTTCGCGACTCCGCTGGATAACGTAGTAAGCTATCTGAATTCGATCGATGATTTCTATGGTTTCATATCTCAGAATTATACTCCATTGGGTACGAGCGATCTACCTCAGCCCCGAATGTATTTCAGCGAGGAAAATGGTCTAAGAATCGACGCCGTGAGAGTAATGATTGAGAACTGGCGGACCGAACAACTTTTATCTGAATCAGAATACTTTATCCTTCTTGCCTGCCTTATAGAGTCAGTATCTTTCTATGCCAATGTAGCCGGTGTTTATGCAGCATTTCATAAGAAATGGGATCCGCGAGCCGTGAAGCGGTTCGCCTTGCGCCCAATCAAGATACATGATAATGGGAAGAAGAATATCGTTCACAATACTGACAGTCTGAATCTTGTAAGTGGTATAGTTACGGATATCCTATATCTTGATCCTCCTTATAATGAGCGTCAGTATCTGCCTAACTATCATCTGATTGAGACTATAGCCCGATATGATAGTCCGCTGATTAAAGGAGTTACCGGTATGAGGCCTTATAGTAAGGAGAAGTCTTCGTTTTGCAGTGTAAAAACGGCTCTGAGAGATCTGGAATATGTGGCAGAAAATGCAGATTACAAATATCTTATAATGAGCTATAATTCTGAAGGAATTATGAGCACGGATTCAATTTTGTCGGTACTGTCTAAGTATGGTTCAGTTGCGCTTGAAGAAATAGAATATCGTAGGTTCAAGAGCAATAGCAAAGGTTTATCCAGTATAAAAAGAGAGGTTAAGGAGCAATTATTTATTCTAAGTCGGTAAAAAATGGAAAACCGAAATCTTTGGATTCTTACGGAAGAGCGTCCGAAAAAGGAGGTTCTCCAGATGATATTTTCATATTTTTCAGAAGATCATCATTGCGGCTTTATAGGGCAGGAAATAGCAATCATTCCAATTCTTGACGAAAATAAACGTTTTGCCTTTACGTATGAGGTAAAAGGATTTATCTGTGGGATTGTAAATAAGGTCTTTATAAAGACAGTGTCGGGAGCTTCAAGTTTCACTGATTTCTTAGTCTTTTATCAAGAAGAGATGCCTGAGGAAGGTTCGGAACCTCTTTATGCTATAGAAGAAACAAAAACTGATGATAAAGAGAGCCGAAATACCGGAGTGTATCAGCGTTGCTCCAAGTTTGTGTTTCTTCGATATTTTTACCCTCGTACGAAGATGGTTATGCTGTATGCCCTTCAGGTGACTCAGAAAGATATTCCGACAGAGACGTATATCTTCGGTACGCGGTTGCTTCTCACCTTAGGAGTAGTAATTCTTGGTAAAAATCTTGATCCTAAGGTGTATGTTCCCTTTAAGTCGGTCGATGAGATCATAAATGCGAAAAATTCGATGAGGCTTCCTAAGGCGGCTTCCAATGTGCCTATTGTCATCACTAAGAAGAGCAGTAATGAGATAGAGATTTCCGGTAGGTTATATAAGAATAATAGTCTCTCTCATGACCCCAATATAGGGGCGCTAAGCATTATAGCGGCATGCCTAAGAAAGCTTGGCTGGGAGGGCAAAATTACGATAACGCGCCATGGACTGAATCAAAGCCATGTAGGAGAGCACAATAAGTTTGTGCAGATTGCTAATAAGCTTAACATCGGATTGATGGGATTGAACGTTCCGAAAGCTACTCTTCCTAAGCTTTACTGGCATTATGACGTATCAGGTGAGAAACTCGGAACTATATTCATTCATATTGTAGTAGAGAATTTCACTGAGAGCTTTGCTATTTTTGAAAATCATGCCGGTTGCGAAAAAAGCTATTTCAGAACTTCCAGTGGTAATCTTATTCCTCTCGCGAAATACTATGATAAAGAGGCTTATAAGGCGGGCGATAAAAGTCAGATTATCTTTATTCCAGATCTTGTGCTTCTAGATATTAAAGATGTCGAAGTCATTACTATTGAGGGGAAAAAGTATCAGAATTGGCGTAAGGGAGTTAGAGAACTTGAGAATTATGGTGCTTTCGATGAGCTGTATCTCAAAAGATATTATCCTGAGTATAAGATTATACGCACAGTAGTATTATATGGTTCCGCAGTAGATAAGCTCTACGAAGTAAAAATTGGATTTCTCCTTAATGAGCGAGGGGAAATGGTTCTTGGAATAAGAGCTCCCAAGCTTTTTATCCGCGCTATTAGGAATTTATTGGATTTCTGGGGTAAGGGATCAGGGAAATAATATCGCGGTTGGATTTAATAAGGGACAGAAAGTATATTAGGATATGAAAATCTCAATGAGAGGGTAAAAAAGGAAAATGAGAAGGATTATTGCGGTTTGGGTAGGTTGTATTGCTTTGATGGCCTTTGGTCAGGGTCACGATTTTGCGAATACTATAGAAATCGATAGCCTTGATTCCAAGGAAACTATTATCGGGAAGGCGGCTCATATTGTGCCTACTGCCAATCAGATGCGTTCCCTTGAGAATGAATTTATAGCTTTTATCCACTTTGGTCCCAATACGTTTACCCGCATGGAATGGGGCACGGGGAAAGAAGAGCCCGAGATTTTTGATCTGAAAAATCTGGATACCGACCAATGGTGCGAGGCGATTAAGGCTGCCGGCATGAAGATGGTGATTCTTACCGTGAAGCATCATGACGGTTTTGTGTTGTGGCAAAGTAGGTTTACCAGGCATGGCATCATGTCGACAGGCTTTGAAGAGGGTAAGGGCGATGTTTTGAAGTCTCTTGCCGAGTCTTGTAGGAAGTATGGCTTGAAGCTCGGCGTATATCTTTCTCCCGCTGATTTATATCAGATTGAGAGTGAGGAGGGATTATATGGAAATCTGAGTAAATATTCCATGCGCACTATTCCGCGCCCTGCAGACGACAGACCGTTTACCTGCGGAAAAACCTTCAGCTTCATGCTCGATGATTATAATGAGTACTTTATGAACCAGTTATATGAAATTTTATCGGAATATGGTGAGATTCATGAAGTGTGGTTCGATGGTGCCCACCCAAAGCGCAAGGGCGGTCAGCGCTATAATTATCCGGCCTGGAAAGAATTGATTCGTGAGTTGGCTCCCAATGCATCGATATTCGGACGTGAAGATATCCGGTGGTGCGGTAATGAAGCAGGACGGACGAGAGCTTCGGAATGGAATGTAGTGACTTATAATGATAACCCGGATACGACTTCAAATTTCCCGGATATGACTGATGCTGATTTAGGTAGTAGAGAGGCATTGTATCGTGGTAGGTATCTGCATTATCAGCCGGCGGAGACGAATACTTCTATCCGGGAGGGGTGGTTTTATCGCGATGACTCAACGCAAAAGGTAAGGAGCGCCGACGATGTATTTGATATCTATGAGCGGGCAGTGGGTGGAAACTCGATATTTCTGCTCAATATTCCTCCAAACTGTGATGGCCGTTTGGCTGATACCGATGTGGAGGTCCTGCGGGAGGTAGGAAAGCGTATCCGCGAAACCTATGAGGTTGATCTGCTGGAAGATGCCGAGGGGCCGGAAGAGGTTCTTGATGATGATAAGAACAGCTTTAAGGAAGTTTCCGATACGGATTCCGAGATAATTATTTCGACCCCTTCTCCGATAAAATTCAACCGCATTGTGGTTCAGGAAGCGGTGGCTTCTCGGGGCGAGCGAGTGGAGGAGCATGTGGTAGAGGCTTGGATAGATGGAGGTTGGAAAGAGATTGCCCATGCCTCCAATATCGGTTATAAGCGAATACTCCGTTTTCCTGACGTGGTGACCGACCGGATCCGTATTCGTTTCCCGCAGATGCGTATGAATGCCGCGATCAGTAAGATTTCAGCTCACTACTATCATTCCCGTCCGCCGCAACTTACGGTTCGCCGTGACTTAGATGGTATGGTCACAATCGAGCCGCTTCAGCAGGAGTTTAATTGGAATAGAAATGGCGAGAACAGCGCAAGTAATCTAAATGCTGGTTATACAATTCATTACACTCTTGACGGCTCAACCCCAAATTCCTCTTCTCCTGTTTACGAAGACCCGTTTGAGGCTGAAAATAAGGAGATAAAGGCGGTGTCGTTTTTAAATGGTGATCAAGGGGCCGTTTGCGAAGAGCGGTTTGGATATATAAAGAAGGACTGGAAGGCCGTTTCAGTTGGGAGTGAAGAAGCCTCGCATACGGCAGAGATGGCATTTGATGAAAATCCCAATACATATTGGCAGACTCAAAAATCGACAGAGAACAAGAGTATTACGATCGATTTGGGCTCGGTAAAGATATTAAATGGCTTTGCCTATACGCCCCAAAAGGAGAATGGGGAAGGAATGTTGGAGCGCGGGGTGATCATGGTAAGTGATGACAACCAGCACTGGAAGAAGACTGACGATTTCTACTTTGGTAACTTGATAAATGATCCTACGAAGCGTTATCACCGCTTTCTTCGCCCTCAAGAAGCGAGGTATGTAAGGATAGATTTGGTAGAAGCCGCCGATGGGTCGGATCGCGTTTCAATAGCAGAGTTGGATCTCTTCTAATAGTCTGTGGAGGGAATAGATATAAAAATTAAGATTACAAGGGCGGGGCGATGGAATAGTTCATGAAATCGTTGAAGCGCTTAATCTGCCGGAAGATAGGCATTACTCTCTCAGGTAGGTCAGACTTCATCATGAAGGAATCCGTTACATTGTGGGTCACGCAGAAATCGCGCGGACGGAGGTAGGCTATATATGGCCAGTCTTTCGGAAAGCCCTTTGGTGCCGTTTTCAGAAGATTTTCGCCTACCGAGGGGAAATATTTCCGAAATTCCTCGCTTTCTACAATCCCTTGGTATTCCTCTATGTTATCGTAGATATCCTGCCGGATTCTCTTTATGATTTCAGAAGGCAGGCACACCGTTCCTCCCGAAATGAATGAATTGTCGGGCTCGAAGTGCAAGTAATAGCCGGCTGTCAGGGCTTTCTTGCCGCCCGGAGGATTTATGAAGACTCCGATATGGGTTTTATATGGCGTCTTGTCGGGAGAGAATCGGGTATCGCGATATATGCGGTAGAGGCAATCGGAAGGCTGTAGCCGTGAGGCAGAGGGGTCGATCTGCGTAAGAGCCATTATGAGTTGCGCCGTGAGGCGTTCCACCTCGCCCTTTACCTCTTGATACATAGGTTTATTGGCGGCGAACCATTCGCGGTTGTTGTTGGTGGCAATAAGCCGGAGAAATTGATATACCTTTTCCAATTCGTTATAGGTTGAAATAGTATGTGCCTGTAGGGAGCGGCGCATAGAAGTGATACATTGTTCCGTAAGGGCCTCTGTAGAGAGTGCGGTAGGCGGTTACATCTACATTTTCATTCCACATGTCGGCCCATGGATTCCATGCGTTGATCACCTCTACATCGTAGAAGGCTCCGTTGTAGTTGTAGCTCACGGTCAGAGGCAGATTGCGCCATCGCCCGTAAGAATCATAGCCGGCAGCGATTACGTTGGTCGTACCCGTCTGAAAAGCGGGAGCTGCAGGTGCCGGCGACCACATTCCCGGCGATCCGGGACCCCATGGGCTACCCCATGCCGGTCCGCCAGGCCCTGGCCCGGGGCCTCCTCCAAAGCCTGGCCCAGGACCGCCTCCGAATCCGGGAGCGCCTCCCGAAGGGGCTGGATTAAAGGATCCTCCGCTGCCGGGAGCAGGAAGACTGTTTTGCGCGGCGGCTGCCAGTGATCCGAGGGCCACTATCGCACTAAGCGCTATAGCTTTTGCTGAAAATTTCATAGCTTCAGGGGTTTTGTTTCCCTTTTACAACGCTCTGCCGCTCCGGTTAGTTTCGTAAATGGTCAAACGATTTTCAGAGGCGGATTTATGAGGAAAACTTTCTCCGTGGCGCGTGTTATGGCTGTATAGAGCCATCTGTGGAAGTCACGGTCCATCGCTTCGGTTGCTATTCCTCCCATGTCGATATAGACGTGGCGCCACTGTCCGCCTTGCGCCTTGTGGCAGGTTACGCAGTAGGCGTATTTCGCCTGAATAGCATTGAAATAAGGATCTTCCTGCGCCGCCAGAAGTCGCTGGGAGAGCTCTCCCTCCTGCTCGGCCACCACCTGATTGTAGAACCGCTCCATCTCCTCGCGGGGCAGTGACGGGCCTTCCGACATCAGGCTGCGGAGCATCAGCTTGGCAGCCAGGGGCGCCTCCTTGCCAGGCACAGCCAGCTCTACATCTACAAAATAGCGTCCGTAGCGCTTCTCGGCGCTACCGAACCATTCTACGCGCACCGTCTCCCCATTGGCGAGAAATGGCATGCCCTTCTCTTTTCGCGTCCAATAGTAATTATTTTTGCTCACTACGAGGCGCTCACTGCGCTCCAGTGGAGAATCGGCCATCATGATGCGCTTTCTGAGCTCTGAATTGTAGGCGTTGGCGCGATGGTTGCTGCGGGTGATGAGGATTGTTTCCTCCACTCCTACCCGATTCCAGGAATCGGCCACATAATCGCCCAGTTCATCAGGAGGCACGATTACCACATCTTTGAAGCCGCTGCTCCTCAGCGCCTTTAGCTTTCTGCCAAGAGAGAGAGCCTGCCGCGCGAGCGTAGCGTTGAAAAGAATGCCGCTTCCTCCCGCCTGCCTCACCGGCTCATCAAGCTCAAACGAAATCGGGTTCAGCCCGAGCTGCTCAAGTCTTTTTCCCGACATGGCTGGGCTATCCGACTGACCGATAGGCGGCAGCTGCGCCACATCGCCCGACAGCACGAGGCCGCACCCGGGGCCGCTGTAGACGTGGCGCACCAGCGCCTGAAGCACCGACGACTGACCGGAATCCGTAATCATCGAGGCCTCGTCCGCTACAAACAGCGTATCCTTATCATGGTTGGGAGCAGCCACAAACTGCATCGACCCCGGTTCGGAGAGATCAAGATGGTACACGCGTTTATGAATCGTGGAGGCCACAACCTCCGACATCGCGCTTGCCACTTTCGCAGCCCTCCCCGTCGGGGCGATCAGCACCGTCTTCATCTTCAGTCTCCGCATTGCGGTCAGGAGAGCTCCGAGCAGCGAGGTCTTACCGGTACCGGCATAGCCGTTGAGTATGAACACATCGTTTGGCCGCCTGTGGCACGCGTATGCCGCCAGCGCCTGCAGCAGGAGTTCCTGATTAGGAAGCGGAGTGTAGGGAAGCAGCGCCCGCGCCTCGTCGGCGAGAAGTTCGGATTCGATGGAGACCATGCTGCTTTCTATTGGCCTGCAAACATGGAGATTGCGAAATCGAGTATGGCGTCTTTCCCCTGAGCGAGTTCTTCGTCGGGAGCGTGCACCTCGCAGCCCGGGCTCGGGTCGATGCCGCTCTCTATGCTTCTTCCGGTTACATCGGCCATCGGGCAGGTGGAGAAGCGGAGCGTCCAACCTATGGGTAGGGCATAGGTGAAAGGCATGCCGCCGCCCCCGCCGGTGCGTGCTCCGATAATCTTCACGTTGTCAAGCTCCTTCATCACCGCCACAAAATCGTTGGCCGCACTGTAGCATGACCTGTTCGTCAGCACCGCTATCGGCTTATCCCATACCACATGATTCTCGCCGGCCGGTTCATATTTCACCGGGTAGGGGTCTGAAAATTCATTATGGCCGGGACCGGTTTTATGTCGCATATAGCCCCCGATGGTCGTTTCATGAATAAACCGACTCAGAAAGGTGCGTATATTGGTCAGCTCGCCGCCGCTGTTGTCGCGGATATCTATTATCAGCGCATCGCAGGTAGAGAGCACGGAGAGAACATAGTCGAGATTGCCTTCACCAACCTTACGGTCAAACGATGGGTAGTAAAGATAACCTATATTCTGAGGTAAGGTTTTATAAATCAGACCTGTCGTGGTGTTATAGTCGAAATCCAGATAATATTGCTGCACTGTGCGCAGGTTGAAATCTTGAGGATAATCTGTCCACCACGCGCGGTAATAGCTCACATCAAATGGCCACGCCAGGTTCACATGACCGTCTTTGAGCTCGGCCAGCATCTCGGCGCAGAGATCAAAAAGCTCCTGCTGCGTAATCCCCGGAATGATGCGGGCGCGATAGCGCGTGCGCACCTCATTCCAGTCCACATCTTTCTCCTCGAAGAAGCAGTAGTGGTCGTCTACCGTCTGCCAGATGCAGTCAAATGTGCCGAAGGCGTCGGCCTCGTATTCCTCATAGCCGTGGCAGCCGGTCAGGGGAAGGCAGAGAAGAACTGCGAGAAGCGGAAGAAGATTGCGGGGTATCATGGCTCGTAGAAGGGATTTATGATTTTCGGATCTTTTTTGCGCAATCCGATACCGCCCGGAATAATGCCAATCTCGACCAGATGGTAAGTGCGTTGCGAATTTATATGGTTAGCCCATCGGCTGCCCACCTCGAACCGGTAGCCGATGCGAAGGGCTGTACCGCCGAAATCCAGATCACAAGCCAGTAGATTGGAAATACCGAAATGATTGCCCCACCAGCCGGCGTGCACAAGATTCGAGCGGTCACCGAGATATATCTCATAGTAGCTCTGGCCGTATTGCTGCGAGAAGAAAGCGGAAAGCGTAGGCAGGCTCACTTCATTGCTGATCAGCAGAGGCAGACCTTTTACCCGCACCGGCCATGCGGCTGAAGCATCGAGAGATAGCCCTGCGGAGGCGCGTGCGTCGACGGGATTATTGCCGTTTCTGGTGGCGTAGAGCGCGCCCGCTTCGAGTCCGAGCCTTCCTCCGCCGGCTATCTGAACCGGCCCGGCATTCCCGCGCCATTTCATGCCCCAGCTCCATTGAAGACCAAGGTCATACATCGGCACTCCGGCCTCGCTTTTGAGAAACCCAGAAGTGATGGCAGCATCGAATTGCATCAGGAGTCGCCGGGGATTGGCCGGCATGGCTTTGAGCCATCGGCCGCGCACCGAGAGGGAAGCGCCGTCGAAGCTTACGGGCGACAGATAATCATCGTAGGCTTTCTCATAGCCTAATCCAATGCTATAGACCGACTTCACCGGCCTCTTCTCCTCTTGCGCGAAGAGGAGAAAGGCGGCGATCGCGGTCAGTATGCTGATCAAAATGCGGGTCATAGGCAGGTCAGTCTTCCTCTCCGAAGAGCTCGCCCTGCATAAAGTGAGGGCTCTCCGGTTCCGTAGTGTCAGGGGTTTCATTTTCAGGCGCCGTCTCCTCTTCGCCGTCGGGTGTCTCTTCCTCTGGTTCAGGCACTTTCAGTGGCTCCAGCTCTTTAATCTCCGCAATTTCCCAGGTTGAGAGTCTCTTACCCTTGGCATTCGGACTCTTTACTCCTACGAAATCCTCACCCTCAATCTCTATTGGCTCGCGCGCTGCGTCGGCTCCTCCGAAACTGATCTGGAACCGGGGGAAAGGAGTGTCGGTCAGCAGAATGATGCGGGAGTCGGGATTCGCTCCGATAAACGACTGCTCCGTAGCTGAATCTTCGAAGCGGAAGCGTTTCAGGTAGGGGTAGCCTTTCTCGGCATCGAAAAGCACGAGCGTCCAGGTCTTGCCCGGATTAAACTTCTCGATTCGGGATATATTCTCCTCGTAATGATTTGATTCGTCGAAGCTTGTGGTGTGGTAGCGGCCATTGTCGGTGATCACCAGCACCCTGTCCGTGCCCTGGAAGTTGCCGAGCATCTCTCCCCGGCCATCATAGTTAAGCCGCAGCACATCACGGTCGAACCATACATCGCGACCTCCAAGTGTGCTCACACCCTCCTGAGCGAGCGAAATGCTCTTTATCTCCTTCTTAGTCACGAGATTACCGAGAGAATCCCGACCCTTGATAGCGAGCGTGGCGAAATCCACCATCATGTCGGGCTCCTTGCGCTTCTCATCTTCCTCTTCTATCGGGAGCTTACGGTTGCGCTTATCTGGTTGTGCTGCGAAACGCACTCCTACAACTTCCGCCTCACCGTTAGGGTTGGCGCTGAAATACTTTATTATCGAGCCGGGCACTCCTTTGGTGAGGTCATATTCTTTGTCGCGCGTAAGTCCGGTTACGCTGAAGCGCTTCTTGTAGTAGGGCCCGGAAGGTCCGCGACGGTATATCACGTTGTAAACCGTGCGCTTGTCTCCTTTCTTGAATAGCCCTACATGCTCCACCCTCGGGCCGATATAGACCTTATCCTGCACCCGGATCACCTTGTAGCGCCCGTCGCGATAGAAGATTATCAGGTCGTCGAGGTCCGAACAGGTGAAAAGGAACTCGTCGTCGCGGAGCGAAGTGCCCACAAATCCTCCCTTGCGGTCAAAATAGAGACGCTTGTTGGCCTCAGCCACCTTGTTCGCCTCAATCGAGTCGAATCCGCGGATCACCGTGCGCCTCGGGAACCGGTCGCCGTATTTCTCCTTAAGATGTATGAACCAGGCTTTCGTATAGTCGGTTATGTGTTCCAGGTCGTGGCGCAGCTGATTTATCTGGGCATCGAGTGCCGCTATGCGCTCCTGCGCTTTCTCCGCATTGAATTTCAGGATACGCCCCATTCTTATCTCCCAGAGCTTCATCAGGTCGTCGCGCGTCAGCGGCCGGAAAAACATCTCCGCGTATGGCTCAAACCGCTTCTCCAGATGCGCGATGGCGGCGTCCATGTCAGGTGCCTGTTCAAGCTCCTTATCCTTGTAGATGCGCTCCTTGATGAAGATGCTCTCGAGCGAGGCGAAGAGGCGGCTTTCCTGAGTCTCCCCAAGCTTGATTTCCAGCTCTTTATGGAAAAGATCCTTAGTGCGGTCTGTATTATAGCGGAGCACGTCGCTCACACCCATGAAATACGGCTTCTTATCGCGTATCACGCAGCAGTTGGGCGATATGCTCACTTCGCAGTCGGTGAAGGCGTAGAGCGCGTCGATAGCCTTGTCGCTGCTCGTGCCCGGAGCAAGGTGCACTATGATTTCAGCCGTAGCCGATGTGCCGTCGTCAACCTTCCGGATCTTGATTTTGCCTTTCTCCTGAGCGGCAATAATAGATGCAATCAGCGAAGATGTGGTGGTGCTAAAAGGTATCTCGGTGATGACCAGTGTCTTGGAATCTATCTTCTCGATGCGCGCACGCACCTTTATGCTGCCGCCCCGCGCTCCGTCGTTGTAGCGGCTTACGTCGAGAAGGCCTCCCGTCTGAAAGTCCGGATAGAGTTCAAACGGCCTCCCTTCCAGATAGGCCACCGCCGCATCGGCTATCTCATTGAAATTGTGAGGCAGGATACGCGACGACAGGCCTACGGCGATTCCCTGTGCTCCCTGAGCCAGAAGCAGAGGGAATTTCACGGGCAGTGTTACCGGCTCCTCCTTGCGGCCGTCGTAGCTCATTGTCCACTCCGTAATCTTCGGGCTGAACACTGTCTCGATGGCAAACTCCGAAAGACGGGCTTCGATATATCGGGGGGCGGCATGCGAATCGCCCGTCAGGATATTTCCCCAGTTGCCCTGAGTGTCGATAAGAAGCTCTTTCTGACCAAGCTGCACGAGAGCTTCAGCTATGGAGGCATCGCCGTGAGGGTGATACTGCATCGTATTTCCCACTACATTCGCCACCTTGTTGAAGCGCCCGTCGTCGAGCGTCTGCATCGAGTGGAGTATTCGGCGCTGCACAGGCTTCAGGCCATCTTCAATATGCGGCACGGCGCGCTCCAGAATCACGTAGCTGGCATATTCCAGATACCAGCTGCGGTACATTCCGGCAAGCAGCGTGCGCCGGTCAGTAATCAGGTCGCTACCCTCCGTTGCAGAGCTACGCAGCTCCTTTTCCGGCTCAAGCTCTGCCTCTTGACCAGGTTCCTCTTTTTTATCTATATCTTCGAAATCTTCGCCCATATCGTTCGGTTAGGAAGCGTAAAGGTAAGAAAAAAAGTTGAGATTGGCGGGTGTAAAGAGATATTCATTAAATTTGCACCACCGATAGCGAGGCTGTCGGATAGAATAATATATGCCATGAAAACATTGTCTGCCGGACCCTCCGGGGCTCTGACAGCGAAAAGAAAACTATGAACGACGGACGCAACGAACCCTGGCGCGAGGAGCTGCGAAAAACGCTCACGCCCAAGCAGCGCGCAGCAATTCCGCGCGCGGTGATGCCTGAGATTCCGGTTGAATACCGGATCAAGGTAGATACTGAAGTGGTGCAGGGCCTCTCGGTGGAGCAGGCCGTGCTTGAAGCCACCAGATGCCTCGACTGCCCGGATCCCGGGTGCGTGAAGGGCTGCCCTGTGCATAATGATATCCCCGGCTTCATCAAAAATGTGGAGCGTCGGCGCTTCAGCGATGCGCTGGCGGTGCTCCGGCGCACTACGGTGCTCCCCGCCGTATGCGGCCGGGTCTGCCCGCAGGAGAAGCAATGCGAGGGCGGCTGCACCTATCTGAAAATGAAGAAGAGACCGGTAGCTATAGGTAGCCTCGAGCGCTTTGTGGCCGACAATGAGCGCCTTAACCGCCATGAGCCTAAGATGGAGCCGGTGGCTTTGAGTCCGCTTTCAGTCAAGATTGCGGTAGTAGGTTCCGGTCCTTCAGGTCTCGCCTTTGCGGGCGATATGGCGCGCCGAGGCTTCAAGGTCACGGTGTTTGAGGCTATGTCCTGGCTCGGAGGCGTGCTGAAATCAGGTATTCCGAAATTCTGTTTGCCCAACTATGTGGTAAACTATGAGATAGAACACCTTCAGAAGATGGGTGTGGAGATGGTTACCGACTGTCGCGTAGGCGAAGATGTCACGTATGAGCAGCTCGTGCGCAATGGCTATAAGGGCATCTACGTGGCTACGGGAGCCGGAAAGCCCCGCTTCATGGATATTCCGGGTGAAGACCTTCCGCAGGTACTCTCAGCCCAGGATTATCTGGTAGGCTACAATCAGGCCTACTGTAAGAAATCTATTGGATTCTCCCTTAAGGAGCTGGAAGGCAAGACGGTAGCTATTATTGGCGGCGGAAATACGGCGATGGACGCCGTGCGCGCCGCTATCCGCAGCGGTGCGAAGCGCACTATGGTGGTCTATCGCCGCAGTCGCGAAGAGATGCCCGCACGCCTCAACGAAGTGAAGTTTGCCGAGGCGGAAGGAGCCGAGCTCATGCCCCTTACCAATCCGCTCGAATATCTTGCCGACGAGCAGGGTAACCTCCGCTCTATGATTGTGCAGCACATGGAGTTGGGCGAACCCGACGAGTCAGGACGCCGCAAGCCCGTGCCCATCGAGGGAGCTATAGAAGAGATTCCCGTCGACATGGTAGTAGTCTCCGTAGGCTTCTTCCCCAATCCACCTCTGTCGCTCCCCGGTCAGCTTCAGCTTACCATGCAGGGCAGGATTGTGGTCGACGAAGATTCGATGAAATCGGCAAATCCCGCTATCTACGCCGGTGGCGATGTAGTGCGCGGACCCTCTACGGTGATTCTCGCCATGGGCGACGGACGCCGTGCAGCCGATTCAATGACCAAAGCCTTCCAGCGTCTGATCGACCGCACCGACCTCCAGGACGCTCCCACCGCACCCGGCTACACCCCCGAATAAACCCCACATTCCCAAATAAATACAAAGTAGGGACGCGATTAATCGCGTCCCCTTTATTTCATTCCCGACTCCTTCCCCGTCCCTTGATTTGCAGGCAAATTTGCGTGTTAACGCAAGGAGAGTTAATTTCGCGGTAAAGATTGTATTAGGATATATGAAAGCTAAGGACATAAAAGATATAGAATCGCGTATTTACGCCGGAGAAGCCATTTCAGAGCAGGAAGCATATCAACTTGCTGAAGCTGAGGGCGCTGATCTTGAAGAGCTGTTGGAGGCCGCTCATCGGATTACCGAACATTTCGGCAGCAAGACCTTCGATTCCTGCTCAATAATCAACGCCCGGTCGGGAAAATGCTCGGAAGACTGCAAATGGTGCGCCCAATCGGCTCATTATCAGACTAAGGTAGATTGCTATCCCTTGGTAGAGCATGATGTATGTATGGAAATGGCCGACTATAACTGCCAGATGGGTATCCGTAGGTTCTCGCTCGTTACGAGTGGTCGCGCTATGACGGGTAGCACTATGGAAAAAGTGTGTGGCTATTATCGCGAGCTGTCGAAACGCAGTAATCTTTATCTTTGCGCCTCCATGGGACTTCTCAGTGAGAAAGATATGAATGCCCTTCGCGAGGCCGGCTGCAAGCGCTACCATTGCAATATGGAGACCGCACCTTCATATTTTCCCAGTCTCTGCTCCACTCATACTCAGGCAGATAAAATGGAAGTGATTGAAAGGGCCCGACGTGCCGGCATGGAGATATGCAGCGGAGGCATCATCGGCATGGGCGAGTCGATGGAGCAACGCGTGGAGTTTGCACTGTTTCTCAGGGAGGTAGATCCGGTTTCAATTCCTATCAATATCCTTCACCCTATTCCCGGCACTCCTCTTGAGCACCAGGATCCTCTATCCGACGAAGAAGTGCTCAAGACAGTTGCCATATTCCGCTTCATTCACCCCCGAACTGTATTGCGCTTTGCCGGTGGCCGCGACTCCATGAGTCCTGAGCTTCAGCGCAAAGCGATCCACGTAGGCATCAACGGCTCCATAATGGGCGATCTCCTCACCACCGTCGGTTCCAAAATAGCCGACGACAAAAAGATGGTCTCCGAAATGGGCTACAACTTCTAACCCAAATCCTCAATAAGTAGATTTACAGAGCGCCAGCAGCGCGATCGTCGGGATAGCGAGGTGGCTGGCTAAAAGCTATATGATTTCCGATTTAGACTGTAATGCAGCGGTATTTATATATCTTTGCAAAATGCAATAAAAGTTATGATCATGAATATCGGTAGAGGTATCATCTTGACGGCCCTATTGTCTTTTTGCTTATCGTGTTACGGCCAATCGACTGACTCAATTACGGTAGCCGGACGCGTATATAATGTCTCTGATGGTATGCCGCATACCCTCATCATTAACGAATGCGATATTTCCATCAAGAGCGCCAGAGAAATTTGTGAGCTCGGAGAAGACGGTTTATTCGTCAAAAAAATTCCATTATCCTTCCCTCATACACTTACGATTAACTACAACCGCAATTTCATAAACGCCTTTGCTGCTCCCGGAGATTCCATTTATCTGGATATCGATGCTTCCACTTCACCTCTTTCTGTAACCTTCGGCGGCGACAATGCCGATATCAATCAGCAATATGATCCTGCCTTTCAGTATTTCTCTACTTTTAACTATTCCAGATCCCTGCCTGCTGACACCGTTCCCTTAGCTGAATATTTGCTTGCCTTCAAGAATAGCGTTGAGGCGGGACGCGATAGTATCAACTCTTATGCCAGCCGGCATCATCTTTCTGACGAGGTGGTATCTATGCTCTACTCCGACAACATTTATTTGCTGGCCAATCAGGCAATGGGTTACGCCGGAAGAAACCTGGAGGAGAAACGAGCCCTCTTTCTTGACCCTACTATCTTTGATGTATTCAATGAAGACCATACTAAGGTCATGATCTTCCCTTATCATCTCTCTGCAATAGTGAATCATTTTCCCGACGTAAGGGATAATGCCCCTAAAGGGCTTATCAGGGATCTTATGTTTGCCTGCGATGAAGATTCACCCGCGCCCGACAGGAATCTTTTTTACAATCAGGCGTATTACGATCGGCTTTACGCTACTGATGAATCCGTTAAAGAGATTTCCGCCGGCGTTTTGAAGTCCGGAAAAATCATAGTCTACCAGAATGGCGAAATTAAGGAGGTGCAGGATGGGAATCCTCTGACGTGGCTATTGAGTGAGTTTCAAGGCCGACCAATCTACCTCGATGTCAGCGCCACCTGGTGCGGACCCTGCCGGGCTGGACTTGCGGGAAGCGAGTCGCTGAGGAAGCATTTCAAAGACACCGACGTTGTGTTTGCCGTTATTTGGACTCAATCTTCAAAAGATGTATGGCTTAAAGTAGCTCCCACCCTTTCGAACATTACTCAGATATTCATTGAAGATCAGGAGATGATGGATCGTATCGGCGGGTATCTCGCTGTGAAAGGCTTCCCGACCTTTTTCATGATTGATAAAGACGGCAAAATCCAAAAAGATGTTCCGCGTTATCAGTCCCCCGACCTCCCCGCATTCCTCAACAAATACAGATAACCTTAACCCCCATAGCGCCGCGAGGCGCGCGGATATAGAGAAACCGGGCATGAGCGGCTGCGAAGCAGGCGCGAGTGTCCGGATGAGTGCCCTCTGCGCAAAAGAGTGCCGGAGGCACGGGCGTATAAATACCGATAAATCAGGATAAATCGCGGCTTAGATCAGTCAGCCGCGAGGCGGCGATATTGTTTTAATCCCCAGGTGAAGCGAAGCGTAACCGGAGGGTTTTGTCCAAGCCATTGAGCTTCAGCTTAAAGCCCCGATTCCGTAAGCCCTCCTATCCCCCTCCTCCTCGCTGCTCTCAAATTTTTCTTGAAATAATTTGGTGGTTTCAAAATAAAGCGCTAACTTTGCAAGTGTAAATCAATCAACAACCACAAAAGTTTAACCATTAAGAAAGTATCAACCAAAAAATCTCGTGCCGCTCGCCGGCGCCGAACCAAAGCCAACTTCGGAAAGCAAAGTTTTTTTCGTAACTTTGCAGTTAATCAACACAGTAAAATACCAAAACCTATGGACAACGATACCCGCCGTCCCGACGGCCAATTGAAGATAAATCTCAATCCTGAGACCGCACGTGGAAACTATAGCAATCTCGCTATGGTGGGCCATAGCCCCAATGAGTTTATAATCGACTATATCTTCGCAGCGCCGGGCATGCCGGAGGCGCCAGTAGTCAGCCGCATTATCCTTGCGCCCGAAACGGCCAAGCAGCTGATGTTTGCCCTGACCGACAATGTGCAGAAATATGAGGCCCGTTTTGGTGAGATCCGCCAGAAGCAAACCGGTATGCCTCCGATAGGTAACAATTAATACCTCCGACAGCCATGGAACATAATCTTCTGCTATATAATACGCTCCATCGCCAGAAAGAGCTGTTCAAGCCTTTGCATGAAGGCCATGTAGGCATGTATGTGTGCGGTCCTACCGTCTATGGCGATGCCCATCTGGGGCATGCCCGACCCGCTATCACATTCGATGTGCTCTTCCGCTATCTCCGCCATCTCGGCTATCGTGTGCGCTACGTGCGCAATATTACCGATGTGGGCCATCTGGAGCACGATGCCGATTCCGGCGAAGATAAGATCGCCAAGAAAGCTCGTCTCGAGCAACTCGAGCCGATGGAAGTGGTGCAGCTCTATCTCAACCGCTATCACAGAGATATGGAAGCTCTCAATGTGCTTCCTCCGAGCATTGAGCCCCACGCATCGGGTCATCTGATCGAGCAGATAGCCTACGTGCAGAAAATTCTTGATGCCGGCTATGCCTACGAGAGCAACGGTTCGGTCTATTTCGATGTGGAGAAATTCAACCGCGACCACCATTATGGCAAGCTGTCGGGCCGAAATATCGACGAGCTCCGCAATGAAACGCGGACGCTCGACGGTCAGGAAGAGAAACGCAATCCTCTCGATTTCGCCCTCTGGAAGAAGGCTTCGCCGGAGCATATCATGCACTGGCCCTCCCCCTGGAGCGAAGGCTTCCCCGGCTGGCATCTCGAATGCTCCACCATGGGAGAGAAATATCTTGGAGATACCTTCGATATCCACGGCGGAGGTCTCGACCTGATGTTTCCGCACCACGAGTGCGAGATCGCCCAGAGTGTGGCGGCGCAGGGACACGAGGCTGTGCGCTATTGGCTCCACAACAATATGATAACCATCAACGGCAAGAAGATGGGTAAGAGCTATGGCAATTTCATCACACTCGAACAGTTCTATGACGGTAGCCACCCCGCTCTCACTCAGGCATATTCGCCTATGGTGATCCGCTTCTTCATTCTGCAGGCCCACTACCGTAGCACCGTCGATTTCAGCAACGAGGCGCTTCAGGGAGCTGAGAAAGCGCTGCAGAAAATGCTCGACGGATATCGGCGTCTGCAGTCTCTTATGCCGGCCGAGGCATCGAGTGTGGAGCTGCCTGATTTCGCTACCCGATGCTACGAGGCGCTCGACGATGACCTGAACACGCCGATGGTGATTGCTACGCTTTTTGATGCCTGCCGCTACATTAATCAGGCTGCCGACGGCCAGATAAAGCTTTCAGCTGAAGACCTGTCGAAGCTGCGTCATCTCTTCGATGTGTTCCTGGTAGATCTGCTTGGTGTGAAAGTGGCTTCAGAGGCCGGTGGAGCATCAATGGCGCCGTTTGAGGGTGCGGTTGATCTTCTGATGGAGATCCGCGGAAATGCCAAGGCTGCTAAAGACTGGGCTACCTCTGATCTGATCCGCAACAAGATGGCTGAACTGGGCTTCGATATTAAGGATACGAAGCAGGGAGTGGAATGGAAGCTGAAGTGAGCGAAGTTCCGGAACCGGCGCTCTACATGCTTCCCGTTGGCATCAGCGATGCCGACCCCCGCGAGGTGCTTCCTGAGCGGGCTCTCAGGTTGCTGCGTGAGATTCGCCATTTCGTAGTTGAAGATCTGCGGTCTGCCCGGCGCTTCCTTAAGCGTTGCGACCGGTCAATTGATATCGATTCGCTGAGTTTCGCGGTGCTCAATGAGCATACGCCTCTGTCCGATGTGAGCTCTATGCTGGCTCCCCTGCGCAAGGGTGAGGCGGTAGGCATGATGAGCGAGGCAGGGTGCCCCGGGGTGGCTGATCCGGGTGCTGATCTTGCCGCGGCCGCCCAGAGAGAAGGTCTCAGGGTCGTGCCCCTCACCGGGCCTTCCAGCATTCTTCTCGCCCTTATGGCTTCGGGCATGAACGGGCAGCAGTTCGCTTTCCATGGCTATCTTCCTGTCGATGAGGAGGCGCGTCGCCGCGCATTGCGCGATCTTGAGCGCCTGTCGGAGCGCGACCGGAGCTCCCACATATTTATCGAGACCCCTTATCGCAACTCTAAGATGCTTGCGGCAGCTTCGGAGGCGCTAAGGCCTGATACTCTGCTATGTGTGGCTACGGCTCTTACGGATCCCGTAAAGGAAAGCGTGAAGACGCTGCCGGCGGCCCGGTGGGCTGGTTGCCAGTTGCCTAAGGAACCAACCGTATTCATAATTCAGCGGCCATGAGCAGAGCGCACCGCTATAACGCGCCGGGGCAATACGCTCTTGATTTCTCCGGCGATGAGAGTGATTTGACCGTTGAGACGGCTCCCGCTGCCGATCCGCGTGAGAAGGCGATCAATTTCATATCGTTTGGCTCAGGGTCAAGCGGCAACTGCTGCTATATCGGAAATTCAGAGGGTGGACTGGTGATCGATGCCGGAGTGGCGATAGATAAGGTTGAGGCCGTGTTGGCTGCCAACGGAGTGAGAATGAATCAGGTGAAGGGCCTTCTTCTTACCCACGACCATGCCGACCATACCCGCTATGCCTATACCCTGGTGCGTACCTTCCGCCACATGCGTCTCTTCTGCACGCCCCGCGTGCTCAACGGGCTGCTGAGGCGCCACAACATATCGAAGCGGATAAAGGAATACCATGAGTCGATCTTCAAGGAGATTCCTTTCAGGCTTGCCGGTTTTGAGATTACCGCGTTCGACGTGCCTCACGACGGCACAGACAATATGGGTTTCTCCCTGGCTTATCAGGGGCGTAACTTTGTTGTGGCTACCGATCTGGGGAGCATCTCGGAGCGCGCTGACCATTATATGCGTCAGGCCGATTATCTTGTGATCGAGAGTAATTATGACGCTGATATGCTTGAGCACGGCCGCTATCCGGAATACCTCAAGGCGAGGATCCGAACCGCCAACGGCCACATGGATAATGTGGCCACCGCTACCTATCTGCGCCAGTTGGCCTCGAAGCGTCTTCGCGAGGTATGGCTCTGCCATCTCTCGCAGGATAACAACACCCCCGAGCTCGCGCTCGATGCTTCGCGGCGCGCCTTGATGGCTGCCGGGCTCACCGTAGGCGGAGCTGAAGATACTGTTGCCGACCGCTCGGCCGACGTGCGTCTCGCTGCGCTGCCTCGCTTCGAGCCTACGCGCTGGTATGTGTTGAGGCCATAAAACCGCAGAACCGCAAAATAAATCTGTAGCATCGGCGTTAGAGAGTTAGCGGCATTGGATAACAGATTGTGCCGCCCCTGATGTCATGAACTTGTTAAGAAAAGCGATGATCTTGGCCGGAGCTGCTGTGCTGATGTGTGGCTGCAAGTCGACCCGGCTGGCATATTTCGACAATCTCCCGGCTGAAGAGCAGGCTGCGGCGCTTCCGGTTGAGCAGAGGCAGATTCTGATTGAACCTGACGACGAGCTGCTGATTCAGGTCACGGCTGAAGTGCCTGAGGCTGTAGCGATTTATTTGCGTCCGCTCATTCAGCCTATTGGCATGAACAATGTGGCTACCAGTACTGCTACTATCCAGCAGCAGACCTACCGCGTGGCTAAGGACGGAGATATCGATTTCCCGGTGCTGGGCCGTATCCATGTAGGAGGGCAGACCACCGGCCAGGTGGCTGAATACCTTACGCAGCGGATTGCAGAAGATGTTGAGGCTCCGATCGTGACCGTATCGCTCGTGAATTTCAAGATCAGGGTGCTGGGTGAGGTGGCGCGACCGGGTAGTTTTCTGATGGACAGGGAGCGCGTAACCGTGCTCGATGCTCTTGCTGATGCGGGCGACCTTACGATGTATGGCCGACGCGACGATGTGGTGGTGATCCGGGAGGAAAACGGCAAGGCCGCTTACCATAAGCTCAATCTTAACGATTCGCAGATTGTGACCAGCCCTTACTACTACCTCAAGCAGAACGATGTGATTTACGTAAGCCCTACCGATGCGAGGAAGGGCGCCGCGGATTATAATCAGAACAACTCCTTTAAGGTCAGTGTGGTATCAGCCATAATCAGTGCCTGCTCGGTGGTGGCATCGCTTATCATAGCATTGGTTCTTTGATATGAAAAAGTTCGATTTCCCGGGTGACGACAGACTGCGTATTGGTCGCGCTCTTGCGCTGGCCATCAAATACTGGTGGATCTATCTGATATCGGTCGGTGTCATGCTTGGCCTCGGCGCCCTGTATGTGAAGATAAAATCGCCTGTTTTTGAGGTGAGCGGTGCCATTGCTATCAATGAGGAGGAGAGCGACAAGGGAGGTATTTCGGGGCAGCTGGGTGCGCTGATGTCAACATTTTCCCTTGGCGGCGGAGGATCGAAAAATACCGACGACGAGATTTTCCGCATGACCTCCGCGGCGGCTCTTAAAGAGGTCGTGATGCGTACAGGTATCTGGTTTTCAGCCTATGACAAGCCCGGACTGCTGAGCAGGAAGGTGCTCTATTATAAGGATTCACCTTTCCGGATAGAGCTTCCCGTATCGGTGCTCGACACTTTGAGAACCACTACAGCATTTTCCATCTCCGGCAAGGCTACGGAATGGAAACTGAAGGCTAAGCAGAATGGTAAGACGGTGGCGGAGAAAGTGTTGCATTCCTTTCCCGCTTCCGTGAGAACTCCCATTGGAATTTTCAGTGTTGATACCACCGGGTTTTTCAGCCCTTCAGAGCCCATGCATTTCAAGGCTCTGGTGGAATCACCTCTGGGTGTGGCCCTTCAGCTCCGCAAGGATCTGGATATGAACACCGAGTCGAAGAAATCCGACATCGTATGGATCGGTATTGACGAGGCGAATATCGCTATGGCAGAGGCTATTGTGAACGCCGTGATTGATGTGTATATCGAGAACACATTGGGCTGGGACCGCCAGAAGGCGGAGCAGAATCTGAAATATCTGGACGCCAGGCTGGAGCAGACCTATGCCGATCTGTTGGCCACGGATACCGAGATCGAGGCTTTCAAAACGAAACATAATATTGTAGATCCTGCTGCGGAAGCGGAATATATCTATAAGCTGAAGGTTGCCGGAGAAGAGAACCGGGTGGAACTCGAAACGAAATCGGCACTCTTCCGGCTGATTCTCGACTTTATGGAGAATCCGGAGAACCGCTATTCGGCTATTCCTTTCACGGTAGATATGCCTGGTGAGCCTATCGAGGCCTACAATGAGCTTGCCATGCAGCGCATGAAGCTCGCTGCAGGCCTGAAGGGCAGCACGAAAGCTCTTGAGGTCGCCAACAGCCAGATGGACGCCATACGCAGCACGATGATCGCCACCGTGCGCTCCCATCTTATGGCCGCCGATGGTGCCATAAAGAGTATTGATAAGGTTTCGGATCAGGCCGATGCGCGGATTTCTCAGGCGCCTATGATTGAGAAAGAGCTGATCGATATGACTCGCGACCAGAAGGTGAAAAGCACCGTTTATGCCTATCTCCTTCAGCGCCGGGAGCAGGCTGCGCTCAAAGTGCAGAAAGATGTGCCGGTGGTGCAGACCATCGACCGGGCCTTCACTCCCGTGAAACCGAAGAGTCCGAAAAAGTGGCTCGTGTTCGGCGGTGCCTTTCTGGCAGGCATTCTGCTGGCTTATGAGGTGGTGAGGCGCTTATCCGTTTCCGTTGGCTCATCTTCATCACGCAGCAGCCTATGAACTCTCTGACCCTGACGAGGTTGGAAACTTGGGCACCGTCGAAGCCAAAAATGGTGCTCGCGGCCTTTTTCTCAGTCTTCTGGGCGATGGCCGTGCTCCCATATCTGGTTCAGGAGGTGAGCGAGGAGCTATATCTTTCGGTGGGCTCTTATCTGCAGCTTGCCGGCGATGCCGTGGTCATGGCTTTGGGTATATGGCTTCTCCGGGATAAGGCTGACTGGGTGCTATTTGGGTCGTATCTGGCGATTTTTGTATGGTCCACTGTCTTTGCCAATAGCGGGAGCCTGATGCAATGGGTCAACGGCAGCCGCACCTGGCTGCCTATGCTGCTGATGCTCCCGCTGATGCGCTATCTCTGGGCCACTGAGGAGCGCCGCCGGGCTTTCATCTATTGGTTCGACCGAAGCGTGTTCTGGTTTCTCTGCCTTCAGGCTCCCTGTCTGGTAGAGGAGGCTTTACGCTATGGCATCGGCGATCATGGGGGCGGCTCGCTCGGCAACAACATGAGCGGCGTGGTGTCGATGCTGGTGTATGCCGGTTCCTTCTATCTGATGCTGAGGCGATGGAACCCGGAATGGAACTATCTTAAGAACCTCGGTAGCAACTGGCTGCTGCTCGCTCTTCTGCTGCCTACATTCTTGAATGAGACCAAGGTATCGCTCGTGCTGCTGCCGGTGTATCTGTTTCTGCTTGTGCCCGTCACCAAGGGGTATGGAAAGCGTCTCGCCTTGCTCGCTCCCCTGTTTGCCGCCATTATAGCAGGAGGCGGCTGGCTCTATTTCAAGAGCACAAATTCCACGGAATTTCTTTCCAGAGATGCCATGGAATTATATCTGATGGGTGATGATCTGGCACTCAACATGATAGAGTTGCTGGCCGACAACGATATTATGGAGCGCAGCGATGGGGGAGAGACCGATCTTGCCCGGGGATTGAAGTTTGCAGCCGTTCCGCTCATCATGGAGCGCCATTCCGGATCTGTGTGGAGCGGCTTCGGGGTTGGACAGTTCAAAGGAGGAACCGTGCTCGACAGCACGCGTTTCTATCGCGACTACGACTGGCTCATAGATGGCACCAAGATGATGGGAATGGTCTGGATCGTTGAGCTCGGAGTGCCCGGTATTCTGTGGGTACTGGCCTTTTTCTTAGTGCTTTTTCGAGGATTTGGCCATCTGGCGGGAAGGCAGACGCGGTTTCAGGTGTATCTCTGGGCGAATCTGGCATTGAGTGTGATTTATGGAGCAACCTTCATGAATCTGCCCTTCACGATGATGTTTGTGGTCTATGCGTATCTCTCAGGCCACTGGCCGGAGGTGATGCAGGCCGGGAAGGAGGTTGCGTCGTGAGAATATTGGTAGCCAGTAAGTTCTATTATGACCGCGGCGGCGCCGAGATCGTGGCGCGCCGCTGCGTGGAGGCATATAAAAGCGCCGGCTATGAGGTGGCTGTGCTGGCCATGGATCACCCCCGCAACTGCAATCTGCCGGCTACGGCTTTTTTAGCTCCGGAGGTAAGCTTCTCGTCGCCAGCGCGTATGGCGCTCCGAACCCTCGGTCTCGGCTCCGTAAGGCGCGCGGTCAGGCAGGCTTTAGATGAGTTCCGGCCCGACGTGGTGCATCTCCACAACGTTCATTCCTATCTATCTCCCTTGGTGGGGGAGATGGCTCATGAGCGTGGTATCCGGGTGGTCTGGACGCTCCATGACTATAAGCTGCTATGCGGGGCTTATAGTTTTCCTATGGGAGAGGGGTGCCGGGAGTGCAGCCGCAATCCGCTCGGCCTTGTGCGCCACCGATGCCTTCACGGAAGCCTCTCAAAGAGTGCTATGGGGGTGCTGGAGGCGATGAGGTGGAACCGGAGCCGACTGATTGACTTTACGGATCTTTTCGTGGCCCCGAGCAGCTATATGGCTGACGTGATGGTGCGTGGCGGATTCCCTGAGGATCGCGTCCGGGTTGTTGGTAACTGTGTAGGCCCGGAATTTCTCGATGCTGATCCGAGTACCGATGCGGAAGACTATTTCCTGTATGCGGGGCGAATTTCGCCGGAGAAAGGGGTTGATACGTTGCTTAAGGCAGTGAGGGAAGCGGGCGTGACGCTTAAGATAGTAGGTGATGGAGCTCTCCTCCAAGGTATGAAGCGTGCTAATGCGGGTTTTCCGGATATTGAGTTCACCGGCTCTTTGAGCCAGCAGCAGGTAGCTGCGCAGATGAGGCGCGCTAAAGCCGTAGTAGTGCCCTCCGAATGGCCTGAGAATAATCCTCTTGTGGTGATGGAGGCGCTTTGTTCGGGAACTCCGGTAATCGGGAGTAAGGCCGGCGGAATTCCCGAGCTTCTCGATGAGGGAAGCGGGATAATGTTCGAACCCGGCAATACCGCCCGGCTGGCAGAAATTCTGCGCACTGTGGATTCCGGTTCATTTGACCGCCTGAAGATCAGCGAAATGGCACGCCGACGGCATTCGCCAGACAGTTTCAGCCGGAGCATGGTGGCTATTATAGAGGAGGTGAGGCGATGAGAGCGCTGAAGGTGGCGGTGGTAGGCACCAGGGGAGTGCCCGGTGTGGCCGGTGGCGTGGAGAGCCACTGCGAGGCTCTTTATCCGCGTCTTGCCGCCATGGGCTATGAGATATTGATTTTACGGCGTAAGGCCTATGTAGGCGACGGCATTACCTCCTGGAAGGGTGTGGTGCTCAAGGATTTGTGGTGTCCCCGGAAGAAGAGTCTTGAGGCGATCTGGCATTCGCTGGCTGCCGTGGTGGCGGCGCGGCGTGCAGGAGCAGATCTTGTGCATATCCACGGCATTGGGCCCGCCTTAGCTTCTCCTCTGGCCAGGCTGCTGGGTATGAGGGTAATAGTGACAAACCACGGTCCCGACTATGAAAGGGCAAAATGGGGTAGGCTTGCGAGAGCGGCGCTCCATCTGGGTGAGATCTGGAGTTGCCGCGTGGCTCACGAAATTATATCCATATCTCCCCGGATCCAGATGTACTTGGAGGAGCATTACGGCCGCGATTCGGTCTTGATTCCCAACGGGGTGGAACTGCCGGAGGATTCAGGAGCGCAGAATTATCTCCGGGAGCTCGGGCTTGAAGAGGGGCGCTATGTGCTTGGGCTCGGCCGGTTTGTGGAAGAGAAGAACTTTCATCTTCTCGTTGAGGCGTTTTCTGAGCTAAAGCCGGAGGGGTGGAAGCTGGTGCTTGCCGGTGATGCCGACCACGACTCCTCCTACTCCGAGAGTCTGAAGAGAAAGGCCAGGGAGGCGGGTGCAATTCTAACAGGCTATGTAAAAGGCGCCCGTCTTGCCGCTCTGCTGCGCGGGGCGGGACTGTTTGTGTTGCCGTCGGCTCATGAAGGCCTTCCCATCTCCTTGCTCGAAGCTATGTCGGCAGGTATAGATGTGCTTGTGAGCGATATAGAGGCTAACCAGCTTCCTGAGCTTGAGGAGGGCGATTTCTTCAGTCTTTCGGATCCGGGAGCCCTCAGGGAAGCTCTACGGCGCAAACTGAATAGTGCTTCCCGCCGCCAATATGATATGCGCCGCTATGACTGGGATTCCATAGCCGCCCGTACCGCCGAAGTCTACGACGCGCTGGGCAGCTGAGCTGCGAGCGTGAGGCTTACTACAAACGCGGTCTTCGGGAGCGGTATCTACCTTCTACCTCGAGCTTTGGAGGAGAGACCAACTATGTGGGAGTTGCTAATGAAGCACCCACGCTGTGGGTTTGCGGTTATGGGCGGCGTATTTCCACGGGTTTGCACCCGCGGTTACCGTCAGAAGCCCATTCCATGGGCTTTTTCTGAAAATTGGTTACAAGGATAAAGTGTAGAGATAAATAATTTTATTTGAAAGACACAAACTCGAAAAACCTACTCTTAATGTGGAGGTTAGAAATTATAAATGAGTCGTTCTCAAGAAAATTTTGTAATTCTCCGCGATATAAAACGGGAAAAACGGGGATAAAATTAAATGCAAGCAAATAAACGGATTAGCAAAAGGCTG
>CANRPJ010000021.1 GCA_947632485.1 uncultured Muribaculaceae bacterium
CCGAGTCAGTCGAATATTTTGGTTAGCCCTGCCACGGAACTACGCCGCTGCCCCAGGCTTTGTCGTATTATCACTGAAGAGATTTCTCTACTGCCCTAACTGCGTCGAGGTCAGCAGTAGATTTTTTTGTAATTTTGCACCACTATGGCAGCGGAACTACAAAAAAGACTAATGGCCGAATGGGAAGCGCATGATGCCATTTTGCTCGCACTTCCTCATGAAGAGACTGATTGGGTACCAATTATCGATCAGGTTCATGCTACCTACAGGAGTCTGATCGAAGCGATGGTGCGCCATAAAGAGAAGGTGATTCTGCTATGCCCGTCGAAATCCTATGCCATAAAAGTGCTGGGTGAAGGAACAGCCCGGGAAATTACTCTCATCGAAGCCTCTTATAATGACACCTGGACACGCGACTATGGTCCGTTTTCAATAGAGACAGCAGATGGCAAGAATGCTCTTGATTTCGGTTTCAACGGCTGGGGTCTGAAATTTGCTTCTGACAGAGATAATCTTGTAAATCTGAATCTGGATAAGAACGGTTATTTCGCTCCCGGATCCTATCGCAACAACCGTGATTTCGTGCTTGAAGGAGGATCGATTGAATCCGATGGCGAAGGTACGATACTGACCACCTCAAGGTGTCTCTGCTCTCCAAACCGCAATGGAGGAAAAACGAAACCGGAACTGGAGGAGATTCTGAAAGAGCGGCTTGGAGCTAAGCGCGTGTTGTGGCTCGACTATGGAGCCCTTGAAGGTGATGATACGGATTCGCATATCGACACGCTCGCTCGCCTATGTCCCGATGGAGTGCTGATTTATGTCCAGGCAAATAAAACCGATTCCCAATATGAGGAGCTTTCAAAGATGGAAGAGCAGATTCGGAGTCTGCGCAGGCCTGACGGAGAGCCCTACAATCTGATTTCCTTGCCTTTGCCTGACCCTATCCACGATTCAGAAGGGAACCGGTTGCCAGCTACGTATGCCAACTATCTCGTAACCCCACGCGCCATCTATATGCCCACTTACGGACAAAGGATTAATGACGATCGTGCTAAAGAGCTGATTAAAAAAGCTTTCAAAAACGAGCTCCCGATAGAGGGAATAGATTGCCAGCCACTCATCGTGCAACACGGTTCGCTCCATTGCGCCACCATGCAGCTGGGTCGCGGAACTATCAATACCAATCTACTATGAAGCCAGACCATATCAGAATAGGAATAGCTCAGGAATGCTATAGTGAAGATATAGCTACCAACCGCAGAAAAAATATTGCCGCGATTGAGAATCTGGCAGCGGAAGGAGCCCGTCTGATAGTTCTTCCCGAGCTCCACGATTCGCTCTATTTCTGCCAGACAGAAGATGTTGATAACTTTGATCTTGCGGTAGATCTGCCGGGAGATTTCACTGATACCTACGGCGATGCCGCGGCTTCCGCCAAAGCAGTAGTGGTGGCCAGTTCATTTGAACGCAGGGCTCCGGGCCTTTACCATAACACGGCGGTCGTGTTCGATTCTGATGGAAGCGTAGCCGGTACCTACAGGAAAATGCACATTCCAGACGATCCGGGCTTCTACGAAAAATTTCATTTCGCTCCGGGCGATCTCGGATTCGAACCGATCGATACCAGTATAGGACGCCTCGGAGTGCTTGTATGCTGGGATCAGTGGTATCCGGAGGCTGCGCGCATCATGGCTTTGCGTGGAGCGGAAATGCTGATTTATCCTACCGCCATAGGGTGGAATCCTGATGACGACCGCGACGAACGCAAACGCCAGCGTGAAGCCTGGATCACAATCCAGCGCGCCCATGCGGTTGCAAACGGAATTCCGGTCGTAAGCGTGAACCGCACCGGATTTGAAGAAGACCCTTCAGGCCAGACATCAGGCATAGATTTCTGGGGCTCTTCTTTCGTGGCTGGTCCTCAGGGAGAGATTCTTCTGGGCGCACCCGAAGAGAAATTTGCCGAAGAGGTAGTTGATGTATCCTTAACCCGTTCGGAAGAGGTCCGACGCTGGTGGCCTTTCTTCCGCGATCGTCGGATCGATGCCTATTCACCAATATTAAAACGCTTTGACTACAAATGAAAGCTAAATCTTTTCTGAAAGTTCTCCTTTCATCACTTATATTTGCTGGCAGCCTTACGAGTTGTGGCAGCGACTCCCCTGCTACTCCCGACAAACCGGGAAATGAGCAGGAAGGTGAAGATAACGGCGGCGGTAGCGGCAACGAAGAAAACAAGGTATCTATCGCTATGGGCGGCGATATATCGTGGCTCACCGAGATGGAAGCTGACGGAATTAAGTTTCATAATTACGATGGTACGCAGGAAGACTGCATGAAGATCCTTAAATCATTAGGCTTCAATGCCTTCCGATTCCGCGTATGGGTCAATCCCGCCAATAAATACTGCTCCACGAAAGATGTGGTAGCCAAATGCCTCAGAGCCAAGGCACTCGGAATTGATCTGATGATCGATTTTCACTATAGCGATGACTGGGCCGACCCGAGCAAGCAGACTACTCCTGCGCAATGGAAAGATCTTGGTATCGATGCGCTGGTGCAAAAGGTAGCCGAATATACGGGGGCTACCTGCCAGGAGCTGAAAGATAACGGTATAGAACCCAAATGGATTCAGGTTGGCAACGAGACAAGCGACGGAATGCTTTGGCCTCTCGGAAAAGCAAGCACCAATCCCAAAAACTTTGCCCGGCTCTTCAAGGCCGGATATGAGGCCGTGAAATCGGTATTTCCTGACTCAAAGGTGATAGCACATGTGGATCGAGCTCAGGACTACGACCATCTGGAATGGCTTTACAGCATTCTGGCCGACAACGGTGCTTCTTTCGACGTGATTGGTCTTTCGCTCTATCCTGAAAAGAATGATTACATCAGCTTCGTTTCCCAGACTGAGGCCAACATGAAAAAGCTGATTCAGAAATTTGATCGTGATGTTATGCTTGTTGAGGTAGGAATGGGTGAAAGCTATGTTACGGAATGTCGCGACTTTCTTACCCGCTGCTTCGGGCTTTCGGAAAAGATTGCCGGCGACAGAATGCTTGGCGTGCTTTATTGGGAGCCTCAGTGCAACAGCAGGTGGAACGACTATAAGAAAGGTGCCTTCAACACACAGTGGCGCCCAACCGATGCATTGAAAGCTTACAATGATTTCATTGCATCTAAATGAGAAGTGATTCAATAGGGATATGAAAGTACTGAAATTCGGTGGCACTTCCGTAGGTACAGTGGAAAGCCTTGGAAATGTCAAAAAAATAGTAGAAGGCCTTGAGGGCCCGGCCGTTGTGGTAGTATCGGCACTCGGTGGAATCACCGATAAACTAATCGCAACGGCGAAGCAGGCTAAAGAAGGCGGGGATTCCTATGAGGAAGCATTCAGGGCAATCTGCGACAGGCATCATGCTACCGCCGCAGGAGTTCTTACCGCTGAAGCATATAAGGAGACGGAACCAGTAATCAGCGAACTGCTCAGGAAGCTGGGCGATCTGTATAAGGGAGTTTCTCTTCTTGAAGAACTTTCTGACCGTACGCTCGACTCAATAGTGAGCTTCGGCGAGAGAATCTCTTCCGTGATAGTGAGCCGCATGATCAGCGATGCCCGTCATTTCGATTCCCCGTCGATTATCAAGACAGAGCGTTGGCATGGCAAGAACATTGCTGATGTGGAGCTTACGGATAAGCTTATCAAAGAAAACTTCGGTAAGGAGGACTATAAGATAGCCGTTTGCGGAGGTTTTATATCGCGAGACCGCGACAATAACGATATCACGAATCTCGGAAGAGGAGGAAGCGACTACACTGCGGCTCTGATTGCGGCATCACTCGGAGCGGAGGAGCTGGAAATCTGGACTGACGTTGACGGTTTCATGACCGCCGATCCAAGAATTGTGAAAACGGCTATGGTGCTCGACAAGATGACCTTTGTAGAGAGTATGCAGCTCTGCACATTCGGAGCAAAGGTGATCTATCCTCCTACGATCTATCCGGTATTTCATAAAAACATACCTATCAAGATCCTCAATACCTTCCACCCCGAAGCTCCAGGCACCCTGATAACCGACGAATGCACCGATAATCTTCCGGCAAAAGGTGTGACAGCGCTAAAAGGCTGCGCGTTGATCAGAGTTGCGGGAAGCGCTCAAAGCGATGATTCAGATATTAAGAACCGAATCTACAAAGCGCTTTCGCGTCAGGGGGTAAACGTGCTTCTTGTAGCTCCGCAGCGGGGTGACAGCTTTAGCCTCGTGGTAAATGGGGCTGATGGCATACCGGCTTGCGAAGCTCTTGAAAATGAATTTGCTCCAGAGCTATCCTCCTCGCAGTTAAAAGGGGTAGAACTGATAGAAAATCTTGCTACCGTGGCTGTTGTAGGAGAGAATCTTCGCCGTACGCCAGACCTTGGCCTGAAGATCGGCAACAGTATCATTGAGAAAGGCCTGAAGGTGATCGAGCGTGCCACCGGAGGATCAGAGACCATGATCTCTTTCGTAGTAGACCAGACTGACGCTGATGCTACGGTTCTTGGTGTGCACGAAGCGATTTTCGGATAGTCCGCTGACTCTGACTTACTTATTGTAGGCGTGGTTGCCGGAGGCTACCCTACCGAACTTAATGAACCGGCTCGTATAGTAAGGAGTGTTGATTTTTGAAATCACCACTCCTTTGCTTGAAGAAGCGTGGATAAACGATTCCGCATCAAGCATTATCCCGACGTGAGACACGCGTGATAGATCCTTCCCCGTGGCAAAGAACACCAGATCGCCTATCTCTACCTCCTCTCTGTTGAGACTCTTGCAGAAATCAGCTTGCTGAGCCGAGTTTCGCGGTAGTTTTGTGCCGGTTACATCAAGATACACCATAAGGACCATGCCGGAACAATCAGTGCCTACACCCTTTTCCGACTTAGCATAGGCATAAGGAGTGCCAAGCCAGGTCATAGCTTCATCGGCCACCTTCTTATGGATATGGTCAGGCTTCTTCAACTTCTTGACCATCACTACATCAGGAGCCATCGGAGCTTCATTCTTTGGTCCATGACTCTTACACCCCACCAACAGCAAGGCGGAGACACAAATCAACGGCAAGAGGCGTTTCGGCATTAAACCATTCATGGGTTTAGGAATCTAAACAATGAGCAATGATAGTTTACAGTTGCAAATTTAGCACACCGCTATCGCAAAACCTAAAAATCAATAAACTTTTTTACATAGTTTTTTACCAACGGAGCCTTAAGCCCTTAAATATGCTTAAATGTGAGGGTTCGGCCGCGGATTTTGGGTAATACTGCATTATCTTTGCACCAGAATTAAATAAGTTAAATTAACGAAAAGGTTTTCAACCTTGCATGGAGGTATAACTTAACACCATGATTACAATGAACAAAAAGCGTTTAAGAATCCTGGCCTACGCCGCCCTCATGATTGGTGCTGGCGTGATTGGTGCCACTGCTACCGGAACCTGGAGAGCCAATATGGTATCGCAGGCTCCGGAAGCTCAGCTAACCCAAGAGTATCAGGTGCCCTCAGCTGAAAAAAATAGCTTTGTGCGCACTGCACAGAAAATGCCCGCATTTGAAACCGACTTCACCGAAGCGGCAGAGAAGACCGTAAATGCAGTGGTCTGCATAAAGAGCTTCGTATCCCAACGCAGCAATCCCTACGGGGGTCAAGGCGGCTACGGCAATCCGTTTGATATGTTCGACTTCTTCTTCGGTCCCGGTCAGGGTCGGCAGCCCCGTCAGGAGCAGCCCAAGCGTCAGCAGAAGAAAGGCGATCAGGTGCAGAGCGGTCTGGGTAGCGGAGTGATCATCAGCGAAGACGGATACATCGTGACCAACAATCATGTGGTAGATGGAGCGGAGCGTCTGGAAGTGCTTCTCAATGATAACAGTACTTATGATGCACGCGTGATAGGTACCGACGAAGCCTCTGATCTCGCCCTCATCAAGATCAACGCCTCTGGTCTCGCCCCGATCTCCTTCGGTGATAGCGAAACCGTAAAAGTTGGCGAATGGGTTCTCGCCGTAGGCAATCCGTTTGGCTTCACCTCAACCGTGACCGCCGGAATTGTCAGCGCCAAGGGTCGTAACCTCGGTCAGAACTCTCCCAACAAATCTGGAGTGCATGTAGAGTCATTTATCCAGACCGACGCAGCTCTCAACCCGGGCAACTCGGGCGGTGCGCTCGTGAATCTCCGCGGTGAGCTGATCGGCATCAACTCCGCTATCTATAGCAACACCGGCAGCTATTCGGGCTTCTCCTTCGCGATCCCGACCACTATCGTCAAGAAGGTGATGACCGACCTCAAGCAGTTCGGTACCGTGCAGCGCGGCGTACTCGGCTGTCGTGTAATGGATCTCGACGCAGAGAAAGCTAAAGAGATCGGTATTACAGCCGTTAAGTCGGGTGTAGTGGTTGGTGAAGTCACCGACCGCAGTCTCGCTAAAGAACTCGGCCTGCAGACCGACGATGTGATTACCGCAATCAATGGCGTGGAAGTGCACAATTTTGCTAACCTCGTGGAGCAGCTCAGCAAGTTCCGCCCTGGCGACCAGGTATCCGTGACCTACTGGCGCGACAATAAGAAGGTAACCAAGAGCGGCACCGTGCGCAATGCCGAGGGCAATACCTCGATCACCAAAAAAGGCGAATTCAGCGAAATCGGCTGTGCCTTCATGAAACTGACTTCTGAAACCAAGCAGCACCTCGGTCTGAGCAATGGTGTGCAGGTCAGCGGTATCAAGAACGGTGCTTTCCGCGATGCAGGAGTGAAAGATGGCTTCATCATCACCGAGATCAACGGTCAGCGCGTAGATAGCGCCGACGATGTAGAGGCAGTCTACAATGCGATCATGCGCGATTCTTCCGGCGACAAGGTAATGTTCCTTACCGGAATCTATCCTACAGGCAAGAAATATTACTATGCAGTAAATCTTGCTCAGGATTAAGAGAACAAAAACAATACTACCGTTGTTTAATTATAGCCGGGGTTGGTGAACTCCGGCTATAACATTGCATAGATGGAATATTTCCACTACCTTTGCAACAATTTTTTGGAGAGCTGATATGCGACAGTTAAAGATAACCAAATCAATAACCAACAGGGAAAGTGCCTCACTTGACAAGTATCTTCAGGAGATAGGTCGTGAAGAGCTTATCACGGTAAGCGAAGAGGTAGAACTGGCTCAAAGAATAAAGAAAGGAGACTCCGCAGCCCTTGAAAAACTGGTTCGCGCCAACCTGCGTTTCGTGGTCTCCGTGGCCAAGCAATATCAGAATCAGGGTTTAAGTCTTCCCGATCTAATTAATGAGGGCAACCTCGGACTGATCAGGGCAGCCCAGAAATTTGATGAAACGCGAGGATTCAAATTCATCAGCTACGCTGTATGGTGGATCCGCCAGTCGATTCTGCAGGCTCTGGCTGAGCAATCGCGCATTGTGCGCCTGCCGCTCAATCAGGTAGGCTCGCTCAATAAGATAAGCAAGGAACTATCTAAATTCGAGCAGGAAAATGAGCGCCGCCCGTCAGCTGAGGAACTCGCCGAACGGCTTGATATACCTGTCGACAAGGTGTCTGATACCCTCAAGGTCTCCGGACGCCATATCTCAGTCGATGCGCCCTTCGTAGAAGGCGAAGACAATTCGCTGCTTGACGTGCTTCCCAATGATGATAGTCCGATGGCCGATGCCTCGCTTAATCAGGAGTCTCTCTCGAAAGAGGTGGATCGCGCCCTGAAGCAGCTTTACGACCGTGAGCGCGAAATTCTGAAGATGTTCTTCGGAATCGGTTGCCAGGAGATGACTCTTGAAGAGATCGGAGCTAAATTCGATCTCACTCGAGAAAGGGTACGCCAGATCAAGGAGAAAGCAATACGCCGCCTCAAGGGTCAGAAAAGCAAACTGCTGAAGAGCTATCTTGGCGAATAGAGCTCTCCGATGTTGAGATTCAGAGAAATAGGTTCCTGCCTGTGCCGTGTTCTAATGATTACGGCATTGGCAGGAGCTTTTATTATGCCCGCTTCGGGACAGGTTGCAGCCGATAAGAAGTATGACCGCTTCACCCGAAAGCCGGGCGAAAGCATGCTGGGGAAGAATGATAAACCGCTTTGGACAAGTCATTTCACGTGGGGCGCTGATATAGGCAGCTCCATCGACCTTCGCGGAAATGATATGTCTACCTTCGATGCCGAGGCGGTGCTTGGTTATAAGAACAGCTTCATTCAGCTCGCCGGAGTAGGTGCCGGTGTGCACCGCGCTTTCGGCAACGGCAACAACATGATTCCCGTATATGCCGTGTTCAGGTCATCGTTCCGATCAGCCCCTTCATTGTTTTTCCTGAATGTGAAGGCCGGCTACAGCTTCAACAGTATCGGCGAGACAGGAACACGCCGAGGGTTCAACTGTAGCCTCGGCGTGGGTATCAATCTCGCAATGTCAGCAAAATTCAAGAGCCATATTATCCTTTCTTACGGATATTTCCGGCTCGATGAGGAGCAGCGGCTCTGGGCAGGAATGGAAATTGAGCATGTAGATTATGCCCAACTTCGCTTCGGCGTCACTTTCTGATTCCGTCTCGCCTCAAGAGCGCGTCGATGTTGGCGTCGCGCCCCCTGAATTCCCGATATAGATCCTGAGGTGGCACCGTGTTGCCCAGAGTCATAATCTTGCGGAAACGCTCTGCTGTCTGCGGATTAAAGAGACCCTCCTCCTCAAAGGCAGCGAACGCGTCGGCATCGAGCACCTCGCTCCATTTATAGCCATAATAGCCAGCGGCATAACCTCCTGAGAATATATGTCCGAATGCAGCTCCGGTAAGGCAACCGGGCTCCGGATCAAATACCTTTACCGATTCGGTGGCTTTCGCCTCGAATGCTTCGGAAGCCTCAGCGGAAATCGGAGCATTGATGGAATGGTACGCCATATCAAGAAAACCGAAACCGAGCTGCCTCATACAGGCGTAAGCGGCTCCGAAACGCGATGATGCTATAAAACGGTCAAGAAGCTCCTGCGGGATCGGTTCGCCTGTTATATAGTGGCGGGCAAATCCGTCGAGCCATTCCTTACGGGTCAGGAAGTTTTCGTTAAACTGGGAGAAGAGTTCCACGAAATCCCTTCTCACATTCGTTCCGCTCAATGATGCGAACACCGTATCGGCGCTGAGCCCATGAAGAGCATGTCCGAACTCATGAAGAAAGGTTTCTACCTCCGCCGCAGTGAGAAGCACCGGATTCGCTCCAGTAGGCTTCGTAAAATTGCATACGATTGAAACCGCCGGCACCGTTTTCAGGCCATCGGCATCGCGACTCTCCTGCCGATACTCGGTCATCCATGCACCCGGCGACTTTCCTTCGCGGTTAAAGAAATCGGCGTAAAGCAAGCCTATGAGCTCGCCATTACGGTCTGTCACCTCAAATACCTTTACATCAGCATGGTATTTTGGGGCATCAGGAAGAAGTCGGAAGGAGTAACCATAAAGACGGGTAGCCAGACCCATAACTCCTCCTATCGTGCTTTCAAGCTCAAAGTAAGGCTTCAGATCATTGTCGTTGAAGCTATAGGAAGCCTCCTTAAGCTTATTCGACCAATAGGAATAGTCCCAGGGCATAAGCTTGAAATCATCACCTTCTGTTTTGCGTGCGAAAGCCTCAATTTCGGTAATCTCTGCTTTCATCGCTTCAGTATAGCCATTCCTGAGAGACTCCAGAAGATCCATCACTGCCCTGCGCGAACCCGCCATGCTCCGGCGTAGAGAATAGTCGGCGTAGGTCGGGTATCCGAAAAGACGGGCAAGCTCGAGCCTGAGATTTGCAATCTCGACCATGATAGCTGTATTATCCAGCTCACCGCCCACATTTCGGGTAGCATACATTCTGTAGAGCGCCTCCCTCAGACTCCTGTCTGCCTGAAATTTCATAAAGGGAGCATAGCTGGGATAAAACACTGTAAACAGCCACTCTCCTTCCCTGCCGACAGCCGATGCCTCAGCCGCTGCCGCAGTCTTAATATCTTCGGGCAGACCTTCAAGCTGATTCTCATTCAGCCAGAGTTTTCTGGATTCGCTCTTCATGTCGTTGGCCACATTCTGACCGAAACGCACGCTCAACTGCGAAATGCGCGAAGTTATCTCTCTATATCTCTTTTTCCTTTCATCGTCGAGTTCAGCTCCTGACTCTGCAAAATCACGCCAGGTCTCTTCAAGCAGCCGGCGCTCCTCTTGCGTAAGCTCGCGCCCGGGATTCTCCTTCACTGCATTCACTCGCTTCCACAAGCGCTCATCAAGCAAAATATCTGCACTATGCTCTGAAAGCAAAGGTGTTATCTCAGTCATGGCAGTCATCAGATCGTCTGCTCCCAGCGCACTTTCAAGATTAGAAAGCATCAAGATGGCAGAATCAAGACCTTCGCCGGAGCGTTCGAGCGCTGCTATCGTATTGTCAAAATTCGGAGTTTCAGTGCTTTCCGCTATCTTAGCTATCTCAATCTTATGTCGGGCAATCGCCTTTTTCACTGCCTCCACCAGCTCCTTGCCAGAGATATTTTCAAAATTTATCGGCTCATTTCGCCGCAAATTTTCCTTCATTTCCATTGTTATTTAATTTATGTCACTAAATTACTGCTTTTCTACAGAAAATAACGTATAAACATATCCGAAAATTTTTCTACGTATCAGATGCCATATCTTTTTTAACTGACAAAACGACGCGTATTGCTTTCATTTTGCCGCAATAAGGCACTTTCGCGATTCAATTAGACATTAAAAGGAAAAACATGGCAAAATGTTACGCAAAATTTTCTTAACTTCGCAGAAATAAATTCAACCTCGCCTTCGGGCGGGAAAAATTGGTAGAAAAAGAAGGTAAAGTAGCAAGATGAACAATGATCAGATTCAGGTGATATTCGCCCAGGAGGAGCATGCAAAATATGCCGACCTGATCGTGAAGCTGATTTATGAATCGGCTCTGCAACGCGGCACAGGAATTGCACGCCGCACCCCTGAATACATTGCAAAAAAAATTACCGGAGGAAAGGCCGTAGTGGCTCTTTATGAAGATAGGCTGATTGGATTCAGCTATATTGAAAGCTGGGAGCATGGAGATTATGTGGCTACCTCCGGACTGATTGTAGATCCCGAATTCCGACGATTGGGGCTGGCAAGCCGAATCAAGGCCAAGACCTTCGAGCTCGCGCGCCAGCGCTTTCCATATGCCAAGATTTTCAGCATCACCACATCGCTGCCCGTGATGAAAATGAACTCCCATCTCGGCTATAGGCCTGTGACCTTTTCAGAGCTTACGGAAGATGAAGAGTTCTGGAGCGGCTGTCAGGGTTGCGTGAATTTCGATATCCTTCAGCGTAATAACCGCAGGATGTGTCTTTGCACCGGAATGCTCTACGATCCGAAAGCAAGACTCGAACGCCCGTCGAAAAGCAGACCTTACAAGATGTGGCTCGGCAACAGAGTGAAAAAACTCCTGCATATCAATTGAACAAAAAAACCAAACACAGAAACCAAATAAAACCGACATACAGAAATGGAAACTAAAGATAACGCTAAGAAAAAAGTAGTACTTGCATTCAGCGGAGGCCTCGACACTTCCTTCGCCGTGAAATATCTCTCAGAAGATTTAGGCTACGAGGTTCATACGGCAATAGCCAATACCGGCGGCTTCTCTGAAGAGGATCTCGCTGTGATCGCCGACAAAGCAAAGCGGCTCGGAGCTGCCAGCCATACGGCTCTCGACATCACTAAAGATTACTACGACAAGAGTATCCGCTACATGATTGCCGGCAATGTGCTGCGTAATGGCACATACCCCATTTCCGTATCGTCGGAGCGTATATTCCAGGCAATAGCTACTATCCAATATGCCAAGAAGATCGGAGCTCACGCAGTGGCTCACGGATCGACCGGCGCCGGCAACGACCAGGTGCGTTTCGATCTCACATTCCAGATCCTCGCTCCCGGTATCGAAATCATCACGCCGACCCGCGATATGACCCTCACACGCGAATATGAGATCGACTATCTCAAGAAGCATGGCTATGAGGCAGATTTCAAGAAGATGGAATATTCCATCAATAAAGGTCTGTGGGGCACGAGCATCGGCGGCAAGGAGACCTTGAAATCAGACCAGACTCTCCCGGAAAGCGCTTATCCTTCGCAGATCACAGCCGAGGGAGAGGAAACCCTCAAGATCGGCTTCGAGAAAGGTGAGGTAGTATCCGTCAACGGCAAGCGTATCGACGACCGCATAGAGGCGATTCGCGAAATTGAGAAAATCGGCTCTAAGTTCGGAATCGGCCGCGATATGCACATCGGCGACACCATCATCGGTATCAAGGGTCGCGTAGGCTTCGAGGCTGCTGCTCCGATACTTATTATCGCAGCCCATAAGATGCTCGAAAAGCATACTCTTACGAAATGGCAGCAGTATTGGAAGGACCAGATCGGCACATGGTATGGAATGTTCCTCCACGAGGCTCAGTATCTCGAGCCTGTGATGCGCGATATGGAGGCTATGCTTGAGAACTCTCAGCGCAATGTGACCGGAACAGTGGAACTTACGCTGCGTCCTTACAGCTATACTCTGGTTGGAGTCGACTCTCCCTTCGACCTGATGAAGACTGATTTCGGCGAGTATGGCGAGGTGAATAAGGCCTGGACTGCCGATGATGTAAAAGGCTTCACCAAGATCCTCGGCAACCAGATGAAGATTTATCACAACGTTCAGCAGCGCAACGGATGCCAGGAGTGAAAAAAAGAATTGGAATTGTGGGCGGAGCAGGCTACACCGGTGGCGAGCTGCTTCGCCTGCTCATAAACCACCCTGCGGCTGAGATCGCATGGGTGAACTCGGAGAGCAACGCCAGTAAGCCCGTGACCGATGTCCATACAAGCCTCTATGGAGAGACAGACCTCGTGTTTTCTGATTCTATCGATCTGGAAAATATTGATGTCCTGTTCCTCTGTCAGGGTCACGGCTACAGCAAAAAATTCTGGGAGGATCACCCGCTGCCTGACCATCTTAAAGTGATTGACCTTGCTCAGGACTATCGCGATGAAAGCTGCGGCTATGTCTACGGTCTTCCCGAGGCGAAGCGGGAACAGATCTCCGGAGCTCGCCTGATAGCTAATCCCGGCTGCTTCGCCACTGCCATTCAGCTTGCTTTGCTTCCTCTGGCTGCCGCCGGGAAACTTCCGGAAGAGGTTCATGTCACAGCCCTTACCGGTTCTACAGGAGCGGGAGTGAAGCCCGGAGCTACCACTCATTTCAGCTGGAGATCAGGTAATATTTCGGTATATAAGGCATTTACCCATCAGCACCTTGCAGAAATAGGCCGCACTCTTTCATCGCTGCAGCCGGGTGGTACAAGAATCAACTTTGTGCCTGTTCGAGGCGATTTCCCGCGTGGAATATTTGCCATGGCGCAGATGGACTGCGACCTTCCCGAAGAGGAAGTGCGCCGCATCTACGAAGATTTCTATACCAACGCTCCCTTCACTCATGTAAGTAACCGGCCGGTCGACCTAAAGCAGGTTGTAAATACCAACAAGTGCCTTATCTCTCTCGAACTCCATGATGGCAAATTATTGGTAGTAAGCGCTATCGACAATCTTTTAAAGGGGGCCTCCGGCCAGGCAGTACAGAATTTCAACCTTATTTGCGGGCTTCCTGAAGATACAGGCCTGCATCTGAAACCTTCTACTTTCTGAGATGGAACTATTCGACGTATATTCGCTCTATGATATCGAGCCGGTGAAAGGATCCGGCAGCAAGGTATTTACGGCTGACGGCACTGAATACCTCGACCTCTATGGAGGCCATGCCGTAATCTCTATCGGACACTCTCACCCCCGCTATGTGAAAGCTATAGCTGACCAGGTAGCGAAGCTGGGATTCTATTCCAATTCGGTTCACAATGGTCTTCAGAAAGAGCTCGCAAAGCGTCTTGGAAAAGCGTGTGGCTACGACAACTATTCGCTCTTCCTCTGCAACTCCGGAGCAGAAGCCAACGAGAATGCTCTGAAGCTCGCATCGTTCGCTACCGGACGCAGCAAGGTTCTCGCATTCGACAAGGCTTTCCACGGACGCACCTTCGGTGCTGTGGCAGCTACTGATAATCCTAAGATACGCGCGCCATTCAATGAAACCGATCATGTTGTGTTCGCGCCTCTCAATGACCTTGAAGCTACAAAGAAATTACTTGATACCAAAGAGTTTGCAGCGGTCATAGTGGAAGGTATTCAGGGTGTGGCAGGCATCAGAATGGTAAGCGATTCATTTCTGAAAGACCTTAGGAAGCTGTGTGATGAAACGGGTACGCTTCTCGTGCTCGATGAGATTCAGTCGGGCTACGGAAGGAGCGGTCTCTTTTTCGCTCACCAGTATGCAGGAGTAAAGGCCGACCTGATAACCTGTGCGAAGGGAATTGCCAATGGATTCCCGATGGGAGCGGTACTGATTTCTCCTGATATTGAGGCCAGAAAGGGGATGCTCGGCACTACCTTCGGCGGCTCTCACCTCGCTTGTGCTGCTGCCCTCGCAGTGCTCGACGTGATGGAAGAGGAGAATCTCGTGGAGAATACTTCTGAAGTCGGCACATACCTGATTGAAAGGCTTAATGAGATAGCCGCCGCTCACCCCGACAAGATAAAAGAGGTAAGAGGCCGCGGCCTTATGATCGGTATTGAGCTCGTAGGTTCAGGACCAGAAATGCGCAAGCGACTTCTTTTCGGGTCTCATATCTTTACGGGAGGTGCCGGCGAACATACAGTGCGCCTGCTGCCGGCTCTATCGCTTACAAAGGAAGATGCTGATAAATTCCTAAAAGAATTCGAACTTCAACTTCAAGACTTCTGACAGATGAAGAATTTCACAAATGTGACCGATATAGGCCCGCTTGATAAGGCTGTGGCCGAAGCCTTGAAAATCAAGGCCGACAAATTTGCCTATACAGATCTGGGACGCAACCGCACGCTGCTGATGATTTTCTTCAACTCCAGCCTGCGCACCCGTCTCAGCACCCAGAAGGCTGCCATGAATCTTGGCATGAACGTGATGGTGCTCGACGTGAATCAGGGGGCCTGGAAACTTGAGACCGAGCGCGGAGTGATAATGGACGGTGATAAGGCAGAGCATCTGCTGGAAGCGATTCCTGTAATGGGAAGCTACTGCGATATCATCGGAGTGCGCTCCTTTGCGGGCCTCAAAGATAAGGCAGAGGATTATGAGGAGAGAGTGATCGAACAGTTCATAAAATATTCGGGTCGCCCCGTGTTCAGTATGGAGGCTGCTACGCGCCACCCTCTGCAGAGCTTCGCCGATCTCATCACAATCGAAGAGTTCAAGACCAAACCGAGACCGAAAGTAGTCATGACCTGGGCTCCTCACCCCCGCGCGCTGCCGCAGGCTGTGCCAAACTCTTTTGCAGAGTGGATGAATGCCACCGACTATGAGTTCGTGATCACCCACCCGGAAGGCTATGAGCTCGCTCCTCAGTTTGTAGGCAATGCCCGGGTGGAATATGACCAGCGGAAAGCCCTTGAAGGTGCGGATTTCGTATATGCGAAGAATTGGAGCGCCTATGCCGACCCCAACTATGGTAAAGTGATTTCAACCGACAGGGGTTGGACGGTGGATGCCGAGAAAATGGCCTTGACCGATAATGCTTATTTCATGCACTGCCTGCCGGTGCGCCGCAATATGATCGTGACCGACGATGTGATCGAGTCACCACGAAGCATCGTGATTCCTGAGGCTGCAAACCGCGAGATTTCGGCCCAGACGGTGATTAAACGCCTGCTTGAGTCATTATGATCAAGGTTGTAAAAATAGGGGGTAATGTCGTCGACAATCCCGAAGCCCTGGCTCGCTTCGTGAAGGCCTTCGCCGCTATGGAAGGACCAAAAATTCTGGTACATGGCGGTGGTAAGGAGGCTACTCGTCTAAGTGGCGCACTCGGTATCGAGACAAAGATGATCGAAGGGCGAAGGGTCACTGACCGACAGACTCTTGATGTTGTGACTGAAGTTTACGCCGGGCTTATCAACAAGCGGATAGTGGCTATGCTTCAGGCGGAAGGTTGCAACGCCATCGGTCTGAGTGGCGCTGATGCCAATATGATAAAAGCTACCCGGCGAAATCCGGAACCGATTGATTACGGTTTTGTTGGCGATATCGATCCGAAGGAGGTAAATACTGAGGTGCTGAAAGCTTTGCTTGAATCGGGTCTGACTCCTGTTTTTTGCGCTATCACTCACGATGGTAAAGGCACATTGCTCAATTGTAATGCCGACAGTGTGGCCTCAGCCGTAGCTCGCGGGGCCTCCCGAATCGGAGAGACAGAACTGATCTACTGCTTCGAGCAGCCCGGAGTTATGCTCGACATCGACAACCCAGATTCTCTTGTAGCGACGCTCACCCCTAAAGGCTTCGCTGAGCTGAAGGAGCAGGGAGTGGTAAGCAAGGGCATGATTCCTAAACTGACGAATTCCTTTGCTGCAATAGCCGGTGGAATCAGTTCAGTAATCATTCAGCATGCCGATGCCATCGGAACAGAGAAAGGAACCAAGCTGCTTCCTGATGATTGATCTTCTCAAGAATCTGATTTCTACGCCATCACTTTCCCGCAATGAGAGTGATACTGCCGACATACTCTTTAGCTATCTGAATAAGGCAGGAGCCGAACCACGCAGGCATTTCAATAATGTATGGTGCCTTTCTGATGGGTTCTCTCCAGATCGCCCTACCCTAATGCTTAATTCTCACCATGATACGGTGAAACCGGCGCAAGGGTGGACTCGTGATCCTTTCGTGCCAACAGAAGAGGGCGACCGCATTTATGGCCTCGGTAGCAACGATGCCGGAGCCTCGGTCGTGACCCTCATCTCTACATTTCTGGCACTACGGAATAAGCCGCTTCCATTTAATCTTCTTCTGGCTATCACGGCTGAAGAGGAGGTTGGCGGAGAGCATGGCATGAGGGCTTTCCTGCCTCATCTGAAGGAGCAAGGGATAGAGCCGGATTGCGTAGTAGTAGGTGAACCTACGGGTATGCAGGCAGCCGTGGCTGAGCGGGGGCTTGTGGTGCTCGATTGCGAAACTCGAGGTGTAGCAGGCCATGCAGCGAGAATGGAAGGTGTAAATGCCATCTATCTGGCAATGGAAGATATCAACAGGTTGCGCAACTTCGATTTCGGTAAAGAGTCGGAAGTGCTCGGACCTATCGGAGTCACAATAACCCAGATACAGGCGGGCACTCAGCATAATGTGGTGCCAGATCTCTGTAAATGGGTCACAGACGTGCGCACTACAGATGCATATACGAATCAGGAAACAGCAGACCTGCTTCAGAAGGCTGCGCTTCATTCTACCCTCGTGCCGCGTTCTACCCGCGTTCAGGCATCGGTAATCGCTGAGAGTCACCCATTGGTACAGGCCGCTCTGAAAGCAGGCCGCTCTACCTTCGTATCGCCTACTACAAGCGATATGTCGCTGATGCATGGACTCCCCTCTCTCAAAATCGGCCCAGGGAAATCTGAACGCTCCCACAAGGCCGACGAATACATAGCCATCGGCGAACTGCAGGAGGCTATAAAAATCTATAAGGAAATAATCGAAACTTTATCTTTCTGAAATGAAACTTTGGAGCAAGGGCTTTGAGCCCGACAAAATGATAGAAGAGTTTACTGTAGGTGCTGACCGCGAACTCGACCTTAAACTGGCACGCTACGATGTGCAGGGATCCATGGCCCATATCCGAATGCTTGAAAGCATTGGCTTGCTCACTAAAGATGAGCTCGAGGTGCTCCTGAAGGGTCTTTCGGAAATAGCGGAAACCATAGAGCGGGGAGAATTTACCATTGAGCCGGGAGTGGAAGATGTGCACTCACAGGTGGAGTTCCTTCTCACATCTAAGCTCGGCGATGTCGGTAAAAAGATCCATTCCGGGCGCTCACGCAATGATCAGGTGCTTGTAGACCTCAAACTCTTCATGCGCGATGAGCTCCGCAGTGTAGCCAAGGCTGTAGAGCGCCTTTTCGAATGCCTGCAGAAGCAGAGTGAACGCTACAAAGGCGTGCTTATGCCCGGTTACACGCATCTGCAGGTAGCAATGCCATCATCTTTCGGTCTCTGGTTCGGCGCCTATGCCGAAGCTCTTGTCGACGACATGCAGATGCTTGCCGCTGCCTATAAGATTGCAAATCAGAATCCGCTCGGATCTGCCGCAGGCTACGGTTCTTCCTTCCCGCTTAACCGCACCATGACTACTGAGCTTCTCGGCTTCGAGGCGCTCCACTACAATGTAGTGGCGGCGCAGATGGCTCGAGGAAAGACAGAACGCGCGGCGGCAATGGCGATAGGTGCCGTAGCTTCAACTCTTGGGCATCTGGCAATGGACGTCTGCATGTGGATGTGTCAGAATTTCGGTTTCGTAAGTTTCCCTGATGAGCTCACCACCGGATCTTCCATTATGCCTCATAAGAAGAATCCTGACGTGTTCGAGATTATGCGCGGAAAGTGCAACAGGCTCCAGAGCGTGCAGAATGAGATTGCTCTCCTGACCGCGAATCTGCCTCTTGGCTATAACCGCGATCTCCAGTTGCTTAAAGATATCATCTTCCCCGCTTCTACAGAGCTGATACAATGCCTTGATATGGCAGTGTTCATGCTGGAGCATATACGGGTGAAGGAAAACATTGTAGACGATCCTCGCTACGACTATCTCTTCACGGTCGAGGAAGTGAACCGGCTCGTGCTTCAGGGCATGCCATTCCGCGAGGCTTATAAAAAGGTGGGTCTCGAGGTTCAGGACGGTACCTATAAGCCCGTACGCGAAGTCAAGCACACCCACGAGGGATCAATCTCAAATCTCTGCACAAAGCAGATTGCTGAGAAATTCAGTAAGGTTGCAGCACAGTTTGAATGATTTGCACTATCTTTGCAGCAGCAAGAGAAAAAGGATTGGAGGTTTTTTAATCCTCCGAATGATGAAAAAACTTTCTTGGAATCTACCCCTGATGGTGCTTTTCGGCACCCTACTCTTCGCATGCGGCCATAAAGGCGCGGATCTTTCAGACTTCAACAAACCTCTCTATTCGCCGGCTCATGCCGGAGGTTACGAGATTCTCGGTGCCGAGGGCAGCGAGAGCTCCCTTATCGTGACTCATTCCCCCTGGCAAGGTGCCGACAGCACCAACAGCAGTATGCTCTTCATAGCACGCAATGGTGAAGAGCCTCCCGTCGGTTTCAAAGGACAGGTGCTACGTAAGGAGCCGAAACGGATAGTGTGTATGTCAACTACCCATATCGGTATGCTTGGGGCTCTTAGTGAGACCAGTCGTATTGTCGGAGTGTCTGGATTACAGTTCACCGGAAATGCCACTGTTAAGGAGGCAGCCGGGAAAGGAAAGGTAAAAGATATTGGCTATGACAACAACATCGACTACGAAAGCCTGATTGCGATAGCTCCTGATCTGGTGATTCTCTACGGTGTGAATGGTGCCAATGCCATTGAATCTAAGCTGCGCGAACTCGGTATTCCCTTCATGTATCTTGGGGAATATCTTGAAGAATCTCCACTCGGTAAGGCTGAATGGGTGGTGCCGGTAGCTGAGGCTCTTGGAGTTAGAGGGAAAGCTGAAAACCTGATTTCCGGCATTTCCACACGCTATGATGATTTGCGCCGACTGGTAAGCAACAGCGGGCAGACCCCGAAGATAATGCTCAATACCCCTTGGGGCGACTCCTGGATGATGCCCTCTACCAGCAGCTATGTGGTTCAGCTAATTAATGATGCGGGAGGCTTCTACATTTATCGGGATAACCATAGCAGTCAATCTACACCGATTGATCTGGAAGAAGCCTATAGACTCGCAATGGACGCTGATATATGGCTCAATACCGGACAAGCGACCCGACTAAGCGATCTGACCACTCAATGGCCAAAATTCGCAAAAACATCGCCGGTACAGAAGGGAGAGGTTTGGAATTACACCAAGAACAAAGGGAAAACAGGCTATCCGCAATATTGGGAATCCGGCTGCATGAATCCTGACCTCGTGCTCCGCGATCTGATCAAGATTTTCCACCCGGAGCTTCTGACTGATCAGCCCTTCACGTTCTACGAAAGGCTCCAATAGACCTACGCGCGGAAAGCCGGATTGACAGCCTTGACAACAAAAGTAGGCTAATCCACTAAAGTATAGTAAATTAGCCTATAAAACGTGTCAAGGTGACGACTTATTTCAGATTTTCTCGCACCTCTCCGAGGAATACTTTCATTCTATCGCCATCACGGTGCTCCACTATATCCTGAAGCTCCGCCAGCTTCTCACGGATACGTTCGAGCTGAGCCGGAGTAAGGGGATTGAAAAGAATCTCGCTCAGGAGGTAGTCATCTTCACCCATCACTCCGCGGGCTATATCCATGTGGCGTTTGAAAGTTGTGCCGGGAGCATCCTGATGCTTCATGACTGAACCGAACACGAGCGTAGAGGCAAAGGGAATGCTTAGGGAGTAGGCTATCGTCTCATCATGCTCAGCAAAGGTATATTCAACGATATTGAGGTGCAGCCGCTGGTAAAGATCGCGGAAGAAGATCCGGCCAAGATGGTCGCCCTCCTTGATGATAATGGCATTCTCTCGCGACAAATTGCTTAACGAGGCGAACGTAGGGCCAAACATCGGGTGGGTCGATACGAAAGGTCTCCCCGTCTTGGCATAGAACTCCGGCAGACCATATTTCACCGAGGCAATATCGGAAATAATAGTTTTATCAGGCATATAGGGCAGAATAGCCTCGAAAGCCGGAATCGTATATTTCACGGTGGCGGCATTGATCAGCAGGTCTGGCTCGAAGGCAGCCGTATCCTCCGGGTGAGCGAAGCGCTCTACATTGAAGGTGAAGCGCAGACGCTCCGGATCTCTGTCGTAGACGGCTACCTGATGATCGAATGACAACAGGTCGCAGAGGAAGGAGCCCATCTTACCGGCTCCAAGAATCAGAATCTTCATTGCCGTATCACCAGGGTTTGCGCCCATTAAGCACTTCTACCTGCTGACGGACCGATTCGTCGTGGATAGCCAGCCACAAGGTCTTGAGACAATCCTTGCCCACACCCATCTCCTCACCGAGCTTAATTCGGGTGCGCATCACGTCGTTGTATCGTCCGGCCTGAAGCACAGGCATATCATGCTCCTTCTTATACTGCCCGATCTCGCGGCTCACCCTCATTCGCTTGGCTATAAGCTCGAGTAAATCATTGTCGATCTGATCTATCTGCTGCCTGAGGAGCGCCAGATTCTCTGTACTTTGCTTCTGATCGCGCACTACCAGAGTGTTAAGAATCAGATTGAGCACCTCCGGAGTGAGCTGCTGCGCTGCATCGCTCCATGCGCAGTCCGGATCGCAGTGGCTTTCGATTATAAGCCCGTCGAATCCCATATCAAGTGCCTCCTGGGCTATCGGAGCCACGAGCTCACGCTTTCCTCCTATATGGGAGGGATCGCAGATTATAGGCAGGTTAGGATAGCGCAGACGGAGCTCGATAGGAATATTCCAGCTCGGCAGGTTGCGATACATGTGCTTGCCATAGGCCGAAAAGCCCCTATGGATTGCGCCAAGCCTTCTTACCCCCGCGTTGTAGATACGCTGAAGGGCACCTACCCACAGCTCAAGATCGGGATTCACGGGATTCTTGACAAGCACTGCCACATCACCGCCATGCTCCTTAATCGTATCAGCCACCTCCTGCATAGCGAAAGGATTGGCTGAGGTGCGGGCGCCGATCCAGAGGATATCGACTCCAGCCTTAAGCGCTGCCTCGGCGTGCTGCTTGTTGGCTACTTCAGTAGCAGTCAGCATTCCGGTCTCCTCCTTCACTTCGCGGAGCCATTCCAGACCCGGCTCACCTACTCCTTCAAAGCCACCCGGCTTGGTGCGCGGTTTCCAGATTCCGGCACGAAACACCTTGATGCCGTCGGCAGCAAGTTCGCGAGCCGTGGTAAGCACCTGTTCGCGCGTTTCAGCGCTGCAGGGACCTGCAATACAGAACGGTCTGCTATTATCGATTCCTTCAATTATAGGTTTCAGATCTTCCATCTGTGATTTTTCTTTTAGATGTTTTTTTTCATATTTCTAACTCTCTCCAGAGCCTCTTCCAGACGCTTTTCCGGAGCGCAAAGCGAGAGCCTAATAAACCGGTCGCCATTCTTTCCGAACACACTGCCGGGAGTGACGAACACTCTTGCCTTCTCAAGCAGCTCATCAGCAAGCTGCTCGCCATTGGTATAGCCATCGGGAATCCGGGCCCACACGAACAGACCGACCTGAGAAGGATCCCAAGTGCAGCCGAGCTCTTCCAGAATCTTTTCAACAAGCACCCTGCGGGCACCATACCCACGGTTCACCTCATCTGTCCAGTCCTGGCCAAGTGTAAGCGCTTCCGATGCGGCTCGCATCATCGGCAGAAACTGGCCGGAGTCGATATTGGATTTCACCTTAAGCACACAAGCAATCCTATCGGCTCTGCCCGCTACCATACCCATGCGCCAACCGGCCATGTTATGGCTCTTACTGAGAGAGTTCATCTCAAGCGCCACATCTTTAGCCCCATCAACAGATAGAAGACTCATCGGCTCGGGATTGAGAATGAAGCTATAAGGATTATCATGCACGATCAGAATGCCATGACGGCGTCCGAAATCAACTATCTTTTCCAACAGCTCGCTACTGGGACGCGTTCCGGTAGGCATGTGGGGATAATTCACCCACATAATCCTGACCTTTGAGAGGTCTCGCTTTTCCAACTCATCGAAGTCCGGTAGCCAGCCTGTCTCCTCCTTAAGATCATAAGCTACTGGCACTCCCCCGATCATCTTAGTTATACTCCTATAAGCCGCATATCCGGGGTCAGGCACGAGCACCTCGTCACCTGGATTCATAAATGCCAATGAGATATGAAGAATGCCTTCTTTCGACCCGATAAGAGGTTGAATCTCGCTTTTAGGATCGAGGCTTACTCCATACCGGTCTTTATACCAGCGAGAAAGATTCTCCCTAAGTTCCGGGGCTCCCACGTGAGGCTGGTAGCCGTGGGTGCTTTCAGCCATAGCCTCTTCACCGAGCCTTCGGCGCACATTCTCATGCGGAGGCCTGTCGGGACCTCCTACGCCGAGGGATATTACATCGAGGCCGCGGGCATTCATCTCCGCTACCTCACGCAGCTTCTTTGAAAAATAATATTCCTTTATCTCATCGAGCCTACGGGCCGGTTTAATCTCCTTCATAATCGAAATCAATAAGATTACACTTCTGAGCTACACTCCTTATACTCACCCAACATTTTCAAGTCATTAAGCAGCGGACGCACTGCCTCAATGGCCTGATGGAATCGAACCCTGTCGTCGAAGGTGAGATCTACGTAGAACCTATATTCCCAGGCACGCCCTACTATCGGCATCGACTGGATTTTCGACAGATTCATATCGTAGTAGCTGAAAATGGTAAGCACCTTGGAGAGCGCTCCCTGAGTGTGGGGCAAGGTAAAAGCTACCGATGCCTTATTGGCTTCAGCTCCTCTCTGCACCTCAGCTGCCAGCAGAGGATCAGCAAGAATAAGAAAGCGGGTGAAATTGCGCTTGTTGGTCTCTATTCCTTTTTCCAGAATATTAAGATCATATAACTGAGCTGCAAACTCTCCGCATACAGCCGCATGACCCATCAACTTATTTTCAGCTATCTCGCGGGCACTCCCGGCTGTATCGAATTTCTCTACCATGCGCAGATTCTCATGGCGCTGAAGGAATTGCTCACACTGCATCAGAGCCATAGGGTGAGAATTTACTTCAGTGAGCTCATCAATAGTCTGACCGGGAAGGGCGCAAAGCACATGAGAAATCCTCATCTTCTGCTCGCCGATGATTCTCAGATTGCTCTTTCGAAGCAGCTCATGGTTCTGGAGCAAAGCGCCCGCGATAGTATTTTCAATGGCCATAATGCCATAGAGCTCTGCATCGGAGGCCAAAGTATCGAACATGGAGCCGAACGTATCGCAAGCCAATGTTTCTACCTCATCATCTGCAAAATACTTACGGGCAGCCGCATCATGATAACACCCTGCCACTCCCTGGATAGTAACTCTTCTTTTCATCACATTCCGAAAAAAATAGTCCGTTTTCGCTAATTATTCTTTAGCCCGGATTATTTTTAGCAAAGTTACACAAAATCCCCCACACAGGAAAATAGTTCCGGCCACCAGGATCTTACAAGTTCCAAATCAAGGTGGCCGGAAAGAGAAAATTACTCAGCTACACCGTTCATCACGACCGTAACGCGATTGGGTGTGCCGGAAAGGGTCTTAAGGAAAGCATTGAAATCAGCAAGCGTAAGACTCTCGATCGCTTCGCGATGACCTGTGGCAAGATCTTTACCTTCCGCCAGCAATACGAGGCCATTCTGCCAGTAGGCATTGCGGCGCACGTTGATTTCAAATTGCTTCATAGCCGCCTCACGCACCTTATTGAATTCTACCTCAGTAGCACCCTCTTCAAGCAGCTTCTTTAGCTCCTTGCGTGCGCGCTGCATCAGCGATTCCTTCTGTGCTGCATTAGTCTTATATTGTGCTATTAGCTGCCAGTTGCCGGAAAGCGGATCAAGATCGCCCGCCGCACCGGGACTGTAGCTGCCACCCTCTTCCTCACGCAGCGTATTGGTGAACACATTCGAAAGCACCTGCCCGGCCAGACTCATCATTACCGCATTCTTAATGCTTACAGGCATCTTTCCGATTATTACCTCGTAAACATCAGTGTAAGGCGTAGCCATAGGTTGATTGAAATCATCGGTCACCACTCCGGAAACCAATTCAAGCGGCGATTCAATCTTCGGCTCTGCAGGAGCTGAAGAAGGAAGAGTGGCCACGTACTGCTCCAGAAGCGGACGCAGGGAATTGATATCGATATTTCCGGTCATCACAACCGTATAGTCGGCGGCATTAGCAAGACTCTTACGCACGAGGGAGAGCATACGGTCGTAGTCGGCATCGTCAACTGTAGCCACATCATCTGGGAGCATCAGGGCGTTGCCAGAAAAGAGAGCGCTATAGATATGGCGGGTAAACACCGCTTCGGGATTCTTATCTCTGGTTTCAAGCATTCCCTTATAGGTTGAAACATTTGCATTGTAAGCGACCGTATCGGGCTCAAGCTCAGTGAAAGTAGCATAAAGGAGCTCGAAGAGCGTAGGAAGGTCCTTCACAGTAGAGGCTCCCTGAAGCACAGTTGTGCGGCGGTCGATTCCATAGCCAAGCTGCGCTCTCTTACCTGCAAGATACTTATTGAGTTTCACCCTGTCGAAGTTACCGAGTTTCCCAGTAGCGACTACATCAGGCGCCATCGCCACGTCAGCCGCCTCCGCTTCCTTATAAAGCATCTTGCCACCGGGAGCCAGCATCGTCATATTTACTTCATCAGCAGCGAAATCAGTAGATTTCACCAGTACCTTTACACCATTGGAAAGCATTATCTCCTTGGCGCCAAACTGAGGAATATCTTTTACAGACAGCACTGATCCGGGAGCGGGAAGCTGTGGTATCAGCGGTTCGGTAATCACCTCATCAACGTAGGCCTCATAGGAAGCATTCAATGCTCCTTCCACAACATCAAGAATCTGCTGCCTGGTAGGTAAAATCCAACCTTCCTTTTGAGGCTGCTCAACCGTAATGGCCTGATTCTCTGCAGAGAGTATCCCCTGAGCAGCTTGGTTGATTATCTGTGAATTGTAAAGTCCGAGCATAGCTTTCGCCGTTTCATACTCAGCCTCAATACCCTGATCCGGTTCATTATCAATGAAGTGACGGATAAGCTCTTGGGCGAGAGCGGCGTTATTCAGCTTATCACGCTCTTTCCATGTGTTTTCCAGACCTGAAAGCAGTTCAGTCTTCGCCCTGTCAATTTCCGAATCAGAGAATCCTGCCTTGCAGGCGCGAGCCGTGATTTCCATAGCCTGCGCTATAGCCTCAGGCATCGAAGCCTTAGCGAGCACCACTACACTAAAGGCTCCTTTCGTTTTGGATATCATGAAATTGCCGAAGCCGACTCCGGCGTAACCGAAAGCGCAGTCCGGTTTCTGAGCCGCCTCGTTAAGTCGGGTATTGATCATCTGCGATATCAGCACCTCTCCGAGCGACTGGGCATAGCCCATATCTGTGTTGCGAAGTTCGAAAGGCAGCTTATCATACTTAAACATGACGCGGGCAATCGGATTCTGGGTCTCTGGATCTTCAAAGGCCACATAAAGCGGTTCTTTATTATCGCTTACAGAGGCATACACGCGTTCTGCAGCATTTGCGGGCATCTCAATAGAGCCAAACATCTCTTTCACCTTAGCCTCCATCTCAGCAGCATCGAAATCGCCCACAACAATGATTCCCTGCTGATCAGGACGATACCACTTTTTATAGTAGTCTCTGAGCGCATCTGGCTTGAAGTTCATAACAACGTCCATCGATCCGATCGGGAGCTGGTGATACTGATATTCCTCATACAAACCGTTGAGGTATGCCCTGATGGATCGCATCTGGGCGCTCTCGCGACTCCTCCACTCCTCCTGAATCACGCCGCGCTCTGCCTCGATCTCCTTATCTTCGAGCAGCAGACCGCAGCTCCAGTCGCGGAGAGCGAGCAAGACGCTGTCGACAAGCGGCTTGTCAGTAGTCGGAACATTATTGATGTTATAGACCGTCTCGTCCATATCCGTATAAGCGTTGATATCGGCTCCGAAACGGATACCTTTGCTCTGGAGATACTCCAGCATCGTCTTACCGGGATAATGCACGGTGCCATTGAAGGCCATGTGCTCAAGAAAATGGGCAAGGCCGAGCTGATTGGGAGCCTCAAGAGTAGACCCTACTTTCTGGGCAATATAGAAATTTGCCCTTTCCTTAGGTTCGCTATTTGCCAACACATAATAGCTCAAGCCATTGTCAAGCTTCCCTGCCTTTACTTTCGGATTGAGAGGGAGCTGTGTCTGAGCTGAAGAGGCGAGGCAAAGCATACCGCACAGGATAAGAAAAATATTGCGTAACATAGCTTTCTGAAAAAGTTGTCAGTGATGTCTTCAGGATTTTTTCTTCTTTCTGCGGCATACCTTCGAGGGGGTGATCACTATATCGACCGGCACGTCGTGATCCTCTACCGGAATCTCCTCGACAAGCTGGAAATCATAGGCCACACCTACTGTCACTGCTTTTGTGCGACGAAGGAGACGGTCGTAGAATCCCTTACCGCGTCCGAGCCTATTGCCCGCACTGTCGTAGGCCACAGCCGGCACTACAATCAGCTCTATCTCCTCCTCCGGCGTTATCTCGCAGCCGGTAGGCTCCTCTATATGAAAGGCACCGAGCTCAAGACGGCTCTTGTCGTAGGGAAGAATCTCAAGGTCTACACCGTTGACCCTCGGCAGGAAGAAGCTCTTTCTCGAATGCCATCGGTCGAGAAATTCGCGGGTGCCGAGCTCATCGGGCAGCGAATGATACATCAATACCTTATCAGCCATCAGGAAGGCGGCCTCCGCCTCCAGACGGGCAAAAACAGCTTCGGCTGCACTCAGCCTGTCTTCAGCCGAAAGCATGGTGCGCAGATTGCGGATTCTGCGACGAATCTCTCTTTTTTCCATAGTATCACTTTTTTTCTTTTGCCTCTCCAGCCGGTAAGATCTGCACCGGGCTCTCACCCTTTTCAAGAGCATCGAGAGCACGGTTCACGGTTGGATCACTGGCGTTAAACATTTCAAGATAAGCGCTATAGCCCAATATATCGCGAGCTATGAGGGCCTTCAACTGCCGAAGAATCAGATCATGACTCTGATTAATATAGTACCATCGCGCCGGAACGCCTTTCTTCACGGCAAACGACACGAAGCCTTCCAGAAGCGTCTGATCCGGTGGCAATAGCTTAAGAAGAGCGTCAAGATTTTTAGCTTTCTTATACTCATCGCGATGAGCCGATGCCATATCGAAGGCATATTCCTGCAGGAGACCCTTGTTAAAGACGTTGATGTAATAACCTGTAACACCGGTTGTATCTTCCGGCACAAATACGTCGGGCATTATTCCGCCGCCGCCATACACAGTGCGACCTGCCATGGTCTGGAATTTCTTAGTCTCATCGAGCTTAATACTGTCGGCATTGAAAAACTCTCCATGAGAGAAGCGGTCAGAGATATCCATATCATATTTGTAGGCCTCACCACGCTTATAATCTTTCTGGATAGAACGGCCGGAAGGGGTAAAATAGCGCGCCACGGTGAGACGCAAGGCGGAGCTATCAGGAAGCACCACCTGATTCTGCACCAGGCCTTTTCCGAATGTGCGGCGTCCCACTATCAGTCCCCTGTCGTTGTCCTGGATCGCGCCTGCGAATATCTCGGCCGATGAGGCGGTGCTCTCATTCGTGAGAACCACGAGCTCCGAATCCTGGAAAGCTCCGCTTCCGTCGCTCACAGCCATCGTCTCATTATCGGCCCTTCTTCCTTTGCTGTATACGATAATACGACCTTTGGGAAGGAATTCATTGGCCATGAGGATAGGTTGGTCGAGGAAGCCTCCGGTGTTGCCCCTCAGGTCAACCACAAATTTCTTAGCTCCCTTTTCGCGCAGATCGGCCAAAGCATCGATAAACTCAGTATAGGTAGTAGCTGCAAATTTGCTTACGCGCACATAGCCGGTATCGTCGGTCATCATATATACGCAATCTACACTATGCTGCGGCACATCACCACGAATCACATCAAATTCCAGCGGCTGCTTCGAGTTAGAGCGTTTCACCTTCAGTTTCACTTTGGTATCTGCCGGACCCCGCAAAGCCTTGAACACGTCCTGACTCGATGCCTTAACGCCACTAAGCTTCACTCCATCAGCCTCAAGGATCTTATCACCATTGGCGAGCCCGACCTTCTCAGCCGGACCTCCGGCCACGACCTCTGCTATCACAACAGTGTCGTTGACCTGCTGAAACATCACGCCGACTCCGCTGAAAGAGCTTCCAAGCTCATCATTCACCGTCTGCAGATCCTCGTGAGCTATATATGCGCTATGCGGATCGAGCGAGGAGAGAAGATCGGGATAGATGCCGTCCATCAGGCTGTCGATATTCAGGTCATCGACATATTCGGCATCAATGAGGGAAAGCACAGTCCGAAGTTTCTTCAAGCCTTCGGATTCTCTGGAAGTAGCCACATAGCGGCCAAGGAACAGACCGCCCACGACCCCGAGACCCAGCACCAACGGGATCAATACATAGCCTACTGCCTTTTTATTTGCCATATCTCAATTATCTCATTAGAGCTGATGGTACACGACCTCCACTCCGGCCTTGCGGAGAAGGTCAAGTCCGTCGGTAATCCGGTAAAGACGCGAAAACACCACCCGCTTCACCCCGGCCTGTATAATCAGCTTAGAGCATTCCATGCAGGGGCTATCGGTGATATAGAGCGTGCTTCCGGCACTGCTGTTGTTGCTGCGGGCCACCTTTGTAATCGCATTAGCCTCGGCATGAAGCACATAGGGATACGTGTGATTATCCGTGTCCTCGCAGTTATTCTCAAATCCCGACGGCGTACCGTTGTAGCCGTCGGAAATTATCATTTTATCTTTTACCAACAGAGCTCCTACCTGCCTGCGTTTGCAATATGAGTTTTCAGCCCATATCTCAGCCATGCGCAGATAGCGCTCGTCAAGAAGATGCTGCTTGTCGGTATCACTCATCTTCACCATGTTCCATCAAGAAGCGTTCGGCATCGAGCGCAGCACGGCAACCCGTACCGGCAGCCGTGATAGCCTGCCTGTAGATCGGATCGGCCACATCGCCTGCAGCAAACACACCCTCCACGCTCGTGGCTGTAGTGCCGCCGAAGGTCTTGATGTATCCTTCGGAATCCAGTTCGAGCTGGCCGCGCAGGAAATCAGTATTGGGCTTATGACCGATAGCCAGGAAGAAACCATCGATTTCGATAGTGAATACCTCTTCCTTGTCTGAGCCCAGATGGCGTACGAGTGTAGCTCCCTCCACTCCGTCCTCTCCGAAAAGATTCACGGTATTGGTATTAAAGAGCACCTCGATATTTTCTCGCTCTGCTACCCTACGCCTCATCACATCGCTGGCACGAAGATAGTCTTTGCGCACAATCATATATACCTTCTTTGCGAGTGTGCTCAGATAAAGGGCTTCCTCACAAGCAGTATCACCACCACCAACTACCGCTACCGACTTCTTGCGATAGAAGAAGCCGTCGCAGGTAGCGCAGGCACTGACACCCATTCCACGATACTTGTCTTCATCGGGAAGACCGAGATATTTTGCGGTCGCTCCGGTCGAAATAATCAGTGTTTCAGCGAAAATAGTGTTACCATCTTCATCTTCTACCGCGAAGGGACGCTTGGAAAGATCTACAGCCGTCACTACCTTAGGCCTGAACTCGGTGCCGAACCTCTGAGCCTGAGCCTTTAACTGCTCCATCATCTCCATTCCCTGGATTCCTTCGGGATAGCCGGGGAAATTCTCTACATCAGTGGTCTGCGTAAGCTGGCCACCCGGCTGCAGACCTTCAAAAAGAATAGGGCTCAGATTTGCTCGGGAAGCATAGATTCCCGCAGTATAGCCGGAAGGTCCGGAACCTATTATCACAACTTTAGCTTTCTGCTCTTCCATATTATCTTAATGAATTTGTTTCTCTTATCTTAAATCTAACACCTGAACACGCGGATAAGTCGAAGCCGGATAGATAAAATCTGTAGATTTTATGTTCGCAGCCTTCTTAATACTTTTGATATTAATCTCTATCTTGTCGCCGTTTGCCATCACTACAGTCAGCTTCCGGGGCGACAATGAGATTGCGTCAAGTGTCGCGACAGCGCGCTTCACTGATCCTCCGCCAGATTTGGGACTGAGCACGATTACTGACTGCCCATGAGGCTGATTCTTAGCGTAGACTGCCTTATATGCTGTCGATTGAGAGGTAAGGAGTGAGAGCGGATTGCATTCAGCTGCTTCGCTTGCCGAAGGATTGGTAACCGTCACCTCACCGGCACTATTGTTAAGCTGCCAGAGCGTTTTGCCGTCATACCAGGCTGACGACTGCGGTGTCTGCCAGGCGAAACGGCTACCGGCAACTTTCAGGGAGCCTGCGCCCGACAGACCAGCACCGGAAAAACTAAACGTTACAGAAAGTCCGTTTGCAGTGGTCAGTTTCCTTACCGCCTCCTTCCAGACCTGATCAGCAGTCTTCACTCCGAAAAGAGGCAGTACAGTAAGAATGCTCAGTAATATACTCAAGAATCTCATCTCTCTCATCTCTAAGCTTAAAGGATACTTTCAAGAGTTATCAGATCCATCAGTATGGCCCTGGGTTTCACTCCATCTTGAGGACCTATCACCCCGGCTGCCTCCAGCTGGTCGGTGATTCTCGCTGCCCTGCTGAATCCTATACCGAAACGGCGCTGAATATAAGTAGTGCTCGCCTTTCCGGTAGTTATCACCATTCGGGCTGCTTCCTCAAATAGTTCTTCGCGATCACCTCCTCCATCGCCTCTGGACACGGGCATATCATCGCCGCCGCCGTCCACTTCCGGCTCAGGCAGCTGATAAGGCCCCGCGCCATAAGGCTGACGCTCAATGTAGTCGCAAAGCTGCTCAACCTCCGGAGTATCAATGAAAGCACACTGCACGCGGACAGTCTCCGAATTAGTGCTTATAAGCATATCTCCATTACCTATAAGCTGCTGAGCACCAGTCGAATCGAGAATTATTTTAGAGTTGATTCCCGAAGCCACCTTGAAGGCCATTCGCGCCGGAAAATTAGATTTAATCACACTCGTAATTACATTCGCTGAGGGATGCTGAGTGGCGATTATCATATGAATACCCACGGCTCGGGCCTTCTGGGCAAGACGGGCAATCGGTTTCTCGATCGACTTACCTTCAGTTGATAACAGGTCGGCATACTCATCTATGATGAGTACTATATAGGGAAGGAAGCGGTGACCATCTGTTGGAAGGAGCGTATGGGTCGCATACTTCTCGTTATATTCAGTTATCTTCTTCACATGAGCCAGCCTAAGAAGCCTATAGCGATCGTCCATCTCAACACAAAGAGAACTCAGCGTAGGCACTACTTTTTTCATATCTACGATAATGGGCTCATCATTACCAGGTATGGTAGCAAGATAATGCTTTGAAAGTCTTTCGTAAAGACCGAATTCAACCGACTTGGGATCGACCATCACAAATTTCAGTTCATCAGGAGTCTTCCTATATAGTAGCGATGCAATGATTACGTTAAGACCAACAGACTTACCTTGACCTGTTGCGCCTGCCACAAGAAGATGGGGCATCTTGGCAAGGTCGCCTACATAGGTACCGCTCGTGATCGTTGCACCGAGACCGATAGGGAGCTCGGCTCTCGAATCCTGGAATTTCTGAGATTTGATTACCGAACGCATCGATACCATCTGCGGCTCCTTGTTAGCCACCTCGATACCGATAGTGCCTTTACCCGGAATCGGCGCAATGATACGCACACCCGTAGCAGCCAGGCGGAGAGCTATATCATCAGCCAACCCACGTATCTTCTGGATTCTTACGCCTTTTTCGGGTACGATTTCATAGAGCGTGACAGTAGGGCCTACTGTAGCTTCTATGCTGAGAATAGGTATATCGAATTCCGCAAGAGTGCGGCGGATAAGCTCCTGATTCTCCAGCTGCTCAGACTGATCCACGCTTATGCGGGCCTGACCTTCACGAAGGATATCGATCGGAGGAAATCTATATGGAAGTTTCTGACCTTCTGAGCCCATTATCGTAGATTTCTCTGTCTCTATCTCCGCCTCAGCGCTCTGCACCACATTGACGACCATTTCCGGCTCTACGGGCTGCGGCTCTTCTAATTCTTCAGGCAATACGCTTGATGACAGCGAATCACGCGACAGATCCGTAATTCCGGATAAAGAAATATTTGAAGGCGACGAAGTTTCAGGATTAAGATTCTCCATCTCATCTTCAATCTGATAATATGCTTCCTCAAAAGAAACAGGTTCTTCCGGTTCTGCAGTCACTTCCTCAGGCTCTTCCGGCTCAGATGGCGCTACTGCCGCCACCTCCTCAGCCCTAACCGCGGCATCGGCTTTCTCTTCCGATGCTCTGAGAGCCTCCATCAGCCGCATTTTCTCCTCCTTGCGTGCGCGCGCTTCGCGGCGTGCCTCTAAAATCGCATCCCGCTTCGCCTTAATCTTCAGAATCCAGTTAGTGAGGTCTCGCAGGCATATCACTACAAAGAGAGCCACCATAAAGAGACAGAGAATCACTCCTCCGATACGCCCGAACAGAGATGCTACCTGGTTTGCCACGAAACGCCCGTGGACACCTCCCCAGTTCACGGTGGTATCCATTGCTATAGTGATCTGCCCGACTATTAGCGACACCGTGATCAGCGCCACAAGGCATTTCACTGTGAAATTTACGGTTTTGAGCTTCGGGCGCCCCGTAAGAAGTTTAAGCCCCATCACGAGAGCCCAGATCACCACTACCACCGAACCGAGTCCTACACCCTGGTCAACCAGACCGGATCCCACTCTCGCTCCGAGCTCACCCCCGGCATTTTCAATTCCTTTTGCCGAACCGATTGCAGCCTCATGCAATGCCGAGGCATCAGCCATACAATGGCTCAGGTAAGAAACCAATGATACAAGCAGCCAGGCGCCGGCACACACGAAAGCCACGCCGAAAGCGAGCTTCAGCGTGCCTGAATCCCATCGGGCTGCTATCTTACGCCCCCAGGCACCTATCCCCGGCTTCTTCGGCTTCTCTACAGCTACTTTTACTTTCCTACCACCCTTGCGCTTCCCTGTAGGCTTAGGAGCCTCCGGTTCGGATTGAGGAGTCTCTGTTTCCTGATGATCAGGGTCAAGGTTTGGACCGTAGAATATCTGGGGATTATAGTTATCGTAGGTTTTCACCGAAGTGCGGTTCGTATCTCTGTTATCCACTTATTCTCCTTTAGAGGTGCAAAAATACAAACATTCCTTCTAACAAGCAATGCTCACAGAGCTCCATTTACCGATACATTCGCAAAAAATGACTAACTTCGCCCCCGATAAGAAACCTTTGCCGACGGCCGGACTCCGGCTGACTGCGCAGGAAGGTTTCTCAAAGACTACAAAACCCAAAGCGCCAGTGAGCAATAATATATTGGATAGCATCGGCTCCCCTGCCGACCTTCGTAAACTCCCGGTAGAGCAACTGCCGCAGCTTTGCGAGGAGATCCGCCAATACATCATAGCCAACTGCGCCCACAATCCAGGGCATTTCGCATCCAGTATGGGAGCGGTTGAGATAGCAGTAGCGCTCCACTATACGATGCAGACGCCCGACGACCGGATAGTGTGGGATGTTGGTCATCAGGCGTATGCCCACAAAATTCTCACCGGACGGAAAGATAATTTCGAAAAGCTGCGCTCACTCGATGGCCCTTCTGGATTCCCGTCTCCGCTCGAATCGCCTTATGATACATTTGCTGCCGGTCATGCCTCCAACTCGATCTCGGCAGCGCTCGGCATGGCGATTGCCGATAGCCAGACCCCGGGAAGGGAAGAACGGAAGACGGTGGCCGTGATAGGCGACGCTTCAATCAGCGGTGGCCTCGCATTCGAAGGGCTCAACAATGCCTCCATGGAGCGCAATAACCTGCTTATTGTGCTCAACGACAACGATATGAGCATTGACCCCAACGTAGGAGCCCTGCACCGCTATCTTTCCGGAATCAATACCTCAGAAGCATATAACCGATGGAGGGCACGCCTCTATACCGCCATGCGCAAGCGGGGATTGATAAGCGACAACGGGCGGGGAATGGTGATGCGCTTCAACAATGCCATAAAATCGCTCCTTACAGGGCGTCAGAATATATTTGAGGGCCTTAATATCCGCTATTTCGGACCTTTCGACGGTCACGACGTGAAGCGTCTGGTAAAGGTTATCAATGAGATTAAGGATATGTCGGGGCCTCGCCTCCTGCATCTCCGGACCGTGAAAGGCAAAGGTTTCCCGGTAGCGGAGCAGAATCCTGCCGCATGGCATGCGCCCGGACGCTTTGACCCTGCGACCGGTGAGAAGATAAAATCCGAGAAACCCACCAAGGAGAAGTGGCAGGACGTGTTCGGAAAGAAACTCGTGGAGCTCGCTTCAAAAGATGACCGGGTAGTCGGCATCACGGCCGGAATGCTCAGCGGCACCTCCGTAGGGCTGCTCCAGAAGAGCTTCCCTGACCGCACTTTCGATGTAGGCATTTCCGAAGGTCATGCGGTGACTTTCGCCGGCGGACTCGCTACTGCCGGCAAGCGCCCCTACGTGGCTATCTATTCCGCTTTCCTGCAGAGAGCATACGACAATATTATCAACGATGTGGCTATCTGCGGGCTTCCGGTCACATTCTGTATTGACCGGGCCGGTCTGGTGGGCGAAGACGGGGTGACGCATCACGGTCTCTTCGACCTCTGCTACCTTAAGTGCATTCCCGGCATGACGGTTGCCGCCCCAATGGACGCCCGCTCGCTGCGCGCATTGCTCGATTTCTCCCTTGGTTTTGATAAACCTCTCGCTATCAGATATCCTCGAGGCATTGCGGAAGAGGGCGATGCCGAGGTAGAGATCATTCCCGGTAAGAGCCGCCGTATAAGCGAAGGGAAAGAAGGAGGAGTGGCCGTGCTTACCCTCGGAGCTATTGGAGCTGAAACCGATAGCCTGATAAAGAAACTTGAAAGCGAAGGCATTAAGGCTGCCCACTACGATATGATATGGCTTAAGCCGCTCGACTCTTCGGCTATAGCTGAAGTGGCCCGGCGATACAAGGCTGTGCTCACTATTGAAGATGGCTCGCTTACCGGAGGATTCGGCGATGAGGCTGAAATGGCTCTCCGCGCTGCCGGCTTCACAGGCAAGGTGGAGAAACTCGGAGTGCCTGATAAATGGATAAATCACGGCACCCCTGAAGAGCTGCGCCATATTTGCGGTTTCGACGGGCCGGCTATTGAAGCAGCCCTGAAACGACTTCATAACGACCTGAACCTGAAATGAGAATCATCATAGCTGGAGCCGGAGAGGTAGGCACACATCTTGCCAAGATGCTTGCCAACGAAGATCAAGACATTATTCTGATCGACAGCGAGCAGAGTAAGCTTGACCTTATCGACGACAACTATAACCTAATGACCTGGTGCGGGTCCACTTCTTCATTTCAGACGCTCAGAGATGTAGGAGTGGCCGACGCCGATCTCTACATTGCAGTCACCCCGTTTGAAACCCGCAACGTCACCTCATGCGCCATAGCCAAGCGTCTGGGAGCGAAAAAAACTGTAGCAAGAATCGACAACTACGAGTTCATGGCTCCTAAGAACCTGCCGGTTCTCAACCAGATGGGAGTAGACAATCTGATTTACCCGGAAAATCTGGGAGCTATGGAGATTGCGATGTCGCTCGAACACAGCTGGACCCGCTATTGGGGAGAGCTCCACGGCGGCGATCTTCTGCTAATCGGAGTTAAGCTTCATGAAGGCTCGGTGCTCACCGGCTGCATGCTGAAGGATCTGCCGGTTTCGGACCATTTTTTCCATGTAGCGGCAATAAAACGCAACCACGAAACTATCATTCCGAAAGGCAACGATATGATTCAGCAAGATGATATTCTTTATTTCATCACTACTGAACCTCATATTGAGGAGGTAAGGGAGCTTTGCGGGAAGAAAAACAGAACCATAAAGAAGGTGCTCATTATGGGAGGAAGTCGTATGGCTATCCGGTTCGCCACTCAGAACAGCGAGCGCTTTCATATCAAGATTATCGATATCGACCGCGAGGTCTGTGAGCGGCTGGCCACGAGGCTCCCCCAGTGCGAGATTGTATGCGGCGATGCGCGTGATATTGAGGTGCTGAAGGAAAACAGTGTGTTTCAATACGATGCTTTCCTCGCTCTCACCGATTCATCTGAAACCAACATACTTTCCTGCCTCACCGCCAAGGAGTTCGGAGTGCCCAAGACGATAGCCGATGTGGAGAATCTCCAGTTTATCTCTCAGGCGGAGGGTCTCAATATCGGCACAACCATCAATAAGAAGCTGTTGGCCTCTTCGCGCATATTCAAGATTCTGCTCGATACCGATGAATCCAGCGCAAAGTGCCTTGCTCTCGCCGGCGCAGAAGTGGCGGAGATGATTGTGAAAGAGGGTGCCAAGATCACCAAAGCGCCTGTTAAGAATCTGAAGCTCCCCTACGGAATGACGCTTGCAGCAGTGGCTCACGACGGCGTAGTATCGCTTGTAGGCGGCGATACGGTGATTCACCCCAACGACTATGTCGTGGTATTCTGCCTCAGCGGAAGTATCCACAAGATAGAGAAATGGTTCCTCTGAATCAACTGCGATGAGACCGTTTCCCTACACTACGCGCCGCTTCCTGAACGTTCCGATGCTCCTGAGGATCATCGGCTGGCTTCTCCTCATGGAGTCGGGGTTTATGGCTATACCGCTGATCGTAAGCTTCTTCTTCGATCAATCCGAAACGGTTCCTTTCCTGATCTCTACCGTAACCACTGCCGGAGTCGGTTTTATCTTCATGAGCCTGCGCACCGACAACCATGATATGGGCCAGCGAGAAGCCATTGTGCTTACCGGGCTCACATGGGTCGTGCTCTCCCTCTTCGGAATGCTTCCGTTCCTGCTATGCCACAATTCTTTCGGAGTCACCAATGCCTTTTTCGAGACAATGAGTGGCTTCACTACCACGGGAGCATCAGTTATCCAGACGCTTTCCGACGTGCCCCGCGGCATACTCCTGTGGCGCTGTATCATTCAATGGATCGGCGGTCTCGGTATCATTCTTTTCACCCTCGCAGTAGTGCCCATGCTCAACAATCAGGGCGGAATAAAGCTTTTCAATGCTGAGGTCACAGGAATTACTCACGATAAACTGCGCCCTCGCGTAGGATATACAGCCAAAAGCCTGTGGCTCATCTACATAATCCTCACCATATCGCTCATAGTACTGCTCGCTTTCTCCGACATGGACATATTCAATGCCGTATGCTACGGGCTTTCCACCATGAGCACGGGCGGATTTCCTACTTCAGATATGACTCTCGGCCAGTGGGCCACTCTTTACGTGAAAATAGTATTCATGATCTTCATGTTTATAGGCGGTGTAAATTTTTCGCTGCTCTATAAATCAGTGACCGGTAAAGTCGGGAGTGTGTGGAAAAACGATGCCTTCAAATGGTATCTGGGAATAATCGTTCTGGCCTACGTGCTCTTCAGTATCAGTATTCTGGTATCAGGTAAGGTCGATACCGTATCCGATCTTACGGTAGATCCTCTCTTTCAGGCTATTTCCCTCGTATCTTCTACCGGAATCATGGAAGCGGATTTCGCGTCGTGGGGACCGCTTTCCATTATAGTGCTGCTCGTGCTCATGTTTGTGGGTGCGTGCGCCGGATCTACTTCGGGAGGAGCCAAGATCGACCGTATCGTAGTCTTGCTCAGATTCCTGAAAAACGAGTTCTACAAGATGATGCACCCCAAGGCGGTGACCACCGTAATCATCAACGGACAGGGCACCACCACTGCGTTGGTCTCAAAAGTGCTCGCGTTTCTTTTTCTCTACGGTCTGGTTATAATCGTGGGTACAGTTGTGCTTGTTCTGCTCGACGTGCCTCTCGTCGAGAGTCTGTTTCGCTGCCTGTCAGCAATCTCCAACACCGGTCTGGATACAGGTACTGAAATCACTTACTGCTCGATGCCCGATCTGGCCAAATGGGTGCTTGCTCTTATCATGCTGATCGGGCGTCTGGAGCTCTACACGATTCTTCTGCTCTTCACCCCCTGGTTCTGGCGAAAGTAGACCTTGACAAGAAAATAAGCTTAAGCATCTCTATATCTGATGCTTAAGCCCATTTCTGTGTCAAGGCTGTCAATAGGCCTGTACCTCAGCACACTGATTAGTTGGTCTTAATAGTCTGGAGTTCACCATCGCCTCCATTGAACTGCTTCTTATTGCGCCATTGGAAATTCTTCGTCTGGAACGTGTAAGACGCTCCAATCTGGAATTTTGGGGAGAGAGTTTTCTGAACCGAGCGATTGAAAGATTCATAATCACCGTTCACAACCCAGGTTTTCGTCGGCCTTCTGGGGCAGATAAAACTCTCGCCCATAACCTGCACCATCCAGGCACTGTTTATTGTCCAGTTTATTCCAAAATTGCTGTAAAAGTTATCGTTGCTCCAGCTGTACAATGAATACGATTTACCGAAATATCCGTAGTAGGTATTGAAAGATACGTTTTTATAGCCTACGTAGCCCTGAATATTGGCGTTCACGGTAGAACCTTGGAATGACATTCCTTTCATATATCTCTTAAGATAGGAGACAGAGGCGCTGAAATTGCCATAGAAACCGTTCTTATAAGGAATATTATAGCTCGCCACGGCTCCTGTCTGCAACTGGCTATAATGACCAAAATTCTGGTACGTACTTACATACACATTGTCATCTTCCAAGTAACCATAGCTGGTCACCAGATTCGAATAGTAGCTGTATTCAACAAAGGGATTTACCCTTATTGCCCCATTGCTGAACACGTAGCCAAATTTCACCTTGTCAGTATGACTCGGCTTCAGGAGCGGATTGCCCTTTCTCACTATCAGAAGATTGGTTGAGGTGTTGCGGGGATTCAGATTACCGGCACTCGGCATCTGCCGGCTACGGTTGTAGTTTAGAGTCAGACTTTGCTGATTGGTAAACTTATATGCTAACGAAACCGACGGCACAAAATCCACATAACTGTTTTTCACTCCGTCGGCATCAGAAAATACCATATCCAGGCCAAGCGATAACATATAGTTGAATTTGCTCGAAGATCTGTTGTTATCAATTCCGGCATATAGATATTCCCGAGTTCTTTGATAGCGGAAATTAGGCCACAGGTCGAGACGATCGTCAATATTGGTCACCGAGTATTCCGTGTTTGATCCTGCCTCCAGATGCAACGATTTGGTGAGCATATCTGAATAATTGGCATCAAGTTTACCCATGTGACGGCTGTTGTCAAGATCGATAGCACTTACATATCCCAACAGATCGCTTGTCTCCTCATATTCGCTATTATTACCATTCATGGAGTAATAGTAATTACCCGTCAGTTCCAGATTTCTGGTGTTGGTGAATTTGTGTTTATAATACAAATTGGTCGCCAGTTCCTGATAACGCGTCTTGGAATCATTGAAAGAGGTAAGGGGTGAGCTTTCACCTGTAGCCAGATTCGAAATCTCACCCTCTGTCGAGGTCTTGGTACCCTGAGGATTTGGGAAATATTTGACTTCGAAAGCTATATAATCTTTCTTCGTAAATTCCTTATCGCCTCCGAGCATTACGTAAGGGTTACGCCAGTAACCTTTGCTATGGCTGTGGAGTTTACGTTGAATGCTACCTTGCTTAATAAATGAATATGAATCTCTTTCGGTATTGCCATTTTGCATGTATCCGGCATTCAGATAGAGAGAGGAAGTGGCAGTTCCCATTTCAAAAGAACCACCCGAATAAATAAAGTTGGCATTAGGAGAAGTATTCACAGTTAGCTGACCGCGTAAATAAGGTTTCACTCCCTCCTTCTTTATCTTGATGTTCAGCACTGAAGCCACTGTAGCATCACCACGATAACGCGCAGAAGGATTATCGATTACCTCAACAGATTCAATAAATTCCGGATTAAGAACATCGAGATTTTTCTTTACACCATTGACCAAAATCAAAGGAGAAGTGCCATTATCGAGCTCAATTTTCTTATTCGACGAGTCGATAATCAGCCGAGGAATCTCCCTCAGAGCCATATACGCATTTGGCTCTTTCTTTGCGCGGTCTGTCAAGTAATAAATCGACATGCCTGATAACTCTTTCGTCATCTTGCGGGCATCGCCGGTCACCGTCACTTCGCCAAGCATCGTGGCGTCTTCTTCAAGCTCGAACTTCGGTAGCTTCGCTTTCTCTGTTAGAGTAAACTTTTTTGATTCAGGCTTATAGCCCAGTATAGACACCTCACATACATAATCGCCCTTCGGAAGCCCTTTCAGCTCGAAGCGGCCCCTGCCGTCGGTAATCGTACCGCCCGCAACCGTATCAGCCTGCAGGAAAAGCACCGTGCTGCCCGCGAGCGCCTCGCCCGCCTTGTTCGCCACGCTGCCGCTTACCGACGTCTGCGCTCCAACCGACATCGTGGCAGAACCCATCAGCGAGACCAAGGCAATCATAATCGTTCTCATTGTCTGCAATATTAAGTTAGAATATAGTTTACGTTAGAAAATTAGTACAAAAACCGTGCCATAAATCTATCACCCTGATAATCAGCAACTATTAATTTTAGAAAGTGTCCGGAAACGGACATTTTGTGTCCGACTGTCCGCTCTCGTACACCCGGACACCCCGGCAATTTATATTCTTTCGATATAATTTGCCGGATTTATGTAGGCATTGTTAAACTTATACTTTACGAATTCAGCTATGCCCATCTCCATATTCCGTTTTTGGCAGTAGCGCTCAAAGTCTCCAGGCGTCTCCAGTTGCTTCTGGCAGCACGGTCCCCAGCAGAGGGGCAGGAACTTACATTCGCGACACATCGGATTGTCCCACGTTACGATATCGAGACGCTTCTTCAGTTTCTCATCGTCCCACTTTATCGTGCCATCTTGCATGAGCTGTCCCTCTTGGTGAGAATCAGTAAAATCCCTGCCCGAACACTTATAGACAGCACCGTTCCAAGAGATAACCGCCTGATTCTTCGCCGATGCCTTGCAGGAGAAGCTCCGGCGACCCATATTCATGTAGGAGACCTTGAAGCCATTGGCCATCCACTGATGAATTATAGCCTGAAGTTCTTCATTATCAAAAGGTGAGCCTCCAGTCTGCCACACGCGCTCAAGATGCACTCCGATCTTGTTGCGGTCTATGTCGCCGAGCTGCTCTATTAGCTCCGGCATCTTCGGCAAAGTCTCGTCATCATAGTTGATCCGCAGATTGATATAAACGCTGTCGAGCCGCTCAGTCAGCGCCTTAACAGTCTTAAGCATCGAATCGAAGGTGCCTTCGCCTGACTCAGGTATGTATTTCACCTTGTCGTGGCGCTCCTTCGAGCCGTCGATCGAGATCTGGAAAGAGGCGTTGAGCTCTTCAAACAGAGGGATATTCCCCTCGTTGATACATACGGCGTTTGTCACGAAAAAGAAAGATACATACTTCTCTGCCTCCACCGCCGCGTCCTTGATCTTCTTAAGCAGCGGATATAGTTCTGTCTCGAAATAGAGTAGCGGCTCACCGCCGAACAACTCCACCTGCAGCTGCTTTATATTCTCATCAGCAAGTTTCTCCTTAACAAAAGCGAAGATAGAATCAGATACTGCCGGAGTAAGATGGCTGCCGACCACATGCTTCTCAAAGCAATACCAGCATCGCAAGTTGCAGTCGAGCGAGGGAAGCAGCGTGAGATAGAAAGTCGAAGGATCGTTTATCGCTTCGTCATACTCCTGCGCGGCAAGCGCCAACTCATCGCAGTCATCTTCTACGATATACCCGGCCTCGCAAAGGGCCTCATACATCTTAGGTGACTTTTCCGCAAGCTTCTCCACATCAGTCTTTAAAAGCTCTGCGTCGGGATTTGACAGAATGCAAAAGGAATCAAGCAGGGTATTATAGCAGATAGTGTTTCTATCCCTATTCTTCACAAGAATATTATATCTACTTCCTTTCATTTACAATCGTTTATAATGGAATCTACTAAAAATTTGTATTAGAGAGGCACAAAAGAGTACCTCTCTAATCAAACGATCCTATTAGGATTACTCTACGGGTTCAGGAGTTGGAATAGGAATACAACCACAGCCACAACCGCGACCTGAGTTGCAGTCGCAACCACAACCACTGCCTGAAGAGCACTCGCAGCCACAACCAGATCCTCCACTACAGCCACAACCACAGCCTGAACCACCCATTATTGAGGAGCCAAAGCCGCCGCGAACCATCAGGAGCTCACCTTCCATTACTTCGATCTCATCAAGAGGCAATTTGAAATCTTTCTTCATAGAAAATGAGAATTATTGTTAGTTATTCCCCCTCAATTTTACACCCAGCAGGGGGGTTCCAGATGTTTTCTTGTTTTCACTCCTAATTGTGTTGAGCAGAGGACAACCACCACCCGATACAACCTTACTATTATAGCGCAAATTTAAGAAAAAATTTCTTATCTACAAATCAAAATAAAAAACTTAAAACTTAAAGAAATCCATCGGATTCTATCTATTCAGCTGAAATATAAACGATAAGTCTCTATTATTTATCACCTTATAATATTCCCTTAGCTCTGCAAGCTTTTCGGAATCCTTATCCAACTGATCCATTACATTTCTAAATACAGCTTCATTCTGCACCCGGCAGCTTTCAAAAACTCTATTCTTAAGATCTTCAGGCAATAATACTGAAGCAATCCGCATTCTGTTGAAAATAGGCTCTGCAGGAGCCACTCTATAAGGAAACCGATCTCTATAGATATGACCGACTTCCACATCTTTTATCAGCTGACAACGGCCGCCCTCCAGCCATGCCTTCATTGATATGTAGGGCTCTTCAAAGCCATACAGCTTCAGCCCCTCATAGCCACGAAGATATTTCCAATACCTCTTACTGGCCGCATAACTGGCACCCAACACACACGGAATATCCATAACTGTTGAATCCGGCACGCCGTCAGGCTCATAGATCCATTCCGTACTCAGCAGACTCCGATCGTCGGAAAAGTTGATGCGGGCGCCATACGTCTTTTTCTTCCTCACTGCCACTACCTCTCCGCTTTCATCTTTCTTGAGCACTTTGGTCTGGCAGCAGAGAATGCGGCGGTCGTCTTCATCAAGCAGACGGGTGATTTCATCTACCCAATCCTCTCTGTAGAAGCGCATGTGGGCGTCAAGAAGCAGGAAATATGGCGTTTTTGCCATCTCGACTCCCATATCGCGGCATACAGAGGTGCCCAGACGCTTATCATTTCTGACATATACGATATCTGGATAGGTAGAAAGCATCTTCTCATAATCGTAGAGCGAGCCCGACCCATCGTTTATTATTATCACATCCACTTTGCCGCCGGCGAATTCAAGCACACTTGAGAGCGTGCGGATCACCTCCTCCCCCTCATTAAGGAAAGAGATTATTACGGTCAGCTTCCTGCGTGTTGCGCTACCGGGCGACTGGGTTATACCCACTTCCAGCCTGAAGAATCGTCAGATGATTTCTTTTTGCCACTGCAACCACAGCCGCAACCGGCACCTCCGGCGCAATCGCAACCGGGGTCGCTCATTACGCCCTCATGAGCATTGCCCCCATCATCGCCCGACTGGCAATCGCAACCGCAGCCTACACCGGCATTCTTCTTATCGTCTTTCTTTTTTCTCTTCCTGTCGGCAAAGCCGCCACGGATCATTATCAGCTCACCATCGGATACCTCAAGCTCGTCAAGGGGTAATACTATCTTCTTCATTTCTTTTACGATTAGGGGTGTAACTTTCTGCAAAACTAATCAATCTCACCGACTTACGCAATCATATCTTTCAAATTATTAACTCAAAGGGACCTTAAAACGGGTACCTTGACAAGAAGATAGGCTTAAGCATCGCTCTATCTGATACTTAAGCCCAATTATGTGTCAAGGCTGTCAATAGGCCTGTCTCTACCTCAGTCTGGAGTATTTGGGTTTACTTGTGATGGCGCATGCGGCGGCGGGCTTGTCCGAAGTGCATCAGCTTATCTTCGTAAGCGTCCATATCTTCTATCGGCCTCTTGGCAACACCGCTTCTTGCGGCCGCCTCAGCTACTGCCGGACTCACCACAAACAGCAACCGCCTGTCGAAGGGCTTCGGCAATATGTAATCAGGACCAAACTCAAGGGGTTGACCACCATAGGCTTCTTCTACCACCGTCGGCACCGGCAGCTTAGCAAGACCGGCTATTGCGTGGACGGCGGCTATCTTCATCTCCTCATTAATCTCAGTGGCACCGCAATCGAGCGCACCGCGGAATATGTAGGGGAAACCAAGCACGTTGTTTATCTGGTTGGGATAGTCGCTTCTGCCAGTAGCAAAAATCAGATCCGGGCGAGATGACATTGCCGCCTCATAAGCAATCTCAGGATCGGGGTTAGCAAGCGCGAATACTATCGGACGCGGAGCCATCGACTGAAGCATCTCGACCGTCACAACATCTTTCACACTCAGCCCCAGGAACACGTCTGCTCCGACCATCGCTTCAGCCAGAGTGTGAATATCGCGTGTGGTGGCAAACTCACGTTTCTGCGCATTCAGCTTCGGATTGTCGGCCCGGATCACTCCCTTGCTATCGCACATCACTATATTCTCAGGCTTCACGCCCAACTCTACGTAAAGACGCGCGCAACTTACGGCTGCCGCACCGGCACCGTTCACTACAAGCTTGATTTCCTCAATCTTCTTATCCTGAAGCTCAAGGGCGTTGAGTAGACCTGCTCCTGAAATTATTGCAGTGCCGTGCTGGTCATCGTGCATCACGGGAATATTACATTCCTCCTTCAGCCGCCTCTCTATCTCGAAGCATTCCGGAGCCTTTATATCCTCCAGATTAACACCTCCGAATGTGGGCGCAATGGCTTTCACCACTTCTACCACCTTATCCGGGTCTTCGGAATCTACTTCGATATCAAACGCATCAAGACCGGCAAAAATCTTGAACAGTAGCGCCTTACCCTCCATTACCGGTTTTCCTGCAAGAGGTCCGATATTTCCGAGACCCAACACTGCGGTGCCATTGCTGATCACGGCTACAAGATTACCCTTATTAGTGTAGCGGAAAGCGTCTTCCGGGTGCTCTTCAATCTCCAGACATGGATACGCCACGCCCGGACTGTAGGCGAGCGACAGGTCATGCTGCGAAGAATATGGTTTAGTAGGCACGACCTCAATCTTGCCCGGACGCGGATATTGGTGATATTGGAGGGCCTCCTCCTTGAGATTTTTATTGTTTGGCATAGCTGAAAGCTTTTCAATTGAAACGCCCTTGCTACGCCATAAGTTCAGCAATCTCCCAATGCCATTTTCATTGTTCTTGCCTTCAGGCAGGTCTCTTCCCACTCAGCTGCCGGATCTGACTCCGAGGTAATACCTCCACCCACAAAAAGAGCTACCTCCTTTTCGCCGGCGAGCATACTGCGCAGATTCACGTAGAAATCAAAGTCTCCATTCTCTCTGACCGGGCCGAACCAACCTCCGTAGTACCCTCTATGGTGAGCCTCATTCTGCTTTATTAGACTTAGTGCCCTGTTCTTAGGATATCCTCCGAGCGCAGGAGTAGGAGCCAGGCTTTTAAGGGCTCGCTCCGGGTTCCACCCGAGAGGAAGTCGTCCGTGAATAGCGGTGGCAAGATGTTCTACCGGGCCGGCGGCTCTGGTCTCCCTTTCTCCGATTTCCGGGTCGATATCTTCTTCCTGCATCCAGGCGCTGATATAATCAGTTACCATCTGCTGCTCACGCAAATTTTTAGCGTCCCACGGCCCGCGGCTTCCAGCCCTGCGAGTGCCCGCCAAAGCTAAAGTCTCAATCTCATTTCCCCGGCGGCGAAGCAGCAGTTCAGGCGAGGCTCCGATCCATGTGCCTCCGTTCAAAATCCGGAAACAGAACACCGCCGAGCCAGGATAGCATTGGCAAAGGATAGAAAACAATCTGCCGAGACTCGAAGGCCTGATTGCCCGCTCGACTCTGGAGATCACCGCCTTAGCATTCACATCTCCTCCAAGGGCGCTCACTACACTCCTTACGGCCTCCTCATGAGCCTCACGGGAAGTGGAATCCGGAAGACTTACAGTCATATCCGTATGGCAAGGTATCATCTCCTCCTCAGAAGGCAGGATGCTCACCGGCAGGCCAAGCCAAGGCGCTACCGCAAAACCTCCGGGAACAAGACCCGGAGCAAGCATAGATGAAGCACCATATTCTATATCGCCGCCCGGCAATCTAAAGGCATAAAAGTTAAGGCCGCTCTCCTCAGCCTTATCAAGCCATTCTGTATCCATATCAGTCGGCTATATCTGCAAAAAGTTCGAAAGCTCCCGCTGAGGTCACTACGGCCTGGATAAATTCACCGGGAGCTACATCGCGCCCTTTAAGGTCAACGATAATCTCGGGATCCACCTCCGGGCTATCCCACTCAGTGCGACCTACCGCCTTACCTCCCTCAATACGCTCTACAAGCACCTTGACCTTCTCGCCCACAGCTCTCTGCGCCGCTTCCGAAGCGACCTCCTCCTGCAGAGCCATCAGGATATTGAGACGGCGCTGCTTCTCTTCGTCGGGCACATCATCTTTCAGATGCCTCTGAGCCCAGGTATCGTCTTCTTCAGAATAAGCGAAGGCACCCATACGGTCGAACTTCGCGTCTTTCACAAATTCGAGCAGTTCCTCAAATTCTTTCTCTCCTTCGCCCGGAAATCCGACCATCAGAGTTGTGCGGAGTCTGATACCCGGCACCTCTTTTCTCACCTTTTCGAGAAACTGCATCGTCTCCTCCTTGGTAATATGGCGGCGCATATTCTCAAGAACCGGATCGGAGATATGCTGTAGCGCCACATCGAGATAGTTGCACACGTTTGGGCGCCTTCTCATCACCTCAAGAACCTCCCAGGGAAACTGAGTGGGGTAGGCGTAGTGGAGTCGGATCCATTCTATTCCCTCCACATCGGCCAGCCTATCCACAAGCTCTCCCAGACGCGGCTTTTCTCCTTCGAGATCCGTGCCATAGGCCGAGAGATCCTGAGCTATTATATTCAACTCCTTCACTCCTTCGGAAGCCAGCCTTTGAGCCTCCTCCACTATCTCCTCAATCGGCCGCGACTTATGGCGGCCGGTGATAAGCGGAATGGCACAATAGGCACACATGCGGTTGCAGCCTTCTGACACTTTAAGATATGCGGTCCATGGATCTGTAGAAATGCTTCGCTCCCAGGGTTTAGGAGCGCTTCCCTCTTTCAGGTCTGGCAGAGAGTCGACAAACGCGCCCCAATCGAACTTACCATACCAACGGTCCACCTCGGGAATCTCCTCCTCAAGATCCTGCCGGTATCGCTCAGAGAGGCAACCCATCACTGCGAGTCGCCCAATCTTCTTCTGCTGACGCAGCTCGCCGAGACCAAGAATCATGTTGACCGACTCCTCTTTGGCATCGCCAATGAAGCCACAGGTATTCACCACGACCCACTCCCCTTTCGGATCTTCCGGGTTATGACGCATCTTCCAGCCCTTTGCCTGAAGCCGGCGTGCAAGGCGCTCCGAATCCACCAGATTCTTAGAGCAGCCCATAGTGACTATATCTACCAGTCCTTTCTTCACTTCTTTCCGGCCTCTCCAAACAGCGATCCCACAAATTCGCGGGAATCAAAACATTGCAGATCCGTCATACCTTCGCCCAGACCTACGTATTTCACAGGAATGCCAAGCTGGTCGCTGATTCCGATCACGACTCCGCCCTTTGCCGTGCCGTCGAGCTTTGTCACGGCCAAAGCAGTAACTTCCGTAGCTACCGCAAACTGCCGAGCCTGCTCGTAGGCATTCTGTCCGGTAGAGCCGTCGAGCACGAGCAGCACCTCATGCGGCGCTCCCGGCACCACCCTCTGCATCACGCGCTTGATCTTCGACAGCTCTTCCATCAGACCCTTCTTGTTATGAAGGCGACCGGCTGTATCAATTATCACTACATCAGCACCCTTAGCCTTTGCCGAACTCACCGTATCATAAGCCACCGCAGCCGGATCACTGCCCATTTTCTGCTTCACTACAGGCACTCCCGCACGCTCGCCCCAGATGTCAAGCTGCTCTACGGCAGCAGCCCTGAAGGTATCGGCCGCTCCAAGCACCACCTGATTGCCCGCCTCCTTAAACTGATGAGCGAGCTTTCCGATAGTAGTCGTCTTTCCTACTCCGTTAACTCCCACTACCATTATCACATAGGGATCGCCTGAGGCCTTCACCGATGCCGGCACCGAAAAATCTTCCGTCTCTTCCTCAGGTTTAGCCAGCATATCGGCCACCTCTTCCGTAAGCAGAGAATTAAGCTCCGAGAGATTCATGTATTTATCACGCGCAGCCCTGGCCTCGATGCGTTCAAGAATCTTAAGTGTAGTATCTACTCCTACATCGCTCGTGATGAATGCTTCTTCCAGATTATCAAGCACCTCATCATCGATCTTGCTTTTACCTGCCACTGCGCGGGTCAGCTTGCCCCAAAGGCCTTCCTTGGTCTTCTGAAGCCCTTCGTCGAGCTTCTCTTTCTTCTCCCGCGAAAATAATTTCTTGAAAATTGCCATCTTATTTGCTTTCTACTGCAAAGTTACGCAAATTTCCTCAGTCAAGCCATTTTCGCCTGTCGGGTTTTTATCGTAATTTTGTACCACTAAGTTACGAAAAGAGTGTAATTTATTGGAAATGAGCGTAGGTTAATTGCTCATGATAGTAATAGGTTACGATTTAG
>CANRPJ010000022.1 GCA_947632485.1 uncultured Muribaculaceae bacterium
CTGTTCTGGGCACAGATAAATCCCGTAACTCATTAAAAATCAAGAGTTGCGGGATTTTTCTTTGAAATTTTGTCAGCAAATTGTCAGCGAATCCTGAAAATTTTGCGATTTCAACCCTATTCAACTCCACTGAATCGTATTGAATGAATCGAATTTGAATCTTTTAACATTAATTAATGCACTATCTGCTGAAACTATGAGCTACCTTACTATAGAGCAATCCATCAGTATTCTTCCACCGGAGTTCAAGAATATCATAAAATGCCCCGGAAGGAGACCAATCTATTCTTCTTCAATGGGAAACCTCTATTTCAGGGGAACTAAAGATTTCGGATATAAGCACAAGACGTGGTGGTATAGCATAGATCCTGAAGTAATAAAGAGTGAGAGAATCGCTTATATCGTTCTTGCCGCCGATGTAAGATGTAAGAGGAATATTCCTTATTCCATCAGATGTATTCTTTGCATATAGAGAACGACATCCAGTGGGAGCGGTAAAAGGAGGACGGGAAGACTTTACAATCTTATGTGATAATAATCGCTATTTACGGCGAGAATCAAGATGTGATGATGAAAACTTAACACAATATTTCATATCAAAATAATTGAATGCCGATTCATAACGTGCACAAGCGTTTTGAGTCGGTTTTTTTATTGAAATCTTGGGGAATGTTGAGGAAACTATGAGGAGTATTGGGGAATTCTCTCAAATCCATTCAACTTATACATTTTAGGAGCGTTGCTATATCGTAATGAAGTTGTATTGACTTGTTCCAAGAAATCGTTGTGCCAAGGTGGACAAACGCTGGACAAATACCGGCAATCGTTTGCCAAACGTCAGACATCTAGAACTTTACGATAACATAGTCTGTTATTGTATCAGAAATCTGAATAAAACGGCATCAAATGATAAAGCATACTTAGACAATAGCAGTATTAGTGTCGAAGTCTCGTTACACCTTGAGACAATGCGAGGCTACCGAGTATGATGCATGCCTGAAATATGGCTTCAATACTGCCATTGATATAAATTTGCATAGCAATAGCAGAATGCTTTTGGGAAATATTGAGCAACTTTATGGAAAGGTTGAGCAAGAACAGGTTGTTCATAATCTTTTGATAGTAGCTGAATGTTTCTCGTATATAACTGACCGTGCGACAGGTATAGTCGCCACCTTTAACCGACATAGGAAAAGGATTCACCGCGGAAATCCTCATGGTCGGTACAATGGGTGAAAACTGGTTCCGTACCAATGCTTGAGGCTTTGGAAAGCTATAGAGCCACCGGTAACCTTGTGGGAAATGTTCCCGAATTCTTCCACTTTATTTTCCGAAAACATCATCTTAGCCGATAGCTGTGGTTATCGGTACAGCCAAAACTATGCCTTTTCGGGAAGTGATACAATCAAGCGACCTTCGGGCGCAAAGGATAACCGATGACTTACTCCGCCACCATCGGCAAATTCCTGATTACCTACCCGGCGGAACCCCTGAAAATATGACAGATATTTTATCCCTCATTGAGAGTGGGGTTACCGGACTCACTCTTACCATCAAAAGCGAAGACCTCAAAGAATTTGCATGTTTGCTCATTGAAAAGGCAAAAGAACAGTTGCTACCAGTAATGGTAAGTGCATCCCATGAAGGACTACTGACCAAGAAGGAGGTGCTTGAGAAATTCGACGTGTGCCACACCACACTCTGGAACTGGGAGCGTAAAGGCTATCTCATTCCTGTGAAAATCGGTCGTAAGGTAAGCTACCGACAAGCAGACATCGAGCGAATCATAATCGAAAGAGGAACACGATGATGGACACACACGAATTGAATCAGCTATGGGAAACATATCAGCTGAAGGTCACCGATGAGATTGCCAAAAGTCCGGAGGTTCTCTTTTGCAATGGCTCTGCTATCGGCACACTCGGTAACTTCTCCGCTTCGACAGGAAAGGCTAAAAGCAAAAAGACTTTTAATGTTAGTGCCATACTAGCGGCAGCTCTTACCAACGGGGAGATACTTCGCTACATCGCTGAGTTTCCCGATGACAAACGTACAATCCTCTACTTCGACACCGAACAGAGTCCGCATCATTGCCAGCGTGTGATGAAACGCGCCCTGCAACTCGCAGGGCTACCGCTCGACAGCCATCCGAAAAATTTCATATTCTCTCAGCTCCGTGCATTGACACCTGAAATTCGTTTGGAACTCATTGACAATGCCATCGCCAATACTCCGAATGTCGGATTGGTAATCATTGACGGAATCCGCGACCTGATGTTCGATATAAACAATGCCATTGAATCGTCAAGGCTTATCGGTAAACTGATGGAGTGGACCGACAAATATCAGATACATATCCATACCGTCCTGCACCTAAATAAGAGTGACGACAATGTGCGCGGTCATGTCGGCACTGAGTTGAACAACAAAGCTGAGACAGTCTTACAGGTCTGCAAAAGTTCCACCGACAGCGAAATTACAGAGGTTTCGGCATCATGTATCCGCTCAATGGATTTTCCGCCATTTGCCTTTATCGTCAATGAAGCCGGATTACCCGAGATAGCCACCGATCACACAATATCCAAGCAGACAAAGGTACAGACATTCTCCTACTCGGAGCTGACACCGGAACAGCACCGGCAGGCTCTTGAAATGGCATTCTCAGACGGAGCGATCAAAGGCTGTCAGAACTGCGAGGACAGCATCAAAAGGGCATACGCCGCCTGTGGTTTCCCATACGGTGACGGCAAGGTAACGAAACTCAAATCATTCCTGATGAACAAGAGAATGGTAGTCAGGGAGAACGGCACATACTCATACAACCCCGATTTCTATTACTGATTTTTGGTTCGGTTCAGCACGGGGTGTATATATATGAGCTGAACCTGAACTATATCCCCAACACATATTAATCATGATAAAAGAGATAAAATCTATCCCTTTAGCCATCTTCTTGTCTCAACTCGGACATGAGCCTACAATGAGAAAAGGAACAAGGCTCTGGTATCTGTCACCGTTGCGGCAGGAACATACACCATCATTCAAGGTTGAGTCTACGCTCAACTGCTGGTATGATTTCGGCATCGGCAGAGGCGGCAACATCATTGACCTTGCGAGCGAACTTTATCAGTCAACGGATTTGCACTATCTCATGAGTTGCATTGCTGACCGTTGCACAGTACCATCGGTACAGACAGTCGCCTCCACTTCTTTTCAGCGACACTCTGCACCGGGTTTTCAGGACATCAGTGTCGTGCCTTTACGGAGCCGCGCACTTGTCGCTTATCTCCAAGAGCGTGGCATCCCGGCACAGATCGCTGTAGCGAACTGCCAACAGATACATTACAGTTGCAATGACAAACGCTATTATGCAGTAGCTTTCGCCAATCAGTCCGGCGGCTATGAGATGCGCAACCGATACTTCAAAGGTTGCATCGCACCCAAAGACATCTCAATCCGCAAAGTGAGAGATGGTCCGTCAACAGAGTGCGCGGTGTTTGAGGGGTTCATTGATTACCTCTCAGCGCTCACACTCGGCATCATCAACGGAGCGGACGCTATCATACTCAACTCAGTCTGTAATGTGAACAAGGCGGCAACTGTTCTCAAAGATTATGATACCATCAATTGCTATCTTGACAATGACAATGCCGGAACATCAGCATTAGTGGAGTTGACAAAGCAATTCGGATCAGTCATTATTGACCGCTCCACACTTTACTCAGGGTTTAATGACCTCAATGAGTATCTGACACATCAATGTTTACCACCAAATTAAATGACTATGAAAACAGACAATCCAGTATCTACACTTAATCCCAAAGACTCTATGACAAAGGACAACTCCATTAACTCAACCCCTGCTGTTAACAGCAACGAGAGTGTTGACACCATCAACACCACCACATCAGACAATCTGTTCAACGATGAACAGACCTCACCCTACACTCCCACACTACCGAAACAACCACGAGTAGGCAAGCAACAGCGCAAATCGGATTTCTCCGATTTCAAGGCAACATTCCTATTGCCATCAAAGTTGACAAAACGCCATTCAGTGAACATCGAGGAATCGGTATGGGAACAACTTGAACGTATCGCCAGAATCCTCGGTGATCGTGGCTCAAACGTCGGCAGCTACATCAACGCCGTCCTCTCGGAACACCTCAAAACCTATGCCTCCGACATCGAAGTCTGGCGCAAGCTCTGATTTCTTGAATGCAAGTATATACATTCATTCGTTCAGATGAACAGGTGTTAACATATTCATCTGTTCATGCGGTCAGCTATTCAGACGAATTCTTAAAATGACACTTAGTTTCGTGCAGCTTGAAACTATCAGCAGGGTTCGGAATGGGGTGGAGCGAGTTTATGTTTTCGTATTACAAGTAATCCGGAAACGACTCGCCCCATTCCGCTCCCGATGGTCACAAACCCCAAATCCCCCAGACAATGAGACAAACCAATTCACGCCCTTCAAAGGGTCGTCCCAAACTCCCCGCCGACGAAAGAAAGTCAATCCTCGTGTCGGTGAAACTCGACATAGACCAGTACAAGGAAATCACCGACAGGGCGTTTGTTGCCGGACTCAACCGTTCGGAATACATACGCCATGCCGCCCTTCACTGTAAGGTGGTCGAACGCCTCAAACCTAAAGACGTGAAAGCTATCCGCGACCTTCAAGGCGTAGCGGAAAACCTTAACCGCAATGCAAAATTTGCCAGTGCGATAATTAAAGGTGGAGCAAGCAATGAACAGTTTATCCGCACCTATCAGGAACTGATACAATGCAAGAATTTCGTTCTTTCATTGATAAACAATTACCGTAACACGCCCGATAGCCTATGATGGGAAAGATAACAAAAGGCAGCAGCTTCGGCGGATGTGTTGACTATGTTACCCGTAAAAAGAAGGATAATCCGGATGGAACACCATGCAAGGAATGGCACATAATTGACCTTAAAGATGTCTCAGATATGGAAGGCAGGGAGAGCATTATCGCCTCTTTTGAAGATAACCGCGCCCTTAATCCACGACTTAAAAATCCCGTCGGACATATTTCACTTAACTTCCATGCCGATGACAAGGACAAAATCAATGATGCAAAAATGGTGGAGATTGCACGAAAATATATGGAAAGAATGGGCATCGTTGATACTCCATACATAGTGGTAAGGCATCTTGATAAGGATTATCCACATTGTCATATCGTGTTCAGCCGCATCAATAATCATGCTGAGACCATCTCTGATAAGAACGATTTTGAGCGGAACAAGGACATTTGTCTTGACTTGACAAAGGAGTATGGACTGCATATTTCCGACAGTAAGCGACAGACTAACGTCAATAAACTTCGCGGAAATGAGAAAATCCGCTATGAGATTTTCAATGCAGTTGATACAGTTTGGAACGATAACACCATCTGCACATTCGATCAATTTGAGGCAACTCTTAAAGCATCGGGCGTAGGCTTAGAATACAAATTCAAACGAGGAACGAACATCGTTCAAGGATTGTGGTACACTCGGAAGGGCAAACGATTCCCGGCCTCGAAGATCGACCGACGATTCAGTTACGCCAATATCAAGGCTCATCTTGCCAATAACAGACCGTTGCATTCTCAGTCGAAATGGATGTATGCCGACGGCTCGATAGTACCGCTTGCCGCATACAAGGGTGTAAAATTTACCAAGTCTCAGATCAACGATTATGTGTCGGGCAAGACAATCCGTATAGACGGTTGTCAGGGCAATTCTTCCACTGTTTATATAAAGTTTGACCATGCACGGATGCAACCCTGTGTTTACAGTTCCAATCCTGACGCTCCGCGTCAGTCATCGGAAACGCAATCGCAAGAAAATGGAATAACCTTATCAATGCCTTCTTTCAGAGGAAACACCCAAGATGATCAAAGCTTCGCCGGAGGCGAAGGAATGTCTGATGATTTCAAAATGTGGATGAAGCTTCATCCCGGTCTCAGCATCGACGAAGCCCTACACCGCTACCGCGACGAACAGAAAGCGAAGCAACGCAGAAACGGTATCAGACTCCACTAAATTTCAACACCATCGAGAGCACAACAACACTTTCGGTGGTGTTTTACTTTATTGAATCTACACATCTGTTAGACACTATAAGCACTTCCATCATTGTATTTCATAATTTCGCATTGAAATTTGGTCATATCAAAATTATTTACTAAATTTGCCAAAAATTGACAAATCAAAAATTGACAAATATGTTTTTTGCGCAGAAACTGAAATCTCTAAGAGAAGAACACCGCTATATGCAACGACAAATAGCGGCATTACTTGATATTGATACACCTATGTATAGTCGTATTGAACGAGGAGAGAGATTTGCAAAAGAAGAGCATATAACCCAATTAGCTAAGTTCTACTCGATAGATGAAAATGAATTGAGACAATTATGGTTGGCAGATAAAGTTTACGATGTTATCGCTGGAGAGGAAGGCGCGAATGAAGTTCTTGATATAGTTTCAGAAAGTATTGTTGAATATGGAAAAAATAAAACAGATTGCTGAATTGGTGTCACATTTTCAACGTGACTATGACTATTTCAAATCGGATCGTTACAATGAGACACTTTTAAGAAGTGACTTCCTTGACCCATTATTTGAATTGTTAGGTTGGGACATAAAAAATACTCAGGGTAAAAGTACGAGTGAAAGAGAAGTTCTTTTGGAAGAACCACTAAAAGCCGACGCTCTCTCAAATACAAAAAAACCCGATTATACTTTTAGATTGTTTTCAGACAGGAAATTCTTTCTGGAAGCAAAGAAACCTCATGTCAAAATTGAGAGCGAAGATAGTCCTGCTAAACAAGTGCGTAGATATGGCTATACTGCTGGACTTCCCATATCAGTTCTTTCTAATTTTGAATACCTGTTCATTTACGACACAACTATACCGGTAAATGAAGATGATAACCGAGAAAAGGGATTAATCAAGAGCTACCATTATACTGAATTCGCTGATAAATTTGATGAAATTGTCTCATTGCTAGGTCATCAAAGCGTGTATAGTGGTGAATTTGATAAAACTTGGGCTCATATTGAACGTAATGTAACACATAAACCTGTTGATAAACTGTTCCTCGAACAAATAAATGAATGGCGATTAGCATTAGCGAATGAGATTCACAAAGAAGATCCTGAGATACCTCTCGACCAACTTGGGGATATAGTTCAAAGCTATATCAATAAACTATTATTCTTACGAGTTTGCGAAGATCGTAATATTGAGAATTATAAAGAATTACTATCCGTTGCAGAAGAAAAGAATGCAGTTGGATTAGTAACTTTATTTCGCAATGCTGACCAGAAATACAACTCTGGACTATTCGATGAGTTCCTCGCTCCTCAATTAATCGGTAATATTTCTTCCACATTCTGGGCGATTGTCAAACAGCTATATTATCCAGAGACACCATATTCGTTTGCCGTACTATCATCTGATTTGCTGGGCAGAATTTATGAGATATTTCTGTCTAAGCGATTAGCAGACAAAGATGGAGAACTTATCATTGTGGATAAGCCTGAAAATGAAGATAGAGACGTTGTAACCACTCCAACATACATCATTCAAGAGATTCTTAAAAGAACGGTTGTACCCTTAATTAAAGGTAAAGATTTGCAGCAATTATGTAAGTTGAGATTCGCAGATATTGCATGTGGATCCGGTGCGTTTCTGCTGGAGCTATTCCAGTTACTTTGTGATGCAATGACGGATTACTATGTTCAGCATGATTCAAGCATATTACATCGAACAGGTGTTGATAGTTATAGGTTACCTTATGCAATGAAGGTAAGCATCCTAACACATTGTATATTTGGAGTAGATAAGGACTATAATGCAACCGAAGCAACCAAGTTTGGTCTTTTGTTGAAACTGCTTGAAGGGGAAGATGTAAATAGTTTGGCTAGCCACAAGCCCATCTTACCATCTTTATCTGGAAACATATTTTTTGGTAATAGTCTGCTAGAATCAGCGGATGTCGATAATACCACCACAAGAGAAATCATTAATACATATGATTTCGGAGATCTTAAATTTGATGTGGTTATCGGCAATCCTCCATATATGTCTTCCGAGGATATGAAGAATCTCACACCATTAGAACATCCTCTGTATCCGAAGAAATACGACTCTGCTTATAAACAGTATGACAAATATTTCTTGTTTATAGAAAGAGGACTTCAACTTCTGAAAGAAGATGGAGTATTAGGTTATATTATCCCTAGCAAATTCATGAAGGTTGGGGCAGCGACTAAGTTAAGAAATATAATTGCCAGTAATCATTACCTTACTGAACTTGTATCCTTTGGTGCCAATCAGGTATTCTCTAGTAAGACTACCTATACTTGTCTTTTAATTCTGACCAAACAAGAAAATGCTGTTTTTAAATATCAGGAAATCAACAATCTTACAAAATGGAGGAATCGACTTGATTCTGATGAGGTAACCGAACGAGAAGAAGAGTATATTGGGGCTGACACTTGGGCTTTGTTTCCTGAAAAATTTGACCTACTATTTACAAAAATATATAGGTATGGATATAGCTTAGAAGATGCAGTAGGAAGTGATAATATTTTCAATGGTATTCAAACGAGTGCCAATAAAACGTATATCTTCAAGCCAACGGATGAGACCCATACAACATACACGTTTAAAAGGAATAACACAACATGGGAAATTGAGAAGAGTTTGACCAAGCCATATTTCCAGACTGATAAAAATCTTGGATTGAGTTCGTTTCATTCATTTTACCCTAATGCTAGTGTGATTTTTCCATATTTGAAAGATGGTAACGGTAAGTTACAAGTAATTCCGCTGGAAGAATTGGCTGTTAACTATCCGTTGGGCTATGCTTATATAATGGCTCACAGACATGAGCTTAATCGAACTTCGAGAGATATTAAGCCTGTTCCAGAAAATGATAATGAATGGCATAGATATGGGCGACATCAGAGTTTAGAAGCATGCGAATTACCCTGTAAGTTAATAGTAGGAGTTCTTTCTCAAGGAGAGAAATACGCCGTGGACGTTTATGGTACTTTGGTGTCTTCCGGAGGAACTGCGGGTTATTGTATTGTAAGTGTTCCTGAGGATTCTCCGTATTCTATATATTACATCCAGGCTCTTTTAACCTCTCGACCTCTCGAATGGATCTCATCATTGTATGGCGAAATATTCCGAGGAGGTTTCATCGCCCGTGGAACAAAAGTACTGAAACAATTACCCTTTAGGAATATAAATTTCGAAGATGAGGCTGATAAAAAGCTACATGATGATATTGCTTCGCTCCAACAGCAACTTATTTCTTTGGGAGATAGAATTCAAGCTGCTGGAAATAACCAAAGAGCACTTGCTCCTCTAAATAGGAACTTCATCCTCAAGAAAAGGGAAATGGAGACCCTTATCCAAAAGCTCTTTGGGTTGACTGAACAAGAATATCTACAGATACCTCAAATCTCAGAGATATATGCAACTATTTGAAAACGCATCAGAACAAAAGCTACGGGGCGGTTACTATACTCCCCCACAGATAGCTACATTTCTTCTTAAGTGGGGAATGACGGATATGTTATACCCGGACATATTGGAGCCAAGTTGTGGTGATGGAGTTTTTATTGAACAGGCTCAAATCTTAAATATAGATTTTTCTTCTTTCACCGGAGTTGAATATGACCCAGAGGAAGCTGCCAAAGCTAGCGAAATCGCTCTTCACGATACAACTGTGCTCAACAGAGATTTTCATGAGTTCTGTTTGTCTACCCACAAACGTTTCGATGTTGTAGTGGGTAATCCTCCTTTTATACGTTATCAGTACTATGACGAATCTCTACAGACTTTGGCTTCTGATATTTTTAAGAAAGCGAAATTAAAATATTCAAAATTAACCAATGCGTGGGTTACTTTCATTATTGGTAGTACCTTATTATTGAAAAATCTAGGACGAATGGCGTTTGTCGTCCCTGCTGATATTTTGCAAGTTTCTTACGCGAAGCAATTAAGGAATTACCTTATTAATAATTTTAATCAGGTGAATATCATTTCATTTGAGCAACTAGTGTTTGATGATATTCAACAAGAAGTTGTTCTTCTTTTGTGCGAAAAAAACGGAAGTGATAGACATAGCATTGATCATATTGATGTAAGGGATGTCGAGGCGTTACAGAATTTGCTTAAGAACGGACTCCATTTCAACTCAAAGAAAGTCAATAAAGATTCAGATAAATGGTCATATTACTTTCTGTCAAACGATGAAATTACCTTCATAGAAAACCTGTCATCTAACGAGAATAAACATATTGGCAATTATGCGTCCGTAGAAGTTGGTATTACAACGGGGGCAAACCAGTATTTTACCGTGCCTAGAAACATTGTGGATTTCTATGGACTAGACGAGTTCGCAAAACCGATGGTAGGCAGGAGCGTACAGGTGTCAAGTCTTGATTTTACCACCACTGATTGGCTAAAGAACGTGAATAAAGGTAGTCGGGCTCATCTCCTTGTATTTGAGTCTAGAGAAGCCATTGCCAACCATATGGGAGCTAAAGATTATATCGAGACCGGAGAATCAGAAGGAATTAATAGAGGATATAAGACCAGTATAAGAGATGACTGGTTTGTGATTCCATCCATAAAAATTTCTGATGCGCTATTTCTTCGACGTAATCATCTGTTCCCTCGACTTGTGCTGAATAGTGCTCAGGCGTATACTACGGACACGATGCACCGAGTTTTTTTCAAGGAACATACCAATCATAAAGCATTTGTCGCAAGTTACTACAACTCCTTCTCCTTTGCTCATGCTGAAATAGTTGGTAGGAATTTTGGAGGTGGAGTGTTGGAACTTATGCCGAGTGAGGTGGAGTCGATATTTCTGCCTTATGATGAGGGGAATGAGCATCTTTTTGACATTATAGATACTATGCTTCGTAAGGGAGAGCCAATTGATAAGATTCTTGATTATACAGACCAAAAAATTCTTATAGAGAAGTGTGGATATTCAATAGATCAAGTAAAACTTGGACGCGATATTTGGAAAAAATTATCTTCAAGAAGACTAAAAAAAGGGAGAACTAACGCATGAAAATACAATCAGTCCATATCAGAAATTTCCGAAAGTTAAAGAATTGTCACATTGACTTTGGAGAAAGAGAAACAGTATTTGTTGGTGCTAATAACAGCGGTAAAACTTCTGCTATAAGCGCAATTGTTTGGTTTCTTAAGAATACAGAGAAATTTACGCTCAAAGAATTTACTGCGACTAATTGGAGCCATATTAATGCATTAGGAGAACAGTGGATAAGTGATGAAACCGTAGATGAAGAATTGTTAAATCCCCATCTATGGGATAGTCTTGTCCCGTCTTTAGATATTTGGCTAACCATTGAAGATGGAGAACAATTTCGTGTTAATCATCTCATTCCGTCTCTTACTACTTGGAATGGTAAGAAAGTTGGAGTTCGAGGACAATATGTACCCAAGGATATTAAAACGCTTTATTCCGCTTATAAAGAAGCCAAAATAAAAGCTAAGGGTTTAGAGGCAACCGAGGAATGGGGAAAAGCATCCTTACCATACCTTTATCCTCAAAATTTATGTGATTTCTTGAGCAAAGGTGTAAATTTGAAAGAATATTTTGATGTAAAATATTATATTATCGATCCTGCGCTTGATCTTGACGAAGAGGATTATGTTCAGCAAACTCCAGATACTGAACTTGCTAATAACCCACTGGAGGATTTAATTCGAGTTGATACAATCCTAGCCTCCCGTGAGTTTTCAGATCCTGAAGGACAGGCTGACAGTGACATAGATACGTTATCAAAACAATTTCAACAATATTACAAAAGTAGGACTATTGCAGATGAAGAATTATCTCTTGAGAACCTAGATCTTCTTGGAGGTATATCGAACGCCAACAAGACTTTTGATGAAAAGTTAAGAAGAGCTTTTGAACAACCAATTGGTGAGCTAAAGAATATAAATTACCCAGGATTCCAGAATCCCACTATAAAAATAAGTAGTAGAATTCAACTTGAAGAATCCATAAAGCATGATTCCGCTGTTCAATTTGCAATTCATGGAATGGAAGATATGACTCTACCTGAGAAATATAATGGTTTAGGTTATAGAAATTTAATCTCCATATATCTTAAACTAATAGACTTCAGAGATCGATGGTTAAAGAGTTTAAATGAAGGTAAGAGCATTGAACCGATTCATATAGTTTTTGTTGAGGAGCCAGAAGCGCATTTACACGCACAGGCACAGCAGGTGTTTGTAAAAAAGGCTTTCGAAGCTTTATGCAATAATAAAATATTAGAAGAAAATCCATGGCTAAGTACGCAACTGGTATTAAGTACCCATTCTAATCATATTGTAAACGAGCTTGATTTGAGTTGTATGCGTTATTTTAAGCGTGTAATGGAGATTGGTGATAAAATTCCTGTTTCGAAAGTGATAAACTTATCAAATACATTCGGGTCTAATGAAGAAACAAAGCAATTTGTAACCAGATATATACGATTGACACACTGTGATATATTCTTTTCAGACGCCGTCGTCTTGGTAGAAGGTCCTGCAGAAAAGATACTTATTCCAAGATTTCTAACAAAAGCTGGATTGACATCATATTATATTTCTGTCATAGAGATTAATGGACGTCATGCACATAGTTTTCGGGAACTCATTGAGAAGATCGGAATTGCTACTTTGATAGTAACCGATATAGATGCGACTGAAACAAGATTAGAAGATGGGAAAGAAAGACATTTCTCTGTAATTACGGCAAAAGGTAAAGATTATAAGACCGGAAATCCAACCATTAAAAGTTGGCTTTCAGGGAAAGATCAGATAGATACATTATTTGCATTAAAAGAGGAAGAAAAAACCATAGATAATGTTAGAATAACCTTCCAAACGCCAGTGAATGTTAAGTGGATTAAAGATAGCGAGGAAATCACAGAGATATGTCCTTATACTTTTGAAGACGCTCTAATATTCACCAATCTTGAATTATTCAGACAAAATGGACTAAATAAGATGGGAACCATTACCACGGTAGCGAATCTTTTGAAGAAGAGTGACTCTGCAAAAGAACTTCAAGAGAAAATTTTTGAAAAATTAGAACGCAAAAGTGGTTTTCAAAAAGCTGAGTTTGCGATTTCATTATTATATAAAGATGATTTCGTAGATTTAGTAGCTCCTACTTATATTCAGGAAGGGCTTGAATGGATGAAATCATACTTAGATTCAAATGGCAATACAGATGGAAAATAACATTGATTCTCAAGTAGACGAAATATTAGAAAAATGTGTCTTATCGACACCACGTAAAAGTTTCTTTCTTTTCGCAGGTGCTGGTTCAGGGAAGACACATTCTCTGGTTATTCTATTGAAAAAGATTCGCGACAGCATTGGTAGAAGTTTTTTGTTGCAAGGTAAGAAGGTGGCAGTGATCACCTATACTAATGCTGCTACTGATGAAATCACTAATCGTCTAGATTATAGTCCCATTTTCCATATATCAACAATACATAGTTTTGTTTGGGACGTCATCAAGCATTATCAGGAAGATATTAAAAGATTATATTGCGCATATATACAGAAAGATATAACTGATTTAGAGCAGAAGTTAGACAGGATGAAAAACAAAGCTTCTAAAACGTATCTTTCTAACATTGATAAACTTCAATCTCTAAAAGAGAGATTGGAGAAATCTCAAAAGATTAAACGGTTTATATATAGTCCCACTGGAAGCAATTCAGAATATAACGCGCTAAAACATGCTGAGGTAATAAAAATATCAGCACAGATGATTATGGACTGTAAATTGCTTCAACAAATTATTGCTCAAAGCTATCCAATCCTGTTGATAGATGAAAGTCAAGATACAAAAAAAGAGCTTATTGATGCGTTCTTTAACATACAAAAAAACTTTGATAAAATTTTTATTTTAGGATTAGTAGGAGATCAAAAGCAGCGGATTTATTCCGACGGGAAAGAGAATATGACAAGTATCATTCCAGAGGATTGGGAAAAACCAATTAAACGAATGAATTTTCGTTGTTCTAAAAGAATAATTAGATTAGCCAATACTATTGGAAAGGATATAGATGAACACGCAGAACAAGAGCCGCGTGAAGATTCTAATGAGGGCTTGGTAAGGCTTTTTATTATTCCATTATATGATGGGATAAAGAAAGACGAACTGGAATTAATTGTAAAGAAGAGAATGGGCGATTTAACTAAAGACAAGAACTGGACAGGTAAAGATTCTGAAGTAAAAAGTCTTACCCTCGAACATATGATGGCTGCACGGCGATTAGGTTTTGATAGATTTTTTGCTCCTTTAAGCAACGTGTCAAAATATCAAATGACATTCCTGCAAGGAACTGTATCAGAAATTGAATTTTTCACCAAAGTTGTACTCCCCATCTCTGATTCCATAACTAAAGATGGTCGAAATGCTTTGGAAATCCTAAAAAAATATTCGCCATTGTTGAGCCGTCAAAATACGATAACTCCATATGAAGACTATTTGAAGTGTAGAGATGCTGCGCTCAATGTTACTAAACTTATAACACAAGGTGAGTCCATAAGGAAAATAGTTGATGAAATTATTAAGTCTCAACTATTAGTTGTACCCGATACAATACAAAAAGCTTCCCAATTGAACATATCTGATCTCGATGCAAATTCAGATGATGAATTATATGCATGGGTAGAAGTTATGGAGTTATCAATTGAGATGATTCGATGCTATGATGATTATGTGCAGCATCGCTCAACGTTTGACAATCATCAAGGAGTTAAAGGTCTAGAATTTGACCGAGTTATGGTGATTATAGATGATTCTGAATCAAAAGGGTTCTTATTTAGTTATGATAAACTCTTTGGAGTAAAAGAACTATCAGAAACAGATAAGAAAAATATGATTGATGGTAAAGAAACTTCTGTCATGCGCACTCAACGGTTGTTTTATGTCACATGTACACGAGCAAAGGATTCTTTAGTGGTTGTTATGTACACACAAAATCCTGATGGTGTAAAATCAGAAGCTATTCGTAAAGGGTGGTTTGAAGACGATGAAATTATAGTTATTACTAAGTAATTTCAATAACGTAAATTGATAATGCTGTGCAATAATTTGGCATCATTGTGTATAAATTGGCTATATGAGTCATAAACCGACAATCTATACATACTTTGATAATCGCGAGGGACTAATGATTCTTCGTGATTCATCACGATTTTTCAATTGTGAATATAATCCCATTTATAAAGATGTAAGAACGGCGTTTTTGAGTGAGTTACGGAGTGAAGTTAAGAAACAAGAACGAATTGATTCTAAACGCACTTTTCTGTGTGGATGCTGTAAAGGGCAACTAAAAATTGTAGGAGGAAATGAGAATGGTAAAAAGTGTTTTCATTTTATGCACATATTCACTCCTTCCCAGAATGAATGTGAGTTCTTCGATAAGGTACCTTACAGCAAAGAAGAGATAAAGGCAATGGTGTTTAATGGAAGGACGGAGAGTGTCCTACATAAACAAACTAAGAACACCATCGCCTCAGCTTTAAATAGAGAACCTGACATTACTGAAGTTGCAGTTGAGCAGGTTGCAAAGAGAGTTGGAAAAACATGGCGCAAGCCTGACATACGGGCTGGTTTTAAAGATAAAACCGTTGTATTTGAGGTGCAGTTATCTCCAATCTTTCATCATGTTATTCTGGAAAGAAATGATGCGTATAGGAATAACGGTTGGTATATTTGCTGGATATTCGAGGATGTAAATGAGGACGCACCAGTAATGAGAGAACTTGACGCTTGGGTTAACAACAACTATAATCTCTTTGGATTTGATGCTAATGCCAGAGCCGCTACGGAAACGAGCGGGAGATTACATCTTACGGTTAAGTATTATTCCTTTAACGTAATTGAAGAGGGTCTTGATTCTAGGTTGGGAGGGGAATGGCATACCGAAACGGTTAAATTTTCAGATTTAACTTTTGATGCAAATCAAAGAATGGTATATTTACATGACTCAAATTCAGAACGGCAAGGATGTCTAAGCCGAATCCAAGATATAATCAATCACTGCAATACGCAAATTGAAGAAAGCAAGAGAAAAGAAGAAGAAATATGCCGAATAAATGATGAAAAAGAAAATGTTCTTGATTTTGTATCACATATACCCTCGTGTCTATTTCCATCTGATATGTTCGGGAAAGTATTGGAACACCTTGATAGTTTTAACGAGGATATAATTGATGGATTGTTAGCTCGTATTCGTTCTAACATTAAAACATTTGAGTTGGATGCCTTAAACAAGTGGCTAAAAATTGTCTGTGAAGTTGTAAGATTAAAAGATAAAGGATTTCAGAATGGTAAGGAATTATGGAATGAAATAATTTATTTTCGTACACTTCATGGTACCAAAATTAAATACGTATCACTCACTGACTATTTTAAAGTTTTTGGAATCTACGACTATAGCAGAGTATTGCCATTACTCAAGCAGCCAATAGATGAGCAGACTTCTATGTTTCTAAATTCTATAAAAGTTGGGGATAAGGATTTCGTGTTTTATACACCTCTACTACTTCTTAATAGATACCACAAAGTAAAGAGCACTATACCTGAAAGGATTTTGATATTTTTCGCTGAGAGACAAAAGGAGATTTGGTGTCTTGTCTCCGCTCAACAGGGACTGCCATTTGGATATGATATGAAAAATCTAAGACAGATTGCTAATTTGGTTTGGAACAGTTATCCTGACATAGCAGATTTATTTCTATATTTGATTAGAAGGAATCAATTCATCAATATTGTTGCAGATGTCAAAGTGAAACCTAGGAAAACTCCTGTCAATCACTATCAAAGATTAATAGAATGCGCTGAGAAGAAAACTCAAACTCAAGACCTGACTTTTGAAGATCTTGAAATTCTTTTCCCAATGAAGAAAAGTAGGCATACATCATAATTTGTTTTTGATTAGGATGCCTCTTTAGTCCTAACTAACTATTATTTTAGCACCATTTTTACCGACAACTTTACCGACATTTTACCGACATGTTTCTCAACTTTCACCGTCATTCTACCCTCATATTACCGTCATTTTTACCTTCATGCGAATTTGCAGGGACATTTACAGGGACATACAAGGACATTTTTTAGCATCACAAGTGGTGCTAAAAGCGGTGCTAAAAATGGTACTAACGTTAAGCGACATTTCAAACGACATTTTAAGCGACATTAAAGCGTCACTATTCTGTGTTGAGTTTGGTTTGGGTCGGGCTTTATATATGCCCGATAAACTGAACCAATATTAGGAGCTGGTGAAAAGAAAGTTTAATCTTTGTCGTTTTTTGAAAGTTGTTCCAATGAAGATTCTATCTCTTCGATGGAGGGCAGGGAGCTTTTTATTTCGGAGGGAATCAGTTTGGATAATTCATATTGAGATATGCCGAGTGGGAGATTGTATGCCTCCAATGAGTATTGAGCCTCAATATTATCCTTATCCTTGCAAATCAGCAGTCCGATGGTCGGGTTGTCATGTTCCGTCTTTAACTGATGGTTGACAGCCGTTACATATAGTCCTAATTGACCGAGATATGATGCCTGAAATGAACCGGTCTTCAATTCGATGCAACAATAGGCGTGGATGCGGGTATTATAAAACAGAAGATTGATGAATATTTCCTTTTCGCCGACTTGCATACGGTACTGTCTGCCCATATAGGCAAATCCGGTGCCCAACTCCACAAGAAATTTGGTGACGTTGGTGACAAGAGCATCTTCCAATTCCTTCTCATTGTAATCCTCCGTCATGGTCAGGAAATTGAACACGTAAGGGTCTTTGGTGGCCTGCTGAGCGAGATCGCTTTGCAACGCAGGAAGTGTTTTGCTGAAATTGGTAATGGCTTTCGCTTGACGCTCGTATAGGTCAGTCCCGAGGAAATTCAGCAGCACATCGCGTCCCCATCCGTTTTCGATGACCTTGCGGACAAAGAATAGTGCCTTTTTAGCATCGCCCTTGCTTTTGTCAATAATCCTTCGCTGATGATCCCATGGTATGGAGCATATTTCAGTTAATAAATCGTCCGCAGATTGCGGATGATTTTGTGTGTTCAATTCGTCTACGCCCTGTAGAAGATTTCTACCCGACAAATCGTCCGCAACCTGCGGACGATTTTCAATTAACTGGGAATAAAGCCGATAGAAATAATACATGTACTTGAGGTTGGTCTCAGAGAAGCCTTTTTCTTCAGGCATTTCAGACCTCAAATCATGGCTCAAAGTTTTATAGAATCCCGAGCCGTATGTGTTGGCATATTGTTTGTCTGCTATGTCGCGTCCTAAGCTCCAGTAATATTCAAGTAATGTTCGGTTGGCGTCGATGGAGGCTTTCAGACGAGCGGAGAGGTATCGCTGTTTAAGTTCCTTAACCCAACTGCGATAGTCATTGTTTTTTGAGAGATCTATTATAGGTTTCATTATTTCTAAGTTAATAACATCAGTCAAGGAGGCTGACGAGTTCTTTCTTCATATCTTCGTCAATGTCGCGGTAGCGGGCAAAAGCACGGCTACCTTCGGAGTGACCGCTAAGAGAACCTACAAGGTTGGGGTCTTTGACTTTCTTGTAGAGGTTGCCGATGAATGTGCGCCGTGCAAGGTGGCTGCTGGCGATTTCATCAAGGGGTCTTTTCTCTTCTTTTCCCGTTGTTGGATTAAGTATCGTTACCATGCGGTTTACTCCACAAGCGTTGAAGACTTTTTTAATAGCAACATTATATTTCTGAGAGCTGATAAACGGGAAGAGTTTTCCGTTTAGTCCGTCTCGACCTTCATATTTCTCCACAAGAGCCAATGCGCGTGAATTAAGCGGCATACGCACTACTTGCGGACGTTCTCCTGCTGTCTTTTGTGGCATATATTCTATCGCTCCATTTATGATGCTTTCCGGAGTCATTGCCAACAAGTCGGATACACGGCATCCAATAAGGCATTGAAAAATAAAAATATCTCGTTGTGCTTCCAGTGATGGGTTTGCCGATAAATCAAAATCAGCTATTTGGTCTCGCTCTTCTATCGTCAGGTAATAAGGCGTTCCATAGCGTTCAGTTGTCTTGCCATTGTATTTGGCGAATGGATCATTGGTTGTCATTTCTTGCTCACGACACCAACGATAGAATGCCCTCATCAGTCCAAACAGCCCAATGATGGTATTGTCGCCCTTTGGCTCAGGTTTGGGTTTCTTGCGCTGAGAGTGTGTATCTGCCGGGACAGCATCATAAATCTTCGGATACTTCGTATAAATCAGATGTTCCGAGCGCAGGAATTTCTCAAACTTGTTGACATCATCCACCGAGAAATCATCAAGCTTGATTTTGTATTTCTTATCACCATTTGCCTGCACATACAGTTCATATCGCATAAGCGCACGTTTCAGCACCCTTAGATGCTTAATACGCCATTCCGATATGTTCTTCTTGGCAATATAATCCTCAAAGATGTCAAAGAAGGATATTTCAGGCGGTACAACAGCTTCTTCCTTTGGTGGATTGAGAAACAGATCCAACTGGGCAAGTACAAAATCTTTCGTTACTTTCTCAACCGGATTATCTTCGCACAGGCGAATAAGGAACTTTTCTATTTCTTCCAATTTATCCTGAACTTCGCGCACTTCACGTTTGCCTTCAGGGTCTCGTGGGTTGGTGAATTTTCCATCTTTAAAACGGTCGGCAGTGATATACACCCCGCTCTTTATGCGATGCGAAACACTATGCGAAACAGAGACTCTGAGAAGTATCTCTGCGCGTCCCGAAGCATTTATTTTCGTCGATAAGGCTCTTTTAATTGTTGCCATAGGAGAGAATAATTTAATTCAAATTGATTTATTTTCCTGATGCAAAGGTAATAAAACCCTCTCACATATACAACAATTTTTGTCAGCGTTTTGTCAGCGAATTTTGAATTTTAACAAATCAAGTTCAATTCTACCGAAGATTGAACTCAGTTTATTTTGGTTTAATATAGTTGAGAATTAGTGATTTATGTAAATATGTGCCATTCAGCAAAAATTGGCGGCGATTTATTTCGATTCAATATTAGTGTTCCTGTTCTGGGCACAGATATAGCGAGATAACTCATTGAACATTTAATAGTTATCTCGCTGATTTTATTTTCTACAGGCAAATTACAGGCAAAATCCAAATATTCCGCGTAACATTTGCCTGGAAATACGCTTAGACGGCATTAGGATGTAAGCCCCTCCACTCTTCAGCTGTTTCATGCATTTACGTATTGGATGAACTTACAGTTCTTCTTGATGGCCCAAATTCCATTCGATAGTGGGTGAGTGGATATGGCTTAATAATTTAAGTCGAACGATAGGGTCATTTATTTTTTAATGTCGATGTCGGTATCGTAACTGTTCATTTAGGATCCCCAAATGTACGATACCCCAAAAGAGTTAATCTATATTTTGCATTGCCTTTTTTATCGTAGCCGGTTATCTCAATATAGCCGCAAGCAAGCATACGTTTTACAAAATCTTCCATTTCAGCAGTCTCTTTAGGATTAGATGTTTCAACCATTAATCCACCAAAGGAAAACGCACTTCTCCCTCCAATAAAGCTATGGAAGGAAAGATACGAGGCATTCGATTTGGTCCATTTCTTAATGATCTCTATCTCATCGGAGGAAAACTCAACTTCAGATTTTGGGGAACTAATACTGACGCTTGAATTATTCGTAAGTTTCTTTTGGACGAATAAATGCAGTTTTTCAGATAATTTTTGTCGGAAGTCGACTTCATTGTCAAACGTAGCATATAGACCATTCAAGGAATTCTTAAAATCCTGTAGAAGTTTTATTTGTCCCAAGTCCACATTGGCATCTATAGATGTACGAAAGAAAACCATTACGTGTTTACCTACCTGTACATGCTTTTGTATTTCTTCTACCGTACCACTTACGCTATCTTTAGTGGGACTTCCTAAGCGAGAACCGAATATCGCAATCAAAGCATCGCTCCCATCTACTAGTTCACTATTAATGACTCGTTGTGCAGAATCTTCTAAAGATGGAAACGATGAGAGAGACCAATGAGAAGGTATCAATGCAATTCTGTTAGAAAAAGTATTTAATACATTCCATTGATTTACACAGTTTATAGCTATCTCTGCATAAACTAGAACATCACTGGGAGCACCAATCATGATGTTATAAATTTTGCCATTAATCATATGCAAAGGTTAATTATTGTTTAGTAATGATGGGGTTTGCCATAAGGTGGTAGTGGCTCATTAAAAAGTGTACCCAAGAACGGATTACATTCGTAGTTGAATGAATCGTTACACGGTTCAAAAATTTTGGAGACGAAATATTGAGGAATGTTCTCTGCGATCTCGACATCGCATTCCTCCTCAATACAATCCCATAAAGATTTTGCAATATGCCACATTAAAACAGGTGGAATCGCATTGCCTATTTGTTTGTAAGACTTTGCTTCGGATTTATTGAGAATGAAATTTTCTGGGAAAGATTGTATTCGGGCAGCTTCTCTTGGTGTAAATCTTCGATACAATTCTTTAGAAGGGTCAACTAACAATAGAGGGTCGCGAGAATTTATACTTGTTTTAGCAAGGTGTGATGTAATAGTAAGACATGGGCCGTTCAGGTCTTGCCATAGCCCGCGTTTCATATTATTTTTTGCATTTTTCATCCCCTCAACAGCACGTTGAGAAAAATAATATTTTCGCTCAGGTATGTCAAGCCTTTCAATAACGGCACTCAGAGGAGTTGCATGCTCAATCGAATTTATAGCTTCCGGGAATGTGTAAGTATAGTCCAAATCTTTACGGATACCTACTATAAAAACACGTTCGCGACGCTGTGGAATACCAAATTCAACAGCCTTCATCAATCGGTATTTAACCGTGTATCCGACAGCTTCAAATTCTGATACAATCTTATTTATAATTGCTCCCTTTTGAAGCGTAAGAAGACCTTTGACATTCTCACAAATAAAAAACTTTGGTTTTTTTTCAGTGAGAAATCTCACTATCTGCTTATATAAATTGGCCCTATCATCGTTGGTGTCTTTAGTAGGGTTGACAGTGCTAAAAGATTGGCAGGGAAAACCTCCAATTAGAAGATCAATGTCGGGTAACTTATTGAAATCGACATCGGACACATCAGCACAATGCGCCGGATGTAGGAAATTGGAGTTATAAGTTTCTACCGCATATTTATCGAAGTCAACGGCATAAACTATATCATAACCTAAGCGGGGATAGTGATTACCTAAGAAATTAAATCCTCCAAGAAGTCCTAAGTCAGAACCTCCGCAACCACAAAATAATGAAGCTACCGTAAGCATTATTGTAAAGGATATCGAATTTGGAGGACATCAGCACCAAAATCCATTTGGTAGATGGTCGGTACTACCTCAATTTTACCATCTTTTGAAAGAGCAAATGGATTATGTATTCGTACTACAATAGTTTCAGTCTTTGTAAAGTAGACACGATATATATTGTAGGCGTTTCCAAACTGCTCTGCTGCTATCCACTCCTTACGAGTTATATTAAGAGAGTCTGCCCAGGTTTGATTGAATGAGGGACGAGTGGTGCGCTTAGTCGCTTTAACCTCAATATATCGTGCAAACTCAGGATTATTGGGGTTTTCATTAGCCTCAATAGAAGCAATGTCGTATCCAAGTCCTTTAGTTTTACCAAGGAGTAAAACCTTATTGACAAGGCGTTCTTTGAAAGCACGCACACGGTCTTGTTCGAGTTTGAAAACAAGTGCTTCTCCTTCATCGCCAAGGTCAGTTGTAGATTTGATAGCTATTTTTGCAACCTTAAGCTCATCACGAGACGAAATAGATAGCGTAGGTGCATCGAGGGAGAGAAGTTCCATATTGAAACGTCCATTATATTCTTTCCACTCTTGCAACATCAACTTTCTCCCTTCTTTAGTGGAAAGATTATAAGACGTTAAATCAAAATATGGGGTTTTCAAACTCTTAATAAATAAGGCAATCGCATTGGCTTCGTCCTTATTTAGCCATATACGTTCGCTATCATGGTCAATGATATTGGCGAGTTCCAGGAGATTAAACTGTTCTTTAATATGCTGCCATTCTTTTGAACCAGTAAGTTTAGGACGCTTTACCCCATTCGCTCTGTCCGACATAATGCGGTCATAAACCTCTTGAGCAGGCACTTTGCCCTGCAACACATCAAGATTATTGAGCACGTAGTAGCCAATTTCTTGTTTTGAAAGAAGTTGTTTATTATTCTGAGCTATGTATAACAACTTCACGACATAACAGAACGGTTTCAATTTTATCCCTAATTCAACCTCCCTCTTTACTACGTATGCCTTCTTTTCTCCATTCGGGAATTGGAAATTAAGACACAAGTTTTTGAAGAAGGTAGGGAAATCACTATGCTCAACCAAGTATCGGCATGATTCAGATTCATGAATTATTATTTCGTTCGCATCAGCATCATATACAGGATAGAAGAGATTCAATAGAACCCCCATTATCTCTGTATAATGATTTTTGACGGTCTTGAAATTATTTTCTGATAAAGTCACATAATTTCTCACATGGAAGAGTGCGAACGAAAGATCAGAAAATGCAGAACGTCTAAATGCCTCTTCGTTACAGGGACAGTATTTATGAACAATGTTTGCATAAAGGGGGAGCAAGTCCTCCATTTCAGTTTGAGACTTACCTCTTATGATTGTGCAGCGGTGCTGATTTTCTGGTCTATACATCATAAATACTGTTTTAACTGTTTTGCAATTTGTTGAGCTAATAATGGAGGTACAGCGTTGCCGACTTGCTTCAGCTGACTCCCTTTATTTCCAAGAAAAATAAAGGAATCGGGGAAACTTTGAAGTCTTGCCGATTCTCTTACTGTAGGAACTCGATTAAACTCGTAATGAAAATGATGATTATGCCCACAATCAATAGTAAAACTTGGTCGCTTGCTGTTTAATCGAGTCCAAGCTATGTGAACCTTTCTTGTATTCCAGAGTTCTTTGGGCAGGTCTTTATAGTTGCCACCATCGGGAACCATCGCGATAATCTCTTGTGTTTTTTTTGTGTGAATTGTTATATCGTGATTATAGACACCGGCACTTCCTTCACGAGAGAGAACTTGATATTTGGAAAGCGGTTCGCAAATATACTGTGAGCCATCTGTTAGAGAAAACTCGGGCAAATCACTAATAGCCTCTTTTGATGTGATAGGTGATTCAATACAAGGTGCCGGGAAATCGTATGAAGAGTCGCTAAGCAGCCCAACAAAAACAGCACGACGCCTGTTTTGAGGTACCCCATAGTCAGATGCAAGAAGAACCTTATAGCTAACTTTATACCCCAGTGCGGAAAAATCTGCTAAAATAGAATCGCGTATAATCCCATTTCCCATTGATAGTATTGTGGGAACGTTCTCCATTACAAACGCTTTGGGCTTAAAGACGCGAACGAAGTTCACGAATGATTTGTATAGTTCGTTGCGTTTATCTTCAATAATACGCTTACCAGCAATTGAAAAACCCTGACATGGAGGTCCACCAATGATAACATCTACATCATTGATATTAAATTCTTTTTTAATATCGCTGGGCTGTATTAAAGAAAGATCGCCGCAGTACGTCTTTGCGTTCTGACGATTATATGAATATGTCGTGAGTGCGTCTTGCCAAAAATCAATGGCAAGTAGACCCTTGAAACCTGACTGCTCAAATCCCAAGGATAATCCACCACAACCTGAAAACAAGTCGATAAAAGTATGTGGTTTATTTGCCATTAAACAAAATGAACTTCCGAGTAGGCAGACAGGGGACCAAACCTTTTGCGACTACAAGGAAATTCCTTAAATATGTTGAATATAAGTTTTTGCTTACATTGGGAGGTCTATTCGTCTGCGCATGCGCATTTAGATTGCAAAGTTACGAATTATTTTCGAGATTTCCTAATCATCTGACAAGGTTGACATTCCTGTTAACGCTCTGACTGTCTGAACCTCACAAATCGAACGAGTTAAAATCTGATATAATCTCATCGGTTGTGAATCGTCTCGTCTTCTCCATATATCGTGGGAGATTCCGCTGCTAAAGAGACCTCATCAATGTCATGGGTTTGATAATGTAGGGAATTTCGAGATCCGGTTATACTTGCATATAGTCGATTGAGGACTTCTTCGCGTTTGGCTTTCGTCCGAATTTCACATTCCCAGACTCGTATCACTCTCCATCCGGCAAGTTTAAGGTCAACATTGTTAGTAAAGTCTCGCGCAATGTTCATCGCTATCTTATGTCGCCAGAAGTCAACGTTTGATTTTGGCAACCGAAAGTATTTGCAGTTTTCATGACCATGCCAGAAACACCCGTCAATGAATACGACAGTCTTATATTTCTTCAGAACAATATCGGGAGACCCGGGCAAGTTCCGGTTGTTGACGCGATAGCGCAGACCTCGGGAGAAAAGATACTTCCGCACAATCATCTCCGGTTTCGTATCCTTTCCCTTGATAGCCGCCATGCAACGGCTACGCTGTTCCGGTGTCATCACATCCGCCATAATCAAACTATCAGTTTTCTAAATCTGATTTCTTGAGGTCAGATATTTGTGAGTTAATGCGACTTAAAGTCTTTGCTATCTCTTCTAATGATACTTGAACCGTCTTATGATTCGCTGTTGAATGTGGTTTTACAAGCCCCAATGCCAAATCTTCGAGATAGTCTTCAATATTGGATTGGACAACCATATTTTTACGATTTATAAATGAAGAAATAGGTATACTTGTGTGTAATTCATACTTCTCATTATATGCAACATCAACAATAATTTCAAAATTCAAATCTTTCCAAGATTTATTCACTTCTTCGCACCATCCAATCAAGCTATTCCATGCTTTGCCTGAAGCTATAAATACTGGGGTTGATGATGTGTTATTGTATAAATCCTTGTATTTAGGATCAATATTGTTTAGCAAATCATCACCATACACAATAGATACATTATGGGCATCAAATTTACTCGGATTATATATTTGGAGGAAAAATGCTTGCTTATACACTATTACTCTGCAGCTTAAAAAAGGTCTATGTTCTTCTTCCCATTGACGCCTGATTTCATCTAATTGCGATTGGTTTTGTAGTAGTGTATGATATGTTATTGCAATCATAGCGAAAGATGCGATTGCGCCTATAAAGGATGCCCAAAAAGTAAGCCATGTTTGAGCATCTCCAATTACCTTTACGATACTTGGTAGTTGAAGACTGAAATTCAATACTATTGGCATGGCGAGAATCGCCAATATGAAAATAATGTAGTATTTCTTTTTCAACATAGAATGAGTTATGGCTCTAATTTCTACAAATTTATACCAATTTTCTGATATGACAAAGAAGGTGTTTCAAAAAATAAATTCAGAAATCGAAGGTGGGGAGGTTGGATTTGTCGATTTTGCAGAGGCAGAGGGTGTAGGGGACGAAGCCTTTGTGTCCTTCGATTTTGATGAAGTCTTCGCCGTCCTACCAGCAATAATAGAGGGCGAGGCGGATGGCGTCTTTATCGTTGTAGGCTTCGAACTGCCATTTGCCGCAGTCGGTATAACAGGTGTATAGTGCCATAGTTTTATGTTATAAGTCAGAGTTATGAGGTATGAGTGAAGAGTAAGATATAGGGTGAGATTACCATTTTATGCTACTTATCAGGAAAACGGCAAAAAAGGCTATCACGAGCAGGGCTACCAAGGGTAAGCAACCTTCGATCTTGATGCCCTTCAAATTTCTGAGTCCACTGAGGATGCTTCTGTAGCCTTTGCCTTGATTCTGATTGTAGAAATTTATTGCCAAGAGACAGAACCCACGCCCAAGTTTGTCCTCAATAGATTTCAGGCGCGTTTCCAGTGATTTCTGATATGAGGTGAAGGACCCGGCTGAAAGGAACTTCTGCTCTGAGTATTTGCAGTATCCCTCAAAGTCCTTCTTTTCAACGAACCTATCTTTTAGGTTATCGATGTGTCCCTTGATGGTGTCTCGGAACACCTCACCAATCTTGGTGAGTAGAGTCTGAACTTTTACTTCGGACTGTTCTTTCTTACATTCTTCCTGATGAGTGGTGTGATTGGATTTCAATGCCTCGTTGACACTTGTTTTCAGCGATTCAAGATCTCTTTTAAGATCAGCAACGGAGGTTTTCAGCGATGTGATTTCTGCCTGCTGAGAAGCTATAATTTTTTGATAGTATTCGTCTTTGGATGCCATAAGTATCACATTTTGAATTTATACGATGTGGTTTCTTCCTCAATACGGTCATCGATGCGTTCCCAGTTGCGTCCTCGCCGCCCGACTTCATATTCACGGTTATCTCCACACCCGGTTGGCACTTTAGGAAGATTGGTGAGTATCTCGATATAACGGACTACCGGGATATAGGTGATATTGTGCTGCTTAACGACTCCCGGCTGATTGGCGATGGATTGGGTAGCGTCAATGCTGCCGAACTTCTTGCAAAGATTCCCATATGTGAACTGGTTGTGCAATCCCAGCTTAGAACCTGATATACGGAATCCGTTGTGGTCGTAAGCCACGCCTTGGATGCGTCCGGTGTTGCTGTCGGTGCAGAATGAGAGAGTTATGCCGTCCTGCGCAAGCAACTGTACTAAAGTATTCCAGTCATTGGACTGCGATAATCGGTTAAGCACCAATTTTCGGATAAGCAGTTTTTCGGCATCATATCTCCGCAAGCGGTCAGGGTTGATTTTCCGGGACTGGCTATTGCCGAAGGTTAGACCATGACGCTGTTTGATCCGGCGGCAAGCTGCCTCGTTGCGTCGGCGCTCGTGACTGTCTGAGATAACAGAACCGTCATTGGCAATGCGGTTGAAAACGAGATGGCAATGAGGGTGCTTCTTATCAAAATGCTGGGCGATCACGTATTGCGTGTTCGCCGGGTTGATGCCCATTTCCTGCAACCATTCCTCGGCAAGGTGAGCCATGAAGCGGTCGCCGTCCTCGTTGTCGGGGAACCGTGCGGCATCTTCCGGTGAAAATGCAATGGAAACGTGTTTGACCGGTTTGGTGAGATTATGCAACTTACCGTTGGCATCAGGTATGCGGAGCTGAGCCTGAAAACTGTCGGAGATTGTGGAGTTGTCAACAAGCAGAACTCCGTTTGAGCCGATTATTCTTGCCGACTTCTCCTTGACATTGTTCGCATAGTTGACTATGCCGGAGAAATCGGTGCGGGTGGTTATCTTGGCTATCATAGTGATTTATGTATTGAGTAAATAAAGTTTTGAGGTAATAGCATACTGAGATTTTGAGGTTAAGATGTTTTGGTGCATTGAGCTATTGGTTCGTTGGGTCATTGATGCAATGAACTTCGGCGCGTGGTGTCTTGGTACTTTGAGGTCTTGATGCAATGGCGCAATGTTACTTCGGTATATTGGTGCATTGGTTCATTAGACCAAAGCATTAAGGTTGCAATAACCTAATGACCTAATAACCCAGCACCCTTGAACTCAGAACCCAAGAACCTCGGTTCATCTATCTCACTTTCTTAACTATTCCGACTATAAAGGCTACGATTTTCCGAATCTCGCTCTCGACGTCAGCGCCGAGGTGCATGGCTCTCGTAATCTGATTCAGATTGTTCCCGATATTCCGCAGCTCATTTACTGCGGTTCGTTCTCCCGGAGTTAGCAGAGCCGTGGTTTCCTGATTCATCGCTGCGCGATAGACATATTCGGCACGAGTCAGTCCGCACTCGCTGGCGCAGGAATTGAGATAAATCATATCGACCGAACTGAACGTAACCTTGACGGAGCAGGTCTTCTTCTTGTATTCGGGAAGCGTCGGTCTGCCTCCCTTTCTTTTGGTGGAATCTTCCATATCATTAGTGGTTTTAAGCTGCCGGAGGCGGCGTAGCAAGACGTTTTGAGGTACTCAAAACACAACCTTGCCACTCAATCTTCACCGCCAGTTTCACGGCAGACAATTTTTCTAGCCCGATTCGACATTTACGACTGTATTCAGTGGTTTTCAAGCTTGTGTTCAAGTAACCGATATTCCCAGTTTCATAATCCCCGGTTTCTGGAACCTCAGTTAACGAGATTAAATAGCCGAGATTTATCTATCCGATGTTCATAAGCAATTAGCGTCACTGTTCAATAGCCCCAGAATCTAAGTTCAGATAACCGTTATTCCAAGTCTCATTATCCCGAGTCACAGAAACCTCGGTTACCGGGTTGGGATAACCAAAGTTAGTGTAACTGATGTTTGAGTAATCATATAAATGATGTATCAAAACATTGGGGTATTTAGGTATTGCGGCATTTCAGCATCTGAGTTCAACAAACCGAGTTTCAGAGATTGCTGAATGTTCGGTACGAGTCGTTCTCGAACTGGATTTTTACCATCATCTCATTGAAGCGGTCACCGATGCGGACGCCATACTTCGGGCGGATCTCTTTCGGCATGAGGTTGGTGGTGACAATCGTGAAGAGCTGTTTGTCATATCGGCGGGTGAGCAGGTCAACCATCGGCGCCATTATGTTACCGTAGTCCTGAATTTCCATAGGCTCTGTTCCGAGGTCGTCAATCGCAAGCATCGGTAGGCGCCCCAGTTCTTCCCACTCCTGGTAATCAGTTTTGCAGAGATACGTGATGGTTCGTGCATCAATAATCCGGATTTTCCAGTAATACCGGTTGTCCTCGCTCCGGAGATTGAGTTGGTTGAGCAGCTGTTGGAAGGCTTTCACGAAGGTGCTTTTACCGTTGCCTACGTTTCCGCAGAGCAGCAGACCGAACTTCGAGCTGTCGCCGGTGAGCCAGTCGGCTATGGTATCGGCGTAGGATTTCACGGCATCGTTAAGCTCGAACTTGCGGGCGCGGTATTCCACCTCACCTTTTACAGCTGCAAGCAAAAGGTTATACGCCAGTTCCTTTGACATCGGGAGCTTAAAACGCTCCGTCATAGTCCCCCGGCTCAGTAGCCGAGACATCAGAGCCTCTACGTTTATCTGGCTCCCGTTGTTGTTGATTAATTCCATAATTGTTGATATTTGTTTGATTGGTTTGTTTCTTAATCCAGTTGACGAAATGTGTGCGGCACTCTTTTTCTTCCCTCCGGTCTCTGCCGGAGCATTTTTGTTGACGGAAGAAATAAGAGATCTGCTGCTTTAGGCTATCTGCACTGATTTGAGTGTCGGTTGACAGCAGGGAAATGAGGTCGGCTTGCCATGCGGTATCTGATAGGAAGAGTTTTTCAAGCTCATCAAGACTCAAAAATTTTTCTTTCTCCGCATTATATATAGAAGGTAATTTATTTTTAATCTTTTTATCTTTATTCTTATATATGTTCAAGCCGTCCGTCAAGCCATCCCCCAAATTATCTGCCAAACAATCCTCCAAGTCATTGCCCGAACAATCCCCCAAACGAACCGCCCAATTCTTAAGGTCGGTAATTATGGAGTAGTTGGGAGCAACTTTATTTCCGTGTCCCTTTGTATAGGTGATTAATCCTCGTTTATAAAGGACATTCCGGGAATTGAGGACGGTCTGCTCAGACACCATAAGCGCATGACTTATCAGGGAAGTCGGGCAACGTATCGGCATTTTCCAATGCCGGCTGTTGGCACGGTCGAGAAGGAAAAAGAACAGAGCGGTCGCTGACGCCGGGAACGGCTCGTAGTCGTTCTCTTTCCAGAAGCTGTGCATGAGTTCAAAGAGATTAACGCCTGTTGCCATCACTTCCGGGATTTGATGTAGTGGGAGCGCATGAAGTCTTCGAGGTCAGCACGACAGACGTAAATTTTGCGCCCGATCTGGGAGAATGGGATTACACGTTGGTCACGGTAGTTCTGCCACGTCTTCGGCGAAATGCCGAGCATCTTTCGGGCGGCGTCCGATTCAATCCATTCCGAATTACGATCGTCGGCATTGCGGTTGGTGACGAGTTCGGCCAGGCGGTTGAGCTTCTCATGGAGGTTCAGCCATTCCTCCTGTGGTATGACCACCATTGTCGCGGCAGTCGGCTGAGAGTTATTCAAAGAAGAGTTCTTAAACATAAATTGCACCGCACCCCTGAGCTTGGTTCTCTTCAGGAATGCGATGCAAAGTTAATAGGGCGTATTCGCGCTTTTGGCTTTTGAAAAATGCTTTAATTTTCAGCGATTTTCGCTTGCGGTTTTTGCTTGCGATTATCTCTTGCGTAAAAAAACTTGAGATTTACACTCAATTTAGACGCAACTGGTTTTCAGCACTTTGTTCTTTTATTAGCCCAACTTTGATAGCTTTTGATTTTGTTTCTCACGTATTCTGACAGTGTTTTCCTTAACACTCCGCTGGTCGGATCGGAGTCAAGTAAGAGTAAATCCTGCTTGTCTGCAAAACCAAGAGCACAAAGGATACGGTAAATGAAGATAGACTTATCCGTCAGTGTAGTGTCTTCCTCCCATTCAATATTTTTCATAAGATTGAAGGCATAATATCCTTCCAGATGGTCTTGGTCTGTGCCGTCCTGTGGGGTTGACATCTCTTTCAGGCGTTTTCTGGTAGCGATGGTGTCCGTCCACCAGCTACCCATATCGACCTCCCAATATTTGAAGCGTTTGTCGATCACATCCATCACTCCGCTTGCAAGCCAACTGACACAATCGCCATTCAGTTCCGTCTTTGATGTCAAGGCTCGAATAGCCAAGGATGGGTTCCGCTCATTCCATGCCATGTCGAAAAGGTCGAGAAGTGGGAAAATGACAGTGTAATCCATATTCGCTTTCAAATCCGGCGAATCAATGTGCTTGAAAATATCGTAATGTTCCCAAAGCAATTTATCAAGTTCATCAGACAATTTGTTGCCTTGCAAATGTTCCGGGTAGCCCAAGATAAATTTAGCTTTCTTTAAATCAAACTCCGGACTTAACACATCAGCTTGATTGTGAAAGCGGCTCTCATCAAGCGTAATTATCTTTGGCTCACCATTCAGCTTACTAGGAAAATGGTGTAGGAATATTTCGTTTATATGATCTATAGTGCCAGACATTTTATGATACTAAATGAGATTCGGTTTATTATTAATACTATCACGAAACACCTTCATTAAATATTCATATTCTTTCTTATAACGTTCAATACGCGCAAGATCTTTCTCAGTTGGGTCTGGAATACTGCTAATATCCATGTTGTTTTCCAAATCGTTCAGTTTGACTCTTAACGCAAGACGGTTCCCCGCTATCCGTTTGATATATTCTTCTCTTGAAGACGCGGTATGATGATTAAGGAGACTCAGTGCCGTTATTAAGTCATTACGCTCATCATCCGTTATGGAGTGCGTTACCGTGCAGGGATATACATCTATATCTTCCATCCACTCTTCCCACCATTCTTCATCATACCAATTTTCTTTGGGATCGTCAGTAATTCTCGATATTTCAGTATCAAGCTGTTCTATTACTTCTGCTACGGTTATGTCACAGTCCTCTGCGGCGTCATGCAGAAATCCGACCACCTTTTCTTTCCAATCGAAACCTCTTGTTGCAACTTTTAAAAGGTGTGATTCAAAATAATCATGACCCCCTTTGTCTGTCTGTCCCATGTGGAGCTTTTGTGCGACCAACCCAGCGGCATATACAATTTTCGTCATATAGCCCATGCTATTGTCAAGATAGTTTATACGTTCTTTTGCTTCTTTTGTATCAAAAGTCGCTATATAATCACAATACTGACGCATAAGCATCTCTGTGTCGGATTGTGGATCCATAAAGTCGAAAAGAGTATCCATATACTCATCCATATAATTCAGATCCTTTTCTTGCGTAGCGATAAATCCGGCAAGCATTGTTTTGACTTGCCGAAATCGGGCATTATTCATCTCCATGATAGGACGGAATGCCTCTATCAACTCTTTGGATAGTATCGAATCTTCCATAGGATTTCCATTATCGACTTTACTCAATGACTTCCCATGTGCCGGACTTCTCAGAGCCGACTCTACGTATCTTACCTTCAGATTTTAATCTATCGATAACGCGGAACATAGCAGTCTTTGATTTTCCAAATATTTTGGAAAGTTGTGTTACACTGATCCTTTTATCTGCTCTCATTTTCTCCATCACTATTCTATCAATATCATCGTATCGTTCCGCATCGTTCCGCTATCGTTCCGCATCGTTCCGTTATTGACATCAATAGGGTCGTCGATGCCAGTATTGGTGCCACTTTCTGTCGTATCTATTATAATTTCGGGCTTTTTTTCTATGACATTGGTGCCATTTTCTATGACATCGGCATTTTGGACGACTACCTTGAAGGTAGTATAATCACCAAGAAGGAATTCTGCCGGGACGCTACCATTTTCTTCAAGAAGAGTCGAAACAGTTTTAACCCCACTGCCGAAACGGTTGACGTAGCCAAGATTAAGCATAATCTCAGCTATATTGGGGTTGCGATAATCTGTCTCATTTGGGAAATTCTCCAAATTAACCTTCCCATAAAGATTTCCGGGATTATCGATCTCAATACGGTCGCTATACTCGTAAAACTTTATCGGAGAATTATTACCATTATATGCACGGTGCATAACGGCATTCATGGCAAGCTCACGTATAGCCTCCCACGGATAGTTGATTCGTGGCTCTTCACGTAGAACACTTACAAACTCGGGGCGTTTATTTTCGATGGAGTACTTGATAAAATACTCCAGTTCTTTCAGCATAATAATGAGATTGCCCTTAAAACGGTTTTCTTTGAGTACCTTTGTGGCACGTGTCTTTCCGGCAAATTTGACATACTGAATATAGGCTCCCGGAATAAAGTATTGTGGATCGTGCCCCAACAGAAGGATTCCGGCGTAGGTAGGGCTATTAAAACGAGTATCAAAAAGTCGAAGTGATGCCATTTGCTGAGTGACAGTACGCTTATCTTTCGCTAATGTTGTGGGAGAAACAGCTTTCGGTAAGTATTCGTTTCTGAACAAGTCTACATCAATATCCTCAATGGTGGCCTCACGGCATGGACGACCATCGAAGGAAGAACTATGAATCTGGCCTTTTTCGGTCAAGATGCGTTCCTCTTCTGAATTAGCCTCTGCCTTCCTTGCTCCTATTCTTATCCAGATCACGCCCTTGTATCTTACTGGGGTGTCCTCGCTTGGTTGAACTTCGATTACGGCAACCTCACCATCAGGGAAAGATTCCTTGTAAACCATCATTGCCGGAGGGGGTAGGATTGCACCAGCATTGCGTAGGCCTGCATAAGAGCGCAATTGCTCATCGGTGAAAGTCTGACCATCAAGTTTGCCGTCATCGTCCGCACCGATTATGAAGTACCCAGGCTTTTTAGTATTTCTAATATCATTGGCAAACGCGCATATTGCCTCCGACATTTTTTTAGTGTTGTCAGTGGATATTGTGCGCTCCACACGCTCATTTTCTATATCGCTCAACAGCGATCGTATTTCATCTTTTGTCAGAGGCATATTTATGATAATTTATTGCAAATTTACTGATTATGAGGATGCTGATTATATTCCATTTACAACTTCGGACTTAATTGGAACTCGACAAGAACAGTTTACAAGTCGCGAATTGCCTCAATCAGTCTTTAAGACAACTGATTGGGACTACAAGAACGCCATCCGCTCTGCGGAATGCATAGTTCCCGGTAGCAGTCACCACCATCATAAATGAAGGATTCTTCATTTTTGACGTATCTATTTTATCTGACAACTCTTTCAGTGTCGCGGCTCCTTCATTAATAAGTTTTTCGCCTCCTAATTTTATTTCTATAAGCCCATACCTTCCATCCCGCAAATGAATAACTGCATCACACTCTAGTCCATTCTTGTCTCGATAATGATAAACTCCGCCATTAAGAGCCTCTGCATATGTTCTTAAATCACGGATACATAAAGTCTCAAATATGAGTCCAAAGGTATTCAAATCGGCGATAAGGTCATTGGGACCGATACCAAGTGCCGCCGTTGCGATCGACGGATCTGTAAAATATCGTGTATCTGAAGTTCGTATTGCCGTCTTTGACCTTAAATTCGGATTCCAAGCTTCTACATCTTCAATGACAAATATATTTTTTAAAGCTTTTATGTATGAGGCAACAGTGTCAACATCAAATGATTCCCCTTCGTTATTTATAAGATCTTCTCTAATTGACGGATTTGTAACCTGTGCACCTTGATGTCGTGCATAGGCACGTAGCAACCGATGAACTCTTGACGGATCTCTTGCTATCCCGTCCACTCGTTGAATATCCCTATTTTCTACTGCATCAATATAATCAAACGCCTGGTCGAGCGCGATGTCATCTTCCATATCTATAGCTAAAGGCCAGCCTCCGCGACAAGTAATGAATGCCATCCGCTCTAATTCAATATTTGTTAGGCCTGAGATATTATGGTTCCCGTCAAAAATGCTTTCAAGAGAAACGTCTCCAGAAGATTCCCCTGATTCCCATAATGACATAGGTCTCATTCTTAGCCATGCAAATCTACCTGTGCCACTATGGATAATCTTACTCATGTCAGGTGGCACAGACGATCCCGTCAGGATAAATAGTCCGACCTTATGGCGATGGTCTGATTCGAATCTGATAGAATCCCATAATTGTGGGGCAATCTGCCATTCATCGACAAGTCGAGGATTATCTCCTTTTAATAACAAATTCGGGTTAAGAGACGCCAATTGGATATTCTGTTCTATTTTCCCGGATTCAGACATATATAATATGCTCTTTGCCTGTTGTTCTGCGGTGGTGGTTTTACCACACCATTTGGCTCCTTCAATAAGTACGGCACCTTTACCTTTGAGTTTACGCTCAAGGATTCTATCTGCGATTCGTGGCCTATATTTATATTCTGCTGTCATGCTTTGTGGTAGTTTTAGACTGCAAATATAATACTTTATTTTCACATTTCGGTTGTTTGGCTTGATTTTGTTCGGTTGTTTGGCGTTATATTATTCGGTTAATTGGCTATAACGTTATTTGGATTTGCTCATGTTGTTTTGCATTATGATTGTCGTTGATGCATCCTCCGAATAAGATTCAGTATCGCGAATGGTTTATTTGTTGATTGCGGAAATGATGGCCATGATTTGTGCGGGAGACATCCCCTGTAGCAATTCTATGGCTTGTTCTTCCTTAGTCGCAGTCGGTTCTTCGACTTTATTCTGCTTGGATGGTTTCTTATTGAATACATTTCTGAGGGTTTCGTCGGTTTTTGAAGTATCGAAGCTACCCATATAACGCTCTGTGGTCGCAAGATTACTATGACCGAGGATGTTTTTTATCGCAGATGATTCAGCACCGGACTCCTGTGCGATATGAGCTGGAAAACCCAAGCGCGGGTGCCCCCTGAGGCCAATTTTGTTTGACCCCTTATGCTAAAATAATCCTAACCCTTTGTGCCAAAACGGAAATAACCCCTGTAGCGGAAGTGCCTCAGGGGATTTTTCTCTGTATTTTGGGATTCCGTTTTGGCCGACGGGATTAAATCCAAAGAAACATGAACACAAAGTTAAAAAACATTCTCCTGTGCTACGCATCTGGAATGGGAATAAAAAGCATCAGTTCCGCTTTTGATATCTCCCGCAATACCGTACGCCGCTATGTGAGGATGTATCAGGGCAGCGGCATATCTGCTGAAAAGTTGCCGTCACTGAGTGATGCGCGGCTTCAGGAACTCTTCGCCATACCATCGGCGAGGGAACATGTGCCATCGGAGCGTCACATCCAGCTGGATGCTCTTCTTCCGGAGTATGCCGCCAGGCTGTCACGGAAAGGGGTGACAGTAAAAACACTCTACGAGGATTACCACAAGGAGCATCCGGACGGTTACCGCCGGGCGGCCTTCGGGATGAAGCTCAGACAGTTCATGCTCCAGACCAACGCCATCGGACATGTGGAGCACCGTGCCGGAGACAAGCTGTACATCGACTTCGCCGGTGACAGGCTGGAGATAGTTGATGAGTTGACAGCCGAGGTTGTAAAAGTGGAGGTCTTCGTGGCCATACTGCCATGCAGCCATTACACCTACTGCGAGGCCGTATGGTCACAGAAAAAAGAGGATCTGATCAAAGCCTGTGAGAATGCCTTTCATTTTTACGGAGGCGCGCCGGCCGCTATTGTGCCGGACAATCTGAAATCGGCCGTCACCCGCAGCGATCGCCACGAACCGACAATCAATCCTGACTTCGCTGCCTTTGCCGAGCATTACGGGTGTGCCGTTGTTCCGGCCAGGGTCCGTCACCCCAAGGACAAGGCCTTGGTGGAGAATGCTGTCAAACTGATGTACCGGTCGGTGTATGTGGACCTCGAGGGGATGGTTTTTCACAGCCTTGATGAGCTGAACAAGGCCATTCTTAAATCGCTCGATGCGTTCAACGCCAGAAAACTGACACGGCGCAAGGAATCACGGCGTGATCTGTTTGACCTCATGGAGAAAGACGCCCTGCGGCCATTGCCTGCCGCACGCCACCAGATCAGACAGCGTGCCGTGGCAACGGTTCAGCGAAACAGCTATGTGACGCTCAACAAGCATCACTACAGCGTGCCTACACAATATGTAGGCAAGCGTGTGGAACTGGTCTATGACACTGACACAATCGATGTCTTCCATGGCTTCTCCCATGTGACAACGCATCATCGCGATGACAGACCGTATGAATACACCACCAAGGCCTCGCACAATCTTCCGGGCCGCAAGGGCAGTTACGAGAACGATATCGACGGACTGCTATCACGGGCGGCACAGATAGACAACATAGTGGTGCATTATCTGCGAGCCGTCATAAAGGACAAGCGGTATCCCGAGCTCGCTTTCCGGGCATGCCGGGGAATCATGAGCCTTGAAAAGAAATATGGTCAGGAACGGCTTGTATCCGGCTGCGCGGCGGCCATGGATGCCCACCGCTATACCATCAGTGAGATAGTGGAGATACTTGAGACAGGAGAGGACGCCGACTATCTCCCCGGAGTGGATATGGAGGAGCAGCCACATGTGATACCGAAACACCGCAACATCAGAGGCAAAGACTATTATGCCTCAGATCCACAACAATCCAACTCAAACGTAAAAGACAACAAAAATGGAAACAACAGATAAGACCTCACCCGTCATACCCGAAAAAGACCGCAATGCGGTGTCAATGGATCTTCTTCACCGAATGCGCCTGCACGGTATGGCAGCCGCATTTGCCGAAAGCCTTCAGGCAACCTTCGCAGAAACAATGACACCCGACAGCTTCCTCAACTGGCTTCTATCACGCGAATGGGACTACCGGGTGGCCCGCAACATCGAGAGGCTCGTGAAAAGTGCCTGCTTCAGGTACAATGACGCATCGGTGGCGCAGATCGACTATACTCTGCAACGCGGACTCGATCGCAACCAGATGGAACGTCTGGCTTCCCTTGAGTTCATCCGAAAGGGGGATAACCTCTTCATAACCGGTTACAGCGGAACCGGCAAGAGCTATCTGGCGACCGCCCTGGGATACGAAGCCTGCAAGGCAGGCATCAAAGTCCTGTATGCCAATGCGACCAAACTGATGGGCTCACTTCAAAACTTCTCAAGGGGTCAACTGAAAAATTTTAAGGGGTCAAACAAACTTTGGCAACAGGGGGCATCCGCGCTTGGGTTTTCCAATTAATCTTGAACGAGTTTATTCCAGCCAACTAAGTCTCTTTTGATCAATTTTCATCGAACTCACGTTACATATTAATGTAGACCAAGATCTCTTATTGATCCAAAGTATTTACGGGAATTCAGTCTATTGGGAGTAAGAATTCGTTAAGATTTTCAGTCGAGGCTGATGCGGAGGGAGGTGAGGGTATCGAGGTCGATCTGTCGCATTCCTACTTGTCTCAGGGGAAGACCTAAGTTGTGGTCGGTCAGGTAGGTGCGATGGGGTTCCTTATAAGAGCTGTTTACAAGGCTTGCTGTGGAGTCGGATACGGCGCTTCTGATTCCTGCAATCTCGAAAGCGGTCTGCGCAAACGCTTTGCCGGAACTTACGTTTTTCAGTCTGTTGGACTCAGCAGCATTCACTATTCCGGGATAGTAGGAGGCGTAATCTTCGTTGAACCAGAGAATAAACGGCACGTGAATCTGATATGCGCTCGGCACCGGCGAGGCGTGCAGAAAGAGATTACGGCTGTCGTCGAAGAGATCCTCTCCGTGGTCGGCAGTATAGATCATCGCTGCCGGGTAATCGAGAGTACTGAGTTTCTGCGATATCCGGTAGAGCAATTCTGCCGTGAGCCAGATCGTGTTATCGTAGGCATTAATGAGCCTCTGCCGGTGAGAGGCGCTTACTTGCAGCGGCCTGTCGGGGGTAAACCTTGGCGTAACGCCCTTGTAGCGATCCGGGTAGCTGAAATGCGAGCCATAAGTGTGAAGCACTATGAGCTGTTTCCCTCTCCCCTCGTTGATCTCTCTGTCGAGATACGGCAGCAGCATCAGGTCGGTAGGGTTAGCTTGTGCTCCTGGTTTCTCCCTTATGAAGAGTGTAGTATCAGCCTCGAAGCCGAAGCGGTCTATTATAGAATGGTTATATCGCTGGTTGGAGAGAAAAGCGGTACGGAATCCAGCCTCCTTAAACGCCGTGATTATGCTTTTCACGCTGTAGATGGAGTCTTCGAAATTCTCCGCGTCGATATGACTGAGCAGCATCGGCACGCTTTTATGGGTCGTGTTGCTTGAGCTTAGAGCTTTAGGAAATGATAGGAATGATCCGTCCGCAAGCTGAGGATTTGTAGTACGATGATAGCCGTTTAGCTGCCAGTGGTCAGCCCTGGAGGTCTCTCCGATTACGAGTACATACACCTCCCGCTGCTGCGTCCTATCCGGATTTACAAATGCATAATGGCGATAGCCGGTGTAGGAGCTCTGCTTCGATTTGATGCTTCGGTCGGCAGCGAGAAACACATTGTAGATAGCGTTGGCCGGGAAGAGGTCGTTGCTCACCGCATATCCGCCGCCTGCGCAATAGGCAAGTATCACGGTCAGTACTCCGGCCGCCGTCGCAGCTATCGCAGGCCTGCGAAATTTCAGGATATAAGCCTTACGCAGCCATATTCTTTTGATGCAGCAGTAGATAGCGGCCGCAATCGGAGGCAGATACATCACTACCACAATCGCTATGGCAAGGCTCATATTGCTCAGCAACTCCCCGACTTCCGTAGGATTGGTGGTTACGAGGTTTAGAAACATATCTACCGCAATCACGCTGCGCCCGTAAAGCTGAAGGAGCACAATCTGAAAGGCCGCTAAAAACATCAGTGGAAACATCAGCAGCGCCGTGCGTCCGATCTTTCGCGAGAGGCTGAGGCATAGCCACCAAAGGTCGGCAGGAAAAAGAGTGTTGGCTATCTTGCCCCATACAGAAATGGGTTCTGTCAGCGAAAGGAGCACGTTGGGGGCGATCACAACTGCGAGGGTCCACCAATAGAGGGTAGCGGCCAGCTTACTATTCTTTTCTTCAGAAAGCTTCATTGATATTGAAGATGAAAGCGGTCTCGCCGCGTCCGATACCGAAATCAAGCCTGATATTGGTTCGTTTCTTAAATTCCCATCGGTAGCCTATTCCGGCGCACGGCAAGATATGCTTCCCGCTCAGGCGCGCCAGTGATGGAGCTACCGTAGCCGCTCCTCCCCACACCGCTATTCCGTTTCTGCGCCATACGTGCTGCCGCAGCTCCACTACTCCTTCTATACCTACCTTATCGCGGTAGCGGCCCTCATAGTAGCCTCTCACCGTGTGGCCTCCGCCAAAGGTAGCCAGCTGCGTCCAGGGCACATTGCCATAATTTACGGTCGCGTCGATCGCTGCTGCCACCACTCCTCCCTTCCAGACTTCGCGATAATAGCTTCCGCTCAGGCGCGTATAGCTGAAGGCCATCTTGTTGCCGAGAAAGCGCGGTGCGAAGCGCTGCGTAAGCGCTACGAGCCAGCCTGAGTGAGGTTCGGTATAGCTGTCGCGCGTATCCAGCTTTGCAGTGAAACCCAGAGCGGTAGTCAGCGATGAGAGCCGCTCGCCCTCCCAAAGATATAGATACTCCGGATCAATATCCGAGCCCTTCATATACGAGAATTGCACTCCGGGACCGATATATAGCCCTCGCGCTATGCGGAAGTAAAGGTCGGCAGTAAACTTCGTAGAGAAGAGGTCATATTTGGTCTCATTGCTTTTGTTTCGGCCGTTGGCGTAGCCTATACCCCAGAATTTCGTGGGGAAAGAATAAAAGTTCACGTTGTATTCAAGGCGCATCCTGTCGGCCGGAAAGATATTGTTGCCTCTTATGCCGAGAAGATAGAAGCCCACGGTTGATATATCACCATAAAGGCTCACATTGCTCGGCATCTGGGTCGTGTCACCCTTCATGTAATAGTTTCCGGCAGCCATAAGCCCGATTCCGAGCTGAGTGTCGCTCGAATAGTGCGGCCCTCCAATGAAGCTTACGTCAAACTTCTTTTTCGGTTTCGGCTTGTTGGTATCGTCGAAATATGATATGACCCGGCTGAAGATATTGCCTTTAGCCTTTACGCCATCGTGAATAGTGGTATCCGGCGCGCATACACCGGAGTCCTCCCGGGCTACGGCAGCAAGCGGCAGAGCGGCAATGAAGGCCAAAACTATATGTCTTACAAGCCTTTGCATGGAATGCTTCGGTAGCGCTATTAAGAAAACTATTTCTTAAATTGCGTTACCGCGCTGCAAAGGTAATCTTTTTTCCGCAATAATCAGATATAAGATCGGGGCGGTGCTACCACAAGCCGCCGCCCCGACTGAAATTTTTCAGAAAAATTCGGTTCCCGGTTATTTGTTCCCCCTAAAAGCACGGCTCACGAAGGGCAGGCAATCGTAGAGCGATAGCTCCCAGTACACCCAGTCGTGGATTCCGTCGCGCACTCGCAGCTCGCAAGGGATTTTAGCCCGGCGCATCGTCTGATAGAAATCTATGTTGCCGTCGAAGAGGAAGTCATCATCGCCGCAATCTACGAACCATGCTACCGTGCGCAATGCCTCTTTGCGGGCATCATCAGCCTCCGCCACGAATTTCACATGGTCATTTTCGTTGATGGAGCGGTACCAGCGGCCCAGCTTATCATCTTTCTGGATATCGCGGTTGCCCGTAAGGGTTTTCTCAAGAGTCATCACTCCGCTCATCGGATAGGCGGCTGCAAAGAGCTCCGGGTGGTGCTGGGCATAGCCGGTGGTACCACCTCCGCCCATCGACAGACCCGCTATTGCGCGCTGCCCCTTGCTGCCTCCGGCGCGATAGCGCTTCTCGATTTCAGGCATGAATTCCTGGAAGAAGAAGTCTTCATAGGCCCAGCCCGGCACGTTGAAATAGCCGCACTGCATCTCGTCGCCCAGACCGCGGTCGGCATCAGGGGTCACAATCACCATCTCTTCCGCCTCGCCGGAGCGTATCAGCTGGTCGGCTATCGACCAGAGGTGGCTGTTTTCAGTCCAGTCATTATTATCGCCTCCAAGCCCGTGGAGGAGATAAAGGATTGGATAGGTACGTGCAGAATCGGTATCAAAACTCGTGGGGAGATACACGTTGTAGGCGCGCGGCGATCCGAGTATGCGGCTATGGATAGTATCGGTCACTATCCGGCTGCGTGCCGAAGCCGCGAAGCTTCCCGCAGCCAGCAGCGCGATAAGCAGGGTCAGGGTTTTTCTCATTGCTGTGGTCATTACAGATTTTCGTTTTCGCAAAGGTAAGAAAAATAGCTGTTTCAGCGTATAAAGAGGAGCTCCCGATATTTCGGCAGCGGCCACATCTCATTGTCTACTATCAGCTCGAGTTTATCGATATGGTAGCGGATTTTTGCCATGCAGGGTTCCACCGTGTCGTGATAGGCTATCGCCTTCTCCCTCTCACTCTCAATCTTGTTGGCCTTGCGGCGCGCGTCGACCATGCAGGCTGTCTGCTCCTTGATAGCGCCTATATGGGTCGAGATGCTTTCGATTGTATCCATATCCGGAGCCGACACTTTGGCACCCTTCTCCTCTCCGAAAATTGCGTGGAGCTTGAGCACATTGTCAACCAGCACCGACTGGTAACGCGTGGCTACAGGAAGGATATGATTTAGCGCCAGATCACCGAGCACTCTGGCTTCGATCTGAATCTTTTTGGTATACATCTCCCACTTTATCTCATTGCGCGCCAGGAGCTCATCGGCTGTGAATACGCCCGTCTCAGTAAACATCTTGACCGACGACGGACTCAGATAGGCGTCAAACATCAGCGGTACGCTCGTTTCGCAATCCAGACCGCGTCGCCGGGCCTCCTCCTTCCATTCATCACTGTAGCCGTTGCCGTCGAAGTGAATATCGTTGGCATAGCGCAGCAGCGCGCGCACCTCCTCGAGCAGGGCCGTCACCAGCTCCTCGCCTGCTCCAAGGCGTTTCTCCACTTTCCGGTGGAACTCAGCAAGCTGCTCTGCCACTGCCGAGTTCAGGGCGATCATGGCGCAGGCGCAGTTGGCGCTCGACCCTACGGCGCGAAACTCAAACCTATTTCCCGTGAAGGCGAAAGGTGAGGTGCGGTTGCGGTCCGTATTATCTATCATGATCTCAGGAATCTGGGGCAGATCGAGCTTGAGACCCTCCTTGCCCGACAGGGAGGCGAGCTTCTCCGTATCTCCTTCCATAAGGGCGGCAAGCACATTGCTCAGCTGCGAACCGGTGAAGATCGATATGATGGCCGGCGGAGCCTCGTTGGCGCCAAGGCGATGAGAGTTAGTGGCCGAAGCTATAGAAGCCTTCAGTAGCGCATTGTGGCGGTACACGGCTGCCATTACGTTGACTACGAATACGATAAACTGCAGGTTGTCTTCCGCCGTTTTGCCCGGGCTGAAGAGCATTGAGCCCTGGTCTGTGCCCAGGCTCCAGTTGTTATGCTTGCCCGAACCATTTATGCCGGCGAAGGGCTTTTCATGGAGCAGCACCCGGAAATTATGACGCCTGGCCACCTCCGATATCACCGACATCAGCAGCATGTTGTGGTCATTGGCCAGGTTAGTCTCCTCGAATATCGGTGCAAGCTCAAACTGATTGGGAGCCACCTCGTTATGGCGCGTCTTGACAGGAATTCCGAGCTTATGGCTCTCCAGCTCAAGCTCAAGCATGAAGGCTGCCACGCGCGATGGAATCGATCCGAAATAGTGGTCTTCGAGCTGCTGGTTCTTGGCGCTCTCGTGGCCCATCAGCGTGCGGCCCGTAAGCACCAGATCGGGGCGCGCGTTGTAGAGGGCTTCGTCCACAAGAAAATACTCCTGCTCCCAACCCAGGAAGGAATTCACATGCTGCACCTTCGGGTCGAAATAGCGGGCCACAGCCGTAGCTGCCTTGTCTACGGCATCGAGCGAGCGCAGCAGCGGCGTCTTGTAGTCGAGGCTTTCGCCCGTATAGGATATGAAAATCGTAGGAATGCAGAGCGTGTGGTCGATTATGAAAGCGGGCGATGAAATATCCCAGGCCGAGTAGCCGCGCGCCTCGAAGGTGTTGCGTATGCCTCCGCTCGGAAAGCTCGATGCGTCAGGCTCCTGCTGCACGAGAAGTTTCCCTTTGAACTCTTCTACTACTCCTCCCTTGCCGTCGTGCTCCACGAAGGCATCGTGTTTTTCAGCCGTGCCGTCCGTAAGGGGCTGGAACCAGTGGGTGTAATGTCGCGCTCCATTGTCGATTGCCCAGCGCTTCATGCCTTCGGCCACATCGTCGGCCACCTCGCGCGAGAGCGGCTCTTTATTATCGATGGCCCTTACGAGCGCATCGTAGGTCTTTTTGGGCAGGTATTCAAACATCTTCTGACGATTGAACACGTGCTTCCCGTAATACACTTCCGGCCTCTCTGCCGGCATCTTCACTTCGATGGCTTTACGGCTCGAGGCCTCTTCAACCACCTTGAATCTCAACGTAGACATAGACTCTTGTACGTTAGAGGGTTAATATTTCAGTTCCGGTATGCAGGCGCTGGCCCGGATGCATACCGCTGGCAAAATTACACTTTCTCGCCCGATTCTATGGCAAAATGAAGCTAAAAATATAACTTTGCTTAATAAAAATCTCTTTTCTACCTCAGAACCTATGCGACTGATTGCAACCCTGCTCCTCGCCTCGCTGAGCCTCTCGATGGCAGCTCGCCGCGATTTCACTCATTTCTGGCAGGATAAAGACGGAATAATAAAAGCTCAGACAGAGCTCTCGCTGGAGCTCGTAAACGATATTATCGATCAGGAGAAGCCTTCTGTCGAGCCCCCGTCAAAGGCGCGCATGGCGGCTCTGTATCTTCTTGACCAGATGCTCCACGATACCCGGCTCGACGGCTCGCCCCTGATTGCCGATTTCCTCGATGGCAGGATGCAGAGGGTGATTGCCGATTTCGAAGTGCCTCTGCAGGAGGGCATGAAAATCTATAAGCTTTACAACGACGGCTGGATCGTGCGCACCCCCTCGGTGGCTATCGGCTGGGATATATATCGAGGAGGGAAAGTGAAAGAGGCCGACCGCTCCCTGATGAGCGACAGCATTGCCCGGGCGCTCGTCGACAGATGTGATATCCTCTTCCTGACCCACAATCATGGCGACCATGTGGATCCCTTCGTGGTGGAATGCTTTCTGGAGCAGGGGAAGCCGGTGGTAGCTCCCGATGAGATAATGCCCGGCGACGCCCGGATTCTGCACACGCGCCGCCCTGAAATCTGGCAGGAGAGCTTCAAGGCTGCCAATGGAGCTCAGCTTAAGGCCACGGTAGTGCCTGGCCATCAGGACCATCTGCAAAACAATATCTATATCCTGACGCTGCCTGAAGGCTACACTGTAAGCTCCTCTGGCGACCAGTGGCTGCGTGAAGACCAGGACCTGATGCTCAATCTTCAGGTTAAGACGCCGCCGGTCGATGTCTTCATGCCCATCTGCTGGGCAGCCGATCTGCCTGGATTCTGCAAGTCGGTAGGAGCGAAAGTGGTGCTGACAGGCCATGAGAATGAGCTGGGCCATCATTCCATCGACCATCGCGAAGCCTACTGGCTCTCCTATAATAAGCTCGAAGACTTCCCAATCCCCAATAGCCTGATGACCTGGGGAGAAAGCTTCTTCTACAAGTAGCCACGCGCTCTTAGAGCTGGCGCAGCGCGCCCGTAAGGCTATCCATCACGAAGCCCCTAACGCTTATTCCCTCAGGAGGCATCAGGGGGTGATGCGAAATCAGGTCGACCGTCTCCTTTACAGCGGCATCGGTATCCTCGAAGCCGTGGAGCCATTCGCGCAGATTTATGCCGCAATGCTCCATAAGGGTTATGTGCTCCTCACTCACGCCCCGCTCCTTCATCAGCTCGAGCATCTCGCCGGCGTCCATGCCCTGCACTCCGCAGCCCGTATGGCCGATCACCATTATCTCGTTCACTCCCAGCTCATAGACCGCTATCAGCAGCGAGCGCATCGTAGAGTCGAAAGGATTCACGATTGTGGCTCCGGCATTCTTGATAATCTTCACATCGCCGTTGCGGAAACCCAGCGCTGCCGGGAGCAGCTCGATCAGGCGCGTGTCCATGCAGGTCACGATCGCTATTTTCTTATCAGGATATTTGCTTGTGGCATACCGTTCATACTCGCGGTTATTCACAAAGCGGCTGTTGTAGTCAAGAATCTCCTGTATCATAGTAGCTCGCGTTATTTTATTGCCAAATATACTACTTTTTGTGCAATGGCAAATTCTCCCGCGTAAAGGCCCCTTGACAGCCTTGACACAATTATGAGGCTAACATTTTGTCTGCCAGATTATAATCTATAAAAAGGTGTCAAGGCGATATCTATCGAATTAGGAGTTTTGTCCCAAACTGCAAAATGTTTTAGAGCAAAAATGCACCAAATCGACATTTTTGAAAGGGGTCATTTTGCACCAAATCGACATTTTTGAAGATCGAAAGTGGAGTCTGCGGGGTCTTACATAACTGGACTGCGAATCGGCATCAGACCCGTAATAATCTTAGCCAGAAGCCTTATCATCTTAAAACACCTTAGTTTGAAATCTCCTGACCACAAAATTAATAAAATCCATTATCCACAACAACCACCAACCCCGGTTCGCCAATATAGGACACGCCACCGCAGCGTGGCAGCCTTATTCAGCATTCACAAAGATATTGGGGTACAAGCCTATTGTCAGGAGATAACATTGTCGGAGTGCCGGAGGAACGTATAGTGGTGTGACCTCCAGCCTTGTATAGTCAGAGTGCCGCAAGGCACGAAGATATAGAGAAACCGGATATGAGCGACTGCGAAGCAGGAGCGAGTGTCCGGACGAAAGGCTATAAAAGATCAAAGAGTGCCGGAGGTACGGGTGCATACAGAAAGCCGGCTTGACAGCCTTGACACGATTTTAGGGTTATATATCTGATTATTATCGGCTTAATGCCATGTCAATGTCAAGGCAGTCAACCCTCCTTTCCCCGGCGTTGTAGGGACATCGCTTTGCGATGTCTACTGATTATCAACGTATTAATGGAAAAACATGCCAAAGGCATGTCCCTACGGCGTCCATGATATCAGGTGTCCCCACGTTTTTCGACCCTGCTATGGGTCGCACTCGGTATGGGGCTTCCGGAGGTTTTTTGAAAAAATTAGGGAGGCAGAAGAGTTTGAACCAACTTGAACCAAATTTTTTGGTGCGCAGGAAAGAAAGCAGTTGTATTTTTGCCGCGCATACCTGCGCGCGGAGCCGAATGTGGCGAAGAGCGTAGGCAGGCAGACATTTTAGGGAAGCGTTTGTCAAAGCTACTTTTCGTGACCTGAATAAGCTTCACGGCTTTTGTCTGATCTCGGAAAGGAGTCACTGATACCGGCTCATACGCTTCTGTTATGAACCTAACCTAACGTCAATGAGGTGAGCCCGGCGACACGATTATTAACTATGAAGCAAAAACTACTTCTGCTGTTTTTAGTTTTCGCATCGTTGGTTTGTCCTCAGGTACTATTCTCACAGACATTTGAGGACGGTAAGTTCAAATTCAATGTGTCCGACACGCCCGGCGAATGTGAAATTGTTGGGTTAGCATTTGGTCAAATGTCCTCTGGGAATTTAATTATACCGCAGAGTGCCACTTATAATGGAAATTCTCTCACTGTAACTAAAATTGGAGATTATGCTTTCATGAATGATATAGGCTTTACTGGTTCTCTTATTATTCCTGATGGTGTCACTTCAATCGGTCACTCTGCTTTCTCTGGTTGCAGTCGTTTCACTGGATCTCTTACTATTCCCCAAGGGATAACCTCAATTGGAGAGAACGCTTTTAATGGATGTACCGGCTTTAATGGTTCTCTGACTATCTCTTCTGGTGAAATCGGAACAGCTGCTTTCTTCAACTGCACCGGTTTCACTGGTACACTAACTCTTCTCGAGGGGGTAACTTCAATAGGTAGTCGAGCCTTTTTTCAGTGTAGCGGTTTCACCAGTTTGACTATTTCCGAAGGTGTTAATATAATTGAAGAATTTGCTTTTAGTGATTGCAGTGGCTTTAGAGGTTCATTAATTCTTCCTAAAGGAATATCGTTAATCGGAAATTATGCTTTTACTGGTTGCAGCAGCTTCACTGGATCTTTGACCATCTCGTCTGGTGAAATCGGAGATTATGCTTTCTTCGGTTGTAACTTTACTGGTTCACTTACTCTTCTCGACGGGGTAACCTCAATTGGTAAATGTGCTTTCGCGTCTTGTAGAGGCTTTACTGGTTTCTTGACGATACCTAATATGGTTGAGTCAATTGGGGATGATGCTTTCTTTAACTGTACTGGATTAAGTGGTAATTTGACTTTGTCATCGAGCTTAAAGACTTTAGGAACGAGACCCTTTAATAATTGTAATTTTACTGAGATAGAGTCGCTAAATCCGAAGCCTCCAACGAGTATCGAAGCAGGTCAGGAAAATTGGGTGTTTACAGCTGACAATAGGAAAGCGGCGCTTACAGTACCAGACGGGAGTAAGGCTGCTTACGAGGCTTCGCCGGTATGGCAGGGCTTTTCTGCGTATAAAACTCCTACAGTAGAGGCAACTGGTATAACTCTTAGCAGGAGTACCTGGAATACCAATATCGGACAGACTATCACGCTAACAGCCACAGTGGCACCTGAAAATACCACGGATAAGACAGTGACGTGGAGCTCAAGTGATGAATCAGTAGCCTCTGTTGATGCCGACGGTAAGGTGACTGCCCTAAAGGCCGGTACGGCTACGATTACGGCTACCACGGCCAATGGACTGGAGGCGAAATGCACAGTGAGCGTGCAGGAGGTAATGGCTACGAAACTTGAACTCGACAAGACGAAGATACAGCTCCACCTCTATCATACGCAGACTCTCAAGACTACAATCGCTCCGACCAACACAACCAACCAGACAGTTACCTGGACTTCGAGCGATCCTACAGTAGCTTCCGTGAGCGAGACGGGAGTAGTAACGGGTGA
>CANRPJ010000023.1 GCA_947632485.1 uncultured Muribaculaceae bacterium
GGTATTGTAACGGCGCTTAAGGTAGGTAAGGCTACCATTACGGCAAAGACTGCCAATGGTAAGGAGGCTACTTGCGTAATTACCGTTGTCGCTAAGGTAATTGATGCTGATGGCATCTCGCTTGATGTGATGGGGAAGACGATCAAGGAGGAGGAGACGCTGCAGCTTACGGCTACTGTTACTCCTGCTGACGCTACGGATCAGAGCGTTATGTGGAGCTCGAGCGACGAGACGGTTGCTACGGTGGATCAGAATGGTCTGGTAACGGCTCTGAAGGCCGGTACGGCTACGATTACCGCTGAGACGGCTAATGGTCTGAAGGCTACCTGCGTGGTAACGGTTGAGACGAAGACTGGTATTGATGGCGTTGAGGCTGACGCTCAGATCAGCGCTGTGGCTCGTGAAGGCGTAATCATCGTGACTGCGCCTGAGGGCATGGAGGTCGAGGTTTACTCGATGACCGGCATGCGCGTAGCCAAGACTCGCGAGCACCGCATCGAGGGTCTTTCGCGCGGCGTCTACATCGTAAGCGTAGGCGGCAAGGCCTTCAAGGTGATAGTGTAAGCCGCGAGGCTTCTGAATTGAATCGGGCCGCTGTCCTTCTCCGGGGCAGCGGCATTTTTCGTGGCGGCTCAAAGGAAAGCCGGCTTGACAGCCTTGACACGGTTATAAGGTTAGTGGCTTGATTACAACCTATTTAACCCTATGTCAATGTCAAGGCCGTCAAGCCTCCTTTCCCCGCGCTGCGGTGACACGATTTATCGCAAAGTTTACTTATTTTTCTGATTTATCACTCGGAAGGATATTCTGAGCCCATTTGGGTATCTGATTTACATATAGCTTACCCAAAATTCCATTTCGGAGTCTGAAAAGAGGTTTGGCTTGCTGATCTTCAAGGGAGTTATCGTAAACATAGAGTCGGTCTACATCTTGAGCTATATCAGCACAATTAGCAATCGACTTCTTATAACGCGAAATAATTTTTTGAATTGGTACATCGTGTCCACCTTTCATTACTCTCCACGCAATGCGCGAAGCGTTGATAGTTGGGCTTGCAGTAGATATGAAGAAAATCCTCACAAAGTATCCTGCTTTCTTAGCGCGCCTAATGAAATCTAGTTTGTCGGGTGACGACATAACCGTTTCAAAGATCAGACTTTCTCCATTGGAAAGACATTTTTCACGCCAGTCCTCACAAAAGAGAGCTGCCTTACACACCGACTCAGGAGAGTTCCAGTCTCCATATTTTTCCTGAGCTATAATATCAGGATTGATGTATACTGCATCTTCAAGCCAATCGCTTTTAAGCACTTCAGAAGTTATAGTAGTTTTTCCCGATCCGTTGGGACCGGCTATAACGATTAGTAGAGGCGAGTGTCCGTCTTTTCTCATGCTTAATTTGAGTGGCTTAAACCGCGTTTCTTCGCATCTTCACATTCTTTGCGCAATTCAGCAAAGAATTTCTCTTCACATTCCCGATTACTTTTTCTTACCTTTTCAGCAGCATATTCCATTAGTTGACCTAACTGTGCATCACTCGGATCATTTATTGAATCAAAACGGTATGAGTTAAATTCAGCTTTAGTCATGTTATAAAGATATGAAAATTCACTTATTGCCTTTTTAGTATTGTAACAACAAAATTACTAATATTATCATACAGTACAATAATAAATGTCCTTATGTAAGCCTCTCTGTTTCCTCGGTCTTTAGTCAGAGCGCCTCGGGCACTCCGTAGATATGCGGTCTTAATAGCTTAGTGCTTTGCTAATCTAAAGAATGACGCGATGCCGGAGGAGCACCGCGTCATCTGTTTGGTATGGGTTGTGATTAATAGTGATGGTCGGTTTCGAGCTCTTTGGGAGTGAGTTTCTTGCGGTCCATGGAGTACCATGCGTAGGCGATATAGGCCAGCACGAAGGGCACAAGTATGGATACAAAACTCATCACTTTCAGGGTGAATTCCGATGAGGAGCTGTTGCGGATAGTGAGCGAGCTTGCAGGATCCGCGAGCGAAGGATAGTAGGCGGTGTCGCCATAGCCAGCTACCCAGAAGAGACTCATCACTACAAGGGCGGTGCCGATGCCGCTGTACCAGATACCGCTGCGGAAGCCCTTGTCGAATACGGTGCGCCCGATTCCGTAGAGCACGGCCACAACGCCGATGAGCAGAGCAAGACCAGCCCACCAGAGGTTCACGTAGTTGTGGAAGTACTTATACGGTGTCAGCGTTACCTCAAGCTCGCCGTAGGCATTGCTCACAGCAGTATAACCTACAGCGGTGAGAAGCATGGCGAGAAACCAGAGCACGAACACTACAAAGATACCGCCGTTGATGAGCGCGCGCTGCCTGAGCGAAGCGGTGAACTTCGGGTCGGAGCCAAGGCAATTGATCATGTAGAGGCAGGCCTGAGTGCGGGCAAGGAAAAGCACAGCCACTCCGAGAATCAGATTCTTCCAGTTGAAGATGGCTTCGAATCCGTGGGTGGGACCCCACTGCGAGATTACGGGCGAGGCGGAATCGAGCACATTGCTTTTCACCACGGTGAAATCCGCACCGAAGAAGAACATCGATACGGCCACTCCAAGCAGAATGCAGCCTACGCAGCCATTGATGAAGAGGAAGAGGTCGTAGGTGCCTGTGCCGAGCACATTGCCCGGTTTACGGCGGTATTCATAGCTCACGGCCTGAATCACGAAGCTGAGCAGAATCAGCATCCAGAGCCAGTAGGCGCCGCCGAAGCTGGTGCTGTAGAAGAGTGGGAATGATGCGAAGAAAGCACCTCCGAACACTACGAGGGTGGTAAACGTAAGTTCCCACTTCCGCCCCATAGCGTTGATTATCAGGGATCGGTCTTCGTCGGAGCGCGTCCCTAACAGCATCGTTTGGCCGCCCTGCACGAAAAGCAGGAACACCAGGGCGCTACCGAGCACTGATACCAGTAGCCACCAATAGTTCTGAAGATATTCGAGTGTCATGACTTTTTCAGTGTTTAAGATATTTTCATCTTGCTGCCTTTCACGATCTGGCGCCACATTATGCTCATCTCGGCAATCAGGAAGATTGTGAATACGATAGCGAAGAGCCAGAAGGTAGTGATAACCGACGATGCCGATATTGCCGAAATAGCAGCCTTGTTGGGCATGATATCCTGGATTATCCAGGGCTGACGTCCGACCTCAGCGGTGATCCAGCCCGCCTCGCTGCATACCCACACTATAGGCACCGTGAGGAACGCGAGAATGGGAAGCCACTGCGAATCGTACCAGCGCGGCTTCCAGTAAGCTGCCAGAAGCACTAATGCGAAGAAGCAGAGGAGCCAGCCTCCGAAAATCACCATAATATGGAAGCTATAGAAAGTCATGCCTACCGGCGGCACAGCCTCCTCTACGGAATCGAGATAGCCATAGCCGAAATAAGGATAGTATTCGCGGATACGCTTCTCGGCATCTTTCATGGCCTGATCATCATGGGCTGCACGGGCTGCATCGTAGTCTCTCAGGGCTGCGTGAGCCGCTTTGCCGATCTCGATGCGCTCAGCGTAGGATACGGTGCGCACCGTATCGCCCTGAGGCGTAAGCTCGATGCCTTCGATCAGGTCATCAATACCCGGCACGAATGTGTTCGGATCATTATTGGCGAGGATAGAAAGACCATAGGGGAGGGCTATTTTTGCCTTATAAACGTCCTGGGAATCGCCGGGCTTCTTGTCGGGGTTGAGCACGCCGACAGCCACGAGCTCCTGACCTACCTCACCGCGGTAGAGACCCTCCATGGCGGCGAGTTTCATGGGCTGGGTGCGGGCCACATCGACTGCAGAGCTATGACCGGTAGCAAAAGTGAGCAGGATACCGGCAGCTCCGACCCAGCCTCCAATCTTGATGGAGTCGAGAGCCATCTCGCGATTGCGCTTCTTGAACATGAACCAGCAGCTTACAGCCACGACAAACACTCCAGAGAGGCACCAGCCGCTGAGCACTGCGTGGAAGAACTTATTGAGGGCTACCGGCGAGAAAGCTACGGCCCAGAAATTGTCCATCACATTGCGCATCTGCGCCGGATCGAACTCCATGCCTACTGGGTACTGCATCCATGCGTTGGCCACAAGAATCCAGAAAGCGGAAAGGGTAGCACCGATAGCAGTGAGCCATGTTGAGGCGAGGTGGAACCCCGGGCTCACCTTCTTCCAGCCGAAAAACATCACGGCGATGAAGGTTGCCTCCATGAAGAAGGCGAGCAGGCCCTCGATAGCGAGAGGAGCACCGAAAATATCGCCTACGAACCAGGAGTAGTTGCTCCAGTTGGTGCCGAACTCAAACTCCAGGATAATGCCGGTGGCCACACCGATCGCGAAGTTGATTCCGAAAAGCAGCATCCAGAATTTGGTGATCTGGAGCCATCTCTGCGATTGGGTCTTGAAGTAGATGCTCTCCATGATTGCCACTATCACACCTAAGCCGAGCGTGAGAGGCACGAAGAGCCAGTGGTAGATCGCTGTCAAAGCGAATTGCCAGCGCGACCAGTCTACTACTGTCATCAAATCATTCATATCAGGTTTAGTTTAAGTGGATTATAGTTTCAGAAGTTTGTTTTTTGGAGTCCTGCATCAGTTGCCGGCGCACATGGTCGGCCCGCTCCTGATCAGTATCGAAATCGCGGCTAAGTATGTTGGGGAAAAAGAAAAGCTTGAGCACCAGGAAGATAAAGATGAGCTTCACGATAATTAGAGCCCAAAGCTTGCGCCCTACGGTCATCTGACGGAATCCATCGAGGTAGAATCGCCATACGCCTGTAGCAGCATTAGCCGCGTGTCTGACAAACAAGTTTACAGGAGAAAACATGTCAGCAAATATCTAATGAGCAAATTTAGTTTTATTTTTTAATAGTTGCGTAATTTTCGGACATGATTTTTGCTAAAATATGACCATATAATCGTGATCAAATGTTTAAGTCTCTTATTGATATAAGGAGAGAGACTGAAGGTATGAAATCATAGAAACTTTGTAACTTTGCTGATGGTATGGAAAAGCGTTTGCGACCGGTGATGCTTGCCGGAACGGGGAGCGATGTGGGTAAGAGCCTGCTGGTGGCAGGTTTATGCCGGATATTCCGGCAAGATGGTTACAATCCGGCTCCTTTCAAAGCTCAGAATATGGCTCTCAATTCTTATGTCACTTCCGATGGTCTGGAAATCGGACGGGCCCAGGCAGTTCAGGCTGAGGCGGCGGGACTTGAGTGTATGGCAGAGATGAATCCCTTGCTGCTGAAGCCGATTGCCGATTCTGAATCGCAGGTGATACTGAATGGGCGACCTTTGGGCAACCGGAGTGCTTTTGACTATTATAAACCGGAATTTCGTGAGTTTCTAAGGCGAGAGGCTTGCGCAGCGTTCGACAGGCTTGTTGCGCTTTATAATCCTATAGTGCTTGAAGGTGCTGGAAGTATAAGCGAATTGAATTTGCGAGACTGTGATCTCGTCAATATGCCGATGGCAACTTATGCTGGTGCCGATGTGATTCTCGTGGCAGATATCGACCGCGGGGGAGTATTTGCGAGTGCTTATGGATCAATAATGCTCCAGACTGAAGATGACAGGCGTAGGATCAAGGGCATAATAGTCAATAAATTCCGAGGCGACGAACGCTTATTTAATGAAGGGCGCCGCCTTCTCGAGGAGATTTGTGGCGTGCCGGTGCTGGGCGTAATGCCCTGGTTGCCTAATTTAAGAATTGAGGCGGAAGATTCTTTGACAATAAGGAAGGGCGCAGAGAAAGCGGAGCAGGTGAGAATTGGGGTTGTGATGTTGCCACGTATGGCGAACTTTACAGATTTTGATCCTCTTGAAAACGATAACCGCATCAGTCTCCGATATTTGAAGCGTCCAGAAGAAGTGTCAGATTGCCAGATAATTATTCTTCCCGGTAGCAAAGCTACTATAGCAGATCTCCGTTGGCTTCGGAATTCCGGATTCGATGAATCGGTAGTGGAGGCACGCCGGGCTGGAAAAACCTTGATTGGAATCTGCGGAGGATACCAGATGCTGGGAATGAGTGTAGCTGATCCTGAAGGTATCGAGGGATCGGTGAGCGAAATGAGCGGTCTGGGTCTTCTGCGTGCCCGTACAGTAATCGGAGGTGAGAAAGCTACCAGAAGGAGGACATTTAAGTTTATGGATAAGTGCGAAGGGTGCACGGGTTATGAGATCCACATGGGAATAACTGAAGTTAGCGGTGATCCGGTTAATGTGCTTGATGATGGGTTGTTGGAGGGCTGTATGGCTGATGACCGTTGCTTCGGCACTTATATGCACGGTATTTTTGAGAATCCAGGAGTAGTAGATTTTATTATCAGCCCCTATTCAAAAGGAGCTTCGGGAAGTTTCGATTATAAAGCGTTCAAGGAGTCGCAATATGATCAGCTTGCTGCCGAAATGCGAAAACATATTGATATAAACAAATTATATAAGATTCTAAGCTCCAATGATTGACGGCCACGGTGACGATCTTTTCCGCTATAAAGAGAAAATCCGCTATAATTTCAGTTCCAATATTTACCAGGGCATGAATCATGCGCCTCTCTTCCGCCATTTGGCTGAAAAAATGCAGGTAATAAGATCTTATCCTGAGCCAGAGCCGCGCACGCTCGAAAGAAAACTTGGAGCAGCAATGGGGATAGAGAGCGATAATGTTTATGTGGCAGGCGGAGCTACTGAGATAATTTATAGTCTCGCAGAACTATATCGCGCTAAGCGGAGTGCGGTTCTGTATCCTACTTTTTCTGAGTATGAAGATGCTTGCGGCCGCTATAATCACCAGATTTCCTTTTTCAAAGATATATCGCTAATTCCTGATACCGATATGGTCTGGCTCTGCAATCCCAATAATCCGACTGGCGATGTGATTGCTCCGGATAAGCTTATGCGAATAATCAGCGAGCGCACTGAGACGTTTTTTATTGTAGACCAGGCGTATGGCAAATATTGTAGGGAAGTAGTGATTGCTCCGCAAGATGTGGTGAAACTATCCAATCTCATCGTACTCTATTCTTTGACAAAAGATTTCTCTGTGCCCGGACTCAGAATCGGCTACGCAGTGGGTTCAACTCCATTGATGGAAAAGCTCCGGAACAACCGAATACCTTGGTCTGTAAATGCAATAGCTCTCGAGGCAGCCGAATATCTGCTCGAGCATAGCTCCGACTATCATATAAACCTCGAACTGCTGCTTTCTGAAGCAGTCAGGGTCAGAAATGCTTTTCAAGACCTTGGAATTGAGACAACGCCCTCATCTACTAACTATTTTCTCTGCCGGTTGCCGGCGGGAAAGGCGTCTGAAATGAAAGACTGGCTTGCAGAGAATCACGGTATCCTTATCCGCGATGCGTCCAACTTCCGTAGCCTCGGTGAGGGGTGCTTCAGGGTAGCGGTGCAAGATAGTAAAAGTAATGATATCCTCATAGAAGCCGTAAAGGAATGGCTGAGTTGATTGCAATAGCGCCCCTTATAGCAGGCTGGATTCTCGATAAATGTCTGGGCGATCCGGCTTGGTTGCCTCATCTGGTAGTATGGTTTGGAAAAGTTATCGCATTTTGTGAACGCAAGTGGAACAGAGGTTCAGACCGGAGGCTGAAAGGTGCGTTAGTAGCTTTTTCGCTTATAGCCGCTACTTATTTTCTTACCTGGTGGTGTATTAGTCTACTATACTTTTCATGGTGGCTACAAGTGTCGGTTGAGTCGATTCTCGTGTTTTATTGTCTGGCCGGCACTACTTTGATCCGGGAGGTAAAGGGGGTATTTATCGCGGTAGAGAAATCGCTTGATTCAGGCCGGAAGCAAGTAGCAAGGATTGTAGGGCGCGATACGACCGTGCTATCAGGCCAGGAGGTCAGAATAGCAGCACTGGAAACCGGGGCTGAAAATTTGAGTGATGGCGTGGTGGCACCAATTTTTTGGTATGTCTTATTGGGGGTGCCCGGAATGGTGACCTACAAGATGATCAATACTCTTGATTCAATGATCGGATATCGAACCGTCCGCTATAAGGAGTTCGGTACTGCAGCTGCACGCATTGATGATGCAGCTAACTATTTTCCTGCCCGTATCACGGCGCTACTGATGCTGCTTGCGTCCGGAAGGCTTAGGCTTTGGCGCTTTGTGAAACTCCATAGCAGTAACCACCTTAGCCCGAATTCAGGCTGGCCGGAGGCAGCGCTGGCTGGAATACTCGGGTGCAGATTCGGAGGCCCACACAATTATTTCGGAGAACTCATAGAGAAGCCCTACATAGGAGAAAATGCAAGGGAGGTTTGCATGGTAGATGCTGCCATAGCCCTGCGTATCAACAGAATAGTGGAGGCAGTGGCGGTAGCTTTAGCCGCTGTTGTCAGATTTTTTATCGGGCATCTGCTATAGGTCGAGTGAAAGAATCTCACCAAATGAAATTTTTCTGCGGAACACCTCTTCTTCCGGCACTCCCGCAAGAATCTGTGCCTGCATCAGAATGCCAGCATGAGTCACAATCAGCACATCGTTCTTTCCAAGCGCCTTGAGATCTGCAATAAAATCGCTGAAACGCGCCTGCTGGTCGAGAAATGATTCGCCGCCAGTAGCGCGGACGTGCACATAATCTGCATACCATTCCTGAAGTCGGGGATCCGTGATATCGTCATAATATTTTCCTTCCCATTCGCCGAAATCCATCTCCATAAGCCGGGAATCGCATACCGGTTCCATTGAGGTTAGAATTTCCGCAAGTTTCCGGCATCGGGTAGACGGGCTACAGTAGACGTATGGAAAGAACTGTCCCTGCAGTTTTTTCTTCACGGCGGCCGCTTCTTCAGGGAAAGTCGGAGCTGTAGCTACATCAGATTTCCCATAGCAGACGCCTGGAGGTAAGGCTACGGAAGTATGGCGCACGAGAGTGATTTTCATTAATATAAGATAGTTGCTGTCAGGAAGTAAGAGAGTTCGCAAAGCAGAAATGCAGCACCGCAACAATCACCCGTGTAGCCCTCAATCTTGCGGTGCATCAGAAGGATCAGAAGCAGTGCGCATACCGGCGAGGCAAGCCACACCGGAAGCCAGGGAAGCGGCAGGAATACCGATGGAATAAGGCTTATAAAGGCGGTGAGGAGGAGTTCCCATGCTGGAATCCTGAGATAGATCACTCCGCTTTTTGCTTCATTTTCCTTACGGCAATAAGGGAGAAACTTCACTAACAGCGAGGCGCACCATTTGCTCCATGGATCAGCAGCAAACACTACCGCACAGGCTATCGACAAGGGCATTGAAGATACGCAGCCTACCGCGAGCAGATAATAGAAAATGAGACCGACCACTCCGTATGTGCCTATATGCGAATCTTTCATTATGGCGAGAATGCGCTCGCGGGTTGTGCCTCCTCCGAAGCCATCGAAGAAATCGGCAAGTCCATCTTCATGAAGCGCCCCGGTAGCGAGCACTCTTATGGCAAAAGCACATACTACAGCCACCTGTAAAGGAAACAGATGAGCAAGAACCCACAGTGAACCTGCCGTGATTCCGCCAGTGAGAAGTCCTACCAGAGGCCACCATTCCACAACCCTCCGAAAAGCCTCGGGGGGCACTTTCGCAATGCGCCAGAACGGGAGGCGCGTAAAAAAGATGAATGAGGCCAGCAGAGTTTTCACGGAATCAGAAATATTTGGTGACCTTAACGGCCTCGAAAGAATCCATTTCGTTGATCATGCGCACTGCAGATTCCAATATGGGATATGCGCACACAGCGCCCGATCCTTCTCCGAGGCGAAGTCCAAGCCGGAGAAGAGGTTTAGCCTTAAGGTATTCGAGCATTAACTTATGACCCGATTCATCACCTTGATGCCCATATACGGCATATTGACCTACTTCGGGATACAGTACTGACGCTGCAAGCATACAGGCAGTCATCAGAAATCCGTCGACTATAATTACCATTCCCAGCTCGGCTGCCTTAAGCATAGCCCCTACAGCCATTGCCAGTTCAAAACCTCCGAACCATGCCAGCTTTTCTTCCAGTGCTCCGGAGCCATCATAATTGGCAAGCGCCTTGCTCAGTACGTTGAGTTTGTGGCGTATACCGGGAGTGTCAAGTCCGGCGCCGGCTCCGATGCACCGGGGCAGTGGCACTCCTGTAAGCAGATGCATCCAGATTGAGGCAGCTGAAGTGTTGCCGCTACCCATCTCACCAAAACTTATTACGTTGCACCCCTTTAAGGCTACTTCACTCACTACGTCGGCACCTCGTTCAAGACAGAGATTGAATTCCTCTACGGTCATTGCGGGCCCATAAAGGAAGTTGCTCGTAGATTTTCTTATCTTTTTGTCAATGATTCCATGACCCGCTGGAATGTCGTAATCTACTCCTGCGTCGACCAGCACAAGCTCGAAACCATGCTGCCGGCATAGAAAATTTATGCCTGCTCCTCCCTTGCTGAAATGCCCTAACTGTTGCCAGGTCACCTCCTTGGGCGATACGCTTACACCTTCTTCTATTATTCCATGGTCGGCTGCAAACAGAATATTATGAGGCTTCCGGAGCTGAGGTGAGAGAGAGTTCTGAATCAGCCCTACCTTAAGCGCGAACTCTTCAAGGAGACCGAGCGAGCCTTTCGGCTTCGTAAGATTATCGATTTTATTCTGTAGTGCCGGCCGCAGATCATCGTTGAGCGGCAAAATATGGAAATTCTTCATTTCATTTGATTTTTACCGGAATACCAGATATCATAAGCACGACCTCATCGGCTCTCGCAGCTACATACTGATTGAAAAAGCCGAGTAGATCAGTGAATTTTCGAGCCATTGCATTGGGACTGATCCCGCTCATACCTATTTCGTTAGTCACGAATATAAAGTCGGCCTTTTTACCCGTGAGCAGATCGAACTCATTTTTGAGGGCTGTCAGCGCGCTGTCGGTATCTTCTTTTTGATCGAAAAATATGTTTGTGGCCCAAAGTGTCATGCAGTCTACCAGCACCGTATGCCCCTTCAGATCCAACAGGCTGAGTTTAATGGGTTCTTCAAGATTGATCCATTGCGGCCCACGGCGTTCGCGATGCCTTCTTACCCGCTCTGCCATCTCTTCGTCGCCGATCGTAGCCGTAGCAAGATATACGGGGCGCTCCGACCGCTCGAGAGCAAGACGCTCGGCATAAGTGCTTTTGCCGCTTCGCTGCCCTCCCGTGATTAAAGTAATATTTCCCATTGCGGTAACAAAACTACAAAAAACTTGTCACATTTTCTATCTCCCGAGTGCTGATCTTGGAATAAGGTTCTAAAACAACATCAGGATTTATTTTTGTCGTAACTGAAAAAATGTTAACTTTGTCACAATAACTTTAACTAACATTCTGAAACGATGGAAATGAAGAAATGGTGTCTGGCCGGTCTGCTTCCCGCAATGATGTTGGGAGCCTGCGCCGGGCAGAAAGAACCGAACACTCTGACGAAGGAGGAAATCGCCGACGGGTGGGAGCTCCTCTTCGACGGTAAGACAATGAACGGCTGGAGAGACTACAACGGTACGGAGCTAACCCAGCCCTGGCATGTGGTTGACGGCTGCATTCAGGCTAAGGGTTCCGGTAGCGATGGCGACGGCTACATAGTGACCGACCAGCAGTTTGACAATTTCATTCTCGACTGGGACTGGAAGCTGACCCACGGAGGCAACAGCGGAATGCTCTACCATGTAGTGGAGAATCCTTATTTCAAGGTGCCTTATGTGACCGGTCCTGAGTATCAGCTGATCGACAATGAGGGCTGGGAAGAGGTTAACGCTCCTGATACGCTACAGCCCTGGCAGAAGCTCGGTGTGGACTACGCCATGCATCTTCCTGATATGGAAGGCGTGACGGTGAATCCTCCGGGCGAGTGGAATAATTCCAGAATCGTGTTTGACAATGGCCACGTAGAGCATTGGCTCAACGGCAAGAAAATTCTTGAGTTTGAGGCATGGACAGAAGACTGGCAGGCTCGCAAGAACTCCGGAAAATGGGAGCACGCTCCTGAATACGGTCTTGGCCGCACGGGCGTAATCTGCCTGCAGGACCACGGCGATCCCGCTTCTTTCCGTAATATCAAGATCAAGCGTCTGCCCAAGAAAGAGGAGGGCAAGAAAGCTATCTTCAATGGCAAGGACCTTACCGGTTGGAAGGCTTACGGCACGGAGAAATGGTATGTAGATGAGGAAGGTCTGCTCGTATGCGAGAGCGGTCCTGACAAGAAATACGGCTATCTCGCTACCGACGACTATTACAAGGATTTCGACCTGACCGTGAAGTTCAAGCAGCTCGCCAACGGCAATTCCGGCATCTTCTTCCGCAGCTTCGTAGAGGAGCCCGCCATAGTTCATGGCTGGCAGTGCGAGGTGGCTCCCAAGGGAGAAGACAGCGGTGGCATCTATGAGAGCTATGGACGCGGCTGGCTCGTGCAGATACCTGATGAGAAGGAAGATATCCTCAAGGAAGGCGAATGGAACGAGATGCGTATCCGCGTAGAAGGCGACCATGTGCAGACCTGGCTCAACGGTGAGCCGATGGCTGATTTCAACGATGAGGAGATCGGCAAAGCGCAGGGACGCATAGCTCTCCAGATTCACGACGGGGGCGGCATCAAGGTGCAGTGGAAAGACCTTGAAATCGAGCGTCTCTGATTGGCAAAGGCTTTGGAGCGGTTGCCCGATAGGAGGAAAATTTTTAATTTTGCGGAGATTACCCCTAAAACTGACATCTAACTGATATTAAGTTATGGCCATTTGGTTTGAGACAAAAGTGCGTTACGACAAAATGCAGGAGAACGGAACGGTTAAGACCGTTAACGAGCCGTATCTTGTCGATGCCCTTACCTTTACAGAGGCTGAGGCCCGGATAATCGAGGCCATTACTCCCTATCTCTCAGGGGAGTTCACGGTCTCGGCTGTGAAGAAGACCAAGATTTCCGAAATATTCTTCGATGACTCAGGCGACCGCTACTACAATGCCAAGGTGAATTTCATAACCCTCGATGAGAAGAAAGGTGTAGAGAAAAAGTCGGCAAGCTATATCCTCGTGCAAGCCTCTGATTTAGAGGGTGCTCTTGCGCGCTTTAAGGAGGGTATGCAAGGCACTATGGCCGACTATGATCTCGCATCGCTCGTAGAGAGCCCGCTCTGCGATGTGTTTCCTGTAGATCTCAGCGGCGCTCCGAAACCAGCTCCGAAGGCAGAAGAATGATAGCAGAAGAAATCAGACGTCTCCATGAGGAGCTCCCGGAGGGAGTGAGGCTTGTAGCGGTATCGAAATTCCACCCCGTCGAGGCCATCAAGGAGGCCTACGATGCGGGCCAGCGCCTGTTTGGCGAAAGCCGGGTGCAGGAGCTTCTGGAGAAGGAGCCGCAGCTGCCGGCTGATATTGAATGGCATTTCATAGGTCATCTGCAGACTAATAAGGTGCGCTCCCTGATGGGAAAGACAGCCCTGATAGAGAGCGTTGACACGGAGAAGCTTCTCAAAGTGATCGACGATGAGAGCCGGCGCGCCGGCGTAACTACGCGGGTGCTGATGCAGATACATGTGGCGCGCGAGGAAACCAAATTCGGTTTCACGCCAGTAGAACTGTTTGAGTTTTTCCGCGACCGCAAATTTGAGTTGCTGACTAACACGCATATTTGCGGAGTGATGGGCATGGCTACGAATACGGACGATATGGACCGTGTACGCGCCGATTTCCATCTGATCTATGATGTCTACGATACGATCCGCGCCAACAAGGAGCTCGGCCTCCGCGGTTTCGATACGGTATCGATGGGTATGAGCGGCGATTGGAAAATCGCCGTGGAAGAGGGTTCCAACCTCGTGAGGGTCGGCACCCGGATATTTGGCAATCGTGAATATTAAAAGAAATAACAATAATAACAATTCAAGAAATGGATAAACCTAACCAAAAGCGACCAATGGTCGCAATCGTCACGATGTGTTTCATCTTCGCGATGATCTCGTTTGTGACCAACATGGCCGCTCCTTTCGGCAATATCTGGGGCTACAGATACGACTGGGCCGGCATGGCAGGCAACCTTATGAACTTTACTGCCTACCTCTTCTTCGGTATTCCTTCCGGCAATATGCTTATCCGCTACGGATATAAGAAGACCGCGCTTATCGCTCTCGCTATCGGTGCAATAGGTCTGGCTATCCAGCTTTGCTCCAGCTATGCCGGCACAGATGAGGTGCCTCTCTTCATCTATCTCGCCGGTGCTTTCGTCTGCGGTATCTGCGTATGTATGCTCAACACCGTGGTTAACCCGATGCTCAAGCTCCTCGGCGGCGGCGGCAACAAGGGCAACCAGCTTATCCAGATCGGCGGTACGCTCAACTCGCTGGCCGGCACGCTCACCCCGCTGCTTGTCGGAGTGCTTATCGGTACCCTCAGCATCAACACTTCGATGGCAGAAGTGCGTCCCCTGGTTATCACAGGTATCTGCATCTTCGTGGCAGCCTTCATAATCATCTCTTTTGTGAAGATTCATGAGCCCCAGGCTAACCTGAGCACTACGAAGTATGAGCACAGCCCGCTGGCCTTCCGCCACTGTCTGCTCGGTGTGATCGCCATCTTCTTCTATGTAGGTATTGAAATCGGTATCCCGGGCGAGCTCAATGCCTGGATAAGCCGTGAGAACTTCGAAGGTGCGGCTGCTGTGGCCGGCTCTCTCGCCGCTCTCTACTGGCTGATGATGCTCGTAGGCCGCTTCCTCAGCACCTTCATCAGCGGCAAGATTTCTCCCCGCGCGCAGATGGTAACCGTATCGGGAGTGGCAATCATTCTGGTGCTTGTGGCCATTCTTCTTCCCCAGGATATCACCTTCACCTCGCCTGCAATTCCTACGCTCAATATCATGAGCGGCGAAGTGCCCTTGAAGTGTCTCTTCCTCTTCCTCTGCGGTCTCTGCACCTCAGTGATGTGGGGAGGTATCTTCAGCCTCGCTACCGAAGGTCTCGGCAAATATACGGCCAAGGCTTCAGGTATCTTCATGATGATGGTGGTAGGCGGCGGTATCATGCCGTTTATTCAGGACTATATCGGCCGCACTGCTGGCTACGTTAACAGCTACTGGCTGGTAGTGGCAATGCTTGTCTACATCTTCTACTATTCGATCGTTGGTTCGAAGAATGTGAACAAGGATATTCCTGTTGGCGATCAGAGCGTCGATCTCCGCGACCTCTAATTTCTCTAATATCAGTGGCAGATTGTCGGGTTTGCCGGCGGTTTGCCACTGATTCTATCTTCTTCTAAGAATCATTGATGTCGTCCGTGAGGTCAGACAAACTTACCCTTAAAGATTTAGATTCAGTTATGGACGCAAAAATCATGAATCAGGCAGCCAATAATATTCGCGTTCTGGTTGCAGAGATGGTGGAGAAGTCGAAATCCGGTCACCCCGGCGGAGCTATGGGTGGTGCGGATTTTGCCAATGTGTTGTTCTCCAAATATATAGTTTATGACCCCGAGGATCCTACCTGGATAGCCCGCGACCGCTTCTTTCTCGATCCGGGCCACATGTCACCGCTGCTATATAGCGTTCTTGCTCTTACGGGACGCTACACTCTGGAGGAGCTCAAGGAATTCCGCCAGTGGGGTAGCGTGACCACCGGTCACCCCGAACTCGATGTGCACCGTGGCGTGGAGAATACCTCAGGCCCTCTTGGGCAAGGCCATGTGATGGCTGTAGGTTGCGCCATAGCTGAGCGCTTCATGGCAGCACGCTTCGGTGAGGTGGTGGCTCATAAGACGTATGCCTTCATCTCCGACGGCGGAGTGCAGGAAGAGGTGTCGCAGGGAGCCGGACGCATAGCCGGTCATCTCGGCCTCAGTAACCTTATAATGTTTTATGACTCCAATGAGGTGCAGCTCTCTACGAAGGTAGCTGATGTGACCGGAGAAGACACGGCGGCTAAGTATCGTGCATGGGGCTGGAATGTGCTTGAGGTTGACGGTAGCGACCCGGTAGCTCTCTCAGGTGCTCTCGAGGTGGCATTAGCTGAAAAGAAGCGCCCCACTCTGATCATCGGTCACACTACAATGGCTAAGGGCGCCGTGGCTGCCGATGGCTCATCTGCTGAAGGTTGGGTGTCTACCCACGGTCAGCCCCTGAGTAAGGCCGGTGTAGACCTGGCTGCCACAGTGAAGGCTCTTGGAGGTGATCCTGAAGATCCCTGGAAGATTTGGCCCGACGTGGAGGCTCTCTATGAGGAGCGGCGCAAGGAGTTGGTGAAAATAGCCGCGGAGCGCAAGGCAGAGCAGAAGGAGTGGGCGCTTAAAAATCCCGAACTCGCTGCTACCCTGCAGAATTGGATTGCCGGTAAGCTGCCCGCACTCGATTGGAATTCCATTCCGCTCAAGCCCAATATGGCTACCCGCAACGCCTCGGCTACAGTGCTGGGATTTCTTGCGGATCACGTAGGCAATATGATCGTTTCGAGCGCAGACCTTGCCAATAGCGATAAGACCGATGGCTTCCTGAAGAAGACCCATGCCCTGACGCGCGGCGATTTCTCTGGCGCATTCCTTCAGGCCGGTGTGGCTGAGCTTACTATGGCATGCCTGATCAATGGTATCGCCCTTCATGGAGGTCTTATCGGAGCTTGCGCCACATTCTTCGTCTTCTCCGACTATGTCAAGCCCGCTCTTCGCCTGTCGGCGCTTATGGAGCTTCCTGTGAAGTTCATATTCTCCCACGATGCTTTCCGTGTGGGCGAAGATGGTCCTACCCATCAGCCTGTAGAGCAGGAAGCACAGGTGCGTCTCATGGAAGAGCTTCATAATCTTCATGGTAAGCGCTCCGTAAGGGTGTTCCGTCCCGGCGATGCTGCTGAAACAGTAGAATGCTATAAGCTCGCGATGGAAAATGACGAGACTCCGAGCGTGATGATTCTCTCTCGTCAGGATATTCCTGATCTTCCGGCCCTTACCGATCGGCGCAAGGAAGCTGAGGAGTGCTCGCATGGTGGTTATGTGGTAGTGCCGTGTGAGAATCCCGATGTAGTGCTGGTAGCCAACGGTAGCGAGGTTTCGCTGCTTTGCGAGGTGGCCTCAACCCTTAAGAAGGAGGGAGTAAGCGCCCGCGTGGTATCGGTGCCTTGTATCGGCCTCTATCTCGACCAGCCTGAGAGCTACCGCGACTCTGTGATACCAGCTCATGGCAAGGTATTCGGCCTTACGGCAGGCCTTCCTTCCACTCTCTGGCCCGTGATGCGCGGAGACTGGGAGGTCTACGGAATGAATCGCTTCGGCGCATCAGCTCCGTATAAGGTTCTGGATGAGAAATTTGGCTTCACGGTCGAAAACATTGTTGATTTTGTTAAACATTTTTTAAGGAAATAGTGTTTAAGAAGAAAAAAAAGTGTAACTTTGCAGCGCTTTTTTGCACAAACCAAATAGAAGTGAGAACTCTATTTTAAACTTAAATATTGTTGTTCTATGAAAAAATTCGTATCACTTGCAGTCGCTGCTGTAGCTCTCTGTGGTGCAGCTACTGTTTCCGCTCAGGAGGTTACGTATGTGGAGGATTGCTCACAGGGCCTGCTCTACAACCGTAATGCCGACAACTGGTTCCTCACGGTTGAAGGTGGCGCTAACATGCTCTTCTCGTCTTACGACAAGGAGGCCGCTTTCAAAAACCGTATCGGTTCTCAGGCAGCTCTTTATGTAGGTAAGTGGGTTAGCCCTATCTTCGGTTTCCGCTTTGGCGCAAACTGGGTAATGCCTAAGGGTGCTACCAACGCTCACGGTACCTTCGTTGTTCCCAACCAGGGTCCCATCAAGAGAGGTGTTTACAACGAGAAATTCATGGGCATTGGTCCTGAGTTCGACGTGATGATCAACCTTACCAACTGGTGGGCAGGTTACAACCCCAACCGCGTTTACAATGCTGTAGTTCACGCTGGTGCCGGCGGTTACTTCACCATGCACCGCGCTTACAAGGGTCGCGACCTGAAGTGGCGTTCCGCTCATGACGCAGTGATGTTCTTCGCAGCTGGTCTGCAGAACAACTTCCGCGTAAGCAGCCACGTTCAGCTCTTCCTCGACCTGCAGGCTCAGCTCAACGACTTCTCCCGCGCTAACGGTATCGTAAGCGTACAGGCTGGTCTTACCTACAACTTCGGTAAGAGCGACTGGAACTGCCCGGTTACCGCTGTTTGCCCGACTTGGAAGTACACCGATGCTGAGGGTGACGCTCTCGTAGCTCGCCTCGCCAGCGCTGACGCTAAGATCAAAGATCTCCAGGCTCAGCTCGACGCTTGCCTGAAGCGTACTCCTAAGACTGAAGTCGTAAACTGCGAAGGTATCGCTACTGTTTACTATCCTATTAACGTCTACACTCTCACCAACCGTGAAAGAATCATCCTCAAGTCTGTAGCTGAGGTGATGAAGGAGAATCCTAACAAGAAGTATATCCTCACTGGTTGGGCTGACAACTACACCGGTACTGACGCTATCAATACTCGTCTCCGCAACCAGCGTGTTGACGGCGTGAAGAAGTACCTCCTCAAGTGTGGTGTTAGCGAGTCGCAGCTTGATGCCCGCATCGACGCCAACAACCTCACCGATTTCGGTGTGAAGGGTGCTCCGCTGGATCGTGCAGTGACCATCAAAGAGGCTCAGTAATCTGATAGATACATAAAACAGTAAGTTTAAAATGGGACTCCCGGCGCCTTATGGTGCCGGGAGCTGTTTTATATAATATCGAAAGTAAGTATCAGTTGACTGTCGTTGAGGTCTTGTTCAGGCTTCGAGAATCTTCTGCATCTCAGGAGTGGGGGAGGCTTCTACTTTGATGTTGTCGTGGCTCACCGGGTGCTCAAATTCTACGCTGCGGGCCAGAAGCGAAATGCTGCCGTCGGGATTGCTGCGACGCGAACCGTATTTCAGATCGCCTTTGATAGGGTGGCCTATCGCAGCGAGTTGTGCCCGGATCTGATGTTTCCGTCCGGTAAGGAGTTCTATCTCGAGAAGCGAATAGCATAGCCCGCGTGCGAGCACGCGGTAGTGGAGGCGGGCAAGCTTGGCGTCCTTGCTGTCAGGTCTGGCTATAAAGGTCTTGTTGAGCTTCTGATTGCTCACGAGGTAATTTTCGAGTGTCTCTTCGTCGTTGGCCGGACGTCCTTCCACAAGCGCCCAGTATAGCTTTTTGATCTGGCCATTACGCAGCATCTCGTTAAGTCGGGAGAGAGCCTTGCTCGTCTTCGCAAAAATCACAACGCCTCCTACCGGCCGGTCAAGCCGATGCACGACCCCGCAGAACACGTTGCCTGGTTTGTTGTGAAGCTCCTTAAGGTAAGCTTTAACTGTTTCCGATAAAGGGCGGTCGCCTGTCTTGTCGCCCTGCACGATCTCGCCGGGTTCCTTCGCCACCACGATAAGGTGGTTGTCTTCGTAGAGAGGAGTCATTGTAGTGTCGCTATAAAAAGAAACAGACCGCTTTCGGCGGTCTGAAATCTGCTTGGTGGCGGGGACAGGACTCGAACCTGTGACCTTTGGGTTATGAGCCCAACGAGCTACCACTGCTCCACCCCGCGATGTTTGATGGTGCAAAATTACTGCTTTTGGCCGGCATGAGCAAGTATCAGAGGGGAAAACTGCGTTAAAAAAAGTTATCATGCAGATAAGATGCTGAAATAGCGAAATATAATAATTATTTCAGAGAAATCCCTTACAATGCGTGGCGGTGTGGAAATAAATTGTTAATTTTGCTCAGAATTAAAGAAAGTGTGCAACCCGTTGCGCCATGGTAAGCAAGACGAGAGAGAAATTCATTGAAGTGGCCCGGCAGCTCTTCGCCCGAAAAGGCGTGGAGAATACTACCATGAATGATATCGCCTCCGCTTCCGACAAGGGCCGGCGCACTATCTACACCTATTTCAAAAGCAAGCGTGAAATCTTCAACGCGGTGATTCAGAGCGAGACAGATCAGCTCGTAGGTCGTCTTACCGCTATCGTCGCAAGCTCAGGAAGCCCTGAGGAAAAGCTTCGTGCGTTCATTCTCTGCCGGTTTGAAACGATGAAGGAGATCGTGACTCGCAATGGCTCTCTCCGCGCCGGCTTTTTTCTCGATGTGAGGAAGGTCGACCGGGCGCGCACCCGCATCTCTGAGGCCGAGGTGAGTCTTCTTAAGCAGGTGCTCCGAGAGGGGGTGGAAAGAGGCGAGTTTGAGGTGGAAGATATTGACCGCATGGCCGTAATAATCGTCAATGCTGCCCATGGCCTTGATGTGCCCTATATCAGGGGGTCGTTCATGGAGCAGGGAATTGACAAGACGATGATGGCAGATTATATCTGCGATCTCGTGATTAAAGGAATTAAAAAAAGATAGCCAAATGTATATAAACGCCATTGGCCACTATATACCCTCCGGGAGGGTGCCGAATGAATATTTCCTCAACGTCAACGGGCTCACGAGCGACTGGATAATGCAGCGCACGGGAATAAAGACCCGGAGCAAGGCTGCCGATGAGGAGAATGTAGATACGATGGCGCTCGAAGCGGTAGACAATGCTCTGCCCTCTCTTCCTTACGATATTAAGGAGGTGAATCTTATCGTGGCTGCTGCCTATTCAGTGTTTGATACCGTAGGCACTACGGCCCATGTGGTTCAGAGGCAGTATGGCATTTCCCATGCCAAGGCTGTATACGCTTCGGCTGCCTGCTCCTCTTTTATCAACGGGCTCGAGATTGTGGAAGGTTATTTCGCCTCCGGCAAGGCCGACAAAGCCCTGCTCATCTGCAGCGAGAAAAACACCTACTACAGCAATGAGTCTGACCCCAAGGCCGGTCATCTCTGGGGCGATGCCGCGGTAGCCTATTTCCTCTCAAAGGAGAAGCAGGCTGATACTGATATGGAGGTGCTGGGCATATTTACCGAAGGGCTGGGCGACCTTGGAAAAGGTCCGGCTGGAGTGCGCCTCAGGCCGAAGGAAGACGGCATTACCATGCCCGATGGCCGCGATGTATTTATCCATGCCTGCCGATATATGATCTATGCCCTCAACAATGTGCTCGACCAGACCGGGCTCAAGATCGACGATCTTTCGGCTCTGATCTGCCATCAGGCAAATAAGCGCATCGTGGCTCAGGTAGCCCATCAGCTTGATAAGCCGATGGAGGCTTTCCGCAATAATATTGAAGACTACGGCAATACCGGTTCAGCCTCAGCTCCTCTCGTATTTGCCGAGACGCGTGGAGAGTTTGCCAAAGGAGATAAGGTAGCTCTGATGGTGTTTGGCGGAGGCTACAGCTGCGGAGCCTTTATTTTAGAGATATAAACTAAATCATAGCATAACGAAATGAAACTTCTTGAAGGAAAAGTGGCTCTCGTCACCGGTGCTGCCCGCGGCATCGGCAAGGCGCTCGCCCTCAAATTCGCTTCTGAAGGCGCAGATATCGCCTTCACTGACCTTGTGATTGACGAAAACGGTGAGGCCACCCGCAAAGAGATCGAGGCTCTCGGAGTGACCTGCCGTGCCTACGCTTCCAACGCAGCTGACTATACTCAGACAGAGGAGGTTGTAAAACAGATCGTAAAGGATTTCGGAAGAATCGATGTGCTGGTAAATAATGCCGGTATCACTAAAGACGGTCTTATGATGCGCATGACCGAGGCTCAGTGGGACGCCGTGATCGCTGTCAACCTCAAGTCGGCCTTCAATTTTATCCATGCCGTTCTCCCCGTGATGCTCAAGCAGCGTGGCGGTTCGATCATCAATATGGCTTCCGTAGTAGGTGTGCATGGCAATGCCGGCCAGTCCAACTACGCCGCATCGAAGGCCGGCCTTATCGCTCTGGCCAAGAGTATTGCCCAGGAGGTAGGTTCTCGTGGTATCCGCGCCAACGCTATCGCTCCCGGTTTCATCGAGACCGCTATGACGGCAGCCCTTCCGCAGGAGGTTCGCGACGACTGGGCTAAGAAGATTCCCCTCCGTCGTGCCGGTAAGGCTGAAGATATTGCCAATGTGGCTACCTTCCTCGCCAGCGATCTTTCGAGCTATGTCAGCGGCCAGGTTATCCAGGTCGATGGCGGCATGAACATGTAATTCCACATTTCGTCAGAAACAATGACGGAGAAATACGCGGTCATAGTGGCCGGCGGCAAGGGCACGCGCGCGGGAGGCGGCGTGCCCAAGCAGTTTCGTGAGGTGGCGGGTAAACCTATGATCTGGTGGTCGCTCAAGGCCTTCCAAGCGGAAGATCCTCATGTGAGGATAGTGCTTGGGCTGCCTTCAGATGCCATAAGTTTCTGGCAGGATCTGCATTCAGGTCTGCCTGAGCAGGTGGCCCATGTATGCGTGGCCGGAGGTGCTTCGCGCACAGAGTCGGTGCGTGCCGGGCTCGCTGCGATTCCGGAAGCGGCAGGAGGGCTCGTGGCTGTCCATGACGCCGCCCGCCCGTTGGTCACCCCTGCCCTTATCAGCCGGGGTTGGGCTGCTGCGCTCGCTTCAGGTGCGGCAGTGCCCGTGGTGCCCGTAGCCGACAGTCTCCGCCATCTTGTTCCCTCTGGCAGCGAGGCCGTCGATAGGGCGCAGTTCGTGGCTGTGCAGACGCCTCAGGTCTTCAGCTTGCCGCTTCTCAGGGAAGCCTACTCCGGCATGAGGGAAGGCTCCTTTACCGATGATGCCTCAGTCGCTGAGGCCTTCGGGGTCATGCCCGTGCTCTATGAAGGCGATCCTGATAATTTCAAGGTAACCAACCCCGGCGATTTTATCAGGGCTCAGATTCTGTTATCGCAACGCGGAGATGCATAGGTTCGGGAGTTCCGACATAAAGTACCTCAAGGGAGTAGGTGCAGCCAGAGGCAGCGCCTTAGCCGATGAGTTCGGAATCCGCACTTTTCGCGATCTGCTGTATTATTTCCCGTTTCGCTACAACGACCGCAGCCGCTTCTACAAAATAGCGGAGCTGGAGGGCGAGATGCCGGCGATTCAGATTCGGGGTCGGTTTGTAAGATTCTCCACGGAAGGTGAGGGGGCGAGGCAGCGCTTGGTCGGTCTCTTTTCCGATGGCCGAAGCCTTATGGAAGTGTTGTGGTTTTCAAGGCGAAGACAGATTCGTGAGAGTCTTTCTCTTGACCGCGAATACGTGATCTTCGGCAAGCCGCAGTTCTTCAGGGGTAGCTATTCTATGGTTCACCCTGAGATAGAGATATTTGATCCTGAGAGGCCGCCCGAGGGCCTAAGAGGGCAGTATAATCTTTCGGAAGGAGCCCGCAAGAAAGGCTTTACAAGCAAGGCTATTGGAAAGCTGATAGCCAATGCACTGGAGCTCCCGGCATTCGCTTCCCTGCAAGACACTCTTCCTGCTTCCGTGGTTAAAGCGAAGCGGCTCATGCCGCTTGCCCAGGCTCTGCGCGCCATTCATTTCCCTACCGATCCTGTGGCGTTGCGGAGGGCGAGGGAGCGCTTCAAGTTCGAGGAGCTTTTCTATGTGGAGCTTCATATCCTCCGGTTCTCGCGCGAGCGCGGTGCGGCTATCCGCGGCCCGGTGTTCGCCTCGGTGGGGGAGAAGTTCAACCGCTTCTATGCTGATGTGCTTCCATTTCCCCTTACCGGAGCTCAGAAACGGGTGATTAAGGAGATCCGGGCCGATATGCGTACCGGGCGGCAGATGAACCGGCTCGTGCAGGGCGATGTGGGCTGCGGCAAGACCCTGGTGGCTTTCATGACCATGCTGATAGCGGCCGATAATGGTTTCCAGGCTGCCCTGATGGCTCCTACGGAAATACTTGCCCGTCAGCACTATGCTGGCCTCAAGGAGTGGGGCGATGCAGTCGGTGTGCGCGTAGAGGTTCTTACCGGAAGCAGTAAGGCCTCGGAGCGAAGAGAGATAGATGCCGGCCTTGCCGACGGGTCGATTTCGATTCTGGTCGGCACCCACGCCCTTCTTGAAGACCGGGTGAAATTCCGGAATTTGGGTCTCGCGGTAATCGACGAGCAGCATAGGTTCGGAGTGGCCCAGAGGGCGCGGCTGTGGGAAAAGAGCGTGGTGTCGCCTCATGTTCTGGTCATGACTGCCACACCTATTCCCCGCACCCTGGCGATGACCGTATATGGCGATCTCGACGTGTCCGTAATAGATGAGCTTCCGCCGGGGCGTAAACCGGTCACGACGCTGCTGCGTTATGAGGATTCCCGGTCAGATGTTTCGCGCATAGTTAACGCGGAGCTAAAGGCCGGCCGTCAGGTCTACATCGTGTATCCGCTTGTGCATGAAAGCGATAAGCTCGATTTGAAGAGCGTGGAGGAGGGTTATGAGCGCATCTGCGCCGCTTATCCTTCCTATAGGGCTTGCCTCGTTCACGGTCAGCTTTCTCCCGATGAGAAAGCGAGGCAGATGGAGTTGTTTGTAAGCGGTAAAGCGCGTATAATGGTGGCTACTACGGTGATAGAGGTAGGTGTCAATGTCCCCAATGCCACGGTGATGATTATCGAGAATGCCGAGCGCTTCGGTCTTTCGCAGCTTCATCAGCTCAGAGGGCGTGTAGGTAGGGGAGCCGACAGGAGCTATTGCGTGCTGATGAGCCATTACAAGACTGCCGCGCCTACGCGTAAGCGCCTCGAAATCATGACCGAAACTTCCGATGGATTCGTGCTCGCTGAAGCCGATATGAAGATGCGCGGTCCCGGCGATATGGAAGGCACCCAGCAGAGCGGCATAGCATTCAATCTGCGTATAGCAAATCTGGCTACTGACGGCCAGATAATTGAGGCAGCCCGGGAAGAGGCGGGGAAGATACTCGATGCGATGCCAGAACTCTCAGGGGGGAAATCATCGGGAGAGACTGCGGTTTCTCCGGCTGATGCCGAGATTCTGAAAGGGGAGCTCGCGTTGAGATTCGGGCGTAGTGTAGACTGGAGTCATATATCCTGAAAAACACCGATTTAAGATGAAAGAGAAAGAATTTTTACCGCTTGTCAGCGAGCGTCTGGGCATTGAGGAGCTCAACCCGATGCAGAAGAAGATGATGGAGAGCGCCTCGGGAGGGAAAGATATAATCCTACTCTCACCGACCGGCACCGGGAAGACTCTTGCTTTCGTGCTTCCCATGTTGAAGCTGATGAAAGCTCCTACCGGAAGAGTGCAATGCGTGGTAATTGCTCCGAGTCGCGAACTGGTGCTTCAGATTTCAGGAGTGATCCGGACGGTGGCTCCCGGATTCAAGACGGTAGCTTTATATGGCGGTCATAAGGTTGAAGATGAGGAGAACTCCCTCAGGATAGTGCCGGATATAGTGGTAGCTACGCCTGGCCGACTGCTCGATCATGCGAAGCGCAGGAATGTAGATCTGCTGCCATGCCGCTTGCTGGTGCTCGATGAATTTGATAAGACCCTTGAGCTTGGCTTTGAGGAAGATATGAGTAAGATATGCTCGCGACTGAAGAATGTGAGCCGAACTATCCTCACTTCAGCCACCCGGGCTGACTCTCTGCCGGATTTCCTTCGGCTCGAAAGCGCCAGAACTCTCGATTTTCTCGGTTCTGAAGGAAATGTGAGGAGCCGTATGAGGGTGCATAGGGTCGATGCCGATGGTAAGGATAAGCTTGATTCCCTTGCCTCGCTTCTTGCCGCTCTCGAGAAAGGGTCTGTGCCTGAGCGAACTATCGTGTTTGTGAACCATCGTGAAAGCGCGGAGCGTGTGGCTCAGTATCTGCGGAGTCAGAAAGTAGACTGCGTGCTTTATCATGGTGCTCTCGACCAGACAGAGCGCGAGAAGGCGATAGCGAGGTTCAACAATGGTTCCAGGCCTGTTTTAGTGGCTACTGATTTGGCTGCAAGGGGGTTGGACATAGAGCATGTGGCCAACGTGATTCATTATCACGCTCCGCTGACTGTCGAGGCGTGGACGCACCGCAACGGCCGCACTGCCCGAGTGGATCGCCAGGGCGATATCTACCTTCTGGTGGGTCCTGACGAAGATATTAAGGAGTTTGTAGATTTCGATGATACGCTCCATACCGATCCCACGGCCCGCCCGTCGGCGCGTTCCGAATGGGAGACTCTCCATATAGCCGAGGGTCGCAAGGAGAAACTGTCGAAAGGCGATATAGCAGGCTTTCTGATAAAGGAGGGAGGACTTGCTCCTGAAGAGATTGGAAAGATCGATGTGATGGACCATTATTCGCTTGTGGCAGTGGCCCGGAAGCAGGCTGCCGGGGTGGTGGAGCGCCTTGCCGATGCCAAGCTCAAGGGGCGGAAAAGGCGTCTTCGGATAGCTGACTGATAAATGCTGCCGGAAACGCAAAAAGATGGAGAAAAACGAGGAAATTTCAAGAAAAATGCTTACCTTTGTGGTGTAAATCACGATTTCAAAAGACAATATTTAACTAACGAACATAACCTGATTATGAACAAAGAGAAAAAATTTCTGACTTGTGACGGCAACCAGGCGGCTGCCCACATCAGCTATATGTTCAGCGAAGTGGCTGCGATCTACCCGATCACCCCTTCGTCGACAATGGCTGAGTATGTCGACGATTGGAGCGCCGCCGGCCGGAAGAACATATTCGGCGAGACCGTGCTCGTGCAGGAGATGCAGAGCGAGGCGGGAGCGGCCGGTGCTGTTCATGGTTCGCTGCAGGCAGGAGCCCTGACCTCTACATATACTGCATCGCAGGGTCTGCTGCTGATGATTCCCAACATGTACAAGATTGCCGGTGAGCTGCTTCCCGGAGTGTTCCATGTCTCGGCCCGCGCCCTGGCAAGCCACGCCCTAAGCATCTTCGGCGATCATCAGGACGTGATGTCTGTGCGTCAGACCGGTTTCGCAATGCTTTGCGAGGGTAGCGTGCAGGAGGTGATGGACCTTGCAGCAGTAGCCCATCTGTCGGCTATCAAGGGTCGCGTGCCTTTCGTGAATTTCTTCGACGGTTTCCGCACTTCGCATGAAATTCAGAAGATCGAAGCTCTCGAGGCTGACCAGCTTGCTCCGCTGCTCGACCGCGAGGCTCTCGACGCTTTCCGCAAGCGTGCCCTTAACTCCGATAATCCGGAGGCTCGCGGCATGGCTGAGAATCCCGACGTATATTTCCAGCATGTCGAGACCCGCAACAAATACTACGAGGCTATCCCGGAGATCGTAGAGGGCTACATGAAGGAGATCAATAAGCTGACCGGCCGCAACTATGGCCTCTTCACCTACTATGGAGCTCCCGATGCAGAGCGTGTGATCATCGCTATGGGTAGCGTGACGCAGGCCGTGCAGGAGGTGATCGACAGCCTTACGGCAAAGGGTGAGAAGGTAGGTCTGGTGAGCGTGCATCTCTACCGTCCTTTCTCGGCCAAGCATTTCCTTGCCGCTGTGCCCGCTACGGCTAAGCGCATCGCAGTGCTCGACCGCACCAAGGAGCCGGGATCGAACGGCGAGCCCCTCTATCTCGACGTGAAAGACTGCTTCTATGGTAAGGAGAATGCCCCGCTGGTAGTAGGCGGCCGCTATGGTCTGGGCTCAAAGGATACCACTCCTGCACAGATCCTCTCAGTATTCGACAACCTCGCACTTCCCGAGCCGAAGAATCATTTCACCATCGGCATTGTCGACGATGTCACCTTCACCTCGCTTCCCGTGCTTCCTGAGCTTCACCTCGGTGGCAAGGGCGTGGTAGCCTGCAAGTTCTTCGGTCTCGGTGCCGACGGTACTGTAGGTGCCAACAAGAACTCCGTGAAGATTATCGGCGATAATACCGACAAATATTGCCAGGCTTATTTCAGCTACGACTCGAAGAAGTCGGGTGGCTTCACCTGCTCTCACCTCCGTTTCGGCGATGAGCCTATCCGCAGCACCTATCTGGTGACGACGCCAAACTTCGTGGCTTGCCACGTTCAGGCATATCTGCACATGTACGATGTGCTCCGCGGCATTCAGGAGGGCGGCACCTTCCTGCTCAATACCGTATGGGAAGGCGAAGAGCTCGCCAAGAATCTGCCTAACAAGGTGAAGCGCACTCTGGCCCAGAAGAATGTGAAGCTCTATTACATCAACGCCACCAAGATTGCTCAGGAAATCGGACTTGGCAACCGCACCAATACGATTCTTCAGAGCGCCTTCTTCCGCATCACGGAGGTGATTCCGGTGGATCTGGCTGTTGAGCAGATGAAGAAATTCATCGTGAAGAGCTACGGTAAGAAGGGCGAGAATATCGTCAACATGAACTATGCAGCCGTAGACCGCGGCTCTGAGTATAAGGAACTCGAAGTGGATCCCGCATGGGCAACCCTCGAAGATGAAGCTCCCGTGAAGCGCGATGAGCCGGAGTTCATCACCAATGTGGTTCGTCCGATCAATGCTCAGGACGGTGACCTTCTCCCGGTAAGCGCTCTTGTGGATCGTGCCGACGGCACCTGGCCGCAGGGCACAGCCGCTTATGAGAAGCGCGGTGTGGCTACCTTCGTGCCCCAGTGGATTCCAGACAACTGTATCCAGTGCAACAAGTGCTCCTACGTTTGTCCTCACGCTACTATCCGTCCGTTCGTCCTCACCGAGGAGGAGCAGAAGGGCTACTTCGCCGATCCCGCACGCAGCATTCCAGCTATCGGCAAGACAATGACCGGCATGCGCTTCGTGCAGCAGGTCGATGTGCTCGACTGTCTCGGTTGCGGCAACTGTGCCGACGTCTGCCCGGGTAAGAAGGGCGAGAAGGCGCTCGTAATGAAGCCTCTCGATACTCAGCTCGGCGTTCAGGAAGGCTGGGACTACTGCATGGAGCATGTGGCTAACAAGGCATCTCTCGTAGATGTGAAGGCCAACGTGAAGAACAGCCAGTTTGCCGAACCGCTCTTTGAGTTCTCCGGTGCTTGCTCCGGTTGCGGCGAGACTCCTTATGTGAAGCTGATGACCCAGCTCTTCGGCGACCGTCAGGTGATTGCCAACGCTACGGGTTGCTCTTCGATCTACTCCGGTTCTGTGCCTTCCACTCCTTATTGCAAGAATGAGCAGGGCCACGGTCCGGCATGGGCTAACTCCCTCTTCGAGGATTTCTGCGAGTTCGGTCTCGGTATGCACATCGCTTACAATAAGATGCGTATGCGTGTGGAAGAGGCAGTGAAGAATATCGCAGCCTGTGAGAGCGCACCTGAAGAGGTGAAGGCAGCCTGCAACGAATGGCTTGAGAAGAAAGACGATGCCGAAGGTTCGCGTGCAGCAGCTGAAAAGCTCGTGGCAGCAGTTAAGGGCGGTGCGGAGAAGGGTTGCTCCGACTGCCAGACAGTGCTCGACCACAGCCACTATCTCGTGAAGCGCAGCCAGTGGATTATCGGCGGCGACGGCGCAAGCTACGATATCGGTTTCGGTGGTCTTGACCATGTGATCGCAAGCGGCAAGAACGTCAATATCCTCGTGCTCGATACCGAGGTCTACTCCAATACCGGTGGCCAGGCTTCCAAGGCAACTCCTATCGGTGCTATCGCTAAGTTTGCCGCCAGCGGCAAGCGCGTGCGCAAGAAGGATCTCGGCCTTATCGCCACTACCTATGGCTATGTGTATGCAGCTCAGGTAGCTATGGGTGCTGACAATGCTCAGACGCTGAAAGCCTTCCGCGAGGCTGAGGCTTACGACGGCCCGTCGATCATCATAGCCTATGCTCCCTGTATCAACCATGGTCTGAAGGCCGGAATGGGTCACAGCCAGGAGGAGGAGCGCAGAGCTGTAGAATGCGGCTACTGGCACCTCTGGCGCTACAATCCGGAACTTGAGAAGGAAGGCAAGACGCCGTTCACTCTCGACAGCAAGGAGCCCGACTGGAGCAAATTCTCCGACTTCCTGAAGGGTGAGGTGCGCTATGCATCGGTATGGAAGCAGTATCCTGCAGAGGCTGAGGAGCTCTTCAAGGCCGCTGAGGAGAATGCCCGCTGGCGCTACAACAACTATAAGCGTCTCAGCCAGATGCCTCCTATGGAAGATCCTGCAATGGGCTCCGATGAAGAGGCTCTCCGCAAATCCTGAAAGTTCAGCTGAATAACTGATACCGAGGGGGGCGCGGACGCTGGTCTGCGCCCCTTTTTCTCCTCAAATTGTACCGAATATGAAGAAGATAGCTTTGATTCTGGGGCTGATCCTTGTTTCAGCTTCCGCAGTGGCTGAGAAAACAGTAGTGTTCCGTCCTGGTGACGGCGGGTCGAAATATTACCGTATCCCGTCAGTCGTAGTGGCTCCTGACGGGGCGGTTCTGGCAGTAGCTGACAAGCGGATAGAGAGCATGCGCGATCTTCCTGGGAGGATAGAGATTGTAGCACGCCGAAGCGAAGACGGCGGCCGCACATGGGGCGAGACAGTGACGGTTGCACCCTATGACTCAGTAGGTGGTTGCGGCGATCCGGCGTTGGTGGTTGATGAGAAGCGCGGCAATGTGCTTTGCATCTATACGCATGGCAATGGACTCTGGCAAAAAGAGCCGGGGCAGATCAGTGTATCCCATAGCGCAGATGGAGGCAAGACCTGGAGCGAGTCTATCAATCTGAATCCGCAGCTTCTCTCTGAGAGCGACGGAGTGCCCGGAAAGATATGCACTGAAACCTGGTTTGCCTCTTCAGGAAGGGCGTTGCAGCTGCGCGACGGGCGACTCATCTTTGCTCTTGTGGCGCGTCCGCATGGATCGAAGAGGTTCGTGAATTATGCGGTATATAGCGATGATGGAGGCTACACCTGGCGCGCTTCGGCACCAGCTTATAGAGATGGTGATGAAGCCAAAATAGCGGAGCTTTCTGACGGAACCCTGATGATGAGCATTCGGGTGCGCGAGGAGGGACCGAGGAAATTCGTGTATTCCAAGGACCGCGGTGAAACGTGGTCGGAGATGGTTGAGAACGGCGATATGCTCGATCCGGCATGTAATGGCGATCTTATAGTGGCTGAAGCAGATGGCCGCAAAGTGATGCTGCATTCACTGCCGGGTACGCCCGACGACAGGCGGGACGTAAGCGTATATACGAGTTTTGATGAAGGCAAGACGTGGTCTGTGAAGACTCTCGTAGTGGAGGGCGGTTCTGCCTATTCCTCTTTGACGCAGCTTCCCGACGGCTCGATAGGAATCCTCACGGAAGAGGAAACTTCTGACGGCGAGGCCTTTGATATAGTTTTCCGCGTTTTCCCGCTCAGCTATTTTCTTGGCGGCCGGTGAGAGGTCTCGCTGCTGAGATATATAGCACCCTGTAGGTCAGGAGCGTAGGGAAAGCGGTTTCCTTATCAGGTCTTACGGGCAGAGAGGGGTGGCGCGGAGAGACTCCGGTAAAACGGAGGTGCATCTTCGCCTCACGCGGGCTTGCAAAGTCTACAGGAATCTCTTCCTCTTCAACCATGACCTCCTCAAAAGCCTCATTCAGAAATTGTTCCAGTTCGCTTCGCGAAGGGTAGAGAATCGGAGCCGGGCGCAATTGGTCGAGTTCTCCGAGATTACCGGGCAGAAATGTAGAGCAGATGAGCCGTCCTTCCGGGTTGAGAGTCTTGGCTATATTGCGGAAAAAGGCACGAGGATTTGCAAACCATTGTATTGTGCTTGCAGAGAGGGCGAAATCGAAATCATGCAGATCGGAATTTCGCTCTATCGCCTCTTCCGCGTCTGCTTCCAGGTAGATCTCTATAGGGGCTATCGCATAGCGCGGCATCTTGTAGAGATCGATGAATACAGCTTCGTGCGGCCTCAGAATGGGGGAGTAGAGCCTGGTAAAGAGGCCGGAACCTGAACCGATTTCCAAAGTGCGTAAGCCATTTGCAGGGGTAAGCATCGAGGCAAGATGACTTGCAATTTTCATCTGAGCCTCGGCATGACGGTCGTAGTGGGGGAGAGCCCGCTCGAAACTTGAAGACACCTGACGGCTATCGGGCAAGAAGGAGAGTATCAGACTCCTCAGATCCGGACAATGCGGCTCCTGAAGATTCACAATCTCAGGGGCTCCAGGCGATTCCTTCCATGCGTTGAGCTGGTTTGCAGGAGGGAAAATAGCATCGTCGAGACCGATGTAGACCCTACGGAACCGAAATGGACGGAAAGGTCTTGACGCCACTGCTTTAAGCTGCCTCTTAAGAGCCTCAATATCATCATTCTCAGGCAACAGAGCCGAGGTCTCCTGAAAATCCTGAGCGCTGGAAAACATTCGGCGCCTGAATTTGCGCAGGTTTCTCTCGTCGAGATTCGCTTCAGTAGCCTTAAAAATTGATTCAGGAATTCCGCGCATATCATCGGCTGGCCACAAAGTGCCGTTAACGGCTACGGCGGCTGCTATCTTACCCTCCGGCAAACTTGCGGCTACCGCTGCAACTCCGAGCGACCATGCGAAGAGATAAACGGTAGAATATCCATCGATGAGGCGGCTGTCGAAATCCAGAGTCTCATAGTCAGAGCAGACCATCACGTCCCAGCCTTCTGGAGCGAAACCGGCGAAAAAGCGCTCATCGCTGCTCCAACCGGTGAAGACCAGGAGCAAACGGCGGTTACGAGGGTTCTTGTGGGTGAAAACCTGTCTCATTTCAATTCTGTAAGGGCTTGAAGAAGCCTCTCGATATCAGATTCAGAATGGGAGGCGGATAGGGAGATGCGCAGACGTTCCGTACCGGCAGGAACGGTCGGGTGGCGTATTGGCAACACGTTGAGTCCTTTCCTCCTAAGCGCTTCCGAGAGCATCACCGCCTTTTCTGCATCACCGACCATGAAAGGCAGAATCTGTGACCTGCTTTCTGACTCTTCCGAGGTGATTGATTCCAGACCTTTGCGTGTGCGTTCTGCAAGATTCCTGAGTCGGTCACGTTCAGATTGCATATCTACCATCTTCTTCATCATCAGTAGGCTCCATGCAGCGCTTGCGGGAGGCAGGCAGGTGGAGAAGATGAAGGAGCGTGCAGAATTGATCAGGAAATTGCAGATGCTTTCAGAGGCAGCTATGAATGCTCCGGAGGAGGCAAGAGCTTTCCCGAGAGTGCCAACAATAAGGTCTATTTCAGGAAGCAGCCCTAACTCTTCGGCGAGTCCGAGGCCGCGTTTGCCCATCACACCGAGCGCGTGAGCCTCATCAAGATATAGGAAAATCTCCGGGCGCCGGTGCTTCAGATTGACAAGTTCCTGAAGCGGCGCGAGATCGCCGTCCATACTGTAGATGGATTCTGCTATGACAATAACCGGTTGACCATCAGACGCATTTCGCTCTATGATGCGCTCAAGAGCCTTCATGTCATTGTGGGGAAACCGGTGAAACCGCGCTCCTGAGAGGCGCAGCCCGTCGATTATACTGGCATGAATCAGCTTATCAGCAATCACTAATGCACCGGGCAGGGAGGCAAGAGAGCTTACCGCGCCCACATTGGCATGATAGCCGGAATTGAAAAGCAATGCTTTCCTGTCGTAGAGAGCTCCAGTAAAGAGTTCAAACTCAGTATAGATATCCTGATGCTGGGCCAGCAGCCTGGAGGCGGAAGAGGTGAAATCTGCGCGGCCGAAAGTATCTGCAAACTCTTCCGAAAACTCAGCACGGCGCTTAGCCAGACCGAGATAATCGTTAGATGTGAAATCGATACAATCGGCGTCAGGCTGCGGAATCCTCCGCAAGCAGCCTGCCTCCTGCAATTTATCAAGCCTTCCGGCAATGATCTCCTCAATGCTCATAGAGACGCTTCACGATGCTCAGAAGGGCATCACATAGCTTATGAACCTGCTCATCTGTAACCGCGAGGTAGGGCGGCATGATATATGCGTTGTGACCGAAGGGACGGATCCACACTCCTTCCTTGATACATTCTTTCTGAAACGGCCCGACATCGATATAGTCGGCCACTTCAATCACTCCGATTCCTCCGAGCACCCTGACATCGCGCACGCATTTCCAGCCACGGGCCTCAGCGAGGCGCTCTTTCATGATAGTCTCAATCTCCTTGATTCTCTTTTGCCAAGGCGACTCAAGAAGAAGCTTTGTAGAGGCAACAGCTACCGCGCAGGCGAGAGGATTTGCCATGAAGGTAGGGCCATGCATCATCACCTTAGCCTCGCTTGCGGAGATCATATCGGCCACCTTTGCAGAAGTGGCTACGGCGGAAAAGGTCATGTAGCCTCCGGTGATAGCCTTTCCGACAAGCATGATATCAGGCTCCACTCCGGCGTGCTCCCACGCGAAGAGGCGACCTGTACGTCCGAATCCGGTAGCGATCTCATCGAATATCAGGAGAATCCCGTAGCGGTCGCACTCCGCTCTAAGCTCGCGAAGATACTGAGGGTGATAGAAACGCATTCCGCCAGCTCCCTGCACGATAGGCTCCAGAATCACGGCTGCAAGGCGCTTATGATTCTCTTCCAACAGCTTTCTCATCGGCTCGAAGTCAGCGGGATCCCATCCATCGCCGAATGAGCACCCGGGTGCGGGAGCAAAGAAGCGTACGGGAAGGGATTTGCCGAAAGCGGAATGCATACCCGTGACGGGATCACATACCGACATTGCATTCCAGGTGTCGCCGTGATATCCGCTCCTTATAGTGGCAAAGTCGGTGCGCTCCGGGTTATCCTGCGCCTGAACCGCCATTTTCATCGCCACCTCAGTAGCTACTGAACCGGAGTCGGCGTAGAAAATATGGTTCATCGAGGGAGGCATGATCGATAGCAGAAGCTTTCCAAGCTCAATGGCAGGGCTGTGGGTGAAGCCTCCGAACATGACATGGCTCATGCGGTCGATCTGCCGCTTTGCAGCTTCATTCAGCACCGGGTGATTGTAACCATGAATCACACACCACCAGGAAGACATGCCATCGATCAGCTTAGTACCGTCGGCCAAGGTGATTACGGCTCCTTCGGCATGATCCACGACATAGGTAGGCAACGGATCTATTGTGGAGGTATAAGGGTGCCATAGATGCCGGCGATCAAACTCGTCGACTGGCGTTGAATTCGTTTTCATACTGCGAAGTTAACAAAAATCTATGGTTCAGACCGGGTCTACATCGTAGTAGAGCTGAGTAGACTTCATTCTGTGGTCGGAAGCCATCGTGGCATAGACGGAGCGCAGCAGCTCCTTTACCTTGCGCATCGAGGCGTTGGCTTCTACCTTAAGCATGATTGTCTGAAGGTAATATGTTGAGATTCTTCCGACAGGTGGCTGCTCCGGACCAAGCACTCGGGCGCCGAACACTTCGCGAAGTTTCTGAGTGTAGGCTACGGCTACGGAGTCGACCGTCGCGCGGTCTTTATTTTTGAGATAGATGTTGATTACGCGCGTAAACGGGGGATAGTTGAAGCGGCGGCGCTGTTCCAGTTCGTGGGTATAGAAACCGTTGTAATCGTGAGTCTTAACAAATTTGAGCACATCATGGTCTGGATCACTGGTCTGTATGAGCACGAGTCCTTTCTCTTTTCGTCTGCCCGCACGCCCGGCCACCTGCACAAGCATATTGAATGCCCTCTCGTCGCTTCTGAAATCGGGGAAGTTCAGGAGCGTGTCAGCATTGATCACTCCCACGAGATTCACCTTCTCGAAGTCGAGACCTTTAGTCACCATCTGGGTGCCGACGAGTATATCGGTCTCATGGCGGGCGAACTCTTCGATAATCTCCTGGTAAGCATTCTTATTCCTGGTAGTATCGAGATCCATTCGAGCCACTCTGTAGCCTTCGAACCGTTTGTGCAATTCCTCTGCGATGCGTTCGGTGCCATAGCCGAAGGTCTGTACCGAGTTCTGTCCGCATGAGGGACACAGAGAGGGCAGAGGCGCCGAGAAACCGCAGTAATGGCATGTGAGGCGGTCGATTCCTTTATGGTATACGAGCGAGACATCGCAGTTGCAGCATTTCGGAGTCCACCCGCATTCGTGGCAAATCACCATAGGCGCAAATCCCCGCCTGTTCTGAAACATTATCACCTGCCTCTTTTCGCCCAACGCCTTGTCGGCGGCTTCCATAAGGGGCTCCGAGAGGCTGCCGGAATTGCGTTTGCGCTTCCTTTGGTCGCGCATATCTACTATCTCCACCTCCGGCAGCACGGCCCCCTCAAAACGCTCAGTAAGAGTAACGAGACCGTATTTTCCGGTCTGCGACTTAAAGTAAGTCTCTACGGAGGGGGTGGCAGATCCGAGCAGGGTGTTTGCTCCGTGCATTGAGGCGAGCACTATGGCAGCATCGCGCGCATTATATCGTGGTGCCGGATCATACTGCTTGAACGACGATTCGTGTTCTTCATCTACAATCACGAGCCCGAGGCGCGCGAAGGGCAGGAATACCGATGAACGGACTCCCAGCACGAGCAGGGGCTCGTTGGTGGAAAGAAGGCGCTTGTAGATGTCTACCCTCTCTGCGTCAGAGAATTTTGAGTGGTAGACAAGGAGCCTGTTGCCAAACACCTTACGCAGCCGGTCGGTGAGCTGGGTAGTGAGCGATATTTCCGGCACGAGGTAGAGCACCTGATCTCCCTTGGCAAGGACTCGCTCAATGAGATGGGTATAGATTTCTGTTTTTCCGCTTCCCGTAACTCCGTGGAGCAGACAGACTTGATGGTCGCGAAATGCCGACAGAATCTCCTCGAAGGCTTTCTTCTGAGCCGGAGAGAATGAGGCAAGGGCTGCCGTGGGAGCGTCGAGGTCGGATTTGAAGCGATTCACCTCGCGGGTGTAGAGCTGGAAAATTCCTTTGTCGATAAGACTTTTTATTACCGCCGACGAGATGCCCACACGCTCAATCATCTCTTTCTTAGTGACCTCGACCACCGGTTCTTTTCTCGCCAGCCAGCGAGACCGGTCAAGATAGGCAAGCAGTGCCCGTTCTCCTTTTGGAGAGCGCTTCACCTTATCCATGAAGCCATTGAGAGCTTCGTGGTCATCTCTCTCAGCAGTCAGGCGGAGACAGGTCTCTTTCTTCGGACGATATTTCTCAATGAGCTTCTCATCGATCTCCACAATGCCTTCTTCGAGCATCGTGGTAATCACAGCTCCGAGCCGACGCAGACCCGTTTGCTCCTCGAGATCAGAAATCCGCATAGGGCCTTTAGCGGTAAGCAGTTGCACTACCGGAGCCTCGCGTTCCGACAGCGGGCGCCCTTCTGGATTTTCATAGTCGGGATTGATGGCGATATAGGTCTCGCTTTCAACTTTCATTCCGGTAGGAACCGCCGCCTTAAATACTTCGCCAATTGAGCAGAGATAATAGTCGGCTATCCAGTTCCAGAATTTTAGCTGAGGATAGCGCACGGCAGGGTGCCTGTCGAGCACTGCCATAACAGGCTTTACCTCGAATCCTTCCGGAGCGTAGGGCGAAAGCGATTCTACAATTCCGGTATAATATTTCTTGCGGCCAAACTGCACAAGAACCCTCGCCCCTACGCCGACGGCATCCTCCATCTCGGGAGGTACGCTGTAGGTAAACGTCGAGGCGAGCGGCAGCGGCAGTATGACCTGGGCGAATTTTGCCAACCGTCAGAACATATAAGCTACCTTAATCTGCCAGCCGCTTGACCGGCCGGAGATGTTGGATAGTTTTACAGTCTGGATTTCATAAGACATACCCCAGGCATAGCCTCCGGAAACCTGAATTTTCTCAAGAATTTCAGCACCGAGACCACACTGGAGACCAAAGCAACCGCCTGGATATTTGAGCGCGGGCACTTTGTTATGGCCTACCGTGATCGAGAAATACGGACCTGCATAGGCGAAGGGAGCAATGATACGCTCCAGACCGTTGAGGTTGGAATAGCGGAACTTCAGGTTTACAGGGATCCGCAGCGCATGGATCCAGCATTGCTGGTCGCCGTAGCCCTCTGAAGCCCATACCTCTTTCTGCCCGAGATTCAGTTTGCCTCCGTGCATATTGTAGAGCAGGCTGATATCCATTCCGAAGCCGATACCCGGAAACATGATCTCTCCGATCACACCGGCGCTGAAACCAGGCGATCTGGAGGTATCGAAGAGGTAATTCTTGAAATGATAGCCGGATATTTCAGCACCGGCTACGGCACCCCACCTGTACTGCGCGGCCGCCGGGAGAGCGGCGACCGCCAGCAGCAGGGTAAGAAGAATTTTTTTCATCCTTTTAGCTTAGAAAAGGTATGCAGCCGTTACTGTCCAGTAGGAGTTGCGGGTCTTGATGTTACCGGTGGTGTTCACGCCTACAGCCTTCGCGATATTGTTGATACCGAAGGCATAGCCGGCTCCGATCTGAAGATGACGGATAAGCTCTGCGCCGATACCGATATTCCATGCGCACTGGAAAGTCTTGTAAGGATCCTTGTCTTTACCTGCGAGCTTGAACGCAAAGTCAGGACCTGTATAGAGATAAGGAGCTACGAGCGAGCTTACAGCGGGGATATTGAACTTATATTTGATGTTGATGGGTATGTCCATGAAATCCTTGTGGCTGTGAAGCTCTCCGTTCATACGCGTGTACATTAAAGATGCGTCGAAGCAGAGGCCAACGATGGGCACCGTAAACTCGGTCATGAAGCCGCCGGTGAAACCTGCACGGTTTTCGGAGCTGAAGTTGTTATTGCCCGAGAAGTGCAATTTATTGATGTCGAGACCGGCTTTAACACCGAAACGTACCTGAGCCTGTGCGGCCACACCGCACATTAAAGCTGCCAAAATAGCGATGAGATACTTTTTCATAATCGTAATAATTGAATTGTTACGGTGCAAAAGTAGGTAAAAAAGCCAAAGAATGAAAATTTTGTGGCAATCGCTTGCGGAATCAGGGAAAAGCAGTAATTTTGCAGTCGCGTTTCGGGGGTGACTCCCCGGCGCACAGAAGAAACAAACACAATAATAAAACCGGAAAAGAAATGGCAGTAAAGATCAGATTGCAGCGCCACGGCCGTAAGGGCTATGCGTTCTATCCTATCGTAGTGGCCAACAGCCGGGCGCCACGTGATGGCAAATTTATTGAGAGGATCGGTAGCTACAATCCCAATACCAATCCCGCTACAGTAAGTTTGGACTTCGACCGCGCCCTCTATTGGCTTGAAGTGGGCGCACAGCCTACCGACACAGCTCGCTCTATCCTCTCTCATGAGGGAGTGCTCCTGATGAAGCATCTCCGCGGAGGAGTGAAGAAAGGTGCTTTCACAGCAGAAGAGGCTCAGCGCCGCTTCGATGCCTGGAAGGCAGAGCGTGGTCAGGTTGCTGACCGTAAGCGCGTGCAGACGGCTGCAGAAGCTGAGAAAGCAGCTAAGGCTCGTCTGGAGGCAGAGCAGGAGAAGAACCGCCTGAAGGGCGAGGCTGTAGCCAAGAAGAAGGCTGAGCTCCTCGCAGCTCAGGAGGCAGCAGCTAAGGCAGCTCTCGAGGCAGAGGCAGCCGAGACAGCAGCTGAGGAAGCTCCCGCAGCAGAGTGAAAAAATTTTCCGGAATAATTGCCGGAAAGTTTTGCAGAGTTAAAATTAAGTAGTAACTTTGCATCGTAAAAATAAGGTTTCCGGGTCTTCCGGATCCGGAAACAGAATGGCCGATTAGTGTAGCGGTTAGCACGCCACTCTCTCACAGTGGAGACTCGGGTTCGAGTCCCGGATCGGCTACAGAAGAGACCTGAGCAGTAGATTGCCCAGGTCTTTTTCTGCTTATGGCCTTCGATCGTTTTCTACGGCCAATGCAGGAGGGCAATCCAAATATCGTAAGAATCTGATTTTCAATTGATATTTCAAGTGTTTTTTCAATAAAATGAAAAAAGTCAGTAGATGATGTCACAAATTAGAGATTTCTGCGTCTCTATAGTAGAACCATCAACTACATGATTGCATGAGAAAGCTTCTTTTGGCTGTTGCCTTTGCTCCGCTTATCGCTTTCGCAGCGATAGAAGACTGGAATTATACCCCTTATGTAAGTTATAACACTTATAAGCCTTCTCCCTTCGCCATAATCAGGCAGGGAGGCAACTTTAGGTTGCTTCAGACCTTGTGGGAGAAACCACAATCGTTAAAGAATCTGGAAAAGTCAGGATTCGATTTCTCTGACGTGGATACGGTTCTTCTACTGAATCAGGGTATGATATATCCCTCGGATGGGAAATATCGATCCGCTGTACCGTTTATCGACAGCGTAGCGATAGCCGATATTAGGGAAAAGGCGAGGTTTCTGGCTCAAAATATTGTAGAGGATACACGCCCTGAGATGAACTCTTTTATGGCTACTTTAGATGCCGCAGGTGTATGTGAGTCAGCTTTCCCGTTGGTCCACTCTTTGGTTTTCGATGGGATTACTTGGGACCACCTTGATGTATCACATGAGTCAGCTACAATTTGCCAGACCGACAGTATGTCATGGAACGGCTTATTTTATTTCTTCCGACCGGAAGCCCCGGACATTTACGGTACAAACGGAATTAGTCTGGGTGATAAAGGGTTCCTCAAATTTTCATGGGGCGATAGTTCTAACGCATATCTGTGTACCGCTTTCATCAAGACCAATATCCGTAGGGCTCTGATAAATTATCTTAATGGTGAAGAACTTACGCCTGAAATGGTTCGTGACTGCGAAGAGTATGGTGTGATCGATGAAAATGGTAAGTTAAGATTGCCTGTGCTTGATGGTACCGATGCGATTAGCCTGTCAGCCGATTTATGGGCCAAAGCAGTAGCGAGTTCTTTCATGCGCCATTTCAATGTAGGAGATATCGCTGCTGCTGTAGGATTGTCTCCAGAAAATGAGGCGGCTTTGAAGGTGATTCTTTATCATGAGGTTCTGTTTGAGGTAGATCGTATTCTTGATGAGCAGGGTCACGTGAAGCTGCCTGAGATACTTAAGGTAGCGGCGCCGGAAGATAAGAAGGCAACCGCTACAGTAGCCTACATCAAGCTATAGATTTTTACTCTCTATGATAGAAGATCCGGATTCGAGGACCGGACCAACTCCAAGATACTCAGGTATTACAGATGCCTGGGTATCTTTTAGCCTATGAAGTAGAGATGTGAGGAAATTAATTTGTATCTTTGTGATAAGTAATCAGTTCGATATTAGAAACTATGAGTTCTGTTAAAAATATAGCTCCTAAGAGAGCCAGTTCTCTCCGGTATTGTCTTCTGCTTCCGCTTGCGTTGCTCTGTGCATCGGTGGTGGCAAGCATCATTTCCTATTCAGATGCCAGGAAGACTGTAGCCGACGATCTGAACAGAGCGATGGTTTCTCTGGCTAATGAATACAGCGAGGTATGGACCCGTCAGGATACGATAGCTGCCCTACGCACTATGTATGCCGCTACAAGAAAGCCAATCATATACCGGGCTTCAGAACTGAATCTACGCAATATAGCGCTCAAAGATGAAGTCTACTTCACTTTGGCGCTTACCGATAGGAAAAATACTCCTCAGGAGATTCAAGGCCATATTATCAAATCAGACTCCATTATGCTGGTGCCGGCGAAATCGGCTGAAGGCATTGCAATTCAAGTACAAGGCTTTACTGATTGCTCTATGGCCTCACTCTTCGCGGCATCTGATCAGACCTTGCCGGGAGCGCTCTTCGGCCTTGCTATATTGTCGGCTGTCGGGATGCTTATATGGAGAAGTAGAAAGTCGGAGCTGACGCCTGATGTGGAGATGCCGGCCTCTGAAATTTTCGGGCAGATCAAACTCACTCCAATGCAGAGGAGATTAGCATTGATGCTTTATGATGCGCCGGGAAGGAAAGTGGATAAGAATATCCTGTGTGATTCCCTGTGGGGTAACAAGCTTAACGCGGAGGAGTCGCTTTATACGTTGGTGAAGCGCACCAAAGCTGCACTGGTGGATACGGATATGGAGATAATATGCAACCGTGGCGAGTCTTATGAGCTTCGCGTAAAGGCTTGATAAATAGCGATGTCAGGAATTGTCAGATAAAGGTCAGATAAAATTTTAGGTTCTGCCGATGGCTTGAGGCTTACTTTGCAGCCAAAAACCATCAGCATGAAAAAGACTTTTATCGTAGTTTCACTTTTACTGCCAGCAGTCTCGTTCGCCCAACAAGATCTTGCGACAGATTCTCTTTCTACCAGGCTTGAAGAGGTAGTAGTTCAAGGTAGCCGGCAGCAGCTCGGAGCCGAGGTTTCCACCTATGTTCCGACTTCGAAACAGAAAAATTCAGCGCAGACAGCTGTCGATTTGCTTAATCGAATGGCTATACCTCAACTTAAGGTCTCACCCAACTACGTGGTTACAGATATGGCGGGAAAAAGCGTGGATATCTTTATAGATTTCCTGCCCGCCTTGAAAGAAGACCTTGTGGGCATGAGGCTTCAGGACGTGAAGAAAATAGAGTATTACGATTATCCTTCGAACCCTCGCTTTCAAGGCAAGGCTCATGTGGTGAACTTCATAATGCAGAAGTATGAGTACGGAGGCTATGTGAAGACCTACGGTTGGGAGAATACCTCAAATGCAGGGCAGATAAGCCTCTACAGCAAGGTTCAGTATAAGCGAATCATGATTGACTTAGCTGCCGGAGCCTTCTATCTCAACCAAAGCCATACAGGAGGCGATGTTTATGAGACGTTCAGGCTTCCGCAACCTGACGGCTCGCTGAGTGTGTTTGAGCGAAATTTCATTCAAGATAGCGGCAAACTGCGTAAGCGAACTTATTGGCCTACATTTAAGGTGCTCTATTCTACCGATAAAATTACAATTCAGAACATGGTTGGCGCAAGTTTTGACCATACTCCGTTCAACGATGTGATGGGTCATATATCATATTCACCAGAAATTTCTCCTGCAGCTGCTGTATCAGATTGCAAAGCAAACAGGGTCAATACTTTATCCTATAAAGGTTATTGGAACTTTATTCTCAACGACCGCAATAGTATTACATTCTCTCCCCATTTTACCTATTCCCATACGAATACGATGAGCCGCTATGCGGAGGATAATACTGACGAATTCGAAAACTCGGCTATAGATAATTCATATCAGTTAAGTGGCGATCTGGCTTACTCACATTCTTTTGGCGAATGGGGGAGGTTGAATACAATGGTGAAAGCCTTGATAACCAGGAACCGGACAACCTATTCAGGTACAACTAACACAAGTGATCGGGTCAATAATTATCGTATGGGGCCCGGGGTGCAATATAGTATATCGAAAGGAAAGATCTACGGCATGTTAGGAATCGGCCTTAACTATAATAGGCTGGAATGTCTTGATTATAAAGAAATTTCCTCCTCTCCCTGGTTCGACTTTTCATTACAATATTCTCCGTCAGACCGTCATTCAATCCGTGGAGATTATCATTACTTCAAGATAATGCCATCTTCGAGCTATCGTTCGGCTGCTGTGATTCAGAGCAATCCGCTTATGAGCTATACCGGCAATCCTGATATCAGGTCGGAAGGAAGCTATAATGCAGGCGCGAGTTATACTTTCATTCCTGCCAATCGGTTCAGCATCACAGCGTTCGCAGATACCTGGATTCTCGCTAATCGGTTTGTCTACGAATATGTACCCTACGCTACAGGATTATTGAGAATTATCAGGCAGCCCGGAGGAGGCTATTCGCAATGGAACTACGGATTTGCGGGCACTTTGCGCCTCTTTGACCGAAGTCTTCAGCTTACAGCGCAGATGAGTGCGAACTCAGTGCGTAACGGGGAGCCCTATAATTTCAACAGGACAAAACTCGGATATGCCTTTCAGGCAAGTTATTATCTGGATCACTGGACTTTCTCCGGCCTCTATTATTCTTCACAAGGCTACTCCGACGGCAGTATGGTCGGCACATGGATGATGACCCGACCATACTATAATATCCAGATTGGCTGGGCTAATTCTACATGGAACTTCCAGCTCCAGGTGGCCAGTTTAGCGCGCTGGCACTGGAGGAGCGACCGCAGCGAGATGCGCAGCAGATACTACGATAAGGCAGAACAGACCTATTCAATCAATGATCATGCTCTGGCGCGCCTGGCCGTCACCTACACTTTAGGATTCGGAAAGAAAGTGAAGCGCGGTGATGAGGCTACTCAGCTCTCAGGTATTGAATCGGGCATTCTTAAGTGATCACATCAGTGAAATTATCATTCTTCCCCGGCAATTATTGTCGGGGAAAGTTACTCTTAGGGATTGATGAGCGTATCATGCTTAAAATGGCAGAGGATAAAAAAGAGCGCGCAGTGAGTGGAAATTTGAGGAAAATTGCGTAATTTTACGCCACAAAGCTACCTGCGCGTGCGCTGGTCAAAACTTATGGCGCTGCGATTTGTTAGAATTGTAAAAGAAACACAAATCAAAACATCGAAAGTTATGAGAGGCTCAGACAACAACGACATGGGAACCCCTAAGAGCGTAAGGGTATGGTTCGGTATCTTCATGATATTAGTTTATCTTGGTGTGGGCTTATTGTTCATCTTGGATATCTTTAACATTGATAATACGGCTATTAGCTGCACTGTAGGAGGTATCTTGATCGCCTATGGAATCTGGCGCGGATATCGTCTGTATCGCGGTATGAACTGATGGCTTTATGATTGTTGACTTCTTGATATGAAGAAATATAACTGGCTGTGTATGCTGCTCGTTGCCCTTATGGTCGGGGCAGCGGGCTGTACCCCTATTAAGAAAGGGGAGTATGCCAAGGGTTCGGCCACAATTTTCTGCGATGACGGCTTCAAGAACATTCTCGACGAAGAAATCGAGGTGTTTGAATATTCCTATCCGGAAGCTTCGATTATTCCCTTCTATGTGAGCGAGGCCGAGGCTGTCGATACTCTGCTTGCCGATAAGACGCAGGCTATAATCATCACTCATGAGCTTACGCCTGAGCAGATCAAGTATATGAAGGGTAAGCATAAGAGAGTGGTGCGTACCAACTGTATAGCTGTAGATGCCGTAGCGCTGATTACCAATAAGGATAATCCGGTGAAGGCCTTGAGCATGGACGATATCAGCCAGATTCTTAACGGACAGATCACTCATTGGAGCCAGCTTGCCCGCAATGATTCGGCTGCTATCAAGCTCGTGTTTGATAACGCCGGTTCCTCTACGGTCAGCTATATGCGTGAGCGTTTTATGGACGGGAAGAAGATTTCCGACAATCCCAACGCTTACGCCCAGAATACCAACGCTCAGGTGTTTGATATCGTTAAGAAAGATCCTTCGGCTCTCGGCATCATTAGCGTGAGCTGGCTGGGCGATGAGCTGCAGGCAGCCAAGAAGGTGCCTCTTGATAAGAGAATGGAGGATTATGCTAATGAGACCGATACGATCGTGACTAATCTTACGACCGAGGTAAATGTAGTGAAGGTAAGCAATCCTACTGAGGAAAATGATCATGACCTGATGTCGTATGCCCCATACCAGCTCTACATCAACTCCGGTCAGTATCCTCTGGTCAGGAAGGTTTATATGATCTCTACCGCGCCCAATTCTACGGTGCTTCATAGCTTCTATACCTTCGTCACTGGGTTTGTAGGTCAGAAGATTATATCAAAAACCGGTATCATGCCCTATAGGGTTCACGCCAGGGTAGTAAACCTTATGTAGACTTTTTAGTCTAAGCAACACAACAACAGAAATAACAAGACGTTTTATAGCAATATGAGAAAACTTAAATTCCTATTAGCAGCCTGCATTGCAGGCGCTTCGCTCAACGGCATGGCGCAGACCCACGCCGAGGGTGCGGAGTATTACCGTGCCGATCAGTTTGAGAATGCCAAGGAGCTGCTGCTCCGCAACATGAACAATGCCGGCACCGATAAGGCTGTAAGCAACTACTATCTCGGTCTTATCGAGCTGAAAAATGGCAATAAGGCTGAGGCCAAGAAGTATTTCGACCAGGGTGTGGCCGCTAATGCCGATTTCGCCGGCAACTATGTAGGTCTTGGCATGCTGGAGTTGGGTCAGGGCGACCAGAAGAGCGCAGAGCAGAATTTCAAGACTGCTGAGTCGCTCGGAAAGAAAGATGCCGGAGTGCAGATCGCTATTGCCCGCGCTTACTATGAGGCTGATCCCGTGAAATACGCCAAGGAGATCGACAAGCGCATCGAGAAGGCTCGCAAGCTCAACATGAAGGATCCCGACATCTACCTCTTCGAAGGTGATCGTCTGGCCGACAATAAGGATTGGGGCGGCGCCGGAGGTATGTATGAGATGGCTGCCAACTACGACAACCAGACCCCGGAGGCTTATGTGAAGTATGCCAACCTCTTTACGATGGTTAATCCTGACTATGCTATCAGGATGCTTACCCAGCTGCTTCAGAACAATCCGAACTCAGCTCTCGGACAGCGCGAGCTCGCTAACGCTTACTACAATAAGAAAGACTATAAGAATGCAGCTTCCGAGTATGCTAAGTATGTGGCTAACCCCAACCACTTCAAGCAGGACGAAGACCGCTATTCTTTCCTTCTCTTCTACGGAGGCGACTATCAGCAGGGCTACGACTTCGCAACCAAGCTCCTGAAGGAGAATCCCTCTAACTTCACCGCTCAGCGCTATCAGTTCATGAACGCCGCTCAGATCCCCTCGATGAAGGAGCAGATTCTTCCTCTTGCAGAGAGCCTCTACAAAAACCACATGGCAAATTCCAACAATAAGCTTGCTCCGATCGACTATACTCTGATTTCTGAGGAGCTTAGCGCCAACGGCCGTCGTGATGAGGCTGTAAGCGTACTGGAGGAGGCAATCAAGGAAATGCCTGAAAACGCCAACTTCAATAAGCAGCTCGCCATGATCTATGTTGACGACAACAAGATCAGCAACGCTGCCGATGCCTTCGCCGGCTATCTGGAGAAGACCGAAGAACCCAGCTACAACGACTTTATCCAGCAGGCTACCTTCGACTACTATGCAGGAATCGAAAATCAGGCAACCGACGCAGCTAAATCTGATGCCTATTATGCCGATGCTGAGAAGTATATCGATAAGGCAGCTGCCGCTTATCCCGGCTTCTACAAGCCCGTGAAGATGAAAGGTGATATCGCAAAGCAGCGTGCTGCTGAAGGCGATGTAGCGAAGGCTGCCGTACCCTACTATACCGAGGCTCTTAAGGCTCTTGAAGGTATGGACGATACGAGCCGTTACGCTAACGATGCAAAGGATATGTACAACTACATGGGCAACTACTATCTGGATCAGAAAGACGTGCCCACGGCTAAGCAGTATTTCAACAAATATCTGGAATACGATCCTAACAACGACGGCTATCGCAAGTTCGTGGAAGGACTTCAGTAATTCCCTTTCAGACAATCATAGGAGGCCCGGTGCTATAAGCATCGGGTCTTTATTTTACCCTTCCTGTTTGATTAATGCAGCCACAGCATACGCATAGGGACGCGAATTATCGCGTCCGCCTATACAAAGGTAAGTAGACAGTAGGGACGCGATTTTTCGCGTCCGCCGATACAAAGGCGAGCAGAGAGTAGGGACGCGATTTTTCGCGTCCGCCGA
>CANRPJ010000024.1 GCA_947632485.1 uncultured Muribaculaceae bacterium
CGACCTGCCATTCTTCATGTACCGAGTCAGTCGGATATTCGGTTAGCCCTGCCACGGAACTACGCCGCTGCTCCAATAGAGATTATCAATTTCTCGGAAGGTCTTGAGGAGATAGGTTCGCATGCTTTCGATGGAATAATGTCACAGAGTATAAGCACAGTAAATCTTCCATCAACAGTCAAAACTATAGGGGAGAACGCGTTTTATAACACCTCAATCTGCGAGATGATCGTGCCCGACGGAGTGATGACTCTTCTTCCGGGAAGCTGCGGTAATCCATCAGTGCTCACAATTGGAAGTGGTGTAAAAGAGATTTCTGCCACAGCATTCACCTTTTATAATCTTTACACAATCCGCCTGAAGGCCCACACTCCTCCGACGCTTACCGATGCTTTCCCTCTCACTGAGGCTGAAAATGACCAGCTTACGCTGATCGTGAATAAGGGTCGTAAAGCTTATTACTCGACCAACGCCCGCTGGAAGCAGATAGAGAATATAATCGAAGATGGTGAGTCGGAAATAGTTGTCCACATGACCGGTGACTTCGCGATCAGCGAAGAGATAAGGGTGACTTCGGGTCTTATGCCTTCGCAGGTAACAAAGATGAAAGTGGTAGGTCCGCTTACGGCTAATGACCTGCGGATTATAAAGGAGAATATGCCGGCTCTTACGAGTCTGGACCTGAGCGAGGTAAAGGGAGTGACCGCCATTCCCGAAAGCCAGTTCTATGGCTCGCTGCTCACCGACATAGTCCTGCCTTCAAATCTGGAGTCGATAGGCTATGGTGCATTTGCAAACTGCGGACTTCTCCAGATCGGAGAGCTGCCTGAGTCCTTGAAGACCATAGGGCAGAGCGCCTTCTACGGATCTCGGCGCATCGATATTTCAAAGCTGCCGGAAGCTTTGGAGTCAATCGGAACAGATGCGTTCAACGGTACGGGCATTCGCAAGGTTATAGCTAAAAAAGCCCTTATGGAGCTTGGCCATGGCGCGTTCAGTAATTGCGATCAACTCGAGGTAGCTGATTTCAGTGCTTCTTCAATCGTCTCTGTACCCGACTATGCTTTCTCCGGTTGCTACGAGCTCGATGAGGTCATTCTTCCGGAAACGGTTAAGGAGATCGGCAGCAATGCTTTCAGCGGCACAGCACTCCGTAATATAGATTTTGTAAATTCTGTAAACACAATAGGCTCAGGTGCTTTCAGCAGCAACCGCCGTCTGGTGGCAGCTTCGCTACCGAAGGGTCTGAAAGTGGTTGGGACAAATCTCTTCTCGGATTGTCCGCGTCTGATAGCTGTCTCTATGCCTTCAACCACGACGGCCGTAGGCTCGCAGATAATGACCGGAGACCGCAAGCTCTCCAATATCAGTTGCGCGGCTACGGAAGCTCCCGAGGCTGAATCAGGCGCATTCGACAGTCTGCGCATGCGCTATGTGTCGCTCATCGTGCCTACCCTAAGCTATCGCTCGTATCTCAACGCTCCGGTGTGGGGTAAGTTCCAGACGATAAAGAATCTTATCCCGGTGGAGATAGAAGAGGGCGTGGAGGCGAGCATCGTGTCGGAAGACGAATATCAGGAGATGCTTGAGGAAGATGCCCTTGAAGCAGCCGAGGAGGCCGCCGCCGAAGAGAAGAGCAATAACCCTGCTCCGATGGCAGCGCGTCGTGCTATGGCTCGTGCCAAGACCCCGCAGTATTTCGCAAGCCTCTTCAACGGTGCTCAGGTTCAGACGGGTGATGATAACGGCGGAATGCGCGTGTTCATCAATCCGGAAGAGAATGTGACGGTTACTTCGATTCTTTTCAACGATGAGGAGCTGCTTCCCGAATATACTAAAAACAAATCGATCCTGCTGCCTAAGGGTGCGAAGGGTAAACTTCGGATCCTTACCTCTGCTGAACCTGTAGAACCTTCAATAGAACTCAATAAGACAAAGATTTGGGTTGGCGAAGGCCAGAGCATGCAGCTTACCGCTACGCTTAAAGGCAGCGATGCAACTGATCAGGTTGTGACGTGGACTTCGAGCGATGAAAATATCGCGACTGTGGATCAGAACGGTCTGGTAACGGGTGTTCATACAGGTGTGGCAACCATCACAGCCAAGAGCAGTAACGGCCTTGTGGCAACCTGTGAGGTTACAGTTGTTGATAAGGTAATTGATGCTGAGGGTATTGAGCTTGATGTTATTGTGAAGACAATCAAGGAGGAGGAGACACTGCAGCTTACGGCTACTGTTACTCCTGCTGACGCTACGGATAAGAGCGTGACGTGGAGCTCGAGCGACGAGACGGTTGCTACGGTGGATCAGAATGGTCTGGTAACGGCTCTGAAGGCCGGTACAGCTACCATCACCGCCGAGACAGCTAATGGTCTGAAAGCTACTTGCGTGGTGACGGTTGAGACGAAGACGGGTGTAGATGGCGTTGAGGCTGATGCTCAGATCAGCGCTGTGGCCCGTGAAGGTGCGATCATCGTGACTGCTCCTGAGGGCATGGAGGTCGAGGTTTACTCGATGACCGGTATGCGCGTAGCCAAGACTCGTGAGCACCGCGTAGAGGGTCTGACGCGCGGCGTCTACATCGTAAGCGTAGGCGGCAAGGCCTTTAAGGTGATAGTATAAACGGTTCGGGAGACACCACACTCACCTCCTCTACCACAAATGGAGGCAGACGGCTCTTACTAAGGCTGATCTGCCTCCCTTTTATTGTTGAAGAATGATGAAGCTGTAAACGATAAAAGTTGTAACTTTGCTGCGACCTGGAAGGAGACGCCGGGAGTTGCCGCAGCCCTCGAGAAAAAGGTTACTTACGATATGAGCTGGATTATTCTGGTTTTGGCCGGCCTGATGGAGGTGGGCTTCACTTTTTGCCTGGGGAAAACGAAGACGGCTACTGGGCCAGGGCTGACCTGGTGGTGGATCGGATTCGGTGCTGCGCTGTGCCTGAGTATGTATCTTATGGCGAAGGCGTCGGAGAGGCTTCCGATCGGCACGGTCTATCCGGTATGGACCGGCATCGGCGCAGTGGGAGCGGTGATCGTAGGCATCACTTTCTTTCATGAGCCGGCCACGTTCTGGCGGATTCTTTTTCTAACAACTCTGATTCTCTCGATTGTGGGACTCAAGATTTTAGGATAATGGAAAGGAAAATGCGTAGAATAAAGCAGCTGCTTCCGGAGGCGGAGACGAATCGGATTCTGCTCGAGGGCAAGAACGGGGTGTTGTCACTGATTGATCCTGAGGGAGAGCCTTACGGGGTGCCGATAAGTTTCGCCTACGACGATGGCGGGAACCGGATTTACTTCCATAGCGCTGTGGCGGGCCGCAAGATTGACTGCGTGGGCCGGGGTGCACGCTGCTCGCTTTGCGTGGTGGATCAAGACGAGATTGTGGCTGAGGAGTTTACCACGTATTTCCGCAGCGCCATCGTCACGGGGCATATATGCATCGTAAGCGATAAGGAGGAGATTCTGAGGGGACTCATGCTTCTTTGTGATAAATACTCAGCGGGCATTGATCCGGCGAAGGAGATTTCGCGGTGCATGGGGCATGTGGCCGTGATGCGGCTCGATATCGACAGCATGACGGGCAAGGAGGCTATCGAACTGGTAAGAAAGCGGAAAGGGAACGGAGAATGATACGGATCCGGAAAGGGACGACTGAGGATATTGATGCGATAATGGATTGCTATGACACAGCACGGCAATTCATGAGGAAATCGGGCAACAGGAACCAGTGGATCAACGGCTATCCGTCGCGGGAGCTCGTGGAGAGGGATATCGCTCAGGGAGTAAGCTATGTGGGCTGCGATGAGAGCAGGGAACTGGTGATGGCTTTCGCTTTCATAAAGGGCGAGGATCCTACGTATAGCGTGATTGAAGATGGGGAATGGCTCAACGGGCTACCGTATGGCACTATCCACCGGCTCGGATCAAACGGCAAACACCGGGGCATTCTGCGCCTGTGCGTGGACTTCTGTTTCACGCTGACGGATAATCTGCGGCTCGACACGCACGCTGACAATGCGCCGATGCAAGGAGCCGCCAAAAGCATGGGATTCAGACGCTGCGGGATAATATATTGCGACGACGGCAGCCCACGGATAGCGTATCAGAAAACCGTCAGAAGACCCGCAACCGACGCTACAGAGGTTTGACCCGAGGAGCTCCGAACGACCCAGCTGGAGCTGGCTACGAAGCCCTTACTCAATCGTATTCATGATTTTGCTATGGGGATTCAGCGGCGTCTGGTCGCACAGCTCGAGCGACTTGACCATGTGAAGCGTGCCCTGCTTGTATTTCTGAAAATGCGGGGAAGCGATATGCGATTTATAAGCATCTTCGCTTGCATAAGTTTCCAAAATAGTGATTAGACACGGGTTCTTCTTATCAGCCACGGCATACATGGTTATTACACCCGGCTCGGTCTGAAGCGACACAGCCCCGACTTCGGTAGCCATCTTAACATACTCATCGAGATACTCTGGATAAACCTCAATTTTTGAGAGCCGGACAATACCGGTTTCAGTCATCGGCAGCTTCGATTGGGCATTAGTCATCGTCGGCTCGGATTCGGCGTTAGTCATTGATAGCTTCGATTGGGCATTAGTCATTGATATACAAAATAATATTGTAGATATAAAGGTCAGAAAGCGTATCATAAAGGTATCAAACAAAATCTTGCCACTCAAAAGTATATTACGACGTTGCAAAAATACAGATAATAACTCTACTTTCCTAACCGCCCCGCAATCTTTGTCCGTTCCTGAAAAAGGTTGACTCGGTTTAGTATGTTTACTATTGTAGGTTGACACAATCTCTATAGGTAGTTGACTAACCGATATCTATCTCTGGGTGGAGTTGACTGAGGGCGTCTTGTGGGAATAAGGTAAATCGCAAAACCAGTTCATGAAGTAGATAGCCTCTTCTTCACTCCCATTCATGGTGAAGTCTCCCGAATGTACTGCAACGTCAGCTTCAGGAAGATTCCTGAGCTGATGATGGCAGCCATGTGCATCTGAATATATATAATTTTCATACTTATGCTTTTATGATTGCAAATCCAACATCAAAGTGTCTTATTTTGCGCGTCAGGTTAAATTATTTTATGATAAAATTAGCCTGTGCCGCAAATTGAGACAACTCGACAGTAATTTTGCAGCATCATCAAAAATAAATCTTATGGAAAAGCCTTTCAGAGAAATAATTGCAGACCTGTTTAAAGAAGCTGAATATGAAGATAGCCCTTACAACATCTGTATAATAAAGTTGCTTCTCTGGCTTGGATTAATAACTATAGTAAGTTCTTTAACTCCATTTATAGTCCCAGGAGGCCATCCTCTTATTAAAAATTTTTCCTCTTTAATAATATTTCTCTCTGCTACCGCCCATCCAGCTTTCAAATGGGCTTCGAAACTAAAAAAATATTTGTACAAAAATGATCGATAAATTTGAAAATAAGATTGATGCTCGGATTGATTATGTAGAGCCAGTATATATCAAAAACTTCTGCAATAATCATAATGCATTATGTAAATCTTTAATAAGTGAAGCTGCAACCATATTGCAAGAATGTGGCTGGGAGCATGAGTTTACAATCTATTATTATGGGGATTGGAATCATGTCAGACTCTATCTACGTCTTGCCTACGTTGCGGCTTGCCATCTTGATGGACTCTGGGAGGATATTAAAGTTCGGCTACCAGATATTATTCCACTCGTTAAATCTGCTGTAGAACTCCGTAAAGAAAAAGATTTTATGATGCTGTGGATTGATCGTGATATAGTTGGATTAGAGTGGAAAACGTTGACAGACCCATTTGTCAGAAACGAACATTGGATAAATACGAAAAAGTATATATGAACATTGTCGAAATTAACCGTATTGAAATGATGCGCAAACGGCAGGCATATTTTTCAGCCGTTGCCGAGGAATACACCTCGTTTGCTGATTTCATAAGGATGCAAGACTTTTGGTTGGCAATCATGGGCATACAGCTAACTGAATATGAAGATCACATTGAACTGTATATACAATTAGACTTAACTGAGTATGAACAGTATTATGTGATAAAGACACCGGATGACAATCTCACTGTGAGTGATGTTATACAATGGCAAGATAATTATTGCTGTAATAGCTTGTTAAATGTCAATACATGAGAAAGAGCCGATGAAGCGGATATTTTCAGTTGCCATTAATAGCTAAATCATTAGAGTAGATGAAATTCCGGATGAAATAGTTTTGGTCTTCATTCGTTTGCACAATTCCTAATATAAAACACAAACTTTGAATACTTACAAATATGAATGCTTCTAAAAATCAGTTCACAAGTGCCAGTGACTACTCTAAAAGGGCTATGGAAATATTACGCCAATTGCGGAAGGAACCGTCGAATACTGACGGTTCGATACGATCACGGCTTATCGAAGGAATGGATTGTCTTGAGAAGGCTCTCCAATTGGTAGCCGAGAATAAAGACAATGATTACTTTACCACATTCAATGTCATGAATGTGGCTGGACAATTATGCAATGCAAGCAAATTAGAATTCAAATACGCAGTTAATCGCCTTACAAAATGGTTTGAGTTAGGGTATGAAAATTGTAACAACGGTTTAGCGCAAATTCTAATTGTTGAATTAAGCAAAGATATAAAAGATCGTCGGATTGATTTATCGGAACACGAATTGGTAGAGGTTATAATGAACTGTAAAGCCACTATGGGATGCTCTCTATCAAATTTGCTCCATATTCAGGCTGTACGTGAAGTCTATATAAAGAAAGCTTCCGAAGGAGAACGCCGATATGCCTTTGCCTTGGGGACATATTATTATGACTCGGAAGAATACGAGTCTGCTTTCTACACGTTAAGAAGTTTGGAAGATGAGTGTACCGCGAAGTATATTGGACTCATGTATTATTACGGTAGAGGAACCGAGCAGAATTATGTATTAGCAAAAGAATATCTTGAAAGGTATTATGAGACTATATGGTGTGTAGAGCCAGAAGTTATCTGGGCTTTGGGCGACCTATATGATCGTTACGGAAGCGCACAGAAACAGTTTGATTTATATCTAAAAGAGTTGGGAAACCCGTATGTTAACTATGACAATTCTTTCATCAAAAGAATGCTCAAGCAATGTGTGACTTTTAAAAGACACACCATGGTAAAGGACTATCTGTTTATGATAATTGAAGTCGGACACGAAAACCTTGAGTGTGAATTTTCAATAGACATTCCTCCTTATTGTCATCTTACCGTTAATTGGGATGACAAGACTTGTGGGATATATGGCGATTTAGAAAAGAACGTAACGATTACTTGCCGACATAAATACCTGTCCCCCGGAACTTATACAGTCACAATAGAATCGCTTTGGAAAAAAGCAATCGAGGGGTTAGAATTTAGTCGACATAAGCGACAGCTACATACCATTTATTTGGGCGATTGCCCCGGGCTTAAGAAACTGTCAATCATTGGTCAGTGCCTTACCAATCTTGATATTACTCCTGGAAACCATCGAAAATGGTTTCTCACTGGAATTATATGCAGAGACAATGCGCTAACCAAGTTGGATTTACGCCACTGTCCAAATATCACTCATCTTGACTGTTCATCCAACCCAATTAAGGCTATAAAACTTCCAAAGTATTCGGCTCTAAGCGTTATTTCTCTGCCTGATTCTGTTATAGATAAGCCTGAGATTAACGAATTATTCCGACTTAACAGAGGTAGATATCGTAGTCTGATGAATTATTATGACCTAACTCCAATAGACATGAGACTGGAGTACTATTTTCGATGCACCGACTGGAATAAGGTTCGAAAATATATCCGCACAAATGAACAGGATTATTACGACCACCAATTGGCGGAGTGTGAATTGACATTCATAAAACTAAAGGAGCTTTCTAAAGAGGTCAATGACAATCCCTATGAAGATAAGAGAGGTTTCCTTGGTGTTGATGGCTCATATGTATCGGACGACTCTATTCTTCATCATGAAGAGTTTTTTATCGAGGAAGAAGCATGGTCGACGTGTCTTGCTTCCAAAGTGCGTAACTCTCGTCGACGTGAGCCATGGATGGGATTAAAGCCCACTCCTCCCGAATATTATGTCGCCAATTGTCTAGTCAACATGATAAAAAATTGGCGAGAACTAAAAAACCTAAGTTGCACTGCAAAATGAGACAGGTTTTTGCTATCTTTGCAATCAGTTTCAAATCACTTCACAATGAAAAATATTAAATACAATCCCATTGAGGAGAAAACGCTTAACGATAAGTTGGTGAATCTATATGGTTCAAAACTTCCGGGTCTATACTCTGCTGTTAAGCCGCTGTTCGATAATCCTAATGTCGTCAAACCTGCATTGCCACTTTTGCTCGAACTAAACGATGATAAATCGTATGAGAATGCAGATTTGCGTGTGATGGTATTTGGGCGAGAGACTAACAACTGGAATGATGAAGAAAACAGATTGCAATTCCCATTTTGTACATATAATTTTGACATTGCCACATCTGATGATATCGTAGCTGAGATTAAGGGTAAACATGTGGATGGCGAAGCCGATTATTGGGGATTGGGAGATATTTACCACAACTATTGTTATGAGGAGACAGGTGTGAGAAAGACAATTTTCACACGCCGTCAGAATCAGTTAGTGCAACAGTTGAGGGAGCGTCTTGGCAATCGCAGTGTAGAGGCTATGTGGAACAATATATCAAAAATTGGTTGCTGCGGAGCGCGATTTGGTAAAAGTTGCCGCCGACCCACCGCCGAAATCCGCGAAATAGAGCGCCAATACTTTAATGTGGTTGCGGATGAGGTGAAGATATTGAAGCCGGATGTAATTCTCTTCTTGACCGGGTTTTATGCCGATAATGATATCAAAGAAAAATTCGGGCTCGCTGATAAGGCTTTCCAGTCCGTGAAGGATGGATTATTCTTTGATCGCATCAGTATCCCTGGTGTAAGGTATGCAGCACGAACAATCCATCCATCTCGTCAAAGCAAAGAGAATCTGAAACTACACTTTGATGCTTTAGTTGATGATATTGCCAATACAATCAGATGTCCCAACTGAAAAAACATATCTGGCTGATCAATACTATCCGCCGTCACGGAAAGATTTCATTCAGGGAGCTTTCCGACCTGTGGGAGCGTAACAAAGATATGAGCGACTACCAACCACTACATCGTGGTACATTTAATCGGTGGAGGGAAGATATCCGCGAAATAATGCATATTAATATCGGTTGTCAGAAAACAGGTGGCTATCTTTACTACATTACCAATCCCGACGACATAAATGAAGATAAACTCAGACAATGGATACTCGATACATTTTCTGTCGGCAATATTATTGAGGAGAATCTTTCGTTGAAAAATCGTATACTTGTTGAAGAGATACCATCCGGACTGCTGTATCTCACACCCATTATGGAAGCAATGAAAGAGAATAAAGTTATTGAAATGACCTATACTTCTTTCATAAAGGGGGACACACAGACTGTTGCCGTAGAACCATATTGCATAAAACTTTTTGAAGGACGATGGTATCTATTAGCCAAACCGACATTAAAAAAGAAACTTAGAATCTATGGGCTTGATCGTATCAAAGCACTTTCGATCCTTGATGACTCGTTTAAATTGCCTAAGGATTTTTCAGCAGAGAAATATTTCGAGACAATGTATGGAATTGTTTCCGAGAATCTCAAGCCACAAATAATCATTCTTCGAGCCTATGACCAACACAAGCATTATATCAAATCTCTACCGATACATCATTCACAACGGCTAATTGCGGATAACACAGAATATGCAGATTTTGAATTATATATAGCTCCGACCTACGACTTCATCATGCGATTGCTTCACGACGGTGCATGGCTTGAAGTCATATCTCCCGTTTCTCTCCGTAAGGCTATTAAAGGCTGGATCGGGGATATGTATGACATGTATGAAAGCGACTTGAAAACATAAAATTATGAGTATTAGAATTATTGGAATAGGAGAATATACCGCGGGAGCGATTGATTTTTTACGTTGTGATCGATATAGTAGTGTAAGTTACGAAACTATATATAATGTAGAAGATTTAGAGGTACACAATACGGATAAACTGGCGATAGTTCTTGCGTATGATCACTTTGAAGTGGCGGTAGAGGTAGCTAGTGCTTTCTATCAGAAAGGGGTGTTAACATTGGGGTTCTTTCCTAAAATTATTATGGGAAGTGGATGTTTCGATGCTCAGACATTATATAATGGATTTGGCTTATGCTCCATCATAGACTCTATAATTCTCCCGATAATTTACCCTAATCTGATAAGTTTTGATATTAATGATATTTATTCGGTACTAAGAGATTCCAAACTATTTTCCACATGGTATGAATATGCAGATAATGTAGATGCTCTTGTGAGGAAATGTAAGGATCACCTTAATCACATTGATCTCAGCAAAATAGAAAGAGCTTGTTTTAACCTATATACAACTCAGCCTTTGGACTTAAAACTTGAAGATCTGGGACAACTTAAGGAAATTCTTGATCTCTTGCCCGTAGAATGTCAGTATATATTGGGTATTTCTCAAATAACCGATATAGATTATTCAGACTCATGCTTTAATGTTCCCGGTTTGTCTCTAATTTTGTCAGGTAAGGATATGAAAATATTTGCGTAGAAGTCTACAGATCTTCCGGAATCTGATTTAACATGGTAGTATCACAATATGATTTTTTCCGAGGCCACCACACTTTTACTCTACATTTATAGTTAAAGCCTATTAAAATTTGGAATTGTGAGACGAGTGAATGGTCATGAACGATGATAAATAATGACAAAAGCATCTTGCTTATGCCTTAAACATCAATAGATTAAGCAATAAGGGCAAAAGGTGCACAGACATCGCTACATGCTTAATGTGCAATAATTCAGACGATTAGAGTGAGCGTGGTGACTAATGTGGTGACTTGAAGGGGTGTAGATGAAAGAAAGACCGCTAACTCGTTAAGAATTAGCGGTCTTCTGTGGTGCCACCAGGAATCGAACCGGGGACACAAGGATTTTCAGCACTATGGCATCTATCCAAAATCTCTTAACACTCAGCGAGTTAATACTAATTATTTTCTATTGGTGCATTTTCGATGCATTTGTCCTTTAGACTACAAAATTAACAATTTTATTGCTTATATGCAACCCATTGCAACCATTTTTTGAGAAATAAATCTTCCGATATGCTAACAATACTCTTACCCTAATTTGTCAGAATAGAGATTGCAAAGAGATAACGTTTTGTGCGCCTTCCATGTAAAAGAAAAGAGAACGATATGTGGTAAAACAGCCCATAAATGTTAAAAATCAGTCAATAAATAAACTTTTAATGAATAGATGCATTGATATTTCAAAATAAAATGCTAACTTTGCACTCAATATGACCTCCCACGCTTCCCGTTGACCAGCGCACCCGGGGAGGTCTTCGAGTTTTATATGGACTACACCAAACGCCCTCTTAGTCTGCCGGAGCAGATCAACAAGTTGAAAAGTCGCGGATTGCTGATAGATGATGAGCAACTCGCGATACGTTACTTGTCCAATATAAGTTATTATCGTTTGAGGGCATATACATATCCATTTCAAGATAACTCAAACCCTGCATCTGACCATAGATTCAAGAAAGATGATATTCATTTCTCGGACATAGTTGATCTGTATTGCTTTGATCGGAGACTTCGCTCATTGATGTTCAATGCAATCGAAAAGATTGAAGTGGCAGTGAGAGCAAAGATTGTTCAAGTATATTCTGAGGCAACAGGTAATAGTCATTGGTTTAATGACCGAAGTTTATATAAACACAAGGATATAGTTGACCGGGATGGACAGCAAACCACTGCATATGATTTACTAATGAAAGACATAAAAGGTGAAATCAAACGCAGTAATGAGGATTTTATCAAGCATTATTATAGCAAATATGATAATCCTCCACTTCCTCCAGCATGGATGACACTCGAAGTCTTGTCACTCGGCACATTAAGTAAGCTGTATCAGTTGTTGAAGAAATCATCCCAAAAGAAGGCAATCGCCAAGCAATTCGGACTAAACGATGATCGTGTTTTCTCCAACTGGCTACATGCAATTGCAGTATGGAGAAACTGTTGCGCACACCATAGCCGCGTGTGGAATAGGAGATGTATCATCAATCTTCAGATGCCAACAAATACTGATTTACCATTTTTGGATAGGCAAACGCTAAATTCTCTGCATCCCAACAAGATCTTTACCGTTCTTTGTTGCATAAAATATATCAGCAATATAATAAGTCCCGGAAGCGATTTAAAGCGTAATATCTTATCTATCATTGGTGATGGCGGAAATTTATTGAACTTGCAAGAAATGGGATTTCCGAAGAATTGGAAATTCTTGGATGTTTGGAAATAATGCTATAAATATTAGAAAATTTTAAATCTGTCAATATTGATTCAGTGATAGATTAAATGATAGAATAAATGAGAGATTAAATCCACAAAGATTTTAGAGTGGCGCATCTCGGTGAAAACCTCGCTATAATCCTCCAAAAGTGGGTCAAAAAGCATAGATTTGGCGGATTATAAGCATATTTTATTATCTTCGACTTGTGTAGAGTGACCAGATCTGATCTAGATATGCCACAAATTTATGTAATTTTTGTGGCAATGTTAGTCCCTCTACTAAAATTCCTATACCTATTAGAATGCTAATTCAAGAGAGACCCTGAAAAACCCGATAACTTCGGTAAACTTCTCAATTGAGATCTGCCGTGCTTGAACAATGGATTATATATGTTGGGGCTGGATTAGAAGTTAAAAAGTATTTTCGATAGTTAAATGTCGTTAACACTACGTTGGCATAATCGTGCATTTGGAATCGCTTTCTGCGCAGAATGCTCAATATTGTTTCATTTGGTTGCAAGTTAAACATTATCAAGTTATTGTCCCTCTTTTGCATGCGGATATTTGTTATTAACTTTGTATAGATATTACCCGAATATATTAAAATTACACTTATGATAACTTCAAGACCTGATATTGACCCCAAAGGACGCTATGGTGTTGTCGATACCGCTAAATTGCTCGGTATACACCGTTCCACCGTCTGGCGTTGGGTGGAAAAGGGCTGGATTCGCCCTGCAATTCGACAAGTGAACAACCGCACCGTATTCCGTGGCTCTGACATCATAGCCGCGTGGGAAACCTGCTTTTAATAAGCCAAGACAGACCTACTCCACTTACGAAAAAAACAGTCCAAGACTATTTTTAATAACTGAATAACCTTTATCGATTATCGATGCTTTGGATGCTCCTGTGGCGATGAGTCCAAGGTTTTGTAACAGATGCTTGTGGAATTGACCTCAAAACTGAAATAATGACAGAATAAGTTAAAAATAGGATTAAACTCAAATTTTATTCTTGAAAATTTGTTTGGCAGTAATAAAAGTATTAGCTTTGCATCATAGAACCTACCGCGCCTCTCAATGATGCGAAACTGGTAGGTCATTTTTTTTATACCCATATGAAAACTAATTGCGAGAAGCAGCCAATCCGTATCGATTTGTTCGGGAATAACTAATATTCAACAGGTGTAAATTCTAATTCAACAGGCAAAATACAAGACTGTCCTAAACGGATGGTCTTTTTCTTTGGCGCAACAATCGTCGAAAAATAAGAGGTACACATTTTGGAATTGACATTGTTGACACTCACCAAAGAGTTGTGATACAGACATATAAATAAAATATGATGCGTTGACAAACGTTGACAAAGGTTGACAAAATTCTCCGTTGGCCAAAATCCATAGCCAAACGTTGACACTTCGAAGTACATATAATAATGTTCTTTTTTCTTATTGAAGAGAAGAAAAATATTGTAGAATAGGACATTACCCAAGTGCAAAGAACCACAATGGAATCCATGAATCTGCTGTCACCGTTGTCAACTTCTGAAAATATATAGATAATTTTTTTAGAAGAATTTTCATCTGCCACTTAGTCGTATGATTATTTTTTTTAAGATTACAACTTAAAATATTTCAAAATATCACAGTAGTCAAATGTATTTAAACATTGTTCTGGTGGTATATGAAAATCTGATGCCAGTCTTATTGAATTGTTTATGTTCCAATATCCTTCATATCTATGTGTGTCAGAATCTAATGTGAATAATGCACCTTTATTCAAGGCATGTTCTATTAGGTCGGGGCCTAAATCTAGTCTTGAAGGATCTCCATTTATTTCTATAGCCACATTATTAGCTACACAAGCATCAATTATCTTTTTCATATTAACTAATATAGGAGGCTTTTTGTCGTAAATACGTCCAGACGGATGCGCCAAAATATTCGAAAATGGATTTTCAATTGCTCGAATGAGTCTGCGCTCCATTTCAGATTCCACCATACATATATCAGAATGTATGGCAATAATCACATAATCCAATTCGCTAAGGAGGTATAATGATAAGTCAAGGCTGCCATTTGGTAGTATTTCGCATTCGACACTCTTTAAAATCCTACAATGAGATTTTGATTGAGCTGCATCTATTTCATTCCATTGTAATTGCAATGATTCCTCATCTACCCCCTGCAAACGTTTTGAGTGATCGGAAATACCTACATACTCTTTACAATGGGCTTCGGCTAATGATAAAATATCGGTGATTGAACAAGTGCCATCACTATATAATGTATGATTGTGAAAATTCCCTTTTAATGTTCGTCCATCCAAGGTGTTTAATAGCCTATCACTTCTGGTGTAATGGTTAGCATACTGATATGGAAAATCACGCCATTGGATAGACGAGACAATATGAGCATATAGATTGGATATTTCAAGCCCAAATTCCTTTATTGACTTCAAACTACGGAAATAGGCTATCATATCTTGTACCGAATCAATCTGGTTGGAATTGATAATACCACTCAATTTTTTGTTATCAAAATAACCAGGAAGAACGATGTTTCTTAACCACTTTGGAATTGATTCAAGATAATTATCAATATATGAAATATTTCCGCGTTCTTTGAATTCATGCAATTCTACAAGAATACGAAATTTTGGAATCGAAGCTGGAATATTAATATTGTCAATATCATATACTTCCTCAGACTTACAAGATTTTAACCATCCAAGAACTTTACTAGCGTAAAGTTCTTCTCCAATATCTCCCTTGAAAGAACTTATCTGGAGTAAATCAAAATATTTATAATATAGCTTTTTCTTAAATCTATTCATTATACAGAAGTCACTTAATTAAGAATTTGGTACAATCTATGTCATCACCATTTAGAATAAGTTTCAGAAAGCCTTCTTTGCCATTGTCTATCTGAAACTTTGGCAGGTCTTTATCAAATGCAAACCCGATAGAGGGCACACAGATAAATTTCGTATGCCCTATTTCTCTAATAGAATGAAAGTGCGTATGGCCGTAAAAAACCAACTTCACATTTTGATGTTCTGCTATAATAGAATTGAAATCATCCTTATTATCAAGTAATTTTCTATTTAGCCATCCTTCTTGCTCAATGGGAGGATGATGCATTACAACGCATATATTGTAATCAGTGTCCAGTTCAACTTTCAGTCTGTATATGGTTGATGTATCTAACATCCCTCGCGCCATGTTTTTCAAAGGTGTTTCCGGGTTTGGCATGACGGAATTTAGAAGAATGAATTTCCAATCATCAATTACAAAGGACTTCAAAAACGATTCAGGGTTAACTATAGCGGACATATTGTCTATGCTATCGTGATTTCCTGGAACATAATACACTGGTACTTTTAACTGGTCCAGTTCAGAAGTTACTAATTTATATGCCCATAAACTGCCATCATCTGCAATATCTCCGCAGATGATTATAGCATCGGCATCTGAATCATTCTCGATAATGTGTTTTGCTGAAATGAAATGTGATAAAGTATCTGTATTCCATATTTCAACACCATTATCAGCGATGTGTAGATCTGATAGAAGAATTATCTTTAGCATTACAGAATCTCGTTATCTATATTCAAAATTTGGCGAATTTCCCTCAATGCTTGCTGGTTTCCTGGAGTTAAATAAGCCGCCGGGGCGGTTACTTCGCAGAGTGTGTGCTTGATACATTTAGCGATTTTATCTACCGTCGAATTAATATTCATCGACACAATATTATAATCGCCAAGTGATTCAGCATTGTTCCTTTGCTCTTCCACACGATATTTGTCTCCAGTAATAAATGTAATAGCAGGTATGCCCAGATAAGCGAGTTCACTCAAAGTATTTCGCCCTGAACGGGTAATAATTGCTCCGGCATTTAGATAGTAGTCTTGTGGAGGCAATATCCTTTCGTGCATTGTCACATTTGTCTGGATTTCTTCGCTGTTAAGTGAATCATATATATTTTTGCTCGCGCATAATATATGATATGCATATTCTGGTGTAATAGCGGCCAATTGTTTTACCATTTTTCCCATCCTGACAGTTGACTCTATAAACTCGTCACCTGAATTAAGAGTGCCGCCACCAAGCACACAATAAATGTTGTTCGATTTAACTCGGTGCTTCAAGTCCAATACTTCCTTTCTTAATATTGTGGGAATAGTTATAATATTCTTATAGCATGAAGGCGTCTTAACCGACTTCTTGAGACCATGAACAATTGCCAAGTCCGCCATAGAGTACAATGAATTAAAATACTCCATAGCTTCCTTATCATTGGATGGATTCTCTACATCCGAAGGATTGAGCAGCGTGGCTATTTTAATATGTGGAAAAGAAATTTTTATCGAATGGAGTATCAATGGCTCTCCATCGATTAAGATAAGGTCTGGATTGAACACCTTGATGGTCTCAAAAATATACACAGAGAATTTATTAGTTGGGAGCAGACCTATTGAACTATAGTCTGCATTTGTCACCTCAGGCAGTCCTTGATAACCTTTTGTTTCAAGGTATTTCTTCCCTTGTAGATAACTAATAAATTTGACTTCATGATCGAAACTGTCACGCATCTCTTCGAGTAGTGATACACCAGCCACCACTCGTCCTAAGCCGGGGAATCCTCTAAATATACCTAATATTTTCATTTACAACCGATGATTTCGTAGATTTCTGAAATATAATAACGATGAATCCGATGAGTATCCACAGCCAAATACACTCCTCCTTCAGTAAGCAGGAATGCACTTTCGTAATACTTCTTGACTTGCTTTTCTATAAAAGTGCTATAGTCTCCATAGGGATAGGCATAAGTGTGAATTGGACCGAGTAGACTTTCAAGTATCTTCTTGGAGTCACCAAGTTGGATTTTAAGTTCATCGTCACTTAGCCGAAGTAAGGATTCGTGAGTTACACCATGGGATCCTATTTCCCATCCGTTAGATTGTAGTATTCGGAGTTGGTCAACGTCCAGATGTTTTCGGATAGTCCTGTCTTTATAATTCCATCTATTCGTCTTTCCCAGATAATCTGTACAAACAAATACCGACGCTGAAAAGCCGTACTGGTTTAGTATGGGAAGAGCGTTCAACAATAAGCCTTCGTATCCATCGTCAAACGTACAAACAATAAGTTTATACCTCTCGCTATTATTTGATGATAGGTACTGAGACATAGAGCATAACCTATATCCAGCTTTGTAAACATCTTCCACAAACTGGGTAAATACTCTAACAGGGGTTGTGATGTTATCGTGTTTATCTCCTGTGACATCATGTAACACCACAGAAAGAATGCAATTAGAAGGATTCGTTACCGAACAAGTCGGTTTACGAAAAGATAACAGCCATTCCCATTCACGCTCAACAACAGATTGCGAAACACTAGTGAAAAAATATTCATAAAATCTATGATAATTTGCTTCTATATCAGGAGTGGTTAATATGTAGTCCAATGACTTAGCCATATCTTCAGGAAATAATGTTTCAAATATCATATCAGGGAATAATTCCTCAGCCATCTCAGCGATATAGCCAGTTCTTGATATAAGTACTGGCTTTCCAACTGACATAGCCTCTGTGATAGAATTTCCCATTCCTTCGCAAATGGACGCTTGAATGTAAAGATCCCATTCTTTTAGGAAGTGTGTGAATTCCTGTCGATTGACCTTTCCAAGGAATGTAACTTTATCCATAACGCCTTCAATATTGGCAATCGATTGGAATCGTACAAGATAATCCTCATCAACGTGGCCGGCTAACTCAAGATAGACTGGGCGTTCTGGATGTATACGGTTGTATTGAGCCGTCATCTTTATTAAACGTACGACACCCTTTTTCTCGTTCAAATTCGTAGCCCCGACTCCAATCTTGATATTTGTTTTATTAAAATCACATTTAACTTCAGCTACTTTTGTGGCGTAATTAGGAATAATCACTATCTTATCTTTTGATACACCCAAAGAGATTAGATTATTCCTTATTTCTTTTGATAAAGAGATTACTCTTTCCGCCTGAGAACATGCTTGTCTATTCATCTCGGCAAGTGGTGTATTCCATTTGCATAGATTGGCATCCGAACCACGAAACATAATCCATAAGCGAGCCTTGATTTTCTTAGCAAGTTGAGTTGCGTAATAGCAATTCATTCCACCTCCAAATGCTATTATAAGGTCTGCCATTGAGTATTTCAATGAGTCAAGTTGTACTTTCTCCTCCATAGCCAGTTCAAACCCAAGAGATGGATTATACCCTCCAGATACTACATTGTCCGGAAGTGAACTGACTATAATAGGATCATAGCCAAGCCTTGTAAGCATCTCTACAAAAGTCTTACATTGAAAGGCCAATCCTCCTCCATTTATATCATACTCTGAACTTATTATTGTTATCTTCATGATAGAGTCGTAATAAAGTAGAGATTCTTACTTTTCTTATTTATCGGATATTTATAAGTAGGGAAGACTTCTATTTGCGAGTTTGGGAATATCCTACGTACATCTTGTGCGTTTAATCTAACGCATTTTGGGAAGCCCTCATCTTCTTCAATATATGAATCATCAATAAATTCTAAAAGTAGATACCTTGGCTTATTGGCTGCTTCATACCAAGAGATAATTCGATCGAGATACTCGTTTTTTGTATGAATGCCATCGGCATAAACACAATTAACTAATATCAGGACATCAGCATCTGTCGTTGTCTGATTATTAAATTCACTCAGTATTACTATGCCCTCCTTTCCAAAGAGACTTCTTAATTTTTCTTCGGCAAGATGTGCTAATTTGCCATCTCTTTCGTATGCAGAAATATTTTTGAAATTTAAGTAGCACAAGATTGAGGTTATATCAGCTTGTCCGCACCCGATTTCGACAACACGAGAATCCCGGTCTATTCCCATAAGCAAGGAGTAGACCCTATACCAGTATTCAGGGAAGCGGGCAGCAAGGAATTGTTTACTCCAAGATGTTCTACTTTCTTGAGGGATTGACGTATTATATCTGATTAACAAGTCGTGAAGTTTTTCCATAATTCATTCAACTTGGAAGTTACCGGTAGGTCGCCTTGTGAAAAAACAATGTCGTCAATCAACGGTCCATTGATGCAGGTTTGTACTCTTAGGCCAGGGTGAATACGCAGTTCTCCAAAATTTCTACATGTTTCGATGTCTTTTGAAAAGCATGGAGAGTCTATATAAAGAACAGTAGTGCGATGCTGTCCGTCTATAATTTCCCATCGAATAGCTCCTGTCCCCTTATCCTTTTCGGACACGGCAATTTGTCTAATCATTGGTAACACCCATTCCTTATACCCATCACTACCATTACCGCCGATTTGAGGTAAGAGTTTTAGGGGTAATGCATTAACGGCGGCGAAAGACAGAAGCCTTCCAATAGCTTCAGTATCTATCGTTTGAATCACCGCGTTAAGGCCTATATTAATACCGGCACGCTTCACCAGTTCTATGCTATTGTTAATTTTGGAGACGTTTCCAACTCCAGTGCTACGTGCGAACTTCTCAGCCTCTACATACGGGTATTGAATGTTGAACTTGACTCTGGTCTTTGAAAGGCATTTAATTTGCGCATCCGTTATCAAGGATAGATTCGTCGCGCAGCTAACATCACATGTCAATTTCTGACATGCGTATTCTATCATATCCACTATTTGTGGATGTATAAACGGCTCTCCTCCACTTATGGACAATTCTATAATAGATTTATCTTGAAGATAGTCGATTACTTGTTTGAATTCGTCAAAGGACATGTTGGCTGATGCCCCATTTTTTTCTTGGCCTTCGTTATGGCAGAAAGGGCAACAATAATTACAGTGCCCGGTAACCAACACTCTAAAACGTTTCCATCCAATGTCTTTACTCATGCCAGAATTATTTTAGATTGATAATGTTTCTCCAGTTCAGATACGTGCTTACCAAGAAGGTCTAACCCATCTGCATTATACATCTCTGACGGCATAATCATAAGATCATTCCGTTGAGGTTTGAACTGTTCTTTAATATCTCTGTGATTAAGTAGCCCCGCTACCGAAACAGACCCTCCGTAAAGATGGTTAAGGATAAGATTCGTCTTAACGTTTGGCATATCCTTGAATGCTTTAGTGAAGTAGTCATATCCGGAGAGAGGACAAATCAGATTGACTTGACAATCAATCCCATATCTACGAATTATTTCCTTCTGTTTTTTGATGCGTTCATCTGCATCAATGAAATACTCGTTGTTGCCACCTCTAAACACATCCTTTAGAATGGGAACAGTGAAGATGACTTCAGGATAATTATCCTTGACCCAAGTTATACACTCCTCATAATGTTCGATACATTGAGTGGACAATTCTTTTAGTTTGGGCTGACTGGTAGCTGTATGCTCCATTCGGCGCACCAGTATCTGACGCACTTTTTTATCAACGCCCAGCGAATATAATAGCTCCAAGTCGCGCTTGATGTCATCAATTTCGCCGGTGAACATAAGCGTACACTTATTCAGTGGTGCGTACTTAAGAAGGGTTTGTGTCCTTTCTCTTTCTGAGCGGGGAATAATAGTTTCCCGCTTGTCTTGCATCGTTATCAATGATAAGTCAATTCCAAAATTGGGTATGGAATTGAGATACTCCAGTTTGTCTTCGCGCACATACGCGCCGGTTGTAACACAAGAGATCTTTTTATCAGGAAAATATTCCGATGCTAACTTTATAAATATATATATATCAGGATGAAGGAATGGGTCGGTGTGTGGTGCGACCAACACTCCGGCTCCAAGACGAACGTAGTTAACTTTAGGATTTACATAACTAAATCCTTTTAAAAGATCTTCTTTGTCAATCATTGGGATTTTGGGATAATGACCGAGATAGGAATCCGTGTGGACTTTACAGAATACACACCCAATACCACAATATTGGCTTAGAATTGGAATATTACCGAATGTGGTTATTTCCATTCTGAAAGCATCAAACTGTTCTTTGTTGAGTATCATCTTTAGAAAACAGAATAGTTTTGACCATCATTGCATTGCGCGCATAATCCAATACGCTTATCCTCCAATAGCGCACGCCTATACTTATTGAACTTCTCATCATTCCAACATTCTACCAAAGTCTGATTCATCACATTGCCAAATGACGTTTGATTCATGAAGTCGTCGCAACAAACAACTACATTACCGTCATAGGATATTACCAACTTTCTGAAAGGGAAGTTGCAAAATCCCAGAGACTCGTCGATGGACTGAGGGATATTTCCACCGTAGTTTGGCCAAGACTCGTCAAGCCTCCTTTTTTGAATCGTAATCTTGGGATTGTTGGAGTATGCGGCTGCTATTTCTGGCAAATTAGCGGAGAGTTTGTCTGGGAAATCGTCTCGATCTCCACGATAGTCATTGATGTTAATGTTGTCAAGACCTATTGCGAACAGATTGTCAACCATTTCTAAGGTCAACAGGCGTCCATTGGTTGTTATGTCAAGAAAAAGCCTTGGAGATTTTTGTTTTGCGTACTTTATCATATCGCAAAGACGTGACTCCAACAAAGGCTCATTCGACACCATCAAAGCTACTCTTCCATTATATCCAATAGATACAAGGTCATCAATAATCCGAACAAAACAGCCCCAGGACATCACTCCAAGTTGTTTTTTATTGAAATGATGAGGACAGAAAGGGCAATGGTTGTTACAGTCTGTTCTTGTTTCAATCAGCACTTGTTGGAATAAGGGAAAATGCTGATGCGCGTCGAAGTATTCCCGAAGAAAACTCTTATCGTTTTCATGGGCTTCTACCTTGCGAATATTTTTATTTCCAGTTTGCTTAATCATGATGTTTGTTTGCTACAAATAGTTTTTCGAGTGGATTTAAACTGCAATCCGAATATTGATCACTAATACTTATAGTCTCGACATCGAATCCAACAGCAGAGACTCGATGAATGAAACCGCTTTCATTGTATATCCTACAATGAAATCTTTGCCCGAACATAGCTTCTCTTCCCGAATAGTCTTTGACCGTAGGGTCTTCAATTATATGGTCGGCACTATTTGATATGGGGACTTGTAGGATTGCTTTACCACCAGGTTTCAAAACTCTATTTATTTCTCCTAAGGCTTTGGAATCCTCTTCTATATCTTGTAGAACATGGTTGCAGATAACCAGATCTACTGAATTTGATTGAATATCTAAATCCAGCACATTCATTTCCATAATATAATCCTGATATTCATATCCATGTTCCTTTGAGTCAATAGGCATGTATGATATGTCCTTTTGTTCAAGAAACCATTGAGCAATGCAATGTTCCGGAGCTACATGTAAGATTGTTTTAATCCCACACTCAGCAGAAAACACTCTGAGATAATCTCGCAAGTATACAAATACGAGTCTATCTCTATCAGTAGAGCTACATCCGTGGCATTTTTGAAGCCGAGAGCCGGCTCCTATGACGCATTGCTCCTCCAATATATGGAAACTTGACCCCACCTGCTTTAGCGGCCATTGCGAATCAGTACATATAGGACATTTATATTTCATGCTGTCTCAATGCGGGATGTATATATGATTTATATTGAGCAAGGCCTTCAGGGGAAATTGGAGATTCCAATACCGTCTGAAGATTAGGGCATTCATGACATGGAAGGTCAATTGTCTCATCTACGGATTCTCCTGACAACAAACCTATCATAGCCTGATACTTTTCACCTTCCATTATCTCTCGCAGTGTGTTTTGAGACACATTGCCAAAAGAGCCCCATTTGTTAACACAACAGCCAAGCACGTCTCCGTTCCAATTAACTTGAGGTGAGAATAGACATTGACAACATGGACTTTTATATGTTTTCTTTGTCTTCTTTTGAAATTCTTCCCGGCTTGAATAATTAAGTCCCGTAACACTTTTTACGTATTCGGAATCACATACTAGGGAGAAGTCGGAATGATTCAATTTTGGATTGAATACCATCCCTAACCTTTGACATTCAGACTTGACAAGTTCAATTTGATGCTCGTTATGGCCAAATATTATAAACTGCCATGAAAGTTTTGGGTATGGAGAGTTATATATCCGTTTGAATTCATTGAGTTTTTCAATGTTGCTGATTACGCTATCATAATTGCCATTACGGCGATACTTTACATAAACTTCTTGTGAGGCTCCATCTATGGATAGATTCAAGTATACCACTCTATATTTTACAAGACCTTCAAGCACAGCATCTGGCACATAGTTGAAATTTGTTCCATTCCCACAATATAATTTGACCCCTCTTTTGTAGGCATACTCTAAAATGTCAAGAATTTCAGGATTAAGAAAGATTTCACCCCAATTTGACATCTCAAATTCTTTCAATTCGGGATTTGTCTCAACTATATGACGGAACATATCAAATGACATATGTCCCTCTTTAACAAAGCCATTTCGGATAATACCTTTGCTTGTGGAGCAACAGATGCAACTTAATTGACATCTTGTGCAGAGGTCAATTGATGCTCTGGTTATTTCGTATATTTCTTTGTTCAAGTCCATTCTTCAATAGATTTTGTTGATGTACCCCACTCAATCAACTCGTTCTCTGTAGGTTTACAGTATCGACAGCAATTGATTGGAGTTGCCAGGAAAGCCAATACTTCATCTATGCTCTTGGCTTTGTAAATATCAATATAATCTGATGATGAGATCTCGAAAGCTTTCGTCTTGTAGAATTCATTGTAATAAGGTGCTTTAAATGGCATAACACAGGTTGCCAATTTTCCATGTTCCAGAATTACACAATTATTACCCCACGGACACTTGTCAAAATTTGATTCAATATCCTGTGAACCGGTTAGATCTCGGTGGTTCTTATACCATAGTCTCTTATCTGAGCCATGGGTGTTAACAAGATAGATATTAACCTTATGTTTCTCACGTATTTCCTTAATTCTATCCCATGGCAAGTTTATAGGATAGTTTGTTATTGCGATGGAAACATTCTTAGAAGCACACGTCTCATAAAACTCGGCAGTCTGATTGGCCAGTAAAATTCCATTTGTGCAGATGTTGATTTCTGCTTTGAGAAATAGATCCCGACTAATCTTAATAAATTCACAAATCTGAGGATGCAACAATGGCTCTCCGCCCATAAGTTCAAGACGGTCGATTTCACCATTGGTTAAATAAACAATCCTTTCAAGGTCTTTTTGAAACTCAGCCGGATCAATGAATTCCGGAGTCGCAAGTGGGCTAAAGTGACCACAACACTTACAGTTAAGATTACAATGACTTACTATGTCCACATTGAATCGTAGATGTTTTCTTACTGTTTTCATAGCAACTCGTTAATTGAAATAGTTTTGTTAATTCCATTGAAGCACTTGTGTGGAACTAATTCCACTACAGCATCGTAATCATCGATGGAGAACATCTCTGTTTTGACAGTTATGCCATACTCATTAAATGCCTTATCCGCGTCTACGTATGGGTCGAAGCAATCTACCTGTTTAAAATGTTTTTCTAATTCTGTAATAACGTCACTGACTTTTGTGTTTCGGATGTCCTTACAATCTGCTTTATACGAGAACCCAAGTATAAGAATCTTCATAGTCGGCAGGTCTCCTTTTACAATGTCCGCGAGTCTCTTAACTATATTCTCAGCTACTTTTTTAACGACTCTTTCATTAATATTACGTGCAACAGTAACCAAGGGAAGTTGCAAACCTTTTGATGAACTTCTGGCCAACAGATAATAAGGGTCAACACCGATGCAATGACCGCCAACGAGTCCAGGGTGGACTTTTGCAAAATTCCACTTTGTTGAGGCACATTCAGTGACTTCTTGAATATCAATTCCCTCAACATTACAATATTCGGAATATTGGTTTGCAAGAGCGATCAATACATCTCGTTGGACGTTTTCATACAACTTTGCAGCTTCAGCAACTTTGATTGAAGGTGCTGGAACAATCTGGCAGCCAAGGCCCCTTTCATATAATGAGGTAAGGTGGAGGAGTGTATCAGCATTTGAAGCAGCCAGAATTTTAGGCACTGTGTTGATGCTGTGTTGCGAATCGCCAACGTTTATTCTTTCCGGTGAATAGCCAACGAAAAAATCAATATTTACTTTCAATCCGGATTCTTCTTCCAAGATTGGAATACATACTTCCTCCGTAGTCCCCGGCGCTACCGTTGACTCAAAAACCACAGAAGTCCCTTTAGATATTATGTGCCCAATGTTATCGCATATTTCTTTTAACGCCTGAATGTCAGGAATATTATCCTTGTCAACTGGTGTTGGAGCAGCCACGATCAGAACTGAATAATTCTTAAGTTCATTCCAATCCGATGTCAATTCAACATTTTCTAATCTTCGTAACAAAGACTTAGACACACAATCTTTTGCATCTTCAGAATTTTTTAACTGTCTAATTCTTGATTTATCTATATCAAATCCACAGGTAGGATAGGTTTCTGCGAAATGACACAGCAAAGGCAAACCGACATAGCCAAGACCTATGACGGCTACCTTTTCGTGGTATTTATTAGCGTTTTGGGTATCCATTTATATTATTATACCAAAGTCAAACTGGATGTAAACATTTACCTACCTCAAAAATGGCAACTCTGGTTTAAGCACAGCGTACAGGAGTTTGTAGGTGCTTGATTGACCTAAAGTAATACCAAGCATTAGAAGGGCTGGATTCAAAAATTTTGAATCGAAATTATTTGTAACACTCTCTGTGAATGCCTGTGTTGGCTTGCCACCTATAAGAGTTCCATCCTCGGAAGCGTTAGACAACATATCCAACAAAATGAAGTATAGCGGTGCTATTCTCCAAAAATCCTTATAGCCCTTATCGGCAGCCTTCACAAAGTTGGTGGATGTACTTAGACAATCAACCAATTTGTTATAAGTCGGACTCTCACATTCCAGTATGACCTTGCCGGAAGTGGTCGTTTTTTGGTCTTTCATATCGACACGTCCTTTGGTGAAATTTTGCACCACCGACATAGTATCAAGGAATGCTCCCCTTGTATCATTTGGATATATCTGATTGCGAGTGTATGTGAGAAGATATTCCCAGATAGATGATGGTTGTTGATTGCCGTTTTCATCCATTATGAGTGCAACTACTTCTGGGAGATTCTTTTTGGGGAATTTCTTGATGGATTTCCACAAATCGGTTGTCTCGAAAATACAAGAAATGTTTTCGATCCCTTTAGCAGCGTTCTGAACAGCTGCATACTCCAGATAATCACCGTATATGGCTGAAAAGATCGGTTGTTCAAGCTTAACCTCCGGAACTAAAGACAACCCCATTCGGTAGGAGTCTTCGTCCAATGGAATAATTGATACCAGGTCTGTTATATTCAAACCTTTTGACAATACCTTATTGTTTGTCACGCAATACAGCAAGAAGTAATTTATGCTATATTCAATAGAAGGCGTTTTTTTGAAAACTTCAAGTACAACGTTGGTTTTGGTTGTGAGAGAAGATAAATCCCCATTAAACTGTATGGAGGATGAGGGATAGATGATGCCGTTCTTAAAAAGTTCAACGACTTCATCACGCCTAACAAGTACTAAGTGGTTATATTTCGCTGCCATAGTTCTTACCAATCGTCCTCGTCATCCGAGTTGTTAAATATACTGGGGCCTTTAGCCATATCTTTGAAATCAATGAATTGGCAGACCTCTTTGTTATTGAAAAATGTTTGAAGGAAACGATTCATGTTGGTTGTATATGAGAGAGTCAAGTCTTTTCTACTTCTTGACATTGCAACCATAAATAAACGTGGGTCATCCTCTGATCCGTAGCCTTGATTGCAGAAAGGCATAAAAACCTTGTCAAAGTCAAGACCTTTTGAACTGTGATATGTTGAAAGAATGATTTTGTCAGAATCGGTTACTAATGACCCAAAACCATTGGTGATACACTGCATCTTCACGCCATGTCTTTCTAGATATTGGTTCAGCAGGCCATAATTTGGCTTACCATATTGTCTATCCTGACTGAAGTCAAAAGCACTAACTCCAGCTGCTTGCAGATAAAGATTGACAAAATTTTCTATCTTGTTATGCGTAGGGAGCAATACTGCTACACTCTCGCCAAAGTTGAGAGCAGTTTTGGCATCTTCCATTATACGTTTTACTTCGTCGGACTGATCTATGCAATGCCATAGATAGACTGGTTTATGTTTTTTTAGCATGGAAGACTTTTCAGCAAGCATTCTCATTCCGGGCAAAAAACAGTTGATACCTTTTATGATATACTTGTTGAGTCTATGAAGTATGGTTAATTCCGTGGTTGCCGGTGTTAGTAGTCCTTTCAGTTCCTCCGGGCCAATAGTGGGCTCGTTATTTGGCAATGTTTCATAGATAGACTGGTTTGGATCTCCACCAACAACCACTCGTTTGGCTCGTTTCGCCATAAGTTCTATAAGACTACGGGAAACGTCCTGTACCTCATCACATATAATGAAGTCATACGGACCTATATAATTCCTTCTGAAATCATCGTATGTAACAACAGTCACATTATTTATTCCCAATTCATTCAGGGCTGATTCAATCATCTTTATCAATGAGTGTGTAAACTCAACAAAGAGAATGCTTGCATCTGGTTTCTTGTCTCTGATTGTCTTTACTGCATATAGGAGACATACGCTTTTCCCGGAACCGGGAAAGCCGGAGATGTAAACATTTCCGTTCTCAGTCCAAACTTTATTGCGAAAGTCTGTCTGCTCCTTTACCAAGTCATTCTCACCGGGTAGCCACTTCATTATTCTGCATTTTTATTTGTTCCGAAAAGGGTCTTATCAAGAGAATAGCCTCGTGATTGGGTGTTTTTGCGACGCTCATCTTGGAGTTTGGAAACAATATCTGTTTCGCCCATTTCTCGGGCGACTGAAATAAACCAGCCCTTTTCGCAGTCGCTGAGATTGCTTCTTTCCCAGTCTCTGCTGAAGAGGTTGAATGCTCTTTGATAATATTCCTTTGCTCGCTCGCCATTCTTTTCCGCTTTCTCCAAGTCTGCCAAGACAGTAAGGGCAATGGCATAATCGCCTCTTAGTTCTACTGCTTTCTCCAAATACGGACGTGCATTTTTATAATCTCCTATGCAAATGAGATCGTGTCCAAGATTATTATTGACAGTAGCGTTGTTAGGCTCATTCTTAAGAGCTTTGCGGAAATAGGCTATCGCACGATTGTAATTTCCGCTATTGTGAAAAAGAACACCGATGCGATTATACAAGGAGTTTGTGGGATAATACTGAATACGCTCTTCCAGCGTCTCAGCTGCCATAAACTCTTGATTGTTATCTTCATAAGCACGGCTCAGTGCATCAAGTGCTGAAGCCGTAGGTTTATTACCGTTGTTTTCAGCCGATACATAAGATGCCCTTTGAGCTTTCAAGACTTTGGCTTCGCCATCGGTCAACGCCATGTTGTCTAATGGGTTTTCGCATACGGCATCCCATTCTTGGCCAAGTGCCTCTGCCTTGACTCTCAAAATTTTGTCACTATCCATATTGAAATGGAGTGTAACCGGGGTATTCTCTGGAAAGATTTCTCCGTTTTGACGGCTAAGTTTGAGATTATGTAGCATCTTCTTGTCGCTACCAACGCATACCGGAATTTCTATTTCCTTATAGGTTCTGTCTCCAGTAGTGAAAACATCCTCTACTGTTGCTGAAAATGGCACTTCAGTTCCGGCTGGAATCACAGGCACATTGCCATTTTGAGATATAACAATTATCGATTCTCCCACGATTGGACGAACAGCCTGAATGTCGAATGCGTTAGTGAGGATTGAATGTATTGATGCTCCTTGTGAAACAAGAGCCTGCAACTCACGAGGAATCATCACGGTGGCTTCACTGAAAATCTTCTTTAACTTTTGCTGGACAAAGGGATTCTTTGAACTACCGCCAATCATAATCACATAGTCAACCTCGTTTTTATCAACGTGTGCCTTTGTAAGAGCAGTGTTGATAGCAGTCTGAACGCTGTTGTAACGTTTTTGTTGACCTTTTATAGTATATGCCCCGAGGTTAGCAAATAGTGGAGTCTTAAAAAAGACTTTCATCGTGTTGATGAAGTCGGCATAACTTATCCAAAGTTTGTCAATGGTAAGTGTTCCGCTATTTGTTGGAATAGAAAGGTCGCTTGTGTCAATCTCTATACCATTTCCGGCTGCAACAACCTCGTCCATGACATCGGGGTCAGAAAGAAGATAGTTAAAGTCAGTTTCACATAGACGTTTCTTCATATTCTCTGCAATTCCAAGCATTTGATTGGCTACTGCTTCTTTCTGTTTGCTCGTCAGGAAATCGTTTTCACCATCAAGGTTGTTGGCTTTGAGCAACTGTGGCAGTAAGAAATTGTTGGCGATATAACGGTCAATGTCATTGCCTCCCAATTCGGCGAACTGTGAGATGGAAAGGTTGTTGGAATGCATACCATGATGGTCGGCAGTTATCTCCAGCAAAGAAATATCACAAGTGCCGGCACCAAAGTCAAATACAAGTACTTTGGGATTGTATTCCGGACTCATTTCAATTGGTGCGGTTTCTCCGCTGTTTATATAACCAAGGAAAGCGGCGTTAGGCTCATCGATGAAAAGAGAACCATCAACAATAATGTCGTTCTCTTCAAGAGCTTTCATTAAATCATTGCGCTGGTTGCTCTCAAATGAAGCCGGGATACTGACGGCATACTTTATCTTCTTCGGCAAACCTCTCTCAGCTATTGCTTTTTCGATAGAACGTTTCAAGAATTTGAAAAACTGACGTGTAGCGTCTTGTGGTGATTTAATTTTACTCTGCAGACTCTCATACCAACGGGGGCCGAGATCCTTGCCCAGTTCCATTTTGAATGAATGCCACAAGTTAACTCCAAAAGTGTAATCGGGATTCCATTTAAGGTCATAAGCACCTTGCCCATAGAGAGGCTTACCGGTTGCTTGATTTATAGCAATGACTGTAGGGAAAAGTTCTCCATACATATCGGCACCAAATTTATCTTTCTGAGGAAGTTGGAGACTTTCACATTCGATGTCTCCTGTAACAGGATTATATGTGGACATTGAGACAACGGTAGTACTTGTGCCGAAGTCTATACCCACAAAAGTGGTATCTTGTGAAAGGAAACCGATTCCTTCTTCTATGTGAAATAGCTTTGTCAGCTTTAGGGAGTCGCTCATAATTGATGTTTTGTTTTTCTATATATACCAGATTTTGGAAAAAGGTCAACAGTTCGATTTAACTTTTACTTTATGAGTGGGTATGGTTTCTGTGTTTAGTAAGTCTTTGGGATTAACTCTTAAATGTGTGGCTATTTCAAAAAGGACTTCAATACTTGGCTGTCGTCGGTTACAAACATATGAATTGACCACGCAAAAACTCTTACCGAGCCTTTCGGCCAACCATGTTTGCTTGACTCCTTGTTTTTCCATTACTTCCTTAATGCGATTAAATTGTTTCTCCATTGATTCTATATTAAAATTCGCTACAAAGATATAAAATAATTTGCTATATTCAAAATAATTTTTGAGCTATGATTCCTGATACTCAGATATTTTGTGTAAATTTGTATTCTAAATACCAATAGATATATGAAATTATTCATTGTAATACTCTTTGTGCTATGGCTTTTGAGCTATCGGAGGTTCCGGAGGAGGTATAAGATGAACAGAATGCTTTGTGCTATGTTGGCACAAAGGTATGAGGAGATGCCGAATCCTCAGAATGAGTGTGAGTATGCTTCGGCATTGATGCTTTGTCAGCAGTATCTATCTGCTCTGGAGTTGTTTGAGGATTTGAAGCGAAAGGGATTTGGAATGCAATTCAGTTTTTTAGACGAAAATATCAAATTTTGTCAGAAGGCTTTACCATGGAGTTCCGGAGTGAAAAATCACAACGGTAGCTGGATTCACAATTTTCTTCTTGTGCGTTTCGGAGGTAGAAGAATGGTGTCAATTTCGCAAGATTCTTATCTTGAGTTCAATGCAATGCTCCGTACAATGGCGCGTAATCGTTAGTTGAGTAGTACAAAGGCTGCCCATTTGTCGGGACTGTAGCCAACTCTGCGCAACTCATTTTTTGCAGATGTCAGAGCATCATCGGGTGTTTGTCCGTTGAGTAGGCTTTTGTAGAATAGGGTCATGAGTTCACGTGTGGCGGCATCGTCCACGCTCCAGAGGCTCATTAGAATACTTTCGGCTCCTGCCAATTTGAAGGCTCGTTGTAAGCCGTAGACACCTTCTGTGTTACTTGCACCAAGTCCGGTTTGGCAAGCTGAAAGTACCACAAGGTGACAACCACTCAAATCAAGGTTTGCAATCTCGTCAGCGCGGAGTATGCCGTCAGATTCATTAATCGTTGAAGCGATTGAATCGTTCATCCAATATTTTTGCGAGTTTGCAAACAACAGGCCTGAGTTCTGCATGGGATTCTCAAATGCATCAGAATCGTGGAAGAAGCCGTGTGTGGATATATGAAGGATATAATCCTTCAGTCCGCTTCGATCAGTCAATGATTTTTCGGTGGCATAATCAGCTGTGATGACCGTTACTTTGTTTCGATGACTCCGTAACAGCTCAGCAATACCGGTGACCTCCTTAAGCGATCCGGGGAGATAGCGTAATTCCTCCCCTCTGAGAATAACACTGCCAAATTGCGCGGAATATTCGATAGAATCATTTACGCTTCCATATTTGATTCCGCCCCACAATACAGTATTTTTAGCGGTCAGATCCATCGAAGCGTTACTTGACTTAACATTAGGAATTGCTGTCGGGGAAATCACCAAGTGAACTTTGGTTATGTCACCCAATGTCTTGCCATTGGATTCTATAGGAAATGCTCCTAAAGACAGTTTGTTGAATACTCCGGTTGGAGTCAGGTAAACGTCCTTTCCATTGATGACAGGCAGGATTGATGCCAATAACTGTTTGGCAGAGTTGAAGTCAGTATATATACCGATTCTATCATCAAGTAAATGAGTTACTTTAATCTTATCTCCTATAGGAGCATATTTGACAGTCCCTGATTTATCTAAAACAAGGGCATAATATGTCTTGTCACCTTCTATAATCTGAATAACGACATCATCATTATCCAGAGACTTTCGGAGTTGGGATGAAGATAGAACCACATCCGCGTTTTCTCTACGGAACTCCATACTTTTGTTTGCGAGTTCAGATTCAAGGCTTCCAATCTCCTTTTCAAGCTGTTGTTTTTTGATGTAATTACCGGGGCCTGATATGTATTGCCGCGAAACGAGTTCTTTGGATGCTTCAACATATCTATTGTATTTGTCAAGCAACTCCTTGTCATTCATTGCAGCTATTGCGTTGCCAAGTGCTGATTCTGAGCGCAGAAGCAATCCCCGGAGGAACATATTATTGTCAAATGCAACCGTCGCGAGTTTGTCATCGGGCTTAAGTTCCACCAAATTATTAACATAGTCAAACACAGGCATGAATTGCTTTACGAAAAACTCTCTTTGGGCTGAGGTCATGCCGGTGAAGTTGCGTGATATTTGTTTTCTCAATGACTTACTCGTTTCATCCGCTCTTTCAGACAACTCTTCCCAATTTCCTTCTGCTTGCAGATACTTGAACTCCTTGGCATGAGCCAAAGCATAGTCAATGTCCGATTCATCGTATGTATCATCAACATATGAAAGATACTTTTTCAACAATCGTTTGCCATCGGCAATATCGTTGAGTCGATAGCAATAATCAGACAGCTCGCCCAACTGTGGGTAAATTACGCTATTGTATTCCAATGAGTCCACAATCTGTAAGGCGTACTCAAGGTAGTATCTTGCGCTAATTGTATCATTCTGTTCCAACAGCATTCGCAACAACTCGTTAAATAGGTGGAGCTTATACATCTGATTGAAGTCCTTTGAATTGGCTACATCAATAGCGTATTTTTCCATTTGCTCTATTCCGGCTGTGGGGTCAGTCAGGTACTTTCCTTGTATCAGTTCCAACTGGAAGCCATCTTCAAAACTCCGTCCATTGAGAGCCTGACTCAATTTATCTTGTTGTTTCTCTGAAAAATAATCGAAAAGATTATCCCAATCCACATCTTTGTAGCTGTCTGTAATAAGTCCACTGTATTTTCGGATATTTGGCAAATCTCCCATTTTCAAATAGATGCGAAATTCCTCTTTCAAGAAACAGGCATCAATCATATCCTTGAAGTTCTTCAGTTGCTTTTGCGTCACCTCAGGCGGTTCTTCCTTGAATTTTTTGTCTATCTCTTGCCGCAAGAGTCGGTATTGTTCCAAAGCTTTGGGATAGTCTCCGGTGTGGATATAGCAATCTGCCAATTCCTGACGGTATCTGTATGACTCATCGCTATTCTTAATCAGATCCTTTTTAGTATCCATAAAAGCAATGGCTTCGTGATACTTATGGTCTGTTACAAGTTCACTGAACACCTTATCACTCATGGAATAGTTGAAAAGATGCACGTATTTCGGGAAAAGCATCTCGGCGAAAAAGAGAATAATGGCAATACTAAGCGCCACTCCAAGAATTGAGAGCAGTAAGTATATATGAAATGCGAAAAAGTAATACAAATTCGCAAAAAATCCACTAAAAAGAAAACGTTTCTTTAAAGAAGTTTTGTCATATCCGTCAGATTTCATAACTTTGTAGTTTGATATGAGCCTTTTACAAATAATCAAATATATTATAGCATTTGCCGTCTGCTATTTCTCTTTCACGGTTCTTCGCGTGCATTACACCGATGAAAAACCATGGAAAGCTGCTCTTGTTGAAGGTGGCAAGCAGATAGGTATAGGGTTGGTTATTGCCGTTGCCAATCCTATAGGTATGATCGTGCTTGGTATCATCGCCTTTTTTATCATTCTTACCCTCGGTGATATTCTTTAAGTCAAAACGTATTCCTTTGGCAAAAATAACCGGCCAATCTAAATCATAACCTTCCTTGTCAATACGCACAAACACTCCACACTTAGGACTTATACTGTCTGTTATGTGCATGACCGTTAAATGGGCTTTTATAGAATCGTTGCTTAATTCAAAAGATGTTGCCATCAATTGGTTGCCATTAACAGTTGTGTCAGCAAATGCTATTTCTTTCAAGTCTCCATTCAATTCATTTTGACGCAGAATTTCGAGCGAAGCCACTATAATCCGGTTGTGAGTTCTTGCATCCGGTTTAAGACATTGGCCTGAAGCCAGATATATCATACTTATTGAGTCCACTGACATTAAAGTTGGAATAGTTTCAATTCTCTCATCAATCCACAAGGTGTCTTTCGGTTGTGACCACTCCGTCCATTTCCTGTCAGAGTTAAAGATAATATATCCGTCAGAGATTTCCCCTTTCTTAAGATTGAGTTGTGATATATCAACCTTCTTGCAATACTGGTCTATCTTATATTGCTTAACTCCACCAATAGCAACAATCGTTAAAAACAACATTAGAATGCCTATCCATACCCAACCTGACGGTGCGAAGCGTCTGTCTTCTTTGGGGTACCTGCGTTTGATACCTTTTGCAAAACAAAGATAGAGATAAAAGATGATATAGAATAGTGGGCGAGCAAAAAATACAATACTCCATACCCAGATATTATATGTGGCAATTTGCCCTCGTGTGTCGTCATATCCAGTATAAAGAAAGATTATGACAAGCGACCATTTCAGAGCAGTGATACAATCAGCATCTCCGCGAAGTGTCTTGATGACAGCGTAAAGAGAATAGATTGCTGCAATGAGATAAACCGGGAAAAACAGCCACTCAATAAGTCCGTACTTTTGGAATTCATCAAATCCAAATGTCCAATAATGGGAAATGGCTCCAAATCCTTGAAGAAGCCATATTGAATAATATATGAACAGGAATACATATAGCCAACTTGACGGCTTAAATTCTTCTATTTCTTTCTCTTCCGACATAATATGAAGATGATTATAACAACTGCAACACTCCCTCCAATAGCTATCCACCAATATGAAACATTTGAATTATCTTGTCTCACCGATGGTTCAGAAGTCGGAGGTATATATTTTTCCTGAGAGGGTGCTTTCCAATCAATCGTGTTCCTTATTACCGGAGTCTGGCCATGGAAGCTCATGATATTATCTGATGTCATTTCCTTATATAAGCAGGATAGAAAGCCATTCAAATCTGCGACACCTTTTTCTTCAAAAATCTTGCAGAAATAATATGTCAATGAACCGTATGGCACATCTTCGACTTTTATTTCATAATTGCGCTGGTGAGTGGCACACGCGCTTATGAAAACAACATTGGATAATTCTGGAGAAGTGACAACTGGAGATTTATCGGGAGAATCATACAAATCTCTTAATTTGGCAATACTGTCTGGAGATAGTGCTTCTGTGCCAAATATCTCATCTGTTCCTCTATAGACATCACTGGTTCCATCTGCATCCTTATCCATAGAATCGCTATGGCAAGCGTCTATTACCGAAATAACTAGCCCATTGGAACCGACCGCTTTTCTTATATCATAAATAGATTGGCCAAAAATATCATCTGTGATATGCGCTTGTCCAAAGTATGCAGTTGATTTTCGTTTGTAAGCATCGTATGGCACAATAGCTTCATCTACCAGATCTACTTCATGTGATGATTGAGTGCTTAAAATTTGCTGCCCATGCCCTGAAAAGTGTACGATGACTGTATCGCCTCGGTTAACTTTACTTTTTAGTACAGCCAACTCATTCAGTATTCGTTTATGGGTTGCCTTCTCATTGACTATTACCTGCGCATCCGTAAAGATATCCTTAATTAGACGAGCATCATTATTTGCTCCCAGTTCATTCCAACCAGACTCAGTTGGATATTCTCCAATGCAGAAAGATAGGGTATGAATTTTTGCCGATAAGCAAAAGAACACCATTACGGAGAGAATCGCAAACAATATCCGTAATTTCATTTTATGCCAAACATTTGTGAAAGAGCCATCATTTTTTCTATCTCACTGTCTATTATGGATTGTTCATAACCGGCTTTGCCAAATAGCTCATAGAATTTTTCGATACGCATTTCATTTGGTCCAAATTGATCGCCCGTAAATGGAAGAAGAGGCATAACCATAATAATTACCCCGGTGCCATCATCATGAGCTTTCTTCACTTGAGCAATCACTCCTTTTTCTCCAGTTCTCGCAAACTCTTCTTCCGCTTCCTTGTAATTCACTTGAAAGTTAAGGAGTAAATCAGAAAGCATCGGATGATTCTTAAATTCACTGTCAGTACTGCCATCGGCAGTGTACATAAACCTTCCTAAGTTGACCAAAGCCAACTTTTGCTCTCGACTAAGAGCATCATACATTCCTCTTGCAAGATCTACCGGATTATCGTTGCTGCCATCGGAGGGGAGCTCTGAAAATATAAAATCGCCTGAAGCATCTTTCAGTCCTCTTTCACGCCCAACTTTAGCTTGGTGTTGTTGTATAGCTATTCTTGCTTCTTCAACAAAATGGTTTGCCACATCCTGCTGACGAAAGGTCTCAGCCTGACGCATATTGTCGAATTGCATTTTCTTCACAAGTTCGACTTGGAAATATTTATACTTTAGTGTGATAGTGAGACTGCCTGTGCTATAATAGAAGTGGACAATCATGTTTGCATGGTTGTCGTCAAAAAGATTAAGCATGCGTGGGTCATCTTTGAACTTCACGACTTCACCGTAACCATTCATCATTAAATGGTTTATACGTGATATGAGAATACTGAATTTCTTATCCAGTGGGTTCTCATGCAATTCGGCTCTGTCCTTCATAAGCGCACGGCTAAAGGGCAGAATAAGGATTGCCAGAAGCGTGATAACGAGCAATACTATAAGCGTTACAGTCATAATTGTGAGAATAGACTATTTTATTTAGAAAATAATCTACAAAGTTACTAAAAGTTCTGCATACGTGGTGTTTAATTCGGGAAAAATTGCTAATTTTGCAGTTAATTGAGATAATCTGCACATGTAAAAATGGCCTACGACTACGACAACATAGCTCACCGATGGTTTGAAGAGTATAAGCTGCCCTTTGTAAACTACATACGCGCCAACTTTGTCATTGATTATGACGGAGCAATGGATCTTTATGTCGATTGCTGGATGGAGCTAAGAAAAATCATCTTGGACAATCGAGCCACTGACAATAAATGGAAGTCATTACTTTTTTTGATTGGGAAACGTCAAGCCATCAAAGATTTTGAACGCCGTCCTCCAATTGAAACAATGGGACAACTTTCAGTGGACGAGGAAAGCTTTAATAGGAAGCAATTTGAATATGAACAAGGTGCAAGAAAACTGGATGAGTATTACACCTCTGTTTATGAAAACCCTGACCTTCAGGCTGTACTGGGGGCTGAACTGAGCTATATCCCGGATCCATGCAATAAGATTCTTAAGATGTACTATTTCGATGAATTCTCTATGACAGAGATTGCGGAAGCGATGAACTATAATTCATCACGTAGCGCCATAACTACAAAGAATCGCTGTATGGATAAATTGAAGGCTCGTGTAAAAAATGCCGTTCGTAGATTAGGAATCTTGGATAACAATTAAACTAATAGATTATGAAAGAGAAAGATTTAGACAAGAACCTTGATGAAATCATAATCGATGGTTTAATCAAGGAAGCAGAGCAGGAAAATGCTGATTTTGCAGCCGAAATGCGCAAAATGAGTAAAGAGGAGTTTGAAGATATGATTTACCAACCAGTCTATGCTGCTTCCCGTGACTATGACTATGAATATTCATCGGCTTCAAGAAGACCATTATACCGAGTTGCTGCTGCATCGATAGCTGCTGATAGTGAAATTAGCGAACCCTCAGAGGTTGATTTCAAAGCTCCAAGCAAGTCACGATTTAAAATGTTCCGACCATGGATAGCTGCCGCTTTCTCAGCTGCCGCTGTTATTCTGATTGTATTGATACCCAGTATCAATTCTATGAATGCGAAGTTGTGCGACAGTGCATTATATATGAGCGAGGCTTATATAACCGCTCCAAAGGGAGGATTTGATATTTCCTCAGCCTCAATCAAACAGATAAAAGAAGAATTGCCCAGTTTGGAACGGTTGTATCAGGGCACGATTGAGAAGGATGGCAAATTGGTTTATTACCGAGATGGCTTTCAGGATGCCGGATGGAATCTTGCTGTCGCTTATCTGAAACTTCATAAAAAGACAGATGCAATTAAAGTTCTCAAAACTCTTGAATCACAGACCCAAGGAACTCCCTTTGGAAATCACTGTAAAAAAATCTTAGAGCAACTCGATTAACCGTGTTTACCTTATCGCCGGTCTTGGTATACGATGATGTAATAAATATATATTATCATGATACCAGGACCTGCTAACATTTTGAGCTGCCCTTTCTGTGGCAGCACAAAAGAGGTTATGAGCCTCGTTAGTGGCAACACTTGTGGTGCCACAGTTTGGAGCGACACACGTCGCGACTATCCCATGCTTCCGGAAGTTTCTCCTATTCAGGAGTGCCCTCATTGTCATAAGTTCTATTTTATAGAACAAGCAAAGCATAAATATTCTGATGATCCCGAATCAGAGATGAGAAGCTTCGGGGAATTGGGCAATTTGACCTATTCGCAACTCATCAGAGCTAAAAAGCAGATGGAAGCACTCTCGCTTGTGAGAATGCAACGTTGGATTCTCAATCATCAGATTTTTATGGCATATAATGATAGCTTCCGACGTGAGCCGGAGAAGGTTGCCTTTCCACCGACTGAAGAGGATATAAAAATCTATAATGGGATAATCGCAGAACTTCTTGACGGTATAGACCAATCAGAAGATTATGAGTTATTTCATGCTGAACTGCTACGTGAGTCGGGTCGTTTTAAAGAAGCAAAAGAAATTCTATTCCGACATAAATCCGCAGAAGATAAATGGGTAGTTGACGCCATGCTTCGACACATCGAGAAAAATGATACTAAGCCCTTCTTGTTAATTGATAAGGGTAATCCGGTAAAATACTAAAATTACTTTGGCTTGTCACCCCTGGCGTTGTCGGCAGGGGTTTGTTGTCTCCACAAAAAAGCATTCTATAGGATGAAAAATAGGCTATTGGCGTCTATACCAGTATTGTAGATTTGAATCAACATTTTTTAAAAGTATTTGAAAAAATATGTTGACCTTGTGAAGGTTTGTGGCATATAAAGTCAGTTAAGAACTTAAACCCATATAAATATGTGCTACAACGCAATTCTTCCAACAACCCTCTCTACCGAACAATTCGGTAATGAACTCACTAACCTCACTTACATCTTTAACCGCTGGCTGAAGATGCTAATGAACTACGGGAAACTAGATGATTCCGTATTAAACCATGACTTCACCGCTATAGCCAAGGTGGTAAAAGCTAATGGTGTGAGTAAAGACATAAAACGAGTCGTACAGCGTTGTCGGGACTATGCCCTGTCAGAATTCGCCAAGATTGAAGATCTCATCCGTTCGTTGACAACGGCACTCAAGATTCTCTGTAAAGCACAGGAGAATAAGGCTGTAAAAAGAGTGGAGAAGTCTTATGCCGACCAAGGTATGACTGAAAAGTATCGCCCCCTGACAAAAAGGCTTGCAAAGGAGAAAATCCGTAAGATCGGAAGACAAGTAACCTTTACCGATTGGCATACTGATGATAAAGAAACAACGAAGCTGGTAAGAAGAATAGTAGAGAAAAGAGCGGCCCAGGCCGTGCATAAGAATATCCGCAAAAAGGATCGTGAAACTAACCGTTACCGCCAGTCTATCAGACGTGCCACATCTTTCAGCCTTTACAGCAAAAGGTACACTGACTATGATGCACAACTCCGTGCGCCTGGAACTCATTGGAAAGTTGTAAAACAAAATTGCAAAGGAAAGAAGGTACTTGCTGCCAAATTTAGCTACAACACTTATGAAGAAGCTGTCGAAGCGTGCAACCGATTCATTATGTTCCATCCTGAAGACACTCGTCCAATGTCGGCATATAAATGTGACTATTGTGGCAAATGGCATATCGGACATATGCAGGTGGAGCAGATAGATCAGGATAATAATCAAGAAATTTTAAAAGCAAGTTAAATTTCTAAGAAAACATGTTGACAAAACATCTATTCAAGGTATAAGAATACATACACAATCAATACAGAGACCAAAATGAGTTATTACAACGACTACGACGAGTACGAGGACGAATACGCCGGTACTTACGCCCATGATGTAGAGGGCTACAGTGATGATGACATTGACACTATCTTTGATGGTGAACCCGATGCCTATTGGAACATTGACTAACTAAATTTAGACTACAAATGAGTATCTTCGATTTATTCAGAAAGAAACCAACTGAAGAGCCTATATTGGCTTCTTCAGAAGATGAGACTTCAACAAGCGTGTATTCAACTCCAATTGAAACAGAGGTTAAGTTGGAGGTAAACGTACAATCTGAGAAGGATGCAGTGAAGGAAGAAAAGGCATTCAGCGATGTTGCACCTAAGAACATTGGCAAACTAGACATGGTTATTGCCTTTGATACCACCGGCTCAATGGCACAGTATATCGGTGCAGTACGAAAGGAGGTTTCCGATCTCATCCCGCAACTATTCAAAGAGAATGATGATCTTCGACTTGGCATCGTTGCTTTTGGCGACTACTGCGACATGAAAAATCCTCAGGAGTTTGGAGATGCTTATCAGGTGATTCCTCCCACTGACAATGTAAATGAACTTATCGGTTTTGTCATGACCTCCAAAGATACCAGTGGCGGCGATGGAGACGAGTTCTATGAACTTGTAATAAAGAAAATTGTGGAAGAAACACCTTGGCGTGAAGGTTCTACTCGCTCAATTCTCCTGATTGCAGATTCTGCCCCTCACGAACTGGGATACACTTACGGTGAGTGTGTAAAAGACAATCAGATTGACTGGCGAATAGAAGCCCGAAAAGCGGCCGACAACAAAATCAAGATTGATACCGTGACCATAACGGGAGAGCCCTGGTTCAAAGAATTGTCAAGAATGACCAATGGTGTCAGTGTGCCTTTCCGTACCGGCTACAAAACAGCAGAACTTGTCAGGGCATCCGTGATGTCGAGAGGATCAATGAAAGCACGGATGTGTTTTGATAGCCTTATGGGTGCATGTGAGGACAGTGATGATGAAGAAATGAAAGAAGTGTATCGATCCTACAAGAAAGAACGAGACTCATTTGATTCGTAGTGTAACAATGAAAGTACCCGGACTCAGCTTCTCTTGGAAACGTGCTATAGGCGTTTCCAAGTTGAAGCGGGATTTTGCCAAAGCCACCGGCATCCCCACCACCCGAAACGGGCTGGAACGTAAAATAGGAGGCGCTATCATTAATGCAGTTTTAGGTAAAAAGAAATGAAACTCAAATATATCTTTACGGCAATCCTTTCAATCTTGATTGGATGTGTTTCAGCAATGGGACAACCTCAATCTGTCATGAAGTCCTACAACTTCTCCAGAGCCTTGGAGGAAGCTAAGAAAGGGAATAAAGCGGAAGCTATCGATTTTCTGAAAAAAGAGGTAACAGATAACCCCAACAATGGGTATGCTTTCTTCACAATGGCTGTTTTACAGGCCGATGGGGAGGACTATAGCGGTGCCATGTCCGCTATCAACACTGCCTTGAAGAAACTTCCAAAGAAGGACAAGGAATTTGTAGCCCGGTCTTATGCTTCAAGAGGCCAGCTTTATGCCATTGCAGGCGATACTGTCAAGTCTATGGAAGACTATGTCACTGCCCTCAATGTAAACCCAACAGATGCGGACATATTGGAGAGTTATGGACAGATCCTGTATGAATTAAAACGCTATGACGAAGCAGACAAGAACTACCGTCAGATTGTCTCATTGAATCCGGCGAGTGTCATGGGATATATGGGACTGGGACGCGATGCCTATGCCGTTGGAAATTATGATGAGGCTGTACGCCAATACAACACTGTAATAGGTATGTATGATGATTATTCGTCGGGTTACGCTTTTCGTGCTGAGAGCTATTTAAAGTTAGGTAAGTATCTCGAAGCCGTTGATGACATCATGAAGGCATTGTCAATCGACAATGATGCTAAAGCCCATCATTATCTTTTTGAATTTCCTGAAGGCAAGACAACACTTGTCATTACCAAGTTAAAGGGAATGGCTGTAAAGAATCCTCATAACGCAGAATGGTATTATTACATGGGTCAGCTTTATAATGATAGGAAGATGTACGCTGAAGCCATAGAGGCTCTCAAAGAGGCATATAATATTGATGCTCATCCGGTATTCCTTGAACTCATGGGCGATTGCTACCAAAGTTTAGGTAATTTTACCAAAGCGTTGGAAGTTATCACAGAGGCACAGCAGATGAGACCTGACGATTTGGATCTCATATCGACTAAGGGTGATATTCTTGGTGAGTCCGGGGATATTGAAGGTGCTATAGAAGAATGGACACGGTTTATTGATAAAGCTCCTGCTCTTTTCTATGGTTACTATCGTCGTGGTTTCTTTGAGGACAATTCCGAAAGAACTGACGATGCTCTATCTGACTATGATATGGCAATAATGTTGGATCCGACCTATGCCTATGCTTATCTTGGAAAGGGTGACATGCTGATGCGCAAGGGGGATAACGATAAAGCCCTTGAAACCTATCGCAAAGTTGTGGAGCTTGATACTATCCCCAACAATCAATCATGCGCCATGTATGCTTTGCTTGCTCTTGGTGAAAAAGAACGGGCTATTGATTTCATGCAGCAGATAATAGCGAATGATCCGACAGATTGCGGTAACTATTATGATGGTGCTTGTTTTTATTCACGTATGGGAGATCTTGACAAATCATTGACAAATCTCCGCAAGGCATTTGAACTCGGCTTCAGACGGTTTCATCATGTTATGAGTGATGATGACTTGAAGGAACTGCGAGGAACTCAAGGATTTGAGGAATTGATGTATGAATATAATAAGCCGATTTCAGAGTTTGATGATAGTTCTGACAATAATGAACTAGTTGGTCAGGAATACGAAATTACTAATATTCCGTTCACCGCAGATAGTGGTTGTGTCTCGGTAAAATGCACAATCAACGACCTCCCTTTAAGTTTTATCTTCGATACAGGAGCAAGCACAGTCTCTCTTTCAATGGTTGAGGCAAATTTCATGCTGAAAAACGGTTATCTTAAAAAGGAGGATTTCATCGGATCACAAAGATTTGTAGATGCCAACGGCGGTATTTCAGAGGGAACGGTTGTAAATCTCCGTAATGTTGACTTCGGAGGACTGCATCTTAACAATGTCCGTGCCTCAATAGTACGCAACCAAAAGGCCCCGTTACTTCTCGGACAGACAGTTCTCGGACGTCTTGGGTCAATAGAAATAGACAATCCTGGTAAAAAACTTATAATCAAAAGATAAATATGTACGGCATCATTGTAATATTAGCATTAGTACTGATTTACAATTGTAGAGATATGATTCCCGAAAAGATAAAGGAATGGTGGGAAAACTCCAATCTCAAATCATGGGTATATCCAATCTTCGCTATTCTACTAACTGTTGCTATTGTCGTCGGCATTCATTACGAAATACTAAACTGGGGTGCTATCGCCATTCCGATGCTTTTTGGACTCCCCTACATATGGGGGATGATACTTGGGCTATGGCACAATATGAAAGGTGCCGGTCACAAACTAACATCAAAAGATGATGTTGAGGCTAAAGAAATTGCGATTCAGTGCTTAAAGAAACTGGGTTGTCAGCCGGAAGTCAATAAAGATGGCTCATTGGGTATCTGTTATCAGGGCGAGAACTTCCATATGGAGTTTGGGAAGAGATATGTTCGTATTTGGGATCCGATGTGGGCAGGAATAAAGTCAAATGACCCGGATATGCCAAAAATTCGCGAGGCAGTAAATGTAACCAACTACAATTTCGGTCCTACAGTGGTGTTGACTACTCCCGATGAAGATGGGGTTATTGGTTTCCATAGCCGACGTGACATAATGCTTCACCCGGCTTGTCCAGATAATGTACCATTTATTAAGGCTGTCCTCGATTCCTTTTTTGATACAAAGGAGGCTATTCGTCATAGTTATCAGCAAATAGAATCAAAACAGAAAAAGGATAGAGAGAGTCGTCGTCCTGTCGGCTTTTTTACTTCTTCAATGAGAACTGAAGATTGATTGTTATAAGAAAATTTATTTCAGGATTACCAAATGACACCAGATCCCAAGTCAGCTCAATTTATAAAAGCAGAACTACCTATTGATGCTTCAATAGAGATGAAACAGTTTGCTGAGAATCTATATTCACTACAATCTTTAGCAAATGAACTCAAAATTGAAGGAATCAATAGTGACAGTTTCTGTCTGGAATATAATACCTATGATCATTCATTGGGTATTAGGTTTAGGTATATCGATGGCAATAATCATCAACACACACTAACTGCAATATTTACTTCGTGTGAATATAAAGATGGTACTCAATCATATGTTTGCGATTATAACTATCTCTTTAAAGCTGATAACTTTGAAGAAAGTATAGTTTCCGTTAATTCTTTTGCGGAAGACCTGATGTTAAACCTGTGGAACAAAGGAATAGATGCAGAATTGTCAGACTTAGACTGGGGCCTCACTTTCACTTCATCAATTGATGATGTATCAGAAACAATTATCAGTGTAATAGAGATCTTGGTTAGTAGCATCAAGCCAATGTCCTGGTTTAATTCAGATACAACGGGATGGAGGTTTCATTCTATCTACAGTCAATTAAATGAAATGCTTCCTCTTCTACAGCATGAAGCAACTATAGATAGATGGCCAGATATAAAGAGTAGCAACTTTATTATTGATAGGAATTCATATCAGGCAAAGATAAAGCTTACTTACCGTGAAGATAGATTATTTGAGATGATATTCTCACTTGGTTTATCTGAGAACGGTTTTGACCCTGATATTTCAGGAGAGTGGATGGAATGCGAGTATCAATTCAACATCCTAACACAAGATGAAGACTTCAAATCATATTTAGAAACTGAACATTCCCAGTTTTTCCAGATAGTAACATCTATATTGGATGGGATAAATTATAAATCATTATTTGCATATGGCGAGAACGACAAGAATTTTGTCATTATAGTTAAAAAAGAATGGGCATTAAAAAAATTCTGCCTGATGCTTGATGTAATGATGCCTTTAAGATATCGTTATAAAGTGAACGAATCATATATACCCAAAACAATGCTTAAAGAAAAATCGGACATAGAAGATTTGTTGGGTATTAAGATGGACATTGTTGAAGATGATGACTCCAAGCTGATTTTCAATCATGGATATTTTCTGGAAGTCCAAGAACCAATTCATATATCATATTTGGGAGACTGCCCTTTTTGATATATTTTTGCGAGGAATAGAAATTTTATAATTTGAATATGAATTTGATATCAGAAATTAAAAAAGTGTTAGTAGTAATATTGCTAACGATTATGTCATTTGGTTGTCTGTCAGCACAAACTAACCAAAGATTTGATATAATAGAAGTTGAAGTGCTTAAAGTCAAGGCCGACTCAATTTCCGGAGAGTATCTTGAAGTTGCTACAGACTTTTATGGATACTCGACAGTACTACAACTAAACCAAGATGGAAAATTGACACCCAAGACTTTTGCATTGGATACCAGCTTCAGGTATTCTTCACCAGAAGGATTAGGGGTTGATGGAAGTGGAATAACTGTAACGTTGGATTCTTCATTGAATCCGGATATACAGTTAGGTCAAGTGACAAAGGGGAGGTTGCCATTAAAAGACAACTATTTTGGATTGACTGAGGCAATCAATTTATTTACAAAATCATATGAAGATTTTGTAAGTGAAGTTAGAACTGTGTCTCTTTTTCACGATGTTTCTATGGCAGAACCTGTATATGTATTTCGAGTAGAGGAAGGATATATCATTCTTGGTGCTATTTCCGGAACTTCGGGATTTATGAAGCAGTAGTTCACAATAAGATTAATACAATGTCGAGATTGAGTAAAATTAGAGGTAAAAATACGATTCTAAAAACATTAGGACTGTTAGGCTTATTTCTAATGGGACTGATGGCATTTTATTCTTTCAAACTGAATTATTATTATGAACCTGAAAAAGCAGCTCAATATGCTACGGAAAATGCCAATAAAAAATCAGTATCTCTTTGTGCATCCTATGTCCGTCAGAGTTTAGAAGCCGGAGGCTGTCCTACATTTTTCTATCCAAAGGCTGCTTGTGATTACAAGGATTTCCTCTTATGTCTTGATTTCAAAGAAGTGCCGACAAATCAAAAGCGAGAGATTGGAGATATCGTTGTTTTTGAAGCTGTCAAGAATCATCCTTATGGACATATTGCTATCTGGAATGGGAAACAATGGATAAGCGATTTTAAGCAACGGAATATTATCGTCGCTAAAGAATATAATTATTCAGATGCCACTTATTTTCGACAAACCAAAGGAAAGCACAGGAGAAAATTCTTTGGATCCGGGTCGTTCAGAGACCTATATGGGAAAATGAAACGTGATTTTAGATTGTTATTATCTTCTTCAAAATAACAATTATAACAGCAACAGATATGTTCAAAACGATTTTGGGGCAGCGGCGTAGTTCCGTGGCAGGGCTAACCAAAATATTCGACTGACTCGGTACGTTATATAATAACCCCCA
>CANRPJ010000025.1 GCA_947632485.1 uncultured Muribaculaceae bacterium
AGAGCAGGTAATCGCCGCCTTACAATCCGGAGCCCCGGCTTCAGCACACAGCTGATTCCGGGGCTCCTACTATTTTTGACCGGCCAATATTCTTACGAGTCTTGCAGATTTTATAAGTTGATTGCTTATCTTTGCGGGTAGAATTATTCTTTTACCCGGTTATGTATCTTTTAGGCTTTGATATTGGAAGTTCTTCGGTAAAGGCAAGTCTCGTGGAGGCTGCTACCGGTAGATGCGTGGCTTCGGATTTCTTTCCGAAGACGGAGGCACCTATAATATCGCTTCAGGCCGGCTGGGCCGAGCAGAATCCGGAGAGCTGGTGGCAGTATCTTAAAGATGCCACGTCATCGGTTTTAGCTGCCGGAATCAATCCTAAAGATATAAAGGCTATCGGAATTAGCTATCAGATGCATGGCCTGGTGATGGTAGATCGAGACCTAGAACCTTTAAGGCCTTCGATTATCTGGTGCGATTCGAGGGGAGTGGCCTACGGTGAAGAGGCTTTTTCGGGTATAGGAAAGGAGAAGTGCCTGAGGCATATCCTTAACTCACCGGGCAACTTCACTGCTACGAAACTTAAGTGGGTGAAGGAGAATGAGCCGGAGGTATTTGAGAGAATCTATAAGATAATGCTTCCGGGCGATTATGTGGCGATGCGGCTCACTGACCGGATAGCCACAACGGTGAGCGGTCTTTCAGAGTGTATGCTCTGGGATTTCGAGACGGGCGGTATCGCTACTTTCCTTCTCGATTATCTTGGCTTCGACGCTTCAATCATTTCTGAAATAGTTCCAACTTTCGGCTATCAGGGCTCACTTACGAAACGGGCTGCAGCCGAATTGGGTCTTGCTGAAGGAATCCCTGTTACGTATCGAGCCGGAGATCAACCGAACAATGCGCTGTCGCTCAATGTGTTCAATCCTGGAGAAATAGCTTCTACGGCAGGCACTTCCGGTGTGGTCTACGGCATAAGTGATGAAATCAGCTCAGATCCGCTATCGCGCGTCAATACGTTTGCTCATGTGAACCATCAGCCCGGTCAGACCCGCCTGGGAATCTTAAACTGCATCAACGGCACGGGAATCCTGAACTCCTGGATAAGGCGCAATGTGGCTCCTGAGGGCATGAGCTATCCTGAGCTGAATGATCTGGCGCTGCAGGCTCCGGTGGGAGCAGGAGGAGTGAGCATTCTGCCGTTTGGCAACGGCGCAGAGCGGGTGCTGGAGAATCTCAATGCCGGCTGCTCTATCCATGGCCTCAATTTCCTGAGTCACGGCAGGGAGCATCTGACCCGCGCAGCCCAGGAGGGCATAGTGTTTGCTTTCCAATACGGAATCGACGTAATGAAGCAGATGGGCATGAAGGTAGAAAAGATTCATGCCGGCAACGCCAATATGTATCTCAGCCCGCTTTTCCGCCAGACGCTTGCCAATGCGAGTGGCGCCGTGATAGAGATATTCGATACCGATGGAGCCGCAGGCGCAGCCAGAGGAGCTGGAATTGGCGCCGGCATCTATCGCGACAATACGGAAGCCTTTGCCACTCTGCGGCGTGTAGAAGTAGTTGAGCCGCAGGCTGCTGATCTCGAGGCTACGGCTGAGGCTTACTCCTTATGGAAGCGGCGTCTGGCTGCCACTATTGCTGACGCATCAAATTAGAGAATAACCTGAAACCTTATAAACTATTATGGCTCAGAAAGAATACTTTCCCGGAATCGGGAAAATCCCCTTTGAGGGCAAGGATTCCAAAAATCCAATGGCTTTCCGCTACTACGATGCCGATAAGATCGTGCTCGGCCGGCCTATGAAAGACTGGCTCAAGTTCTCCATGGCCTGGTGGCACACCCTTTGTGCCGAGGGCGGCGACCAGTTCGGCGGCGGTACAAAGAAATTCCCGTGGAACGCCTCTTCCGACCGCCTGCAGGCTGCCAAGGATAAGATGGACGCCGGTTTCGAGTTTATGCAGAAAATCGGAATCAACTATTATTGCTTCCATGATGTGGACCTCATAGAGGAGGCTGAGAGCATAGAGGAGTATGAGTCCAATCTCCGGGAGATAGTGGCTTACGCGAAGCAGAAACAGGCCGAGACGGGAATAAAACTTCTATGGGGCACTGCCAACGTGTTCAGTCACGCCCGGTATATGAATGGCGCCGCTACCAATCCGGATTTCGACGTGGTGGCCCGCGCAGCCGTACAGATAAAGAATGCCATCGACGCCACAATCAAGCTTGGCGGTTCAAACTATGTGTTCTGGGGTGGCCGCGAGGGATACATGAGCCTGCTCAACACCGACCAGAAGCGCGAGAAAGAGCATCTGGCCACAATGCTGCGTATTGCCAGAGACTATGGCAGGGATCAGGGCTTCACCGGCACATTCCTCGTAGAGCCGAAGCCTATGGAACCTACCAAGCATCAGTATGACGCCGACACGGAGACTGTGATCGGATTTCTCAAGGCTCACGGACTTGACAAGGATTTCAAGGTAAACATCGAGGTGAACCATGCCACGCTCGCCGGTCATACCTTTGAGCATGAGCTGGCAGTAGCAGTTGACAACGGAATGCTGGGCTCCATCGATGCCAACCGCGGCGATTATCAGAACGGCTGGGATACCGACCAGTTCCCCATAGATAATTTCGAGCTTACGATGGCGATGCTCCAGATTATCCGTAACGGAGGGCTCGGCAACGGCGGCACCAACTTTGATGCCAAGACCCGTCGCAACTCCACCGACCCCGAGGATATCTTCATAGCCCACATCGCGGGCATGGACGCAATGGCGCGTGCTCTTGAATCGGCTGCCGCTATCATAACGGAATCGCCCTATTGCCAGATGCTGAAAGACCGCTACGCATCGTTTGATTCCGGCAAGGGTAAGGATTTCGAGGAAGGGAAAATGACGCTTGAAGACCTTGTGGCTTACGCGAAGGCTCACGGCGAGCCTCGCCAGACCAGCGGCAAGCAGGAGCTCTACGAGGCCATAATAGCCATGTATTGCTGAAAGATAATAGTAGTCCGATTAACTTCGGCATTGATAAAAATAATGGCTCGACCGCTGATTATATGGTGGTCGAGTCAGTTTTTTAATTTTCAAGTCCTTATAAGTCAATATTGTAAATTATCAGACGATAAAATTATTATATGTAAAAATGAAGGAAAATGCAGGCATATATCGATAAACTTATTAAATTTGCAGATATTCATAACACAATTATATGAAACGATTATTGATTCTTGCATTGGTAGGCGGGTGCGCCGTGTCTTCATTTGCGAAGGTAGTATTGCCTAATATACTGGGTAGCAATATGGTTATTCAGCAACAGGCTGACGTAAATTTCTGGGGTACCGCCAATCCCAACACTAAAGTAAGCGTAAAGACCTCATGGTCGAATCAAGAAGTAGAAACAAAAAGCGATGCTCAGGGCAACTGGAGCGTGAAAGTGCCCACGCCAGAGGCATCTTACGAGCAGCATACTATAACTATCAGTGACGGTATGCCTCTTACGCTTTCAAACGTGCTGATAGGCGATGTCTGGATCTGTGCCGGTCAAAGCAATATGGAGATGCCTATGCACGGTAACAACAGTCAGGCTATAGAAGGCTCTCTTAGCCACATCTTGAATGGGTCTGCACTTGCCAATAAGATGCGCTTCTTTACTGTGGAGCGGGTTCGATCATATAATGACGAGCTGAAAAATTGTGGCGGACAATGGGAATGTGCCTCTCCTGAAAGTGTATCAGACTTTTCTGCCGTAGGATTTTTCTTCGGATATACTCTCTCCAATGCCCTCGATATTCCTGTCGGGCTTATAGCCGCAGATTGGGGTGATACAAAGGTGGAAGCATGGATGCCACTCGACGCTTTAAAGGAGTGCGTAAGTGCGGAGCAATACGAAACGAAGCATTCCAACCACTGGTGTAAGCCAAGTGAGATGTATTGCGGCATGATAGCTCCGATCCGCGAATTTACGGCGAAAGGCTTCATCTGGTATCAAGGTGAGTCGAATCTGAAGGATATAGACCATTACGACACGATGTTAGCTCAGATGGTGAAGCGTTGGCGCAGCGACTGGGGCGACAAGGACAATTCGATGCCTTTCTATTTTGTGCAAATAGCTCCATATATCTACCGCGGATCGAAAGAAATCAGTTATCCGCTTTTCATTGAAGCTCAGGTTCGGGCGGCAGATATTATCCCTAATTCAGGAATGGCAACGACAACTGATATCGGCGAGGAATATAGCATTCACCCTGCAAAGAAGAATGAGGTAGGACAGAGGCTCGGAGCTCTTGCACTGAAGCAAACTTATGGAAAAGGTGGGTTTGAGCCGGTGGGACCCCGCCTGAAATCATATGAAATTAAAGATTCAAAAATGATCCTGACGATGAGTCATGCTGATCAGGGTATGAATCCATGGACACTTGTTCCGCTCATCGGGTTTGAGATTGCTGGTAGCGACAAGGTATTCTACCCTGCCAAGGCCTGGACCTCCGATAAACCTAAAGAGGTTATCACTGTCTGGAGCGATGAGGTGAAGGATCCGGTGGCGGTGCGCTACGCATTCCGTAACTTTATTCCGGCAAACCTTACAAACACGTATGGCATTCCGGCGGCTCCGTTTCGTACCGATGACTGGGACGATGTGAAATAACCCGTTTTCAAAACTAAATGTTAAGGGTCGACTCTTGTAAATGGAGCCGACCCTAATTGTTGCTTCCTCAAAATTTTTTCGGACAGCAGTAATTATGAAGCAAAATTAGTAGTAGAGTGAGAAATCGACCTGAGCCATGTCTCCCTTCTCCATGAATGCCTGATGCAGAGCGAAGCAGGCGTGGAGGTTGTTGGGAGTGTGGCCTCCGTTGCGCTGTGCGAGCTTCACATAGTCCCAGAGCAGTTCGCGATACATCGGGTGGGCGCAGTTCTCAATAATGGTCTCAGCGCGCTGCAGCGGATCCTTTCCACGAAGATCGGCCACACCCTGCTCCGTTACGATTACCTTCACGGAGTGCTCGCTATGATCCACATGGCTTACCATCGGCACGATAGCCGAGATCTTGCCGCCCTTCTGGATCGAGGGGCAGGAGAAGATCGACAGGTAGCCGTTGCGGCAGAAGTCGCCTGAGCCGCCGATACCGTTCATCATCTTGTTACCGAGCACGTGGGTAGAGTTCACGTTGCCGAAGATGTCGGCCTCGAGCGCGGTGTTCATGGCAATCAGACCAAGTCGGCGCACGACCTCCGGGCTATTCGAGATCTCGCCGGGACGCATCAGAATCTTATCGCGGAAGAAATCGATGTTGTCCATGAAGTGGAGCATGGCCTCGTCGGAGAAGGTGAGGGCACATGTAGAAGCAAACTTGCAGTGGCCTTCCTCCATCAGCTTCATCACTGAGTCCTGAATCACTTCCGTATACATCTCGAAGCGCGGAATCTCCGGATTCTCTCCCAGACCTGCGAGCACAGCGTTGGCTACATTGCCCACACCGCTCTGGATCGGCAGGAACTCCTTCGGCATCTTGCCTGCGCGAAGCTCGCCTGCGAGGAAATCGCATACGTTGGCTCCGATGCGCGCCGTGATCTCATCGCCGGCGGTGAAGGGCTTGATGCTCTCTGATGCGTTGCTGGGCACTACGCCGATGATCTTCTCCGGATCGATATGGAGCACCGTGGTGCCGATGCGGTCGTCGGGCTTATAGATGGGGATTTCGCGACGGTGAGGAGGATCCAGAGGCACATAGTTGTCGTGGAAACCACGGAAACTTGTAGCGTAATAGCTGGAATACTCGATGATCACCTTCTTCGCCATCATGGCGAGAGTGGCGCTCATACCCATACCGGCACCGAGAATTACGTCGCCGTTGGGCGAGAATTCGGTAGCCTCGATGATCGCTACGTCGATGCCGCCGAAGAATCCGTAGCGCAGATCCTGCGATACGTGGGAGAGGTGACCGTCGAAGTAGTGGATACCACCGTTGTTAAGATTCTTGCGTGAATCGGGGTGGCTCTGATAGGGAGTGCGGATGTTGATGGCGTCAGCGCGAGCCAGCTCGCCGTCGACGTAATCGTTGGTCGATGCACCCGTAAAGAGGTTGATTTTGAAAGGTTCGCCTTTGGCATGGAGCTCTTTAGCGCGCTGTGCCAAAGCTATGGTTACTACCTTGGGCGTACCGGAGGCGGTGAAACCAGACAAACCTACATTGTCGCCGTTCTTGATATAAGCGGCGGCTTCTTCAGCTGTAATAAAGGGGATACCCATTTGTGGCTATTAGATTTTGTGGTAATTTTGCACAAAAGTAACAAATCTGCGCGAAAACTGATAGCATGAAGCCGTTTTTTTTAAGTAATAGTGAAGAAACCCCCGTAATGAAGAGGGTAAGAATCGAGACCTACGGGTGCCAGATGAACGTGGCTGATTCGGAGGTAGTGGCTGCCATGCTCGCACTCGCAGGCTACGAACCGACTGATTCCGATGCCGATGCGGCAGCCGTGATGCTCAATACCTGTTCTATCCGCGACAATGCCGAGCAGAAAATCTATTCGCGCCTCGCCTACTGGAACTCGATGCGCCGTAAGTCGGGACGCAATATCATTATAGGAGTGATCGGCTGCATGGCTGAGCGTCTGAAAGAGAAACTGATCGAAGACTATGGGGTGGACCTCGTGGCAGGTCCCGATGCCTATATGCAGCTCCCTGACCTGATAGCGGCAGCCGAGACGGGTGAGAAGGCTATCAATGTGGAGCTCTCTACGGTCGAGACCTACGCCGGGGTGATGCCGCGGCGTATGGGGCCGGGCCAGGTGAGCGGCTTCGTATCGATCATGCGTGGGTGCAACAATTTCTGCAGCTATTGTATCGTGCCCTATACGCGCGGGCGCGAACGCAGCCGCGATCCGGAGAGTATCCTTAAGGAGGTGGCCGATCTGCGCTCCCGCGGATATAAAGAGGTGGTGCTGCTGGGGCAGAACGTAAACAGCTACCGCAGCGGCGAGGTCGATTTTCCGGCTCTGCTGGCCAGGGTGGCTGAGGCGGCTCCCGACATGCGCATACGCTTCACGACCTCCCACCCCAAGGATATGAGCGATGAGACGCTCAAGGTTGTGGCCCGGTATCCCAATATAGCGCGCCATATTCATCTGCCCGTGCAGAGCGGCAGCGACAAGGTGCTCAAGGCCATGAACCGCAAATACACCCGCGAATGGTATATGGACCGCGTGGCAGCTATCCGCAGGATAATTCCCGACGCCGGCCTCTCTACCGATCTTTTCTGCGGTTTTCACGATGAGTCGGAAGAAGACTTTCAGGCTACTCTCCAGCTTATGCGCGATGCCGCCTTCGATGCCTCGTTCATGTTCAAGTACAGCGAGCGCCCCGGCACTCTTGCCTCCCGCGAAATGCCCGACAATATAGCGGAAGAGGTGAAGATCGAGCGCCTGAACCGCATGATTGCGCTCCAGAACGAGCTCTCGCTCGAGTCGAACCTGCGCGATGTGGGCCAGGTGCGCGAGGTGCTCGTAGAGGGTCGTTCGAAGCGAAGCGCCGATGAGATGTGCGGGCGCACGTCGCAGAATAAGATGGTAGTATTCCCCGACCGCGGCTTCTGGCCCGGAGAGCTCGTGAAGGTCAGAATTGAGTCGGCCACCTCGGCCACTCTCAAAGGCATAGCTGAATGAAAGATTTCCTGAAGCTCCTGCGGCGCTATGCGCTGCCTTACAAATTGAATGTGGTGCTGAGCGTCATATTCAATTTCCTGGCGGCGTTCATGACGCTCTTCTCCTTCGCCTTCATCATACCGATCCTGCAGATGCTCTTCCGCATCAACGAGCTCAACTATCATTTGATGGAGTGGGGTTCGGCTTCTTTCAAAGATGTGGCGATCAATAATTTCTACTATGGCACCCAGGAAATAATTCTCACCTATGGCGCATCGGCCGCACTCGCCTATCTTGCCGCGCTGCTGGTGGTGATGACCCTGCTGAAGGTAATGGTGATTTATCTGGGCAATTATTTCATCATTCCGCTGCGCAACGGAGTGGTGCGCGATATCCGCAACGAAATGTATGCCAAGATTGTCTCGCTGCCTATCGGATTCTTCACCAACGAGCGCAAGGGCGATGTGATGGCGCGTATCACCGGCGACGTTTCGGAGGTGGAGGCCTCCGTGATGTCGAGCCTTGATATGCTCTTCAAGAATCCTATCATGATTCTGGTGTGCCTCGGTATGATGCTGGCAATCAGTTGGGAACTCACTCTGTTTGTGTTCGTGCTCCTGCCTCTGGCCGGTCTGGTAATGGGCAAGGTGGGTAAAAGGCTGAAACGCAAGTCGCTCACGGCTCAGCAGATGTGGGGTATGATTCTCTCCACAGTAGAAGAGACCATCGGTGGTCTTAGAATAGTGAAGGCCTTCAATGCGGAGCAGAAGATGGACAACCGCTTCCGCGGCGAGACGGAACAGTTTTTCCGGCTAAGCAACTCGATCCAGCGCCGTGTGGCTCTGGCTCACCCGATGAGCGAGTTTCTTGGCACTACCGCTATCGCCATAGTGCTCTGGTTCGGCGGCTCGCTGATCCTTTCAGGCCGGGGCGGTATCGACGCCTCCTCCTTCATATATTATATGGTGATCTTCTATAGTGTGATCAATCCGGCAAAAGATCTCTCCAAAGCCTCATATACGATTCAGAAAGGTATGGCCTCGATGATGCGTATCGATGCTATTCTCGACGCCAACAATCCGATTCAGGATCCGGCAAGCCCGGTAGCTGTGCCCGAGGGCAAGCAGAGCTGCAGCATAAGCCTGCGCGACGCCTGCTTCAGCTATGATGGCGAACGGACGGTGGTAGATCATGTGGATCTTGAGGTAAAGGCGGGTCATACGGTGGCTATCGTGGGTCAGTCGGGTTCCGGTAAATCCACCCTGGTAGACCTCATTCCGCGATTCTGGGACGTAGATTCCGGTCATGTGGAGGTCGACGGCCAGGACGTGCGCCGCTACCGTGTGAAAGATCTCCGGAGCCTGATGGGCAACGTGAATCAGGAGGCGATACTATTCAACGACACCTTCTACAACAATATAGCCTTCGGAGTGGCCGATGCCACCCCGGAAGAGGTATATGCCGCCGCGAAAGCCGCCAATGCCCATGAATTTATCATGGCTACCCCCGACGGCTACCAGACCAATATCGGCGACCGCGGCTGCAAGCTCAGCGGGGGCCAGCGGCAGCGCATCTCCATAGCAAGGGCGATACTTAAGAATCCGCCGGTGCTGATTCTTGACGAGGCCACCTCGGCGCTCGATACGGAGAGCGAACGCCTCGTGCAGGAGGCGCTCGAGAGGCTCATGCGCGACCGCACTACTGTGGTGATAGCCCATCGCCTCTCCACAATCGTGAACGCCGATATGATCTGCGTGATGCATGAGGGCAGGATCGTAGAGCGCGGCACCCACGAAGAGCTGATGGCTCTCAAGGGCCATTACCATAGGCTTGTAGAGCTCCAAAACGTATAGACGAAAAAACAGCACAGTCATGATCAATATAGCGATATTTGCTTCCGGCTCCGGCACCAACGCCGAGAATATAGCCCGGATCTTCAACGAGGGCAGCCGCCTGAAGGTGGCGCTCGTGGTTACCAACCGCCGTAAGGCCGGAGTGATCGGCCGGATGGAAGCGCTCGGGGTGCCGGTGGAATATGTGCCTAACTCCGTGTGGGACGAAGCGCCGGAAAAAGTGGTGGATCTCATGCGCGAGCGCGGGATTGACCTCATCGTGCTTGCCGGGTTCATGCATTTTGTAAGCCCGGTGATAGTGGAGGCCTTCCGCGGCAGGATTCTCAATATCCACCCGTCGCTGCTGCCGGCCTATGGAGGCAAGGGAATGTATGGCCATTATGTGCATGAGGCCGTGGTAGCCGCCGGCGAGAAGGAGAGCGGCGTGACGGTTCATTATGTGACTGAGGAGATGGATAAGGGAGAGATCGTGATGCAGGAGCGCGTGGAGGTTACCCCGGACGATACTCCCGAAAGCCTTGAGGCGAAAATCCACCCCGTAGAATATTCGCTCTATCCGCGCGCCATAGTGAAGGCAGCTGAGCGGATTGAGAATGAGCGGCGTCAGGATCCTCCGGCCCCCGCGAAGCCGTCGGTGGAGAAGGAATGGGCCGATGTGCTTCATCTTAACTACGACCCGACGAAGGCCGAGGTGCCGCCGCCGGTGCCGGGCTCTCAACCTGTCTCAGGCGCCGCAGGTGCTTCGGGCGCAGCTCCAGTAGCTTCCGTCAGGTCCGCCTCGCCCGCTGTAGAGCCGATGCCCCAGGCATGGCTCCTCTGGTCGGTGCTGGCAACAGTGTTCTGCTGCACCGTAGCCGGAATTGTAGCCATCATCTATAGCTCACAGGTGTCAGCGCGTTATTATCAGGGCGATATTGAGGGTTCGCGGCGTGCATCGCGCAGGGCAGAGGCGTGGATTATAGCCTCGGTGGTAGTCGGTGTGGCCATGAGTGCCTTCTGGCTGCCCCTGATGCTTCTTAGCTGAGATGAGGGCTGCTGCGCTCAGGCGCCTCTGGCTGATTCCCGTGCTCGCGCTCGGAGCCTTATTGTATTTTCTGGTCGATCCCGGCGAGTCGGCTCTGATGCCAAAATGTATTTTCAAGGCTCTTACGGGTCTTGACTGCCCGGGGTGTGGAAGCCAGCGCGCCCTTCACGCTCTTCTCCACGGCCATCTCCTTGAGGCGCTGCGCATGAATGCCCTGTTGGTGCTGATGCTTCCGCTGATAGGGTTCATGATATGGCTCGAGACAGTGCGCAAGTCGCGCCCTCGGCTCTATGCCTCCTTCTATCGGCCGTGGGTGATCTGGAGCGTAGGGGGAGTGATTGCGGCTTGGTTCATTGTGAGGAATTTATTACCTGCTTTGTTTTCGTAGCCGGTCGTAACTATCTTAAAAGATGCTAAAACTTGTGTAAGAGGAATTTGCGCATGGTAGATTCTTTATAAATTTGCAGTCCTTCAAGAAATTATTTCGCCATAAATAGTTAATGCAATGAAATTTAGGTTTATCCTCGCTTTATTAAGCGGAATCGCTGTGTGCTCGTGTTCTTCCGACGAGACACCGGTGACCATCGATGATAAAGATCTTCCCAATCTTGTCGACGGCAGTATAGATATTGCCAACGGACGCAACATAATATTTCTGGATGCCGGAGATGTAGAGTCGTTCCGGCTTCAACTCGGCACGAAGCGTAACGTTGCAGCCACTGTCGGCCGTGACTTCCCGCTGCAGGTTAAGGTAGAGACAGAAGCGGATACTACGCGCTTTCTATCGTTTACCCGCGGCGGAAGCGCGCTTGATCTCGATAGCCCGATGGTCTACGATATCAGTCTCGAGCTCGTGGCCGATCCTTCGGTCAGGAAAGATCTGAAGCTTGTGGTGCGCCCTCATGGCAGTCTGCCTACCGACGTAAGCGAATATGCCTACAATATCGGTAAGGGCACGAAGGTGTGGGGAGAGTTGGGCAATGTGACTTATCCCATCATTGACTTTAGCCAGATAGAGAGCCATCTTTCCGATAATGTCAATAATGTGCAGACGGGCGTGCAGTTTGAGATTGGTGGCGAACGCTATCAGGAAACCATGGAACGCGTATGCTCTAAAATAGGCCTCGGCGGCCTGGGGCGTGGCGGCGGCTATGCCCTTACCGGCAGCTCCACCTTCAGCCAGGAGCAGAGCACATCGAATATCGCGAATACAGAGTTTTATCTTGGCTATTACTCGAAAGTGATGGCCGAAGTTAAGCTTAATTCCGACTGGATAAGCAATATACGCGAGCGCGGTGAGCTATATTCGCTGCTTGACGAGACAACCAACGATGCCCTCAACAATCCCGGCTCCGGAGCGTATAAGCAATACTCTAACGATGAGGAAGGCGTAAAGAAGCTATTGGATCATTACGGCACGCATGTGATCACGCAGGGTGCCTTCGGCGGCAACTACGTATATATCTACGCGCGTCGCGAGAATGCTTATGAACAGTCGGTAGGCCACGATGCCAGCGCCAACATAACCCTGCGTTATAATGGTCAGGATAAAGCTACTACTTGGCTCCAGCAGTATCAGCGCAAGCACAGTAGCCCTTATATCAATCCATCGGTCGACGCTTCGGGTTATTCTTCTGAATATCAGGACGTGTCGCACTATTTCGAGATGATCAAGGCTACTGGTGGCGACGGCGATATCGATATAGAATCGTGGGAGGAGAATTTTTCTTCCGAGAGCCCCTCGAAATGGGTCGTGGTCAGCTATGCTACCCTCGATAGCGAGGGTAACGGCAATCTGCTCTCGATTCTCGATTTTATTCTCGATCCCGACCGCTATGAAGCCGTAGACAAATACTTTGAATCTTATCTGCAATCCAAGGTTAAACCTCTTGTGGAGGATCGGCTCGTGCTTGCCGACTTCATGATGAAAGCAGGCGACGACGGCCATAAGAGCGGCGATCCCAAGTCGTTTGTCTCCACTGGTCCCGACGGTAAAAAGTATCTCTATCTGCCTGTGATGGCCTCTGGAGCGCAGATGTATCCCAGTCAGGCCGGCTATGCCCTTGAGACGAACCAGGACCAGTACGTGGTGGGCACCACGACGCGCGGCCACTACTGGTACTACGCGCTTGGCTACGATAGCGAATGCGACGGCTTCTCGGCGATGCGCTTCGATAATAAGAACCACGACGGGTGGCTGAAGCGCGGTGATAACGCCAACCACGGAGTGACCGGCGCTATCGACGACAATTACGTGCAGCTCTACGTAAAAGACTCTGGCAAACTGAAATATGAGCAGAAGATCAAGGCCGCGATGCTGCAATTCGACAAATATCACGATAATCACTACCACGGGACGTATCTCGGCGCATCGGGCGGTGCGGAGATGAAGCTGCCGTTTGATTCGAACGTGAACCAGAAAGCCTTCGACGACTATTGGACCAATAGTGTGACGCTGCCCAGCGATCACCTCTGGGACTATCCTTTCTACGAGGGCTGGCTGCGCACTCCCTACCAATTCGTGTTGAGCTATTCGTTTAAGGAGCTTCCCATTAAGAGGCTCTCGTTCGGCGAAGGCAACAGTCAGGGCCCTATCCAGCATCCCCGCAAGTGGGGTGAATGACTCGGGTTGCGGCTTGGTTCATTGTGAGGAATTTATTACCTTTGTGACAAAATCACATAACCGTAGAATCTAATTCCTCAAAGAAATTTCAGATGCGTAAGCTGACTTTTTCATTACTGACTCTCTTCTGCGCGTGCGGGCTGCCTGCGCAGGCGCAGTTCGCCTCGACAGATACCAGCATCGAACCGGGAAGCTGCACGAGCCTGATGGTGGGCCGGAAGGCCACAAAAGACGGTTCGGTAATAACGAGCCATACCTGCGACGGCAACTACCGCACATGGGTGGATATCGTGAAGGGTACAAACCTAGGGCATGACACCACGGCCAACGTATATCAGGGCCGTATGCACACCGATTTCGCCGGAAGCATTGATAAAGTGAAACTTAAGGGCACCGTGCCGCAGGCCGGCAAGACCTTCAGTTTTGTCAACACCGCATATCCCTGCCTCAATGAGAAGCAGCTGGGCATGGGCGAGACTACGATAAGCGGCCGCAGGGAGCTCGTGAATCCCAACGGCATGTTCTATATCGAGGAGCTTGAGACCCTGGCTCTTCAGAACTGCTCTACGGCGCGCCAGGCTATCAGGTTCATGGGCGATCTGATTGAGAAATACGGCTATGCCGATTCCGGTGAGTGCCTCACCATAGCCGATCCCAAGGAGGTGTGGTTGTTTGAGGTGTTTGGCGAAGGTCCCGACAAAATCGGCGGCGTATGGGCGGCTCAGCGTGTGCCCGATGATCATGTGTCGGTATCGGCCAACATTCCGCGTATCTCGAAGCTCGATCTCAACGATCCGGACCATTACATGGCTTCGAAAAATGTGTTTGATGTAGCGAAGAAGATGGGCTTTTGGGACGGCAAAGAGCCTTTCCGCTTCTGGAAGGCTTATTCCGGAGGTAACTATTTCGGAGAGCCGAAATCCTTCAGTATCCGCGAGTATTTCCTGCTCAATAAGCTTGCGCCCTCTCTGAATCTGAGCTATGACGCCGAGGAGCTGCCTTTCAGCGTGAAGCCGGAGCGTCAGCTCTCAGTAAACGATATATCTACGCTTCTCACCGAGACTTATGAGGGCACTGAGTGGGATCCTATCGGTAACCTTAAGGTGACTCGCAAGGAGCGCGGTTCCGATAAGGTGGATACGATCACGGCGCCTGCCGCCAACCCCTGGATGGCCGGCGAGATGAGCCGTATGCTCAATGCCATAAAGCCCGGAGCCGCTCGTACAAACCGCACGGTGTCGGTGCCGCAGTGCGCCTACAGCACGGTTATTCAGCTGCGCGACTGGCTGCCCGATGACATAGGCGGTGTGGTATGGTTTTCGGTCGATAATCCGGCGCAGAGCCCTCGCATACCCATTTTCGCAGGCGGCACTCAGCTTCCCGCTCCCTTCAGCATCTGCGGTCAGCACCGCTACGATGAGAAGGGTATAGTATGGCCTTTCCGCCGCGCCAACAAGCTCGCCACACTGCGCTGGGGAGCTACCCGGGGCGACCACGAGAAGGCATTCAAGTATTTCCAGCAGAAGGGTGAGAGCGAGATGCCTTTCGTAGAAGCCCGCTACAACGAAATTCTTGAGAAGGAAGGCCGCGACGCTGCCCGCCAGTTCCTCAACGATTACACAGCCGACTTCGCCGGCGCCGCCATTCAGCGCTGGAACGACATGGGCGACAAATACTGGAACATGTTCGGCCGCGGCTATTAAGCCTACTGAAGCATAGGAGCTATGGAGAGCTGGTTCAGGGCAGATCTGTATTGGACCGTGGTAGGGGCGATGGCTTGCCTTGCCGTGGTGGTATTCATAGCTCTGCAGCGCGTCACCGCCGGCTACGGCATGATGCGCACCCGGGGCTGGGGTCCTTCGGTAAGCAACCGCGTGGGGTGGATAGCTATGGAAACCCCGGCCTTCGCCGCCATGCTCCTTATCTGGCTTCTGAGCCCCCGGAGGGCAGAGGTGGCTCCGGCAGTGATGGCTCTGCTCTTCCTCGTGCATTATTTCCAGCGCTCCTTCGTGTTTCCCATGCTGATGAGAGGCCGGAGCCTGATGCCCTGGGCTATTGTGGCTATGGGGGCCGTATTCAATCTGATCAATGCCTACATGATTGGGGGGTGGCTCTTCTGGGTGGCTCCGCAAGGCCGCTATCCTATGGCATGGCTCGCGAGCCCCCTGTTCGTGCTGGGTGTGATCGTGTTTCTCTGCGGAATGGCAGTCAATCTCCACTCCGACAGCGTGATCCGCAATCTGCGCAAGCCGGGCGAGACGGGCCATAAGATTCCGCGCGGCGGCATGTACCGCTACGTAACCTCCGCTAACTATTTCGGCGAGCTTACCGAATGGGTAGGTTTCGCTATTCTGACCTGGTCGTGGGCCGGAGCCGTGTTCGCGCTCTGGACTTTTGCCAATCTGGTGCCCCGTGCGGCCTCGCTCCATAAGCGCTACTGCGAAGAATTCGGCGATGATTACCGCCGCCTTGGCCGCAAGCGCGTAATCCCATTCATATTCTGAAGTTACTATGAACCTGTTCACTCCCGGCCATATCGGTCCCGTAGAGCTCCGCAACCGTTCGATCCGCTCAGCGGCTTTTGAAGGCATGGGGAAAGACTATGGCCCGACGGATAAGCTGAAAGACTACCACGTGAGCGTGGCGCGCGGCGGAGTCGGCATGACTACGCTTGCCTACGCCAGTGTGAACCGCAGCGGCCTGTCGTTTACCACCCAGCTTTGGCTGAGGCCCGAAATAATCGAGCCTCTCCGCGATATTACAGATGCCATTCATGCCGAGGGCGCCAAGGCTTCGATCCAGATAGGCCATTGCGGCAACATGACCCATATCGCTACGGCCGGCGGCATTCCTGTAGGCGCAAGCACCGGCTTCAACCTATATTCGCCTACCATAGTGAGGGGTATGAACGACCGCGAGATACGCCAGACGGCCAAGGACTTCGGGGAGGCTGTGAGGGTGGCCCGCGATGCCGGATTCGATTGCGTGGAGGTGCACGCAGGCCACGGCTATCTCATCTCCCAGTTTCTCTCGCCCTATACCAACCATAGGCGCGATGAATATGGCGGCCCGCTGAAGAACCGCATGAAGGTGATGCAGATGTGTCTGGAAGAGGTGATGAAGGCAGCCGGGTCGGATATGGGGGTGCTGGTGAAGACCAATATGCGCGACGGTTTCAAAGGCGGTCTGGAAATCGATGATTGCCTGGAGGTGGCGCGGGAGATCGAGCGATTCGGTGTTCACGCTATAGTGCTGTCGGGAGGCTTTGTGAGCAAGGCTCCGATGTATGTGATGCGCGGCGAGATGCCCCTCTACTCCATGACTCATTATATGCGTCAAGCATGGCTGAAATACAGCGTACGTGCCTTCGGTCGCTTCATGATTCCGAAAGAGCCCTACCGCGATCTCTACTTCCTCGATGATGCCCGGGTGTTTCGCAAGGAGCTGACCGCTCCGCTGGTCTATGTAGGCGGCGCAGTGAGCAGGGAGGGTATCGAGCAGGTGCTCGGTCCGGAGGGATTTGAATTTGTGCAGATGGGTCGCGCGCTGTTGCGCGATCCGGAGTTCGTGAATCATCTGCGCGATGGAGCCGAGGAGTGCGGCTGCGACCATGTGAACTACTGCATCGCGCGCATGTATTCCCTTGAGATGGCCTGCCATAAGGACTGCAGGAATCTGCCGAAGGGGATTCAGCGCGAGATAGCGAGAATAAAGGAGCGGAATGGCGCGGCTGTCTAACCTGCGGGGTCGCCTGGCGATAGTTACGGGTGCCTGCTCCGGCATCGGGCTGCAGTTTGCGCGCGTTCTGGCTGCTTCGGGTGCGGATCTGCTAATGGTAAGCAATCGCCCCAAGGAGCTTGCCGAGGCCGCCTCCGCGCTTGCCCGGGAGACTGGAGTAAAGGCCTACGCCCTGCCGCTCGACCTCACGGAGGCTTCGGCCGCCGATGCGATAGTGGCTGAATGCGGCAGGATTGGCCGCCGGCCCTACGTGCTGGTGAACAATGCCGGCATCTTCTCTTTTAATACTGTGCTCGATACTCCTGCCGGTAAGATCGACTGCTTTATCCGCCTTCATGTGGAGGCAGTGACGCGCCTGAGCATCGCCATAGGCCGCATGATGGCGGAGGCTGGCGAGGGTTATATCCTGAATATGAGTTCAATGGCCTGCTGGACTCCTATGCCCGGCATAGCGATGTATTCCGCTACCAAGGCCTATATACGCAATTTCTCGCGGGCTTTGCGCCTTGAGCTCCGCGATAGCGGAGTGATGGTGTTGGCGGCCTGTCCGGGCGGTATCGCTACCGATTTGTTCGGGCTTCCTGAGAATCTGAAAAAGCTCGCCTTGCGGCTCCACGCCATAGAACGCCCGGAAGATTTCACGCGCAAGGCGCTGAAGAGGCTTCTCAAGGGTAAGAAACAGTATGTCAACGGGCTGATCAACCGCATCGGCATCGTGTTCGTAGGAGCTATGCCGGAGGGCGTGCGCGTGCAGATCAAGCGCAGGATGCTCGACCGAAATATTCGTAGACCATGAGCGGCCAGGTGCTCCTGACCGGCGCTACCGGGGGCATTGGGCGCGAGATAGCCGCCGCGCTTGCCTCTGCGGGAGAGAGCCTTATCTTAGGCTGCCGGAATGCAGAGAAGGCCCGTAGCCTGGTTGCTGCTCTTCCCGGTGAGCACGAGGTTGTGGAGATTGATCTGGCAAGCGAGAAGAGCGTAAGAGCCGCTGTGGCAGCCCTGGAGGGGAAGAAACTGAAAGGTATTATCCACAATGCCGGCACTATGGAGCGCCGTTTCCGCACCGATGAGCAGGGACGGGAGATGACTATGGCCGTAAACTACTGGAATACACAGCTTCTGACCGAGCTCCTTCTGCCCCGGCTGGAGGAAGGAGGCCGCATTGTGTTCACTACTTCGCTTACGAGATATATTCCTTTCTTGAGCAAGTCTCCGGAGGTACGGGAGAAGGATTTCAGTCAACTTCTTACCTACGCACGGTCGAAAAAGGCTCTTACGCGCTATGCCGCGGCATTGGCGGCGCAAGGCGTGGGGGTGAATTGCGCTGACCCGGGCGTGGTCGATACGGGCATGATAAGTATGGACCGTTGGTTTGATCCGCTTGCTGACCTGTTCTTCCGTCCCTTTATCCGCAGTGCCCGGAAAGGTGCGGAACCGGCGCTTCGGGCCTTCTCATCGCCCCGCACGGGCCGGATTTTCTGCCGCCGTCGCACCCACCGCCTGTAATCTTTACAGTCCCTGCACCTGATCGCGATAGCTCTACTAATGAATTAACCCTAATTTATTATGTTTTTGTATTACTAAGCTATCAGAAGAAATCATGAGAATTGAGCACATAGCAATATGGGTACGCGATATAGAACGCACCCGTCAGTTTTTCGAGACATATTTTGATGCTGAAGCATCAGATCGCTATGATAACTCCAAAGGGTTCAGTTCATACTTCCTGACATTTCCCAATGGTAATACTCGTTTGGAGATCATGCAGTCCATTGAAATTCCTAACGATGTAAAATGCTCTACTAAGCCGGTGACAGGTATGGGGCATATCGCTTTTTCGCTTGGATCAAAAGAGACTGTAGACCACCTTACGGATTTGATTGTCAGTGCCGGGCATAATCTGCTGAGCGGTCCACGAATCACCGGTGACGGATATTATGAAAGTTGTCTGTGTATATTCGATGACTTCATAATAGAACTGACAGTGTAACTTATATTTATTGGCGCAGTGATATGACCATGGTTCGTAGACTAATACGCTGTCCTTGGTGTGGAACAGACCCTGATTATGTGAAATATCACGATGACGAATGGGGACGGCTTATAACTGACGATAAGGCCCTCTTTGAATTTCTTACACTCGAAAGTGCCCAAGCCGGGCTTGCATGGATAACTATTCTCCGGAAACGGGAGGGCTACCGCACTGCCTTCAGGAATTTTGACTATGACGCTGTGGCATCTATGACTCCGGAAGATGAAGAAAACCTGTTATCTTTTGATGGTATTGTCAAGAACCGTCTCAAGATTCACGCCGCCATAGTAAATGCCCGTTGTTTCAAATCTGTAGTGGCAGAGTACGGATCGTTTTATAACTATATAATCAGTTTCTTCCCGGAACATGAGAGGATCGTGAATGATGTTCCGGACATAGAATCTGTCCCCACATCATCGCCAATCTCTGATGCTATCAGCAAGGATATGAAACGTAGGGGATTCAAGTTTTTCGGCACAATAACTTGTTATGCCTTCCTTCAGGCTGCCGGATTTATCGATGACCATCTTAACTCATGTCACTGTAAAAACAAGGATAACACAATCTAAACGAGACTAAACATTGGAACCAAAAACAAACTTTAAGGTAGATAAGAGCAAATGCATTAAGTGCGGAAAATGTCTTAATACATGCTCAGGTCTTGTGCTGCAATGGGGAGTAGGTTTTTTACTAAGGGTATAGGCCGTGTCCCCGAGTTGTACTCGGGGTTACCGTCAGATGCCTACTCCATGGGCATAATCGACCATAAATGCAACTTTAGGTTTGAAAAATTTGATAAAGAGAAATCTTTTAAGACAAATTCCAATATTTTAAGCTATTTCACTTGTTTATGAGACACAAAGGAATTATCTTTGCATTGGAGAATTCCACCCGACCCAGATAGTGGCCCGGATTCGTTCCCCCCACTGGTGGTCAAAATTAGAGGTTATTTCAGATAGCCTCTAATTTTGTTTAATCGCTATACGTATAATCATATACGTATGTAGCCGAATAAATGTAATACGGTATTGCAAAACCTTGGAGTCAAGAGGATAGCACCCGCAGCGCGGGTGCCTGAAGGTAACCGTGGGTGTTAACCCGCGGAATGAGCTCTTCCAATATTTTGAACCCCGGAGGGGTGACTGATTCCTCCACTAATTAAATGATTGAGAATGTCTTAGTTGCTTGCAATCAGGCACCCACGCTGTGGGTTTTTTACTAAGGGTATAGGCCATGCCCCCGAGTTGCACTCGGGGTTACCGTCAGATGCCCATTCCATGGGCATAATTTCAAGTTCTACAGCCCTGTTAACCAGACAGTATGAGTCAGGGGAGGCGGATGTCGGCGGTCACGGGGTAGTGGTCCGACGGAGTGCGGACAGTAACCTCCTCGCCCGGAGTCCAGTAGGTGTCGGTTATCACCTCGTAGCGGTCAGTGTTGATGCCCGGTGTCAGGAAGATGTGGTCGATGCGCTCGGTTGTCCAGCGCTCGGGGTGATAGTCATGCCAGGTGCCATTGAGGGCGTAGCGGACGGTGGCAGCCTCGTAAGCGTCGCTCATGCCTGAAGAAACCACTTCGGCATATGGCTCTTCCGTCTGGTCTACATTGAAATCGCCCGTAAGGATAGCCGGCAGTTCAGGCCCGAACTCCTTCATCTTCTTTACGATAAGGCGGCAACTCTCCACCCTTGCCTGGCGCCCGATATGATCCATGTGGAGGTTGAAGAAGAGGAACTCCTTGCCCGTTTTCAGATCTTGAAAATGCCCCCACGTGCAGATACGCGGTAGGGCGGCGTCCCAGCCTTTTCCGGGCTTTTCCGGGGTCTCGGAAAGCCAGAAATCGCCGTGGTCGAGGAGCTTGAAGCGGTCGGTATTGTAGTAGATGGCGGCGTGTTCGCCCTTCTGTTTGCCGTCTGTTCGTCCCACTCCAATGTGGGCGAATCCCGGCAGAAGCGCGTCGAGGTCAGCGAGCTGGTGAGCGAGTCCCTCCTGAGTGCCGAAAATCTCGAATCCGTGGCGCTTGATCACCGTAGCTATCTGAGGAGCACGACGTTTCCAGCCGTTGCCGGCGATAGAATCATCTCGATTGTCATAACGCAAATTATATGAAGCCACGCGTATCGGTGCGTCGGCGCTCTGAGCATCGGCGGCGAAGAAGGCAGCCGAGAGAGCCATGAGGGTCAAAACGAATTTAAGCATAGGCAAAGTTAAGATTTTTTTCGTTGCCCGCGAACAGGATTTTGCTTACATTTGTTGCGTCTGACTTAACTGCTTTACTATGACGGTAATTTCTAATAGACTTCTGCTATTTATCGTGGCATTGGCTACCTTCAGTCTGCCGGCGAGAGCTCAGAATCAAGCTGATGTTTCCGGCAGGGTTGTTGATGACTCCGGGAGCCCTCTCAATCTCGCTACGGTAAAGCTGCTTTCTCTGCCTGATTCTGTTCCGGTCGGCGGAGCATGGACTGATGCAGACGGGAGCTTCCATGTATCATTGAAGGGAAATGTGAAGCAGTTTGCGATGGAGGCTTCTTTCTTAGGCTATGAATCGGTCTGCAAAGAGGGTAAGCCGGGAGATAACGGCACAATCGTACTCATGCCCTCCGCACAGGGGCTTGATGAGGTGGTGGTGACGCATCGGGTAGCTCCTTTCAAACTTAAGGGCGAGGGTGTGATAGTCGATGTAGCCGGGTCTCCATTGGCTGATGTGGGCAACGGGGAACAGCTCCTCAATATGATTCCAGGTCTGGCAGGAAGTGGAGCCGACTGGACGGTGTTCGGCCGGGAAGGCGTTGAGGTCTATATCAATGGCCGTAAGGTCAGAACGCCGGTCGATGTGTCGCTGCTCTCGGCGGCTGATATCCAGAATGTAGAGGTGATAGCAAATCCGGGCGTGAAATATAATGCCGATGTGAAAGGAGTGATCCGGATTCGCACGAAGAGAAAGAAAGGCGAGGGGTGGAGCATCTATGCCACAAGCATGAACCGCTTTTCCGAAGCATGCGATTTCTCCGACCAGCTGACCGCCTCCTGGAGGCGTGGAAATGTAGATGTCTCGGCTACTTTATGGGGTTCCCACGAGAGATATATCTGGAATACTCAAAGCCGAAATACTTCTGATCCTGGGGGACCATGGATCTTTAGTTTTGACCAACGTAGTCGCGGTCACTCTACCCGGCTTATGGGTCAGGCATCGGTTGCCTGGAATCCAACTCCTGCAAGTTCGCTTGGACTCCGGTGGAGAATTCTCGATACGCCGGATAAGAAAGGCTATAGTGATTTCTACGGAACGATGACCCTTGCGGGCTCAACTACCGATGATCTGAGAAGTCTCGGCAGAGATAGGGTCAAATCGCGTCCTGACAATCTGTTGAACGCCTACTATTCGCTTACGAGCGGCGCCGTGCAGTGGAATTTTAATATCGACTGGCTCCAGAATGCCGCTACTACTGATGAGAGGGTGGAGGAAACAGATCCGCGGGGCGACCGCACGATAGTGTCTGGCAGTCATGTAAGAAATCGGCTTCTCGCCGTCAAGACCGATCTCTCGGCACAGGCCGGAGCGGGTAGTATAGATGGCGGGGCGGAGTGGAATCTGACGCTACGCAACGATAACTCCGCCACCACTGCCGAAGGCCTGGAGGGGCTTACCCTTGGAATGCGCCAAAGCTCTTACGCTCTCTACGCAAGCTATACGCTACCGACAAAAGCCGGAGTGTTCAATGCTGGACTAAGGTATGAATATCTGCATTTTGCCTATTATGGGTATGGTTCAGACGAGCAGCTCGATGAAAAGCAAATCTACAGTAATCTCTTCCCTTCGGCAACGTGGCAGATGCAGTTCGGCAATGTCGGAGTGCAGTTGGCATGGACTATGCGCCATCAGCAGCCCTCATACTCGGCTCTTGACGGAGCGATGCATTACAATGACCGCTATACCTACAGCTCCGGGAATCCCTGGCTTAAGCCTGAAACCACCAATGATATCAGCTTGGCGGCAGTGTGGAGCTGGCTGCAGGTGCAGTGCAGCTACCAGAACTCGCGCGATGCGATCCGCCAGTGGGTAATACCTTATAATCAGTACGGCTGTGTGCTCAATTATATGGTTAACCTTCCCCGGCTTCAGAGCTTTTCGCTATATGCTGCGGCCGCTCCGAAAATAGGAAGATGGAGCCCGGTGGTAACTGCCGGAGTGAACCGCGTATGGATCAATTCCGGCGATCTGGAGAATGGTTTCGCAGCTCACCCGCGCTTTATGCTCAATTGGGATAATATGCTGACGCTGCCTAAGTCTTGGTCTGTTACTGCCTCAATAGATTATTCGAGCATGGGCAATAATGATGTATTCAGATCAATGCGCAATGAATGGGGAGTAGATCTGTCGGTCACTAAATCATTTGCCGGGAAAAGATTCTCGATTCAGCTCGCGGCAGATGATATTTTCGATTCCCGCAGGTCGGTTATGATTGGAAATTTCGGAAAGGTTAAGACTTGGCAAAGTGCGGTTTCCGACAGCAGGCAGATCGTTCTTACGCTTACCTACCGCATCAATGCGCGCCAAAGCCGCTATCAGGGTCAGGGAGCGGGAGAGACCGAGAAGGAGCGACTGAAATAGATTGTAGAAAGGGTATTCAGCTTTCCCGGGCTTAGAGATTTTTTTCGTTGCCGATGAATAGCTATCTTTGCAGAAAGATGCTTTTTGAAGATTATGAAACGTTTAGCGATATTGGCTGCCGCAGTGGCTCCTTTTTTAGGTGTGCAGGCGGTGAATAAAGAGGTGAAAGATGACCTTACGTTGCAGCCTACAGATTATGTGAATGTGTTTGTTGGAACCGACGGGTATGGCAACGTATATCCCGGAGCGCAGACTCCGTTCGGGGGTATCCAGATAAGTCCCGACACCGATGAGCATTTCTACGACTGCGCGTCGGGCTACAAATGGAACCGCAATTCAATTCAGGGTTTCTCGCTGTCGCACCTGAGCGGCACCGGTATACCCGATCTGGGCGATTTCCTTTTCATGGCCGGCACGGGCACACCGAAGCTGCAGGGAGGCACCGACGAGGATCCTGACTCGGGCTATCGCTCGCGCTTCTCCCATTCGCAGGAGAAGGCGGAGCCGGGCTACTATGGCGTGAAGCTACTCGACTATGGAGTAGATGCCGAAATGACGGCTGCCGACCGCGCCGGAATGCTTCGCTTCACATTTCCCGACACCGCCTCGCAGGGCTTTGTGCTCGTAGATCTCGACCACACGCTCTGGCAGAGCTGCGCATGGGCCAATGTGAGGGTGGAGAATGATTCCACGATCACGGGCTATAAGCTCGTGAAGGGCTGGGGGCCGGAGCGCCACATCTATTTCAAGGCGGTATTCTCCAAGCCATTTGCCAGCTACAGGATTTATCAGGAAGGTAAGCCGGTGATCTACAATACATCGCGCTTCCGCAGCCACCGCGAGGCCTGGGGCAAGGATCTGAGGTTCGTGGCTACATTTGATACCGACGGCCTGCCGCTCGTGGTGAAAACGGCAATTTCCAGCACAGGCACCGATGGCGCTACTCTCAATCTCGAGGAGATAGCAGGAAAGAATTTCGACGAGGTGCGCGCCGAGGCCTCCGAGAAATGGAACAAGGAGCTGAGCCGCTATCAGCCAAAGGGTACGCGCAAGCAGCTGGAGACCTTCTATACCTCCGCCTATCATGCTGCTCTCTGCCCCTTCATCTACGGCGATGCCGACGGAAGTTTCCGGGGGCTCGATAAGAATATAGAGAAGGCTGAGGGTTATACGCCGCTTACGGAGTTCTCGCTTTGGGACACCTACCGCGCCTTCCACCCGTTGATGAATCTGGTGCATCAGGACGTGCAGGCCGATGTGGCCAACTCTCTGCTGGCTCACTACGACCGCAGCGTAGAGAAGATGCTGCCTTACTGGGCTTTCGGCAGTAATGAGACCTGGTGCATGATCGGCTATCACGCAGCTTCGGTGCTTGCCGACATGATATGCAAGGACGTGCCCGGCTTCGATAAGGAGCGTGCTTTTGAGGCGATGGTGACCACGGCGATGAATGATAACTACGACTGCCTGCCGGATTATCGCGAGAAGGGCTATGTGCCGTTTGACAAGGAGGCTGAGTCAGTATCGAAGACTCTGGAATATGCCTACGATGACTATGCGATAGCGCAGGCGGCCAAGAAACTCGGCAAGCAGAAGGAATATGACTATTTCATGAACCGCGCCATGAGCTATCTCAATCTCTACGACAAGCAGAGCGGCTACATGAGAGGCCGCGATTCGAAAGGAGACTGGCGCACGCCGTTCCAGCCCGTGGCCTATGAAGGACCCGGATCCGACAATGGCTGGGGCGACATCACGGAGGGCTTCACGGTGCAATATCACTGGACGGTGCCTCATGATGTGCAGGGTCTGATGAACCTAATGGGCAAGGATCTCTTCAAGGCGCGTCTCGATTCGCTGTTCCTCCATGAACTGCCCGACGACATACCGGGCGCCCACGACATTCAGGGCCGCATCGGCGCCTATTGGCACGGCAATGAACCCTGCCATCATATAGCTTACCTCTACAACTATCTGGGCGAGCCTTGGAAATGCCAGCAGAGGGTGCGCGAGGTGGTCGACCGGTTCTATGGCAACGAACCCGGCTCGCTTTGCGGCAACGACGACTGCGGGCAGATGTCGGCCTGGTATATCTTCAACTGCCTCGGCTTCTACCCGGTGGCACCCTCGAGCGGCATCTATAATCTGGGCTCACCGGCGCTGCCGGCTCTCGACGTGACCATGAGCAATGGCAAGAAAATCAGCATGACTGCCAAAAACTGGAGCCCAGAAGCAGTCTATGTTGACAAGGTAATGCTCAACGGCAAGCCCTGGACGAAATCCTATATTACCTACGACGATATCAAAGACGGTGCTGATCTGGAGTTCGTAATGAGTAAGAAGCCCAACCTCAGGCGCGCCACGCGGCCGGAGGATATAGCTCCGTCAGTCACTGGTGCCGGCGAGCTCCCCGTCTGGAAGCCGGGAATGGGGCTATAAGGCGGAGTAGGCAGGCGAGAAGGTGTCGCCCTGGTTGGGATCGCCGGTCTGTATGCCCTTCGACAGCCAGCGCACTCGCTGCTCCGAGCGGCCGTGGTTGAAGCTGTCGGGCATCTCGCGTCCGTAGGCCTTTCGCTGAAGATAGTCGTCGCCGATAAGTGAGGCTGTCTTTATCGCATTCTCTATATCGCCCTCCTCGATGCTCTGAAACATCTTGTTGTCGAGGTTGGCCCATACGCCGGCGTAATAGTCGGCCTGAAGCTCGAGTCTCACGGAGATCTGGTTGGCCTCGCGCTCCGATACCCGGTTCATCAGTGAGTGGGCCTGGTCGAGGGTGCCGAGGAGATGTTGCACATGGTGGCCTACCTCGTGGGCTATCACGTAGGCGTAGGCGAAATCGCCCGATGAGCCGATGTTGCGCTGCATATCTTCGAAGAAGTCGAGGTCGATATAGACCGACTCGTCGGCCGAGCAATAGAAGGGTCCGGTCTGTGCCGTAGCGTTGCCGCAGCCCGACTGCACCGAGCCGTGGAAAAGCACCATTTTCGGGCATCGGTATTCTCCCCAGCCCTGACGGCGGAACTCGGCGGTCCATACGTCTTCTGTACCGGCAAGCACCTTCGATGCCAGATCGGCAAGCCGCTGCTGCTCGGCAGTCTCCACATATTCCGAACCCTGGCCCTGCATCGAGAGCCCCTGCTGCGAGCCGGCTATATTGCCGATCACATCGCTAAGGTCGCCTCCTCCCAGCAGGGTGACCAGCGCCACGATGATGAAACCTACGATTCCTCCGCCTACTCCAATCGATTTTCCGCTGAGGTGGCGGCGGTCAGATACGTTGCTGCTGTTGCGGCGTCCTTGCAATCTCATTATAAAGCTGTATTTAAGGATTTGTCAATATTGGTTGTGTGTCGGCGCTTCAGCGGGAAGCGGCGCAGGAAGGTGGCGCATTTCCAGGCGTATTCGAGAGGGCCGTGGGTGAACCGGGCCAGCCACCACCGGCAGGCTGCATATTGAATCAGGAAGAGGAGCGCTCCGAGGAGCACACTCTCGAAGATCGTGAGGTGAGCGTGGAGTCCGAAGCCCCAGTTATAGTAGAGCAAGGAGCCTACGATGCTCTGCGTCACATAGTTGGTGAGGCTCATTCGACCGTAGGGAATTATCAGTGCGAGTCGACGCTGAGCCTTTGTGCAATACCAGGCGAAGAGCACACCCGCTACCAGAATGAGCATCAGCGAGAAGTTGGCCAGCGATGATATTATTATCAAGAGGGGAGAGAGAATGTTTCTGTTTTCTATGAAGTTAGGCACCATCTGGTCCAGACCGTGGAGCACGAAGAATGCCGGCACAGCCCATAGCAGCACTTTGCCCCATTGCGGCAGCCGTGAAGCCGAAAACCAGGAATGGCGCCCGATGAGCATTCCGAGGATAAAGAGAGCTGCGGTCTGGCATACCCGACCGTGGTCCCACGCCCAGGCGAGCGAGGCTATCTGGCCGTAGAGGAGATTGGCGCGCGCCGTAGAGAGAAAAGAGCCGGCATATTGCTCATTGAAGCAGGCTCCCCACCATTGGCTCGAAGGAATGGCGGGAGTGATGTAGGCCGGATCGAGTGTAGCCCTTACTACAAACCAGATGCAGATAGGTTGCAGAAGCAGAATCGCGACGATCCAGAGCAGGGTGCGGGTGCGCAGGCGGCAGGTAAGCGGCAGAATGAAACCTACGAGCGAATAGAGCACGAGGATTTCAGCCGTGAAGAACATGCCGTTGAAATTACCGATTATGAAAAGTAGCACGAGCCTCCAGCAGAATCGTCCCCGGAAATCCTCGCCCTTCTCCCTGCGTCGGCTCTCCTGAATGAAGAAACTGAAGCCGAAAAGGAGCGCGAACACGGCATAGGCCTTTCCGCCGAGAAGGAAGAAAAGCCCGTCCCACACGGCGCGGTCGGCAAATGTAAGCCATGCGCTCTGGCCGCTGGTGTCGGGATAAGATCCGAAATTGAAATGCTCTATCGAATGGAGCAAAATTATCCCGAGCACTGCCAGTCCGCGCAGCACATCGGCCACATCTACCCGGCCCTCCTGGCGCAAATGTCTTTCAGTAAATTCCATAGTTTATCCGATCAAAGGACAAAGTTACGCAAAAATCCTTATCCGCCCCCGGTGGATTGGAGGGCGGATTTTGGGGAACGCGGGAATTTTGTTATCTTTGTAATCGGTAAAGCAGCATCTTGTCCGGCCTCGGGCAAGGCGCGGCTCCTGAAGAGGAAACACATGGATTCGATACAGCCTTATATTCAACCGAGCCCCGAAGTCGAGGATATGCAGATAGAAGAGGCCTTCGCAGAGGTGAAGCAGGCCTATCTGGCAAGTAATCACCGAAAGAAGGTGGAGATAATCGAGCGGGCGTTCCGTTTTGCAAAGGAAGCCCACAAGGGAGTGCGCCGCCGCAGCGGTGAGCCTTATATCTTCCACCCGATAGCAGTGGCGAAGATCGTTATATCTGAACTCGGGCTTGGCTCCACCTCCATCTGCGCGGCGCTGCTGCATGATGTGGTGGAGGATACGGAATACACCCGCGAGGATATCGAAGCAAACTTTGGGCCGAAAATAGCTTCTATCGTAGAGGGGCTTACAAAGATCTCAGGAGGTATATTCGGCGATCGCGCTTCGGTGCAGGCTGAAAATTTCAGGAAGCTGCTCCTTTCGATGTCGACCGATGTGCGCGTGGTGCTGATAAAGATGGCCGACCGCCTCCATAATATGCGTACGCTGGGCTCCATGCGCCCCGAAAAGCAATACAAGATAGCGGGCGAGACCCTCTATGTGTATGCCCCGCTGGCGCATCGTCTCGGTCTTTTCAAGATAAAGGAGGAGCTTGAGAATCTCGCTTTCAAATATGAGCACCCGGCAAAATATGCCGAGATAATGTCGCTGGTGGACCAGAGTGAGGAGCACCGCCAGAAAGTAGTGGAGGAATTTGTGGCTCCGGTGCGCGAGAAGCTCGATGCAGCCGGATTCAAGTATGAGATAAAGGCGAGGGTGAAGAGCGCTTATTCTATCTATAATAAGATGGAAACCAAGCATATCCCCTTCGAGGAGATATATGATGTCTATGCGGTGCGCGTGATTTTCGAGAATGACGACGACGCTCTGGAAAAACTGCGCTGCTGGCAGATCTACACCTTCTTCACCGATGGCCACAGAGTGCACCCGGATCGCCTGCGCGACTGGACCAGCACTCCGAAAGCCAATGGCTATCGGGCGCTCCACCTTACCTGTATGGGGCCTGAGGGGAAATGGGTTGAGGTGCAGATCCGTTCGCGCAAAATGGACGAGATCGCTGAGCTCGGCTATGCGGCTCATTGGAAATATAAGACCGGAGAGCAAGACGATGATTCAGAGCTCGATAACTGGATGAACACCATTAAGGATATCCTTGCGAATCCGGAGCCGAATGCCATCGACTTTCTCGATACCATCAAGCTCAATCTCTTCTCTTCGGAAATATATGTGTTCACTCCCAAGGGCGACCTGATCACACTTCCTTCCGGGGCTACGGTGCTCGACCTCGCCTTCGCTATCCATACGGAACTGGGACTCCATTGCATAGCGGGCAAGATCAATCATAAACTGGTGCCGCTCAATTATAAACTCGACAGCGGCGACCAGGTGGAGATTATCACTTCTGAATCGCAGCAGCCGAAAGCGGAATGGCTGGGATATTGCCACTCGGCAAAGGCGCAAAACAGACTGCGCGCAATTCTCCGTAAGGATCAGCGCACTCTCACACTGCGCGGCGAAGAGCTTTTCAATGAGGCGCTGAAGCGCGAAGGGGTAGAGGCTACCAATGAACTGATGACGCGTCTGCTTTCGGCTTATCACCTTCATACGCGCGAGGAGCTTTATCAGATGCTTGCCAGCGATGAGATCGACCTCTCCGGAGCCCAGCTCAAGGATATGCAGAAGAGCCGCACCTCGCTCCTGTCGAAGATGCTCCGCAATCCTTTCGCTACAAAGAAGAAGGATAGCGCGGAGAAGCGGCCGCCCATCGACAGGAAAGCGGTCTACGAACTGCACCCCGACGATGTGCAGCCCAACTATAAACTGGATACGTGCTGCTCGCCGGTGCCGGGTGATGAAGTGCTCGGTTTTGTAGATGACGACAACAACGTAGTGGTCCATAAGCTTAACTGCCCGACTGCGATGCGGCTGAAGAGCAGCTTCGGCTCGCGCCTGGTGGCTACGCGCTGGAAAGGTCGCGCCGAGCGCTTTCTGGCTACTATCAGTGTAGATGGGCTGGATCGCCACGGAATCCTTGAAGAGATAACCAACACGCTCTCGCAGCAGCTCGGGGTGAATATCCGGGGGCTGAATATTGCCGCAAAGCAAGAGGTGTTTCATTGCGAGCTTACGGTGCAGATAGATACCACCGAGACTCTCGACAAGATATGCCGCGAACTGAAGAAGATTAAAGACGTGAAATTCGCCAAGCGGATTTCCTGATTCGGAGAAACTATGGCTGATACGAATAAGATATTCTCAAAAATCAATCTGCTGAGAGGAGGGCTTGCGGCGCTTCTGATAGCTGTAGTGACCATTCTGCTTCCCCGCGCCGACCACCAGTCGTTTTCCTACGAACTGAATCAGCCCTGGCGCTATCCGCTGCTTACCGCGGCTTTCGATATGCCTATCCTGCGCGATTCCGCTTCGGCAGCGAAGATGAAAGATAGCATCGATGTTCATTTCGTGCCTTTCGTGAGGCGCGACAATGAGCTGGCTTCAGATAATATAGAGCGATTCACCAAATTGCTGCAAAACCGGTTTACGGCCGCCGAGGTGAAGGCTCTTACAGGAGCGTTGGCGAGCGTATATGCCACTGGAATAGTTGATCCTAATGTGTATAGCCAGGTCAGCCGGGAGGGTTCGCCCGTATTGAGAATCACCGAGAAAGGCTCCGAAGGGCAACCGGAGGTGATCGGAATCGACGCCCGCCATATGCTTCCTCCCATCAAGGCCTTTGAGCGCGTAGATTCGCTGTATCATGCCATGTTGCCTTCCGCTACCAGTCTTGGCGACGAGGGCGCCCAGGCGCTCAACATCTGCCTGGAGCCCAACATAGTGATCGATAGCCTGACCGACAGCAAATTCCGCAACCAGGAATATCTGAATGTCACGGCCGCACTTGGAGTGATAAAGAAGGGTCAGAGAATTGTAGATCTCGGTGAGATCATCACTCCCCAGATCTATACCAATATCAGCACCTATCAGGAGATGTGGAATCAGCGTGAGGATCAGGATGCCGACCGCAATTATTCTCTTCTGGGGAAAGCGCTGTATGTGGCCTTATGTGTGGCGCTTCTGTATCTGTTCCTGGGGCTTTACCGCAGCCGTTTCTTCGCCAATGCGAAGCAGATGACGTTTCTAATGACGATCATCACCATTTTCGATGCGTTGGCAATAATAGTATTCGAGTATGTGCCGGGAGGTCTCTATCTGATGCCGTTCCCGATAGTGCCGGTTCTGGCGTTGGTATTTTTCGATTCGCGCACCGCTATCTTCAGCCTTATAACCACGGTGCTTATAGCGGCAGTGGTCTCGGTAATGCCTTTCACATTTGTGGTGATGGAGCTGGCAGCCGGATTGGTAGCTACATTCAGTATCCATCAGCTTTCGAAGCGTTGGCAGCTTCTGCGGGCCTCGGCTCTGGCGGTGCTGACCTATATGGTGTTCTACCTCGTGATGATGCTGATGACGGAAGGAAATTTCGATCTGTTCTCATGGCGCGCTGTGGTGATGCTTACCATCAACGGTGTGCTGTTCTCATTCTCTTATGTGCTTATCGTGCTCATCGAGCGGATCTACGGTTTCACATCGGCTGTGACTCTTGTAGAGCTTAGCGATATCAATACTCCTCTTCTGCGCCGCCTCGCCGAGGAGGCACCCGGCACCTTCCAGCATTCCATGCAGGTGTCGATGCTTGCCGCCGAGGCAGCGAGAGCCATCGGGGCCAATACCCAGCTGGTAAGAACAGGAGCTCTCTATCATGATATAGGCAAGATGGAGAATCCTATCTATTTCACTGAGAACCAGCATGGCATGAATCCTCACGACGGACAGCCGCCGCAGGCTTGCGCGCGGAAGATCATCAGCCATGTGACCAACGGCCTCTCAATGGCCTCGAAAGAGAAGCTCCCGCCGGTAATCAGGAATTTCATTTCCGAGCACCACGGAAGAGGCCTGACGCGCTATTTCTACAATACCGCGGTAAATGAGCATCCGGGAGAGCACGTAGATCCGGAAGACTTCACTTATCCGGGTCCGAATCCTCAGTCGAAAGAAACTGCCATTCTGATGATGGCAGATGCAGTAGAGGCCGCCTCGAGGAGTCTTACCGACTATTCTCCGGATAGTATCAACGCTCTGGTCAATAAGCTGATCGACGGCCAGATAGCCGACGGACTCCTGAAGGAGGCGCCTATCTCACTGCGGGATATAGAGACGGTGAAAGATACTTTCAAAAAGCGTCTTGCCACTATATATCATTCGAGAATAGCTTATCCTGAACTGCAAACGAAACCGGTATGACCGACCTTTCGCGCCAGTTCAGACGTTTTATTACTGCCGGGTCGCCCCGGTAAACCAGATCCATGTATGAAGAAAATAGCGCTATATATATTATTCCTTAGCCTTGCGGCTCTCGGAGCTACCGCACAAGACGGCAACGATAAGCGAAAGCTCGTGGTAGAGAAGCCCGATCTCGAGCAGATAGCTCAGGAGACCCTCAATCCCGAAAGCCGCTTCTTCTTCCCCAGGCTGCTTGAGAAGTATAACCGCAACGATACGCTGATGACTAACGAGGAGTATCGGCATCTTTATCTGGGATATATGTTTCAGGAAGATTACGACCCCTATCGCGAATCGAAATATGCCGACAAGACGGATTATCTGCGCGCCAAAAAAGAGCATACGAAAGAGGAGATAGATACGGTCAGGAAATATGCCGAGCTCACGCTTAAGGATAATCCTTTCGACTTGCGGCAGATGTCTTTCCTGGTTCATGTGCTGAAGGAGAAGCAGAAAAATATGTCGGCCAAGATCTGGGAGTACCGTCTGGAGCATCTTCTGGGTGCCATAAAGAGCACGGGCACCGGTGAGGATGCCGAGAATGCCTGGTATGTGATCTACCCGATGCATGAATACGATATGGTGCAGCTTCTGGGCTATGAGGCTACAGATGTGGACTATATCGACCCGGGAATCGACTTTCTGACAGTGAAGCCTGAGGAGGAGACCGCCAAGCGCCTTAAGGATAAAGTAGCCAAGGGATTTTATTTCAACATGCAGGTGCCGCAGGCACAGTATGCCCTCAAGCACCCAGGTGAGGAGGAGATGGAAGAAGTTGTGCAGGAAAATATTGAGAATGAAGAATAAATCTAAAAATTGATAAATCTATGAGCACTGATATGAAAGAGAAGGTAGGGCCTGGCAAATTTACGGCCTATGCCTATAAGCTATTTGATGCCGACAGCGGCAAACTTCTGTTTGAGGCTACGCCCGAACAGCCTGACGTGATGGTGTATGGAGTGAGCCATGAGGTGATACCCGGCCTGATTGCAGCTATGAAAGATCTGTCGGCAGGCGACCGGTTTTCGGTTACGCTCCCTCCGGCAGTAGCTTTCGGAGACCGGATAGAAGATAATGTAGTAGAGCTTGAGAAGGAGATTTTCATGCGCGATGGCGAACTGGCTGCCGAAGTGAAAGTTGGCGCTGAGCTTCCCATGATGACCCAGGAAGGATTCCGGGTGCTCGGACGCGTGATTGATATTACACCCGAACGCGTGAAGATGGATTTCAACCACCCCTTTGCCGGTCTGACGGTGAAATATGATGGTGAGATCGTGGAGGTGCGCGATGCCACTCCCGAAGAGCTCCAGCCGGCCCACGGCTGCGGTTGCGGCTGCGGTCATGACCACGGCGGCTGCGGCGATGGCTGTGGTTGTGGAGACCACAATCAGGAAGGCTCCTGCTGCAACGGAGGTTGCTGCAGCTGATAAAGCTGACTGTTCAGTAGAAGAATCGACTCGCTTCCGCTTCGCGGTCGCTTATGTACGGTTTCTGGTGCATTCGCGCCTCTCGGCGCTGCTTGCACACCATGAATACCTTGACACGATTTTGGGGTTATATAGCTATTCCTCAGCGATATAGCCCCTTGTCAATGTCAAGGCTGTCAAGCCGGGTTTCTCCGCACTAAAAATCGGTCAGAATTTGGCGGTTCACGCTATATCGGCTATATTTGTAGACTATTAGCTCACTTTTCAATGCGCGCGCCGCTTCGCTACATACCGCTTCTGCTGCTCGCTGGCCTCTTCTGGGCCTGCGGGGGCGACCGCGCGCTGCAAGTCTCTCTCGACCGCGCCGACGCGCTGATGGAGGCTCACCCCGACTCCGCCCTCGCCCTGCTAAAGCCATACGATGGGATGCAGATCCGCTCCGAGGCGCAGCGCGCCCGCTTCTCCCTGCTCTATTCGATGGCGCTCGATAAGAACTACATCGACATTGACAGCTTGACCGTGCTGCAGCCGGCGCTCGACTATTATCCCACCCACGGCACCGACGCCGACAAGATCCGCACCCTTTATTATGCCGGTCGGATCTATGAGAACGCAGGGCATATGGAGAAAGCGATGGAGGTGTGGGCCGAAGGGCTGCAGTACCGCGGATCAAAGACGGACTCACTCACCCTTGCTCGTCTGCTCGTGGCGCAAGGAAATGAGTATTACAGGCTATACCAGTTCGATAAGTTTGTGGAAAACCAACGCCAGGCTGAGTATATATATCGCTCGCTTGGCCGAAAAGACCTTGCTGACAAAGCTTTCCTTAATCAATTCGAGCTTTCACTTAACCGTGATAGCGTATATGCGAAAGCGAATATAAGAAAGGTAGCTCAGCTGGCACTTGACTCAACTTCCTTCAACGGAGAATTAGCTCGATCCAAAGTCCTTCAATATGAGATGCATTTTGGAACCTCCGAATCTCTCGTTGCCCGACTAAAGGAATATGAGAGATATTCTAAAGATAGCCTTGACCTTACGCAAGCTTTGCTGAATTTAGGGAGAATCAGTGAGGCGGAAAGAATATTGCTGGCAACACAACCAGATAGTAACTTCCATATAAAATATCTGCTCAGGAAACAGCGCCTTGAGAAAGCGAAAGGCAATTTCGAGGAGGCGCTTAAGAGTAGCGAATTGATTCTTAAAACCTTCGACCAGGAGCAATCCGCCGTGATTGAGGGAGGCACTCAGTTTGCCGAAGAGCGATTCCAATGGCGCACCACCGTTGAAAAGCATAAGCAATCTGAGCTCTATATCGTTATTATCGGCGCTGCAAGTGTCATAGTAGTGCTATTAATTACCATAATGCTTTATTACAAGTGGATAAGCTCCAGGAATAAGAAAGCATTCTTAGAGGAGCAGACCCGGAGATTAGAGATAGAAAAACAGAACAGGGAGCTGGAAATTGAGCACATGAACCATCAGCTTCTCGGAATGGAGGAGGAGAAAGCTGCTCTTGAAAAAATTGTAAATGAAGACTCAATTATCAGGAAAGCGGTGTCAAAGCGCCTTGCTATTCTTAATTCACTCATACCTATAATAGAGGGAGGTGGGAATAATCAGAAGAAACTTGCCGAAGCGCTCCGCGCTCTCACTGCCGATAGAAAAGAATTTCTTAGGAACACGCGCCTCTCGATGAGCGCGACCCACCCTGCGCTGATTGAGTATTTCAAAGAAAAAGAACTGTCAGATGATGAGATCGTATTCGCCTACCTTCTGTCATCAGGTTTCTCAGGAAAGGAGGCAGGCTATATTGTGGGCAAAAAAGCACACTATAATTACAGCGCTGATATCAGAAAGAAGTTAGGTTTGCAGCAGGGTGACCGCTACCTTTCGCATCATATCCGCCAACTCATAGATGAATTAGATTCTTGAAAAATACCTTCAAAAAGATTCCTTAAATTCCAAAGTGAGACTTTTACGAAAAAGTCAAGACTTTAACATTTTGCACTACGCTTAATTCCAAGTAATTACCTTTACAAAAGTGAGACTTTTTTACTTTCACTTTTCTTGGAATTTCAGCTAATCATGTGCTAACTTTGCTAAAAAAGAAACCGATAAATCAGTAAAGATTGAGAGGATCTCACGGATATACCCGTACCTCCGGCACTCTGATGTCAGGATCTTCGCTGTCCGGACACTCGCTTCCGCTTCGCGGTCGCTCATGCACGGTTTCTGATGCATTCGCGCCTCGCGGCGCTACGTTTAGTAGTATACCCTTTGTGGTATTCTATGCCTGTCGCGGAGCGACGGTGCTATCCAGCAACCCTCGATGTAGCGCCTTCAGGGCGCAAGTCGTGGGAGATAAAGCAAGTGCCTATATATGAGTCGCGGAGCGATGAGGCTATGATTACGACATCGTCGCTCCGCGACTCAGGGTGAGAGGGATCCTCTCGTCCCCGGGCTTGCACCTCACCGGCGCTACACCCGGGGTTACTGGATAGCATCGCACCTGTCGGTGCTCAATGAGTGTCGTAACTCGTGACTTGTCGGCGCTACGCATGTAGGAACCAGTGGATTAAGCATGAGTGACGCGGAGGAGGTAACATGAGCTTCTGAGGGGTGGCAAGACCTGCGTAGCTTATGAGACACCCACGCTGTGGGTTTATTGTGATGGGCGACGCGATGCCACGGGTTCGCACCCGCGGTTACCCTCAGAAGCCCATGCCATGGGCTTTTACAGTAAAAGAACCTACTACTCAAAGAGTCGCGGAGCGATGATGCTATTAGGGGCTTTTTCAGAAAAATTGAAAAAAGTTGGGGTGGGAGTGTCACAAATCCGTGCTTTTTTGTGTCATCTATATAGAGAGACTATTATTAACCCGTTCATGTTGCTGAAGATGAGAACGATTATGATTGCCTTGGTCTCACTGATAAGCGTGACCGGTATGTCGGTTGGGGCGCAGACGGCGGTTAGCGGCAGTGTTGCGAACAAGGCTGGCGATGCGCTCGCAGGCAGTACGGTGCTTTTCCTGCACGCGGATACGGTCGCGGGTGGTACCGTAACCGACAGCAAAGGCCGCTTCGAGCTGAAAGGTCTTCCTAAAGACGACTACGAGTGCCAGGTTTCGATGCTCGGATATAAGCCTGCCACGAAGAAGTTTACCCTTACAGAGAAAACGAGGCTTCCCAAGTTCGAGCTTGAAGAGGACGCAACCCTGCTAAGCGAAGTGACAGTGACAGGTGATACCCGAAAGATGACTAAAGAGTTGGCCGGTATGTCGATCTATTATCTAACAGACAGAGCGAAGAAGGAACAAAATGCCTATCTTGCCTTAAGGGAGATTCCGAGGCTTAGAGTGAACGAGGCAAACCGCTCCATATCGCTAGATAACGGTACAATTCCTTTGATTTTGGTGAACGGTGTCAGAAAACCCCTTAGTACCCTCAATCCTGCTCTGATAGAGTCAGTTGAGGTTATTGATAATCCCTCTGCCAAATATCGCGGTGACGCTGCTGTAGTTTCGGTTCTTAATATAAGAATAAAGAGAGCCGGCATAAAACCGTATCTGCGCGGTGAGATTGGTGCTAATTCAATGCTAAACGCGAATTCGTTATATACGAGTGGGTCATTTGAGATGGGTAGCGCTAATTACTCGCTTTATTTTAATCCACAATATACCCAGATCCATAATACGCATACTTCAAACTACAGCGCAGTTTATCAAGGAAATCTATACCGGGTTCTAAGTAGTGAGGAAAAAGGAAAATGGAAAAGACTGAGTTTTTCACTGGGAGGAGACAAATTTCTGTCAAAAAAAGATTATGCAGCATTCAGCCTGAAATATCAAAATAATCCGAGCAGTGGAAGTACTGGGGCAATAGGTGAGATTACTGACCTGGAAGCCGCCGAAACTTCGCCTCTTACTTCCTTTATAAGCACCAAAGCACGACTCAGGCAACTAGCTGGGAATCTTTATTACAAACATAACTTCATGAATACCCGAGTGCTGGAAATTACAGGTAATTACTATTATTCTCTTAACGGTAATACCACAGAACGTGAAGAAAATAGTGATTTTTCCGACTATGTGAGAGGTATAGACCTTGACAACAGCCGCCACATGGGGCAGCTGAGTGCAAATTATTCAGATATGCTGACAAAGTCTATGCATCTTGATGTTGGTTCCAATACAGAGTATTCCGTAACCAATATTGATGACCGTCTCGACAACTGGCCCAACTTCTGCTACAGGAGAACAAGGGAATATCTCTATGCAGGGATTGATAATAATCGGTCTGAAAGTAAATTCAATTATATGATCTCATTGGGATTGGATATGATCTTCTCTTATGCTGACGGGGTAAAAAACAGTTATGTCGATTTAGTGCCTATTGTATCTCTAGCTTATAAGCTTTCTAAGAAACACCGTATCAATCTAACTTATAATCGCAGTCGTTTGATGCCTAGTCCAGGAAACCTGAACCCTCGCAATACTTCAACCGATGTTTTAATTGTAAATGAGGGTAATCCTCTTCTCAAACCGAGCCATTCAGACAAAGTGAAATTTAACTATGTGTATAGTAATGGCACTATTAGACTTGATCCTTATATGGAATATACCTATAATTCCGATCTTATTATGCCCTTCCAATATATGGACGGTGATATATCAGTTAATACATATCAGAATTTCGGCCATTCCGAACAGCTGAGGATAGGTGGAAATATAAGCTATAATTTTCCTCAAAAAAATGGTTTTTATGGTAATTCAAGTATAGTTGCATATTATCAAAAAGACTATATAAAGGGAATGTCGTTCGAGGGGTCATCATACGTTACGATGCTTAATAGTTATTTGGGTTACAATAATTTTTCTCTCTCGATGAATTTCGGAATAATTGGGCCAGGTTATTCATTGTACTCAAAAAATTTATGGAGTATGTCAGGAAATGCATTCTTAAACTGGAGCGTTAGCAACTCTGTTAATATTAGCCTATCGGCTCAGAACATATTCTGGCGCAGACATAAAAAGACGTGGACAGCAAATGGAGATTATAATTCATATAGCAGTACTGTGTATAAAAGCCTAGCACCTAAAATTGAGGTCGGAGTATGGTACACCTTTGTAACGAAAAATTTCAAGAGACGCCAGAAGAAGCAATTTAATAGCACCGACAACGAACTCCAGACTATAACAACCAACTAATTCATAGTTGCTGAAAGGTTAGTAAATAGATTTCATCGGGAGAGGAGGAGACGCGGCGGGAAGGAGGATTGATTGCCTTGACACGATTTTGGGGTTATGTAGCTGAGAGATAGCGATATAGCCCCTTGTCAATGTCAAGGCTGTCAAGGGGCCTTTCCTCAGTGGCCGGAGGGGAGCGACCCATAGCAGGGTCGAAAAACGGGGAGGGTGAATTTATTCAGGGTCGCGAACACCTATGGCGTTCATTCTTGGTTAATCAAACCCTCGCGCCTCACGGGCTCCCTTATCTGTTAACCATAGATGCTACCTATGGCTGCGGAGATGCTGTGTATGAGCGGAATATTGATGCTGCGGCCGCTACATCGGCTGCGAGTTTTTCTTTAAGCTCCTCAATCGATGCAAAGCGCTGCTCGCTGCGGATCCGGTCGATGAACTCTACGCGCAACTGACTGCCATAGAGATTGCCTTCCCAGCCCGGAATGTGGGCTTCGATACTGATGAGGCCGGAATTATCCACAGTTGGCCGGGTGCCTATATTGACCACGGCGTTGAGTTTCTCACCCTGAGGCAACACCGCACGGGCCGCGTAGACTCCGGAAGCGGGCAACACTAAGCCCTGAGCTGCCTCGACATTGGCTGTAGGGAAACCGATGCGCCTGCCGAGCTGCTTTCCTCCTACCACAGGACCGGAGATTGAATAAGGGCGACCGAGCATCTCGCCGGCTTCGGCCACGGCACCCTCAGCTATAGCCTTGCGGATTGCAGAGGAACTTATTCCCGCTACCTCGGGAGCCACCACAACCGGAATATCTTCTTCCGCTCCCAGGGCGATGTAGCCGTCGGAGCTGAGCGATCGGCAATCGCAGCCGAAAGTATTGTCGTAGCCCATCACGAGAGCTCCGGTAGCGAGATCCTGGCGGAGATGGCGGAGCCATTGGGCGGCGGAGAGGCGTCTTGTTTCCTCGGTGAAAGGCTGAACCATTACATCAACTCCCAGACTTCTGAGCAGATCGATCTCTTCAGATAAAGGCATGATGCGCCCGGGCGCCTTGTCGGGAGCTATGATTTCGAGTGGGTGGCGGTCGAAGGTAATCACCGTAGGCTTGAGCCCACGCTGCAGTGCGATGTCGCGTAGCGTGGAGACCACTACCTGATGGCCGCGGTGAACTCCGTCGAAGGTTCCTATGGATACGGCGCGAGCTTTCACTTTTTTAGCAGCAGCGATGTGGCGTGCATAAGGTCAGTGTCAGGAGTAGCTCCGATCTGAATGGCCTGCATACCAACCGAACGGGCTGCCTCGCAGTTGGCGGGGGAGTCGTCGAGCATCAGTGTGGAGGCAGGGTCGAGATTATAGCGGGTCAAAACTCTTTTGAAGAGTGCGGGATCCGGTTTGCACATGCCTTCCTGAAAAGATGTGACCACTCCGTCGAAATAATCGTTGATCCGCAAACCATCTTGGGCGAAGGCATCGGCAATCCAGGAATTGAACATCACCGGGTTGGTGTTGGAGAGCACATAGGCGGCATAGCCGGCCTTGCGCACTTCCAGAATGCGGTGGAGCCGCTCAACGGGCAGACCTACCAGAAATGCGTTGAACGCAGTCTGCAGAGCCACGTTTTCAGGGGCTTCCTTGCCATTGCCTTTAGCGAGAGCACGCAGATAATCGTAGAAGGCTCCTGCGGTGAGTTTACCGGTCTCCAGATCGCGGAAGGGACCGTTTTGCTCATATTCCCCCAGAAGTTTATCTACTCCCGGCACTCCCATTTCCGACAGCGCATCGATGGCTGCCTGGCGGTTGAGATCGATCACTACTCCGCCAAGATCGAAAACTACGGCTTTTATTTCTGATATCTGATGACCCATACGCGGTTCTTATTTGTTATTATAGTGCAAAGGTAGCTAAAAAGAGAGAAAAAGTTATTTTTGCGCTAATGAGGAAGAACAACGAAATCTCCACAATAAACTATGAGCAAGATCAATAGTATAGGTATTCTGACCTCCGGCGGCGACGCTCCGGGCATGAACGCTGCAATCCGCGCCGTGACGCGCGCTGGCATATTTGCAGGCTTCCGTGTATTTGGTATTTTTAGAGGCTATAAGGGCCTGATTTTAGACGAGATAGAGGAATTTTCCACTCAGAATGTGAGCAATATCATTCAGCGGGGAGGCACTATCCTGAAGACGGCCCGCTGTAAGGAATTCACTACTCCGGAGGGGCGCCAGTGTGCCTACGATGTGATGAAGCGTAGGGGAATCGACGCTCTGGTAGTGATTGGTGGCGACGGGTCACTTACCGGCGCGCGAATTTTCGGCAATGAGTTTTCGCTCCCCATCATAGGCCTGCCCGGCACGATCGACAATGACCTGTATGGCACTGACTCTACGATAGGCTACGATACGGCACTGAATACGATAATGGAGTGTGTCGACAAAATCCGCGATACCGCTACGAGCCATGAGCGCCTTTTCTTTGTAGAGGTGATGGGTCGCGACGCAGGCTTCCTCGCTCTCAACGGCGCTCTCGCTTCAGGAGCGGAGGCTGCCATCATACCGGAGATAAGCATGCAGGTAGATCAGCTTGGAGAGCTGATTGGGCATGGCTTCAGGAAATCGAAAAACTCCTCGATCGTGTTGGTGGCTGAATCTCCGGTCACCGGCGGCGCGATGGGTCTGGCTCAGCGCGTAAAGGAGGAATATCCGGACTATGATGTGAGGGTGACTATTCTGGGCCATCTGCAGCGCGGCGGCTCGCCTACGGCGTTTGACCGCATTCTGGCATCGCGTATGGGCGCTGCCGCAATCGACGCCCTGCTCGATGACCAGCGTAACGTGATGATCGGAATACGCAACGATGAGATTGTCTACGTGCCCTTTACTAAGGCGATTAAGAACGAGAAACGGGTTAATCCGCAAAAACTTGAGGTGCTCCGCCGCCTCTCAATCTGATGATAGATCATGGCTGACTCACAGAAGACTACTCTCAATATCCAGACTCCCTCACTCGATGCTACCGCTGCAATAAAGAGGGAGAAGATGGTGACGGCTACATTCCATGCTCTCGTGCTGGTGCTGTCGCTGGCATTGATCGTGTTTATCTCCTACGATACGTTCCAGAACATCAACTTCCTGGAGAATCATCTCTATATGACTTTCCAGTTTTGGGTCTGCATCGTATTTCTCCTTGACTTCTTTATAGAATGGTGGCTTTCGGCAGATAGGAAAAGCTATGTGGGCCATCATTGGTTTTATCTGCTGATCTCCATACCCTATCTCAACATAATCGATATGTTTGATCTGGAGTTTCCGATGCAGGCGCTCTATTTTGTAAGATTCGTGCCCCTGGTACGCGGCGCCTACGCGCTCGCTATGGTGGTAGGGTATTTCTCAGGTAACCGTGCGTATTCTTTGCTGGCTCAGTATATGGCTATATTGGTGAGCGTGGTCTACTTCTCGGGTCTGGTGTTTTATTATGAAGAGCATGAGATAAACTCCGACGTAAATACCTATTGGGACGCTCTCTACTGGGCGGCTATGAATTGCGATACGGTAGGCAGCTATATAAGCGCCGTGACGGTAGTAGGTAAGGTTTTGAGTATAGTGCTTGCGGTGGCAGGCATGATGATGCTTCCGCTATTTACGGTATATATCACGACCCGCGTAAAGACCTACAACGACCGGAAGAGAGCTCAGCAGCAGCAGTGGCGAGCAATTTTCGATGCCCGCCGCTACCGCGATCCGGATACACAGACGGCATCTACCACCCCACAACAATCCTGAACCATGCGCCCGTTGATACTCTCCCTGCTCGTTTCTATTTCCGCTGCGGCCTTCGGCGCGGTGGAGCGGCCATGGAGCGCCGGTCCCCTCACGGCAGCCGACTTTGCTATAGATCCCGAGGGTAAGCCTACGGTGTTTATAGGCGAACTCGTGCAGACGGTAACCCCCGATGCAGAGGGAAATCTCAGGGTGAGCGTAAGAGCTGTAGCGTCTCCCGAACTCTCAGTAGGCTCTCCGGCTTCCCTGACTCCACAGCGTCTGGCTTACCATCAGCTGCAGTTTGACGAACTGGAGGTGCTCGCCCGAAAGTTTCAGCAGGAGCTTAACAGCGGCATGACCAGTCATGGAGCCGAGGAGCGGCTGGCAGCCTATAATGCTTACTATAAGCAGGAACTGGAAAAACTGGCAGCCGCTACCGACAGCGGGCGCGATGCTACAACGCTTGAGCTCTATCGCCGACAGGTAGCACAGAAGCTAAATGACACTCCGGAGGCGCCGATGGCAGTGTTGGAAGAAAGCGATGCCGGATTCGGCCTTTACGTAGGCACCGGCCCACACTGGACCACCGGTGGCCTGGCCGACCGGTTCTCCTGGGCCTGGGATTTTACTTTTGGAGTGAAGGTAGCCTATAAGAGGTTACGGTTTGCGGCTCAGATATCTTACGCTGCGCCAACCATCGAGAACCCTAAACTCTACACAGCCCCCTTCACTGCAGAAAATAATCTGCATGCTAATGTAAACAACGCCAACTACATATCAGTAGGATTCTACGGTGGCTATGCAGTAGTAGACACGAGACGCTTCAGTGTAGAGCCATTTGTAGGCGGAATGTGGACCCACTACGGCTGGACAGCCAAACCGATGCAGCTCGACAACGAAGGGCAGCTCATAATAGTAGGGCAGCAGCAGGGAATGCATCTGAACAATTTTAACTTCTGGTGTGGCATGAACTTCCAGTGGCACTTCAATCGAGCCTATTGGGCTTCTTCCACGCTCGGAGCAGTGCGCCAAGAACTTATATCAAGCGTAGGGCTCACTCCCTACGTGATTAATGGGAACTACAATACCGCGGTGCCCGGCTTCGGAGGCTGGCAGATAGGGCTAAGCCTGAGCTACTCGGGAATGGTACGCTCATTAAAAATTCGCTAAAAAACGCCCAAGGTATTGCAGAAACGAAAAAGACGCAGTAACTTTGCCTCCGCAAAAGCCGATATAGGCTGATGCGAAAGCCCAGGTGGCGGAATGGTAGACGCGCTCGTTTCAGGTGCGAGTGTTGAGAGACGTGCAGGTTCGAGTCCTGTTCTGGGCAC
>CANRPJ010000026.1 GCA_947632485.1 uncultured Muribaculaceae bacterium
TTGAGCGAAAAACGGGACTCGAACCCGCGACCCCGACCTTGGCAAGGTCGTGCTCTACCAACTGAGCTATTTTCGCATTTCAAAGTTCTCCGGGGCTCTATCGTCCCGTTTGCGAGTGCAAAGTTAGCGCTTTTTTCTTTCCCCACAAAACTTCAGCCCCAATTTTTTTTGAAAAAATATTTCTTCCTACTCGAACTTCCACACCATCAGCGTAATTAGCATATCACAAAAAATACGGTCTCTGGCATTTGTTATTGATTATGGTTGTCCGGAGGCTATGAAGCGGTAGATTATTTCAGAGATGGAGGCAATGAGAGCCGCGGTCGTAGCCATATCGTAGGCTGAGTCGGCGATAAAGACGGCAACCGCATATCTGTGTCCGGAAGGTAGATTCACATAGCCGCAGTCGTTTACGGCGATTATGCGTCCCTGGCTATTTAGATCGCCGGTGCCAGTCTTATGGCCGAGCACAGCATCTGTTTTCTGGAGTGGGAGAGCGAGACGGTCTGTGCCTGTGGAGCACTTTTCCAACATCTCAGCAATGAAGCTAAGTTCGGGAGAGGATTGCTTCATTTCAATGTTGAAGCGGTCGAATAGGCGCGCCATTTCAAGCGGAGTAGAGCGGTTGAGATAGCAAAGGAAAGGGTCGCGGTGCATCTCATCTTCTGTAGAGGCAATGGTGATTTCAGATGCCCCCATTTCTTTCATCAGGCTGTCGGCCACCTGAGGACCCCCTATGAGCCGGAAAAGAATATCGCATGCGTTATTGTCGCTTTGAGTGAGCGCGGACTCGAGTAGCTCAGATAAAGGAAGCTCAAGGTCACGCACTCCGTAGCGCTCTCTCATCGGGCTCCATGTATTTTCCTTTATCTCTGCGGCTGATATGCGCAGGGTGTCGGAAAATGCTATGGCATGCTTTCCGCAATAATCCGCCACGGCAAGAGCCTGCGGGAACTTATATACGCTCAGCATAGGAAACTCTTTGCTGCCGTTGATCTGAACGGTATCCTCACCATCTATGATTACAGCAATTCCGATTCGGGCATCTTTGCCAGCCACAAACTTCTGAAGCTGCTGTTCAAGTTCGGCCATATATGCGGCCGAGGTATGAGAGGGGGAAGCGACAGCTAATGTAAAACCAATGGCTGCTACTACAGATATAGCTGACAATGAGGTTATTGTTCTTATCATGGTGGAGAAATGATTTGATGAGAGCAAAGATACTATAAAACTGATAAATAATGAAGGCGAAGCCTGCTGAATGGAGCTTCGCCTTCTGAAAGCGTTGAGTAAGCTTATTTTATCTTACTTCTCTTCCTGCTTAGCTTCAGGCTTGAGGTATTTGTCGAGGAAGTTGAAGAACACTCGCTGCCAGAGCACAGCGTTCTGCGGCTTCAGGATCCAGTGGTTCTCATCGGGGAATACGAGCATCTCAGCCTCGAGTCCGCGCATTTTGGCAGCATTGAAAGCCATCATACCCTGCGAAGCGAGAATACGGTAGTCAAGCTCACCTACGGTTACGAGAATCGGAGCTGTCCATTTGGTGATAGCCTTGTGGGGCGATGTAGCAAATGTACGCTGAGCTGTAGCGTTGCCTTCCTCCCAGAAGGGACCGCCCAGGTCGAAGTCGGCAAACCACATCTCCTCGGTCTCAAGATACTGGGCCTCGAGGTTGAAGATACCGGCGTGAGCCACGAGCGCTGCGAAACGGCCCTCGTGGTGGCCAGCGAGCCAATAAACCGAGAATCCGCCGTAGCTGGCTCCTACTGCGCCGATATGGTCAGCGTCGATGTAGGGAGCGGTCTGCTTCATGTAGTCGACAGCTGCGAGATAGTCTTTCATATTCTGGCCTCCGTAGTCACCGGAAATCTGACGGTTCCATTCTGTGCCGAAGCCGGGGAGACCGCGGCGGTTAGGAGCGATCACCACATAATCGTTGGCTGCCATAATCATGAAATTCCAACGATAGCTCCAGAACTGGCTGACAGCTGACTGCGGGCCGCCCTGACAGTAAAGGAGAGCGGGGTATTTCTTGTTAGGATCGAAGTTGGGGGGCAGGATCACCCATGTAAGCATTTCTTTGCCATCGGTGGTCGGAACCATTACCTTCTTCACCTCTCCCATGTTGAGCTTTGCAAGGAGCTCCTTGTTGAAATCAGTGATCTGTTTTACTTCTCCACCGCTTGCCAACACGATCTCGTCGGGCGTCTGCATATTATGACGCACGCCTACTACGGTGTCGTTGCCTACTGGCTGCAGAGAACTGTAGTCCCACAGACCCTCAGCAAGCGTCTGCACCTTGCAGGAATCCAGATCGATGCTGAACACGGGCTCTGTGCCCTGATAGTAGCCGTTGAAAACTATGCTCTTGCCATCTTTACGCCAGGAGAAATCCTCGGGCCAGTAGTCCCAGTTTTCGGTAAGGTCGCGGCGCTGGCGTGAAGCCATATCGAGCACCATGAGACGCTTCTTATCGCTCTCATATTTAGGAGTAGCCATGCTGAGCCAGGCGAGCTTAGTGCCATCGGGCGAGAAGGCCGGGTTGGTATCGTAGCCCGGAATGTCTTCTGTCAGATTGGTAGTCTTCTTGCTCTCAAGTTCATAGAGATATATGTTGGAGTCGGTTGAGAAGGCGTAGTCTTTGCCTTTGAGCTTACGGCTTACGTAGACGAGGCTCTTGCTGTCGGGGCTCCATGCGAAAGCATCAGCGCCTCCAAAGGGCTTCATCGGGCATTCGTAAGGCTCGCCCTCCATGATGTCGATAGCGTTGGTCACACCGTTTACGGGGTCAATGTCGCCTACAAAGGGGTGAGGATAGTCGGTCACCCATTCGTCCCAATGCTTGTACATCAGGTCGTCGACAACCCGGCCAGTGGTCTGGTCAAGACCCTCGAAAAGCTTGGCATTGTGGTTTTCTGCATCAATCGGAGAAGCATACACGATCTTCGTGCCATCGGGAGAGATTTTGAAACAGATCACTCCTGCCTCGACCGATGTGAGTTTACGGGCATCAGAGCCATCAGCTTTTGCGGAGAAGACCTGAGGCTTCTTGGTCTCGGGATCAGTGCCCAGATAGGCGAAACGAGAGCCGTCAGTGATCCACTGGAGGCTGCTTTCGGAAGTCGGGGTTTCTGTGAGCTGCTTGCATTCCGTACCGTCGATGTTCATGCGGAAGATTTCGGAATTGCTTGAGTTGGACTCGATGCTTTCGTAAGCTACGGTGAAAATTACCGTCTTGCCGTCGGGGCTTACCTGCGGCCCACCGACGCGGGCAAAAGCGGCAAGCACTTCAGGCGACACGCGGCCGTCCTGAATCTCTACCGAAGGCGCCTGAAAGGTGGTCTGCTGGCTGCCCTGATTTTTGCTGCAAGAGGCCAGCATGCCAGCAGAACAGAGTGCTGCCATGGCGATGTTGAGTTTGTTCATTTGTTTGATATAGTTTTATGATTTTGGGTTCTTGCAAGCGAAAGTAACGATTTTTCCTCAATCGGGCAAATACCGGTCACTTCCTGGGTCTCTGTGACGCTCCGAAGAGCCTTCGGAGCAGGTCAGGCCGATGCATTTTCTTCAGGGCTGCCATAAGCTGAGCCCTCGCCTCCGGTTTATACCAGAAGAAGAACTGACGCTGAGCCTGCTTCTCTTCCGGTGTATGGGCGGTAAAGACTTTTTCTCCGGTATAGGGATCGAAGCCTGACCAATAGATTTCGGTGGCGAGAGTCATGGGAGTAGGGGTAAAATCCTGCACCTGTTCAAGCCTGAAGTTAAGGTCTTTGGTCTCGGCAGCGAGTTCAGCCATATCTTCCTGCGTGCAGCCCGGGTGAGAGCTGATGAAGTAGGGGATAAGCTCCTGCCGGATTCCAGCCTTATGGCATGTGCGGTCGAAGAGGCTCTTGAATTTCTTGAACATTCCGAACTCCGGTTTACGCATCAGATTGAGCACCCGCGGAGAGGTATGTTCGGGAGCCACCTTCAGGCGACCGCTGACGTGATGCACGATAAGCTCCTGAAGATAGCGGTCGTTAGCCTCGTTGATTTTTTCATCTTTGTTTCTGGCAAAGGCGAGATCATAGCGCACTCCGCTTCCGATAAAAGATTTCTTTACTCCGGGCGTCTGGTCAGCCTTATGGTAAAGCTCCATAAGGGGCCGGTGGTCATTATTGAGGTTGGGGCAGGGCTTGGGGTGAAGGCATGAGGGACGCACGCACTTGGCGCAGATAGATTTATCTCGTCCTCCCATTCCATACATATTGGCCGATGGGCCTCCAAGATCGGATATGTAGCCTTTGAAATCCGGCATCCGGGTGACTTGTTTTACTTCGCGCAATACCGATTCCTGCGATCTCGATGCGATGAACTTTCCCTGATGGGCGGATATGGTGCAGAATGAGCACCCTCCGAAGCAGCCCCGGTGTAGGCATACGGAGTGGCGGATCATCTCATAGGCGGGAATGGTCTTACCCTTATAGCGCGGGTGGGGGAGCCGGGTATAGGGGAGATCGAAAGCGGCATCAATCTCGGCAGTGGTCATCGGCGGAAGCATCGGATTGACACGCACCCAACGGGAACCGGTCTGTTGCCAAAGCGTTGTGCCTGCCATCTTATTACTTTCCTCCTCCACATGACGGAAATTGAGCGATTGCTTCTTTTTATCAGCCAGGCAGGCTTCAAAACTATGGAGAACGATGCCGGAACCCTGTTCGGGTTGCACATCGGTGAGCAACGCTATCTGAGGCAGATTTGCAAGGTCGCTGATTTTCGATCCTTCAGCCAGGGCATCTGCAATTGAGGTAATGGTTCTTTCTCCCATTCCGTAGATAAGCATATCGACCGGCGCCTGCACGAGAATGGAGGGTAACAGCTTATCCTGCCAATAGTCATAGTGACTCACCCTGCGCATCGATGCCTCTATTCCACCTGCTATTACGGGCACGTCCGGGTAGAGCTGCTTCAGGATTTTAGAGTAGACGATGGTAGGGTAGTCGGGTCTCTGTCCGTGGCGACCTCCGGCAGTGTAAGCGTCGTCGTGTCGCAGCCGCCGGGCTGCGGTGTAATGGTTCACCATCGAATCCATAGCTCCTGCCGAAACTCCGAAGAAGAGACGCGGACGCCCCAGCTTCTTGAAATCGCGCAGATCGTCGCGCCAGTTGGGTTGCGGCACGATGGCCACCTTATAGCCTGCGGCCTGGAGGGTGCGTCCTATTACGGCTGCCGCAAAAGAGGGGTGATCCACATAGGCATCGCCGGAGAAAAGGATCACGTCGGCCTGCTCCCACCCGAGCGCCTCCATTTCTTCTTTAGAAGTAGGCAGGAAATCGGTGCGAGGCGGGTAAGGCATTGTGGCATTGCGCTTATTTTCCATCAGTAGGCACTTTTTTAAGCGCATCCAGGCGATCCTGGAGGGCTACGAGTTCATCACGCAGCTGAGCGGCCTCAATGAAATCGGTGCGCTTAGCCGCCGCCACCATATCGGCATTAACGCGGTTTATGCGCGCTTGCAGATCAGATGCCGACATATAGGCCACAACCGGATCAGCGGCGACTGTGGCCACATGCTCCTCTTCAAAATATGGGCGCGGCGCAGCTTTCTGAGCGTGAGACTGCGGGGCTTTTTTCTTTTGGGTAGCAGCCGAATGGCGAGCCGTCTTGGGACAGTAGTCTTCTGCCGCCTCCTTCTGTCTTTCAAGAAGATCTGATGCCGCAGCGCTCTTCACGATAGGCTTGGGAGTAATGCCGTGGTCAAGATTATATTGCATCTGCTTGGCGCGGCGGCGCGCTGTCTCATCAATAGTCTGCTGCATGGAGTCGGTCACTTTATCGGCATACATGATGACCTTTCCGTGGATATTTCTGGCGGCGCGTCCTGCGGTCTGGGTGAGCGAACGGTGGTTGCGCAGGAATCCTTCCTTGTCGGCATCGAGAATCGCTACCAGGCTGACCTGAGGCAGATCGAGGCCTTCGCGGAGAAGATTCACCCCGACCAGCACATCGTAGACTCCATTTCGCAAATCTTCCAGAATCTGGATCCGGTCGAGGGTATCAACATCGCTATGGATATAGGCGCTGCTTACTCCCCATTTCCCGAAGTGGGCGTTGAGTTCCTCGGCCATACGCTTTGTTAGGGTGGTGACAAGCACCCGCTCGTCGGCATCAATACGCATGCGAATTTCCTCAAAGAGATCATCAATCTGGTTGAGTGTGGGGCGCACTTCTATTTCAGGGTCGAGAAGTCCAGTTGGCCGGATTACCTGCTCGGTGAAGACTCCTTCACATTGCTGCAGCTCGTAGTCGCCCGGTGTGGCGCTTACGTAGATAGCCTGTGGGGTGAGGCGTTCAAACTCATCGAACTTGAGGGGGCGGTTGTCGATTGCCGCCGGCAGACGGAAACCATATTCCACCAGATTCATTTTTCGAGAGAGGTCGCCGCCGTTCATACCTCTTATCTGTGGCAGTGTGACATGGCTTTCGTCGATAATGGTCAGGAAATCATCGGGGAAATAGTCGAGCAGACAGAATGGGCGAGCGCCGGGTTCCCTGCCGTCGAAATAGCGAGAATAGTTTTCCACTCCGTTGCAGTGACCCAATTCCTTGAGCATCTCTACATCGTAGGTCACCCGCTCGTAGAGTCGGTCTGCCTCGAGGGTCTTTCCTTCTGAGCGGAAAAATTCGCACTGCTTGCCGAGATCAAGAGTAATCTGGTCGATCGCGGTATTCATGCGCTCCTTTGAGGTGACGAAAATATTGGCGGGATAGATATTGAAGCCTTCCAGTTCCGTTAGCACTACTCCTGTCTGAGGATCTACAGTCTGGATCTTCTCGATCTCATCGCCCCAGAACATTACGCGCAACTGGATATCTTCGAACGAGAGAAGAATGTCGACAGTATCTCCCTTTACCCTGAACTGTCCGCGTCCGAGCTCAGCGCCCGACCGGCTATAGAGCGAGTCGACAAGACGCCGCATGAAAGCGTTACGGGAAATTTTCTGACCAACAGCAACTTTTATCACGCTCTGTTCGAAATCCTGGGGATTACCCATACCATAGATACAGGATACGCTGGAAACGACAATCACATCGCGTCGCCCCGAGAGAAGGGCGGCAGTAGTGGCAAGGCGCATCTTATCGATCTGATCGTTGATCATCAGATCTTTCTCAATATATTTATCGCTTGTAGGGATATAGGCTTCAGGCTGATAGTAATCGTAATAGCTCACGAAATACTGAACCGAATTCTCCGGGAAGAAATTCTTGAATTCGGAATATAGTTGCGCTGCGAGCGTCTTATTGTGGGAAAGAATAAGAGTAGGCCGCTGCACCTTTTGGATCACATTGGCCATGGTGAAGGTCTTTCCGCTACCGGTAACACCGAGCAGCGTCTGCCTCGCCGCGCCGCTTTCTACTCCGGCTGCGAGCTCAGCTATTGCTTCCGGCTGATCGCCGGTAGGGGCATATTCTGATGTAAGTTTGAAATCCATACTGCAAAGTTAACCCAATAAGCGAAGAAATCGCTACCTTTGTACAAACTATCAACACCGAAACATTTGATACGATGAAAAAATTTGCAGTATTCGCTTTAGCAGCTATCACTGCCTTGGGCGCGGCAGCACAGAAAGATGTGATGAAGCGCATTGAAGAAATCGGCAAAAACGACAATCAGTCGATGGAGCTGATGAAAACCCTGACGGGAAGATTCGGAGGTCGCCCCATAGGCTCGAATGCCTACGACAATGCCCGCGACTGGGCTGCAGCTCAGCTGAAAGACTGGGGCTACGACGTGAAGCTCGAAAAAGCCGGTGAACTCGGCGTAGGCTTTAACCGCGACCATTGGGAGGGCCGAATGTATGGCGATGAAAACGAGGTGCTTCATTTCATAACGCCTTCCTACACTGTGGGAACCAACGGAAAGGCTGCAGGCCATGTGCTCGCTGAACCCCGTACCACTCAGGAATTCAACAATATCAAGAGCCGCCTGAAAGGCGCGTGGGTGCTTGTTGACGGTGAGAGCGGCGGCTGGCCTCTGCTTCACAATGATACAATCGCAGCGAAGCGCAAGGCGATCATAGCGCGCAATGACTCTCTGGCAAAAATAAACGGTCGCAAGAGTCCGGATCAGATTCCTGATGACCAGAAGCCGGATATGACAACTCCGGGTCTCTTCTATGATGAGATGGTAGATGCCGGAGTACTCGGCTTCATTCAGTCGGCTCCGGTGCCTCTGAGAGGCCTTTATGACCGCGATGTAGTGAAAGGTAACCTTGACTTCAATCATCTTCCCGCTGTGCCCGATATCAAGCTCGACGAAGATCAGTTCGCCCGAATCAAGCACTACGTGAAGCAGCGCAAGAACATTATCCTGGAGTTTGATATCCGCAATCATTTCCGCATGGGTCCCGTGCCCTACCATAATGTAGTAGCTACGCTGAAGGGCAGCAAGAAGCCTGATGAATATATCATAATGGGTGCGCATCTTGACGCTTACGATGTGGCAACAGGTGCTACCGACGACGGCACAGGTACCGTAGGCCTTCTGGAGGCAGCAAGAATCCTTTCCAAGGCTGGAGCGAAGCCCGACCGCACGATTATCTTTATCCTCTTTGCCGGCGAAGAGTTCGGACTCCTTGGTTCCGAGGCCTGGGTGAACCAGCATCCTGACCTGCTGCCGAAGATTTCCAACATGTTCAACCGCGATGGCGCCCCGTTCCCCTATGTGGCTTTTGCAGCGCCGAAGTCAATGACCAAGGAGTTTGAGCCGGTAGCTGAGTCAATGCGCCGTGCATATCCGGATTTCGACTTCGTGATCGAAGAATATACTCCGCGGGCTACTCCTAAGAAGGCAGGTAGCCACGACGGTACCACTTTCCAGGTGAAGGGAATACCCCAGCTGAATATGAACGAATGGAACGACGTGCATGGTCATGACTTCTCCTATTGGGAAATCTGGCATACGGAGCGTGATGGTATGAACAGAGCAATTCCTGAATACCAGGAACAGGCCGCTACTGCTCTTGCCCTGATGCTCCTACAGTCGGCCAACGCCTCGAAGCAGTTCCCGCGCAACGAGGTCTATACCGACGCTCCCGCGAAATAAGAGAAAACTGTAATATTTATAATGAAAGCCGGCAGAGACGCGATTCTCCGCCGGCTTTCAACGCTTGTTATCCCCAAAGCGACAGAAACTGAAATCCGATTGCTAAAAATGAGTGAACCAGCTTGGTTGACAATTCATTTTATAAGCAGAACAATGAAAAACCAATATGAGCAAGAGAACCATTTACAGTCGATTTCAGGAAATGGTAGATAAATACCCTGAACTTCCAGCAATAGTAGAAGATGGACGCACGATAAGCTATTCGCAGCTTAATGATATGGTAAATGCCATTCTGGCAAAGTTTTACGACGAGTATCCGGCATTTGTGGGTATTGTGATGAGTCATGGCGCTGAACAGATCGCAGCGATGCTTGCTGTGCTGAAAAGCGGTGCAGCCTATGTACCGGCAGAACCATTTCTGCCGAAAGACAGGATAGACTATATGATGAAGACGGCGGGAGTTAAGTTGGTCATAACTGATGATTTCTGCGAAAATCTTACTCCTGCGACAAAAGAATATGAAGACCGCTCTACGCCAGACGGCATAGCTTATATCCTTTATACGTCGGGCACTACGGGAAAGCCGAAAGGAGTGATTCAGGAGAATCATTCGGTAGTGAATTATTGCGAGGCGTTTGAGGAAGAGATGCACACAGGTCCCGGCGATGTGATGCTCCAGTTTTCGGTATGCTCGTTCGATATCTTTGTAGAAGAAGTTTTCACTACATTGCTTAATGGCGCTACTCTTGCCATTCCGACTATTGAGGTTCATAACGGCCCGTTGAAAGGACTGATGGACTTCTGCACGCGCCATAATGTGACAATAATCGACGGGTTCCCATATCTTATAGCTGATTTGAACAAGAAGCCGGAATTGCTCCCGAAAACAGTGAATCTGATAATCAGCGGCGGCGACGTGATCCGTGCAAGCTATATCAGGAATCTGCGTGGTAAAGGAATAAGGATTTACAATACTTATGGTCCTTCGGAAACCTGTGTCTGTTCCAACTATTACCGAGTAGACAATGCAGAGCCTCTTGAAGACGGCACATTCTCAATCGGTAAAGCTATAAAGGGAGTTGAGGTGAAAATTCTTGACAAGAACCTTAAAGAGGTACCTAAAGGCGAGATAGGGGAAATCTGTATCTTTGGTGAAGGGGTGAATCAAGGTTATCTTGGTAATCCTCCTGAACAGGCCAACTTCGTGACTCTCGCTGACGGCACGCGGTTCTATCGTAGCGGCGATATGGGATATGTGCTGCCTGATGGAAATATGGCGTTTCTGCATCGGCGTGACGAGCAGGTTATGATTCTCGGAAAGCGCGTGGAGCCTGAAGAGGTAGAGAATGTGCTGAACGATTATCCGGAAGTGGATCGCGGTATAGTGCGTGCCTTCCTCGATGAAGGTGGTCTCCATTATCTTGTAGCTTATGTTGTGCCCCGTAAAGGGTTCTCCCTTCACGATGTGCGGGAATACCTGAAATCGAAGCTGACAGACTTTATGGTGCCTGAATTTTTCGTTGAAGTAAGAGAGCTTCCTCTGACCCATCGCGGGAAAATTGATATGAAATCGCTTCCAAGAGTCTTGAAGGAGGGCAATTATAAGTAAAACTCTAAACTGCGATAAATGATTTCTGTTAAGGAAATAAAGGATATAGAATTACTGATGCGTTGGCGTGAGGAGGTGATTGAGCATGTGTTCAATCAAAAGCCTGATGATCAGTTATTGGTGGCTAACCGTCAGTATTACGAAAAACATATTGCAGATGGCAGTCATCTTGCCTTTATAGCAGAATGTGATGGAGAGGAATGTGGTTGCGGATCCGTATGCTTTACTGAAGAGCTTCCATCGCCGGATAATCCATCGGGTAGATGCGGTTATCTCATGAACATTTATGTGAGGGAACAATTCAGGAACCAGGGAATTGCTCATCACATCGTATCGCGCCTGATAGAAGAGGCTAAGGCCGCCGGTTGCGGCAAGATTTATTTGGAAACCACTTCTGACGGAAAGCCTGTATATTCTTCCTCGGGATTCGAAAATATGCCTGACATGATGAAATATTCCGACTCTAAAGGAAGCTAAAACTCATTTATTCAGATAAATATGAGACCGAAAATTTCTTCGGTCTCACATTTTTGAGGAAGTCTAAACATTATAGATACAGGATACGAAAGCCTCTTACCAAATTCTTATCTGAATCGATATCATATTATTTGAGGGTGAAGGAGGTGGATTTGAGGTTCTTGCTGTCGGAGCCTACCATGAAGGTGAAATCACCCTTCTCCACACGATATTTCATATCATTATCGTAGAATCCCAACTGCTCGTCGGTAATAGGAAAAGTCACGATGCGGGTCTCTCCCGGTTCCAGTCTTATCTTTTCAAAGCCTTTGAGCTCTTTTATCGGTCGGGTGATGGAGGCCACTTCATCGCGCACATACAGCTGCACGACCTCTTCGCCTTTACGCTTGCCAGTGTTGGTGACTTCAACTGAAACTGTAGCATATTCACCAGGTTTCGTAGAGGCTTCTACCTTGGGATCGGAATAGTCGAAAGTAGTGTAGGAGAGTCCGTAGCCGAAAGGATAGGCAGGCTCAGTAGTAATGTCGCGGTAGCGGGTGCTCCAGCCTCCGTTAGCAGTCGGACGACCGGTACTTTTGTACTGGTAGTTCAGGGGTATCTGTCCGTTGTGAGCAGGAAATGACATCGGCAATTTGCCGGAAGGGTTATATTCTCCCCAGAGCACATTGGTTATTGCCGGTCCGGCTTCACTTCCGAGCCACCATGTGCAAAGTATTGCGGGAGCTTCTTCCTTAACTTGATTGAATATGACCGGGCGACCGCACATCAGCAATACCACTACAGGCTTGCCGGTTTTTACGAGTTCGGCTACGAGGCGCTGCTGCTCATCGGAAATAGCTATATCTCCCCTTGACGCCATCTCGCCGGTATAAGATGCCCGCTCGCCCATAGCTACGATCACCACATCGGATTCACGGGCCGACGCCAAAGTCTGGCTAAGATTGGAGATGCGGTTCTGCTCCATATCGTAGCCATCGCTATAGTCAACCGTCAGTCCGCGGTTTATGAGAGCATCATAGAGCGTAACGGTCTGATCTACATCGGCACAGGTCCATGATCCGCACATATCCCTTTTCGATTTCGAAAGAGCTCCGACGAGAGCCACTTTCTTTACGTCTGGCGAAAGAGGCAGTATGTTATGGTCGTTTTTGAGGAGCACGATTGAGCGCTCAGCCACATATCTTGCTTCATCGCGCGATTTTTGCGATCCGATTACTTCCCGTTCGCGCTCTTCATTGCAGTAGCGATAGGGGTCTTCAAAGAGACCAAGCCGATATTTCTGCTCAAGAATACGCCTCACAGCATCGTCTACAATCTTCATTGGCACCTTACCTTCCTTCACAAGCTCTGCAAGATTGTCGGCGTAGCATTGTGTCGCCATCTCCATATCCAGTCCAGCACTAATAGCCTTCAAGGCAGCATCTCTACTGTCGGACGCATAGCGGTGGTTCATCAGTTCGCCAACCGATCCCCAGTCGGAGACTACGAATCCTTCAAAACCCCATTGGTTTTTGAGCAGGTCGCGGAGCAGGAAGGAATTGGCTGTGCAAGGCACATTGTTGAGGTCAGAGAAGGCGCTCATGAAGGTAGCTGCTCCAGCCTCAGCTCCCGCTTTATAGGGCGGCATATAGAAATTGGCGAAATGGCTAAGCGACATATCGACCGAATTATAGTCCTTTCCTGCCATCGGAGCGCCATAGCCTCCGAAATGCTTGATGCAGGAGAGAATTGTAGCGGTATCAGCGAGATTTTCTCCTTGAAAACCTTTCACACGCGCGGCGGCAACCTTGGCTCCATAATAGGGGTCTTCTCCGGCACCCTCCATTACCCGGCCCCAGCGCGCGTCCCAGCTGATATCCACCATCGGAGCGAAAGTCCAGTGCAGTCCTGCGGCGGCTGCTTCTCTGGCCGCGCAGCGCGCACTCATCTCTATGGCATCGAGATCGAAACTGGCTGCTTCTGCAAGAGGAAGAGGGAAACCGGTTGTATAGCCGTGGATCACGTCCATACCGAAAAGCAGCGGTATTTTCAGTTGCGACTTCATTGCGGCATCCTGAAATTTTCGGGTCTCAGCCACTCCGCACACTCCGAGCAGCGACCCTATCTTCCCTTCGCTTATAAGCGGAGCAAGACTAACCTGAGTATTGTCAGGGCCGGTGATGTAGCCATCGGGCATCTGGCATAGCTGACCGATCTTCTCTTCAAGGGTCATCTGCTTCATCAGGTTGGAGATGAAGCGATTCATCTCATTGTCAGGCTTACTGGCGTTTAGCGTTGCGCCAACCGGCTGCGCTACCATTGCAGCGAGGAGGGCAGTAAGAAAGGCTATCTTTCTCATAAAGCAAGGTTATTTAGTGGTGATGCTCTTCTCCGTAACCGCCGGTGTCCACGTGGTTATGGCGGCCGTGTTCATGATCGTGGGTTTTTCCGAATGTGTAGGTCACAGCCAGCCTGAGCGTGCGTCCTCCCGACCATTTGCTGATCGACTGCGTGTAGCCGTTGCCATACAGAATATTCTTCGTCTCTTTTGAGTTGAAAATATCTTTACACAGAAGAGATATTCCCCATGATCCTATGCTTTTGCGAAGACCGGCTTCTACGTCCCAGTCTGATTCGAGAGAGCCTTGAGCTGTAATGCGTCGGGAATTGTAGCGCCCTGTAGCCTGGAACGTGATATCCCATGGCAGTCGGATCGATGCCATACAGCGCAAGTCCCATACGAACCGGTTCTGCTCGGCGCCATAGATGGCATAGAAGCTGTCGTGAAGCGGATAGTCAGTGCTCCAGCCTTTTAGATGGCTGTTATAGAGGTTTACGGTAGTAGTGAGCGTGAGGCGCTTGAAGAGAGTGTTACGAGCTATGATTTCAACTCCCGCATCTGTCATATTGCCCACGTTGGCGTGACCGTAATACATCGTATTGACTTGAGGATCAGAAGCCATAGGGGCGAGGAAGCTTACATGGCTTATCATATCGGTGTTTGAGCGCAGATAGCCGGCTACTGAGAGCATATGGCCGCTCCAGTTCCTGATATAGGTGAGCTCCACGGCATTGCTATATTCAGGCATGATGAGGGGATTACCGAGATGCACTTCCGAAGGATCCGAAATATTCTCAAAGGTGTTGAGCTGAGGTCCGAATGGACGGCGGATTCTTCTTGAATAGTTAAGTTTCAGCTCGTTATCCTTATGAAATGACCAGCCAAGCGAAGCTGAGGGGAATAAGGCGAAGTCATTTTTCTTGAAAAGAGGCACGTCGGCATCAGTCTCTCCGTAGCCAAGCGAGCGAGTGCGTATCTGCCATATTTCACCACGTAGGCCAGCAGAGAAAGTTAGCTGGCTATAGGATCCGGAGAAATTCAGATATAGGGCAGATATGTTAGTGTCATATTTGAATCGGTTGTAAAGGTCATTAAGGGGCTTCTGGTCGGTCTCGGTCAATCCTCCGGCGTAAGAAGCAGGACTGTCTTCATGATTATAGTTGCCTTTATAGCCGGCCTCCATTCGAAGCCAAGGCACCATCTGATTCGAATAATCGAGCGATGCCTCCCAATTGCTGATCTTCACATCCTGATGCTGACTTTGCCATACGGTTTCCTCCCGGCCTCCCTGCCATTCTATATCCTCGTGCGTACGATTGTCGTTAGGCCCCTGCCAGATGTTGTAGCTCACATTCATGTCGATAGAATGCTCAGGCCTGAAAATGTGCTTATAACCGAGCATAATGTTGGCACCGTGGTTATTGCCCGATTCACGCGAATAGTTTCTGTTTCTGATCCATTGGTCAGGTATGTCGGAAAGGTGAGTAGTGGTAGTATGTCCCCACTTATGGCCTACCGTTCCTATGGCGCTGAGATAAAGCGTATTGTTTTCGTCGGGTTTGAAATTGGTGCCCAGACGGAGAAACATGCTGTTCTCATTCTTTTTGTTATCGCCATCTGAGTTCAGGTAATATCCCTGGTCATAGTTCCTTCGTGAGGTAGTTCCTCCCGGCTCATGGTGGGTTTTAAGACCTATTCCGGCAAAGGATTCGAATTTACCTTCATTATAGTTGGCGTTGAAATTCAGATTTGCGGTGCCACGCGTATCCACATTTGCCTCAGCGCTACCGAAATAGCCGTGGCGATGATCTTCCTTCAGGCGGATATTGATTATTCCTGCGGTGCCCTCGGTACTGTGTTTAGATGATGGGTTAGTCATTACCTCAATGCTCTCGATAGTCTCCGCCGGTATCTGCCGGAGAAACTGAGAGCGGTTATCGGCATTCATTCCCATAGCTTTACCGTTGATCCAGACGAGCACATCTGAGTTACCCCGGAGGGATATATCGCCATCGCTGTTTACATCGACCGACGGCACAGCGGCAAGAAGCTCCTCGGCCGAAGCACCTGTAGCTGCGATATTTGAGCTAACATTGAAAACCCTCCTCTCGGTGCTTACTGACAACTGGTTTTTCTGACCCGTAACCACTACTTCCTGAAGCAGCTGAGAGTCTTCTGCGAGCTCTATGCGGCCAAGATTTATTTCGCTGTCCGCTATGGTAACTTCGCGTTCCTGAGGAATATTACCGACCATGCTGATACGCACTATATATTTCCCGGCAGGAGCATTGGCAATGATAAAATTACCGTTTTCATCAGTCATGGCGCCGATCTGGAGGGGCGTTCCGGTATCAGCGTTAACCAATGTCACCGTCACGAAGTCGAGCGGCTCGGCAGAGCCTTTCCTGAACACTGAACCTTTGATATTACCATCGGCATAAGCGTTTGTGGCAATAAAAAAAGATGTTGCTAAAGATATGGCTATTAAGGCTTTCATGTATCTGCGCTTTAATTTGCTTTTTTAGTCTCACAAAGTTACGCAGCAGAAAATGCAAACGGTTTACAAAAACGCTTCCGCCCTTTGTCTCACCTGATTCTGTTTTAACTATCAGCTTGCAGTATTATCGTCAGAATCAGCTTTTAAGCTACACTTCGGGCATAGACCCTTTATCATATAATTAATAGAGTGGGGGCTGAAACCTTCGGGAACATCAATTATTGGCACTTGCGCAGTGGTGATGCAATAGGTCTCCTTGCAATGCTCGCAGTAGAAATGAGCGTGTTGGTCAGATATACTGTGTTTATTACCGCTGTTGCAAAGCTCGTATTTTAGAGACCGGCTGCCGTCTTCTATCACATGAACCACATCTTTCTCCGCAAAAAGCTCCAGAACCCTGAAAATACTGGCCTTGTCCATTGAGAAGCCCAGAAGAATTTCCAAAGAAGCAAGATTTACGGGGCGGGAAGCTTTCATCAGCTCCCTGATTACAAGAATTCGATTTGCAGTAGGTTTTATCCCCCTGCTAATCAGTATGGTTTCGATCTCTTCGGTATGCGTGTTCATCTCATTGCAAAGTTACACATTTTCTTTAGCAAACTAAGTGAAAATCTTATTTACCTGATAAATTATGAGATAGAATGCGAAAGAGAATCAGAAATATTTTAAAAAAGATTTGTATATTGAAAATAATATGGTAATTTTGCCCGCAATAATGGTAAAGTGATTGGGATTAGCTTGTTACTGTATAGGGTTATATAGCCGGTATCAGGTAGAGCGAGTTCCCGTTTGAGTAATATGAGCAAAAAATTAAGAAGTGCTGTAAGCACTGAGGGTCGCCGTATGGCGGGAGCAAGGGCGCTTTGGCAAGCTGCCGGTATGAAGCGTAGCCAGATGGGAAAGCCAATAATAGCAGTGGTCAACTCATTCACTCAGTTTGTGCCTGGACATACTCATCTCCATGATGCCGGGCAGATTGTGAAGAAGGAGATTGAGAGCATGGGGTGTTATGCTGCTGAATTCAATACGATAGCTATCGACGATGGAATCGCCATGGGCCATGGTGGAATGCTTTATTCTCTCCCGAGCCGCGATCTGATAGCTGATAGCGTGGAATATATGGTTGAAGCTCACTGTGCTGATGCCATGGTCTGCATCTCCAACTGCGATAAGGTGACTCCCGGAATGCTGATGGCCGCCATGAGGCTGAATATACCCACTATTTTCGTAAGCGGAGGCCCTATGGAGGCGGGGCGTTTAGGGCAGGATAAAATAGATCTCATAACCGCAATGGTGAAAGGTGCCGATGAGTCGGTTTCAGAGGAACAACTTGCTGAGTTAGAGGCTAACGCATGTCCCGGTTGCGGAAGTTGTTCAGGTATGTTTACCGCTAATTCCATGAATTCCCTGACCGAGGCAATAGGATTATCGCTCCCCGGCAACGGCACTGTGTTGGCTAATCATGTGGAACGCGTGAATCTTTTGAAAAGAGCGGCCCGAAGAATTGTAGAAATGGCCGAAGCGTATTATAACAATGACGATGAGAGCGTGCTTCCGCGAAGCATTGCGAGCAGGGAGGCTTTTCTCAATGCTATGGCTCTTGATATTGCCATGGGTGGTAGTACCAATACGATTCTTCATCTCCTGGCGGTGGCCCGTGAAGGGGGTGTAGACTTTACTCTTGCCGATATCGACGGCTTGAGCCGCAGGATACCTTGTCTATGTAAACTCGCTCCCAACACACCTGAATTCAGTGTGGAAGACTGCAACCGGGCTGGAGGAATTATGGGAATACTTGGCGAACTGGCGAAACACGGACTTCTTTATGAAGACTGTAAGAGAGCAGACGGACTCACCCTGAAGCAGGCAATAGAGCGATACACCATAACAGGATCTACCACCTCGGGGAGAGCTGTGGCAGTATTTACGGCAGCTCCCTCAGGCGCGCATCTTTCCGGCCTCGGGTCAAATTCCGCCCGTTGGAGGGAACTGGATACTGATCGCCGGCAGGGTTGTATCCGCAATGTAGAGCATGCGTATTCCGCCGATGGAGGTCTCGCTGTGCTCAGAGGAAATATTGCAGCTGACGGGTGTGTGGTGAAGACTGCCGGAGTCGATGAAAGTATTCTTAAGTTCAGAGGGCCTGCTAAGGTCTATAATTCTCAGGAAGCGGCAGTTGATGGTATTTTAGGAGGAGAGGTGAAAGCCGGCGATGTGGTGGTAATCACTTTCGAGGGTCCGAAGGGAGGGCCCGGTATGCAGGAGATGCTTTATCCTACCAGCTATCTGAAATCGCGTGGACTCGGTAAGGAGTGCGCTCTGGTCACCGACGGCCGCTTCTCTGGAGGCACTTCCGGATTGTCGATCGGCCACGTTTCACCTGAAGCTGCCGCAGGTGGCGATATCGCTCTGGTGCGCAATGGTGATATGATTGAAATCGATATTCCTGCCAGGACAATCAATGTTGAGCTGAGCGAGGAGCAACTCGCCGAACGAAGAAGGGAAGAATATGCGATGGGAAAAGATGCTTTTGCTCCCCGCGGACGCGAGCGGAAAGTGAGCAGAGCGCTAAAGGCCTACGCATCGATGGTTACCTCTGCCGATAAAGGAGGTGTAAGAGCCGACGACTGAGGTTTTTGAAATCAAAGATTCTTATAAGATGGAAAAGATAACTGGAGCTGAAGCGCTGATGAAGGCGCTGATAGCGGAAGGAGTTGATACGATCTTCGGATATCCCGGAGGCACGATCATGCCCGCTTTCGATGCTCTATACGATTATACTGACAGGATAAACCATGTGCTTGTGCGTCATGAGCAGGGCGCTGTGCATGCGGCGCAGGGCTATGCCCGCACGTCAGGACGCACCGGAGTCTGCCTGGTCACGAGCGGTCCGGGAGCTACTAACACTATTACCGGTATAGCTGATGCGATGATGGATAGTACTCCGCTTGTAGTAATTGCCGGACAGGTCGCTATCGGAATGCTTGGAACCGACGCATTTCAGGAGGTGGATCTCGTAGGTATTACGCAGCCGATCACAAAATGGAGTTATCAGATTCGAAGGGCTGAAGATGTGGCATGGGCTGTGTCGCGTGCTTTCTATATAGCTCGAAGCGGCAGGCCGGGTCCCGTGGTACTCGATTTTGCGAAAAATGCTCAGAATGAGCTTACTGAGTTCGCGCCTGAGCAGATAGATTTCGTAAGAAGCTATCTCGCTTTCCCTGAGCCGGATCCTGGAAAGTTAAAGGAGGCTGCCGAAATCATAAATGGAGCGGAGAAGCCGCTGATGCTTGTAGGTCAGGGTGTAGAGCTTGGAGGCGCGCGCGAGGAGCTGATCAGTCTTGTTGAGAAAGCTGATATACCTATGGGCAGCACTCTGTTGGGGCTTTCCTCTGTGCCGTCTTCCCATAGGCTCAATATGGGAATGCTCGGAATGCACGGTAATATTGCGCCTAATGTGAAGACTAATGAGTGCGACGTCCTTATTGCCGTTGGAATGCGTTTTGACGACCGTGTGACTGGCGCGTTGGCCAAATATGCTCCTCAGGCGAAAATCGTGCATCTCGATATTGATTTCTCCGAGTTCAATAAGAATGTGAAGGCTGATCTCTGTGTGCTCGGCAATTGCAAGGAGACCCTCAGATTAATTGGTGAGCAGGTGAAGCCGGCGCGCCATACGGAGTGGGTCGAGAGCTTCCGCCCCTATGCTGAAAAGGAGATGGAAGAGGTTATAAAGGAGGAGTTGAATCCCGGCGGAGAAAAGCTGAGAATGGGCGAGGTAGTGCGAGCGGTGAGTGATGCCGCCGGCCCAGAAGCGGTGCTGGTTACTGATGTAGGTCAGAATCAGATGAGTGCTGCCCGCTATTTCCGTTACGAATATCCCCGGTCAATCGTAACTTCGGGCGGACTCGGCACAATGGGTTTCGGACTGCCTGCAGCTATTGGCGCTTCTTTTGGCGCTCCCCACAGGCCGGTATGTGTGTTTATGGGTGATGGCGGCTTTCAGATGAACATTCAGGAGCTGGGCACCATCATGGAGCAGAAGGCGCCGGTAAAGATGATTCTTCTCAACAATAATTTTCTCGGCATGGTGCGCCAGTGGCAGGAACTTTTCTGCAATAAGCGGTATTCTTTCACTCCGATGGTTAATCCCGATTATCTTGAGATTGCAAAGGCTTATGGCATTCCTGCCCGCCGCGTAGCCACCCATTCGGAGCTTGCAGGAGCGGTGGCGGAGATGATTGCCTGTCAGGGACCGTTCCTGCTGGAGGCCTGTGTGGAGGAAGAGGCACACGTCATGCCTATGACACCTCCCGGTGGAGCGGTCGATATGATCATGACAAGTAAAGACGACAAGTAAGATGGATTCAGAGAAGAAACTCTATACAGTAATTGTTCATTCCGAGCATCGGGCCGGACTTCTTAGTATGGTTACGGCAGTTTTTACTCGCCGGATGCTCAGTATCGAGAGTATTAATGCCTCGGCATCATCAATTCCGGGTCTTCACAAATATACGATGACTACTATTACCGACAAGGAGACGATAGAGATAGTCACGGCACAGATCCGGAAGAAGATTGATGTGGTCAATGCGCAATATTTCACTGACGATGAGATCTATCAGCTTGAGATTGCGCTATATAAGGTTAAGACGTCGGTTATTGAGTCTACACCTGAGATATCCGGTCTTATCCGAAAGTCAGGAGCAAGGATAGTGGAGGTTAATCCCGTGTATTGCATAGTGGAGATGCATGGGAGGAGCGAGGAAATCAGCCTGCTCTATAATGAGCTCCGTCCTTATGAATGTGTGATTCAGTTCGTTAGGTCGGGTAGGGTAGCTCTTACCAAAGACAATACTGAGCGCACCTCCGAGTTTCTTGAAAACCACGAGGCTCTAAGGTGCCGGCGCAAGGCAGAAAGTAATAAGAACTAAAGACAACAAAACAATTAAAGATATGGCAAAAATGAATTTCGGCGGTACGGAAGAGACCGTGATCGTACGTGAGGAGTTCCCTCTTGAGAAGGCTAAGGAGGTACTGAAAGACGAGACCATTGCCGTGATAGGTTATGGAGTGCAAGGTCCAGGACAAGGCCTCAATCTGCGTGACAACGGCTTCAATGTAATAGTTGGTCAGCGTCCGGGTAAGACTTATGATAAGGCTGTGGCCGACGGGTGGGTGCCCGGTGAGACGCTTTTTGGAATTGAAGAAGCAGCTGAGAAGGGCACTATTATTCTCTGCCTTCTTTCTGATGCTGCTGTGATCTCTGTGTGGCCACTGCTTAAAAAGCACCTTACAGCAGGAAAGGCTCTCTATTTCTCTCATGGTTTTGCCATCACATGGAGCGACCGCACTGGCTGCGTGCCTCCCAAAGATATCGACGTGATCATGGTAGCTCCCAAAGGCTCAGGAGCTTCAGTGCGTTCCATGTTTCTTGAAGGACGCGGTATCAACGCCTCGTTCGCAGTAGAGCAGGACGCTACTGGCCGTGCTCTGGAGCGTACGCTGGCTCTTGGCATCGGCATCGGTTCCGGCTATCTGTTTGAAACTACTTTCCAGCGGGAGGCCGTATCTGACCTCACCGGTGAGCGCGGTTCGCTGATGGGAGCTATTCAGGGACTCTTCCTTGCTCAGTATGAGGTGCTCCGCGAGAATGGCCACACCCCTTCAGAGGCATTCAATGAAACAGTTGAGGAGCTTACACAGTCGTTAATGCCGCTCGTATCGCAGAAAGGTATGGATTGGATGTATGCCAACTGTTCTACTACTGCGCAGCGAGGTGCGCTTGACTGGATGACTCCTTTCCACGATGCGATTAAGCCTGTGGTAGAGCAACTCTATGCCAGCGTAAAGAGCGGTAAGGAAGCTCAGAAGAGCATTGATAGCAATTCTAAGCCCGACTATCGCGAACACCTTAATGAAGAGTTGCGTCAGCTCAGAGAGAGCGAGATGTGGCAGACGGGTGCTACAGTGAGGAAACTGCGCCCTGAGAACAACTGATCTGCAGTAGCTAAATAAAAGAATAGGCCGTAGGTGACTTTGTGAATACCTGCGGCTTATCTATTATTGTTTCTTGTTAGAAAATCTTATTTTTGAGAAGAATCTATAAGTTGTTGTACCTCTGTTTGAAGTAACGGTAAATGATTAATTACAATCGCCCAGATAAGATCTTCTCTTAAGCTGTCATAGCCATGTATTAGATAATTACGGGTATTGACTATTCTTCTTGCGTCGGTAATTTGAATATCAGGATATATTTTCAATATCCGATTCATAGCCTCTCCAATAATGGCAATCTCCCATTGAACCGCACTCCGGAAACATAGATCTTCACAGAAGGCTCTGAAGTCTTTAGGACGAGAAGAGCAAAACAACTCAATATTATTGATTGACTTTAAAATATCAGTTAATAACTTTTTTATTTGCTCATCCATATATGAGTCGTTTTGTTGTGTCAAGTTCTTGCTTAAAATAAGAATTCTTGACAGCAGTTTCGTCAACAAGATCTACTTTTCGACCAAGCAACTGTTGCAGTTCATCAATGAAATCAAAAAAGGTCAGAAACAAGTCATGAATTTGATCATAATGAAAAACAACCGAAAAATCAACGTCGCTATTATCGTTGAAGTGTGGGGTTAAAATTGAGCCAAAAACCCAAAGTTTGGCAACTTTGTGCTTTTCGCACAAAGCTCTGATTTTATCAAGGTTCAGCTCAATCAATTGCATAAAGCAAAGAAGGACTTCTTTAAGATATCAAAAAAGCGAACTTTGATTCATTTCAAAGTCCGCTAATCTTTGTGGAGCATACGAGACTCGAACTCGTCACCTCTTGACTGCCAGTCAAACGCTCTAGCCAGATGAGCTAATGCCCCCTTTACACTGGTGCAAAGGTAGGCATTATTTTTTCATCTGCCAAACTTATTCAATACTTTTTTCAAAAACTGATAAGTGTAGCGCCTGGGTTACGACAACAGGTCGATTGCCATAGAATAGTTAGGCTCAGTGGTGAGCTCCTCTACCAGCTCAGTGCCGATTACTTTGCCATCGCGATCAATCACTACAAGAGCGCGGGCATACAGACCCTTAAGCGGAGTATCTGTAAGTTTCACTCCATACACATCGCCGAAATCGGAGCGGAAACCGGAACCGGTCATTACATTTTTGATACCATTGGCCACGCAGAATCTTGTAGCGGCAAACGGAAGATCCATCGAAACGCAAATCACTACCGTATCCTCAAGTTTCGAAGCATCTTCATTGAAACGACGTACTGATGCTGCGCACACTTCTGTGTCGAGGCTCGGGAAGATATTGAGCACTACTCTCTTCCCTTTGAAATCAGACAGATGGAAGTCTGAAAGATCTTGTGCTGTAAGGGTGAAATCGGGTGCCGTAGTGCCTACTGCCGGAAGTTCACCAATCGTATTTGCTGGATTACCTTGAATTTTTGTAGTTGCCATAATTAGTTTTTAATTAACGTTTTCTATCTCTCGAACAATGTCTGAGCCATTATGGTTCGATATATCAATTATTTCAATTATATTTGCAATTAAGGAAAAACCTTCCTTCGGAATGAGAATTGTTCTACTATGAGAAGAATACGATTCGGTGTAGTCGGCACTAACTTCATATCTGACTGGGTAATAGAATCGGCGAGGAAAGATCCGCGCTACGCGCTTGCGGCCGTCTGCTCACGTTCGAGTGAGCGGGGTGAGGAGTTTGCAAAGCGTCATACTATTCCAGCTGTGTTCTCTACCATTGAGGAGATGGCCGCGTCAGAAGAGGTTGATGCTGTGTATATCGCGTCGCCTAATTACGCTCATGCAAGGCAGAGCATAATCTGTATGAGCAAAGGCAAGCACGTCTTGTGCGAGAAACCTTTGGCTTCCAACTCCCGGGAGGTTAAGGAAATGATAACTGCAGCAAGAGAAAACGGGGTTCTTCTTATGGAGGGAATGATGCCAACTCTGACCCCGGCCTTTGCTTCAATAATGAGCAATATGAGCCGTATTGGGGTGGTAAGAAGATATTTCTCCTCCTTCTGTCAGTATTCTTCGCGTTATGACAGGTTCAAAAACGGCGAACTCGTAAATGCCTTTAATCTGGAGCTTTCTAATAGCGCGGTTATGGATATTGGAGTCTACACTATTTATCCTATGGTAGTCTTGTTCGGGCGCCCGCATCAGGTGATTGCTGCCGGACTTAAGTTGCATTCCGGAGCCGACGGACAGGGCACCGTCATTTTCCGCTACGAAGGGTTCGAAGCAGTTGTGATGTATTCCAAGATTGCTGACTCTCAACTGCCTTCGGAGATTGAAGGTGAAGGAGGGCTTATCTCCATCAGAACTATTCCTACAATCCGGAAGGTTGAGCTATCGTTGCGTTCAGGCGGAGGTCCGGGAGGTAAAGGAGTGGTGAGGGAGAATGAGGACCTGACTCCGCTTCAGCCATACGATGGTTACTATTATGAAATCAGGCATTTTCTCGATCTAATAGAGGAAGGCAGACTGGAGTCGCCTGTTAATTCGCTTGAGAACTCGCTAATCACCATTGAGCTGCTTGACGAAATCCGACGCCAGATTGGAGTAAGTTTTCCTGCTGACCTTTGAGTCGCGTGCCGGTAAAGGCCTATTGACAGCCTTGACACGAATTTGGAGTTATTGTGCTGTAAAATAGTGATTTAATATTGTTTTCGTGTCAAGGTCGTCAAGTGGCCTGTCTTACGGAGAAACCGGCGACCTTAGCCAGAGCCAAGACCGCCGGTTGCAATCATTTTTTAGAAATGTGATTAACTGTTTTTGAAAACGAGGTTGTCGCCGTCTCTGTCTATCACGATCGGGTGATCGCGATCTACCTTCTGAGCCAGAATATCTTTCGACAACTGGTTAAGCACCATTCGCTGGATAGTACGCTTCACGGGGCGAGCACCGAACTCAGGATCGTAGCCGTCTTCGGCAAGAAGTTCGAGAGCTGGCTGAGTTACCTCAAGCGTAACTCCATTGGATTTCAAGATCTTCTGAACGCTCTTTACCTGAAGGTCTACAATCTCCTGAATCTCTTTCTTATCCAGAGGAGTAAACATCACAATCTCATCAATTCGGTTGAGGAACTCAGGACGAATGCGCTCTTTAAGCAGATCCATCACATCTTCCTTAGTATTGGCGATCACTGCCTGCTTATCGTCTTCGCTCTTTTCGTTGAATCCCTGGAAGTTTCTGCGGATCACATCGCTACCCATATTCGAGGTCATGATGATGATCGTATTCTTGAAGTTGATGAAGCGACCCTTGTTATCGGTAAGCCTACCATCATCGAGCACCTGAAGAAGTATATTGAACACATCGGGATTTGCCTTCTCGATCTCATCGAAGAGAACTACGCTATAGGGCTTCCTTCTCACGGCTTCCGTAAGCTGACCTCCCTCTTCATATCCTACATATCCCGGAGGCGCTCCGACGAGCCTCGACACGGAGTGCTTCTCCATATACTCCGACATATCGATACGCGTCATCATATCCTCGTCGTCAAACAGATATTCGGCTAAGGCTTTTGCCAGCTCAGTCTTACCCACACCGGTGGTGCCGAGGAAGATAAATGAACCGATAGGTCTGCGGGGGTCATTAAGGCCTGCACGCGAACGGCGCACTGCATCGCTCACCGCCCGGATTGCGGCATCCTGACCAACCACTCTGCGGTGGAGCTCTTCCTCAAGGTGCAGGAGCTTCTCCTTCTCGCTCTGAGCCATCTTCTTAACCGGAATACCGGTCCAGCGGCTTACTACCTCGGCGATATCCTCTGCATCGACCTCCTCCTTAATCATGGCTCCTTCTCCCTGAAGCTCTCTCAGCTTCTCCTGGATAGCCTTATTCTCATCTTCTTTCTGCTTGATGCGGCTGTAGCGGATCTCGGCTACCTTTGCGTAGTCTCCCTCACGCTCAGCGCGTTCAGCCTCAATCTTGAGCTGCTCGATATCGATCTTGTTCTGCTGAATCTTGTTGATCTCAGTTTTTTCAGCCTGCCATTTAGCTTTCAGCGACTTCTCTTCATCGCGCAGGTTGGCCAGATCCTCATCGATTTCCTTAAGCTTATATTGATTGTCTTCGCGTTTAAGCGCCTCGCGCTCAATTTCAAGCTGCTTGATCTTTCTGGCTGCCTCATCGAGAGCCTGGGGCATGGAATCCATCTCAAGCCTGAGTTTGGAAGCTGCCTCATCGATCAGGTCGATAGCTTTGTCGGGAAGGAAACGATCGGTAATATAACGAACTGAAAGCTGCACAGCCGCAATAATCGCCTCGTCCATGATGCGCACCTTATGGTGGTTCTCATAACGCTCCTTAAGACCACGGAGAATCGAGATTGCGCTAAGCTCATCGGGCTCATCAACCATCACTTTCTGGAAGCGGCGCTCAAGCGCCTTATCCTTTTCGAAGTATTTCTGGTATTCATCGAGAGTGGTAGCACCTATGGAGCGCAACTCGCCGCGAGCCAGAGCCGGCTTCAGGATATTTGCAGCGTCCATAGCGCCTTCGCCCTTACCCGCGCCTACGAGAGTATGAATCTCATCGATGAAGAGGATAATCTCTCCGTCGCTCTGAGTCACCTCGTTGACTATCGCCTTGAGCCTCTCTTCAAATTCACCCTTATATTTCGCACCTGCTACCAGGGCTCCCATATCGAGCGAATAGATCTGCTTTGATTTCAGGTTTTCCGGCACATCGCCGCGAACTATACGGTGGGCGAGACCCTCGGCGATAGCGGTCTTACCGGTACCCGGTTCGCCAACGAGCATAGGATTGTTTTTCGTGCGGCGTGACAGGATCTGGAGCACACGGCGAATCTCTTCGTCACGGCCGATTACCGGATCGAGCTTGCCGCTGCGGGCGCGGTCATTAAGGTTGATAGCATATTTGCTCAGAGCCTGATAGCTCTCCTCGGAGCTCTGAGAGGTCACTTTATTACCCTTACGCAGTTCGTTGATAGCGGCCTTAAGACCGTCTTCCGTAATCCCGGCGTCCTTTAATGCTTGCGAAGCCTTGCACTTTGTGCGAAGAATACCCATCAGTATCGCTTCAGCACTAACGTATTCATCGCCGAGACCCTTGGAGAAATCTACTGCTTTCTGTAAGGCCTCATTGCTTTCACGGCTCAGGAACACATCGCCGCCGCTTACTTTCGGCAAACTTGCAATTTCCCGGTCGATTGTAGTAGTGACGCTTCCAAGATTAGCACCAAGTTTCTGGAACACGAATTGCACTATATTCTCGCTCTCCGAGATGAGAGCCTTGAGAATATGCACTGGCTCAATCTGCTGCTGACCGTTCTGCTTTGTAAGCTCTACGGCTTTCTGCACTATTTCTTGGGCCTTGATGGTAAAGTTGTTGAAGTTCATAACCCAGATGTTTTTTCTATAATTTCAGTTTCTGCTGAAAGACCTGTTTTTTGGTCTTTCCATGATATTAACAAATCGAATAGGCGAATGGTTGTTTTCGAATATCATCTGAAGGTTTGAAGAATGAAAAACTATTAGTAACTTCGCGGCACTGCATGGCACACGCCGCAGAATAAATGATTGGATTGAATTATGGTCTATAGATTTAAGATTGTCAACGATGAGGTGAGCAATTTTGCTCGCGAGATTGAGATTAGCCCGGACGCTTCTTTTCTTGAGCTCCGAAATGCCATTCTCGATAGCGTAGGTTATCGGCGCGATGGCATCGACTCCTTTTTTATCTGCGATGACGACTGGAGCAAGCGGGAGGAGATTACGCTCGAAGATATGGGCTCCGACAGCGACAGAGACATTTGGCTGATGGCCGATACGCCGCTTAACGACTTTGTTGAGGAGGAAGGACAGAGGATTATTTTCGTGTTCGATTACCTTACTGACCGTTCTTTCTTCATGGAGCTTAAGGAGATCATCACCGGCCGCAATTCAAGCGCTCCGCTCTGCACTATGAAGAGAGGCACGCCGCCGGCACAGAGCATTGATTTAGATGAGTTCGAAAAGAAAATAGATGCCGCATCTGCTAAAAGCTCTGAGCTCGATATGGATTTGCAGTCGGAAGATGGGTATGATGATGAAGATCTCTCCTCGTTTGATAATATGGATTATCAGGAATAAGAGAGGAGAAGAAAGAAAAGCAGGGGAGCGGCTTCCGGAATCGGATTTCGCTCCCCTTAGTTATTTTACCCTAAGAATTCCTGACAGGCTCTTCTACCTGTGAGTTCTTTTTCCTAATATTTTGCTGAGGAATGAAGATTTCTGCTCGCTGGGTTTCAGATGTACGCGCACTTCGTCGGTGTCCTTTCCAAGGAAAAGTATATGGTTGGGAAATACGAACGCTATCATCTTATCAAACTCTAGAACCCCGTTGAGGGCACGCTTCAGGAAACGGCGAAACGGATTGAATTCCTCCAGATCGCCAATCACAACCTCTTTTTCCTTGGCATCAATCTTATGATGCTTGCTCAGAATATCAAGGAAATAGTCGAGATTCATCGACTCCGCGTTGCCTTGAGGCTTGTTGAATTTCTTATATATCTCTTTAATTACCTCGTCAGTTATCATAGTTTGTAGCTGGGGGAGTCGCCTTTTTACCAGCTCCCGTTCATCTTTAGAACGCTTCAGAACCGGTATGGTTCAAAAAAAGAGTCGGAAGAATTCTTCCGACTCTTTTTTGAAGATGCAATCTCTATTAGCTAAGGAAGCTGAGGAGGATACCGGCTGCTACTGCAGATCCGATCACACCTGCCACATTCGGTCCCATCGCATGCATGAGCAGGTGATTGTTTCTGTCGAACTCACGACCTACCACCTCAGACACACGCGCACTGTCGGGCACTGCAGATACGCCTGCATTACCGATAAGCGGGTTGATCTTGCGACCCTGCTTGAGGAAGAGGTTGAAGAACTTGACGAAGCATACACCTACCGTAGTAGCGATGATGAAGGAGAGAAGACCCAAACCGAAAATCAGGATCGATTTGCCGGTAAGGAACTTATCAGCCTGAGTGGAAGCACCTACGGTGAGACCGATGAGGATAGTCACTACATCGACCAGCGGACCGCGTGCAGTCTCAGCAAGACGACGGGTCACGCCGCTTTCCTTAAGCAGGTTGCCGAAGAAGAGCATACCCAGCAGAGGCAGACCTGAAGGAACCAGGAATGCAGTGGTAAGGAAGCCTACGATAGGGAAGATGATCTTCTCCTTCTGGCTCACCTGGCGAGGAGCCGGCATCCTGATAAGGCGCTCCTTTTTCGATGTAAGGAGCAGCATGATAGGACGCTGAATCACCGGCACGAGAGCCATGTAAGAGTAGGCCGATACGGCGATGGCACCCATCAGGTCGGGCGCGAGCTTGGAGCTCAGGAAGATAGCCGTAGGACCGTCGGCACCACCGATGATACCGATTGCACCAGCCTCATTAGGAGCGAAGCCAGCCAGAAGAGCGAGCAGATAGGCACCGAAAATACCCATCTGGGCGGCGGCACCGATCAGAATCAGGCGGGGTTGCGAAATCAGAGCCGAGAAGTCGGTCATGGCACCGATACCCAAGAAGATAAGGGGCGGGTACCAGCCCTGCCTTACACCCTGATACAGAATGTTGAGCACAGACCCGTTCTCGTAGATTCCAATATTCATGCCCGGGAACATCGGTATATTGCCCACAATCATACCGAAGCCGATAGGGATAAGAAGCAGAGGCTCCCAATCCTTTATGATGGCCACAGAGATGAAGGCGATGCCGATTATGATCATCGCAATGTTCTGCCAGGCCACATTAGCGAAGCCCGTGTACTGCCAGAACTGTACAAGGCTACTAATTATCTGATCCATGAAGCAGAAATTAGGCAATAGTTAGGATATCGGCACCTTCAAGGACTGATTCACCCTTGGATACGAGAATGGAAGCTACGGTACCATCTACTTCAGCGGTGATATCGTTTTCCATCTTCATTGCCTCAATTACAGCTACTTTATCGCCGGCTTTTACTGCCTGACCTTCTTTAACACAAATATCAAGAATCACACCGGGAAGCGGAGAAGTAACCTTCTTGGCTGCGCCGGAGGCAGCGGGCTTCGGTGCAGGAGCAGCTGCGGGGGCTGCGGCAGGAGCGGCTGCGGGAGCGGCGCTTACGGGAGCTTGAACTGCAGCAGGAGCCTGAGAAGCGGCTACGGCAGCGGCACCGGTAAGAGCGTTTTCGAGCTCTACGTGATATTCAGCACCGTTTACCGTAACAGATGCGTTTTTACCTTCTACACTGTTGATGGCTACTTCGTAGTCCTTACCATTGATTTTTAACTTATATGTTTTCATGTCTTGATTTGTTTTCAGTTAGATTTTATCGTGGTGATTGAGTTAAAACAGAAGATTTGCTGCTCCATTCATGGTGATCCATAGGCTTGAGGGTAAGCACATTGCTCTCAAGGTCATGAGCGCTCTCGCTGAAATAGAGATGCAGACCCAGCGCTATGGCAGCATAGGTGTCGCCGCTCTGATCCATATCGAGAGCCAGAGCGATGGCGGCTGCGGTTTCGGCATCAGCAGGCGAAGTAGCTGCTGCTACCGGCTGCTGAGCTGCTTCCTTCATTGCCTTCTCTTTCTTTGCCTTAGCATTGGCTACACGCTCAAAGAGAAGCCAGAAGAGGAACCAGAGGATAGCAAGAGCTATGAATACTACTGCAACAGAAGTAGCACTGAGAATCCAGCCATGTGGGTCCTGACGCGCCATTCTCTGAGCATTCGACTCTACATTCTGGTTGCCGTTGAGTACACGGGGGCTCGGAGTCATCGGCTCAGGCACCGTGACGAATTCCATCTGCTTATTATCCTCAGCGAGTTTACTTACTGACATACCGACGGGGAGGTTCTCTGGCACAACGATTGAGTCGACAATCGTGCGACCGTCGTTGCTGACCAGATAGATCGTGCTTCCGCGGCGAATCTTGAAGGAGGAATAGAATGCACCCTGATTACCGTTGCCTGTAGCAAAGAACAGAGCCACCTGGCGCGGACCGATCTGCACGCGGTTGTCGGTCTTCGGAATAAGGCTCTTCTTCAGGTCATTCTTATCGTCGGTAAGGTAACAGCCACCCATGTTGACTATACCTTGCGAGGTATTGAGAATCTCAATCCAGCCTGTTCTTTTGCCGAAATCATCGACAATGCAGGTGCTGTCCGGTTCGGCGAGAACCTCAGATATCACGAGGTCTGCGACGTTCTGGGCATGCAGTGCAGCCGAAGAGGTCAGAAGAAAAGCCAGAGAAAGGAAAATACTCTTCACTTTCATGCTCACACTTGGTTACAGAGGAATGTTACCGTGTTTCTTCGGAGGATTGGCCACCTTCTTCGTAGCGAGCATCTGAAGGGCGCGGATCACACGGAAGCGAGTGTTGCGCGGTTCAATCACATCGTCGATATAGCCATACTTGGCAGCCTGATAGGGATTGGCGAAAAGGTCGCGGTATTCGTCTTCCTTCTCCTTAATATATGCAGCGGGATCCGGAGCTTCCTTAGCACCCTTGGCATAGAGCACACCAACAGCACCCTCAGCACCCATTACAGCGATCTCGGAGGTAGGCCATGCATAGTTCATGTCGCCGCGAAGCTGCTTGCAGCTCATCACGATGTGGCTGCCGCCGTAGCTCTTGCGCAGAGTAACCGTAACCTTGGGCACGGTTGCCTCGCCGTAGGCATAGAGCAGTTTTGCGCCGTGGAGAATCACGCCGTTGTATTCCTGACCGGTGCCGGGGAGGAATCCGGGCACATCGACGAGCGTTACCAAAGGAATATTGAAGGCATCGCAGAAGCGCACGAAGCGAGCACCCTTGCGGCTTGCGTTGCTGTCGAGCACACCGGCAAGAACCTTCGGCTGATTGGCTACGATACCAACTGCCTGACCGTTCATGCGGGCGAAACCGATGATGATATTCTTGGCATAGTCTCTATGAACCTCAAGGAACTCACTGTTGTCAACGATGGCTCCGATCACCTCATACATATCATAGCTGCGCATCGGGCTATCAGGAATGATAGTGTTCAGCTTATCTTCCATGCGATCGATAGGATCGGTGCAGGGCATGATAGGAGTCTCCTCCAGATTGTTCTGGGGGATATAAGACAGCAGCTTGCGAATGATTGTGAGAGCCTCATCGCCGTTTTCTGCCACGAAGTGGGTCACACCGCTCTTTACAGAGTGAACGCTTGCGCCGCCGAGCTGCTCCTGAGTTACATCTTCGCCCGTCACGGTCTTCACTACCGTAGGACCGGTGAGGAACATATAGGAGATGCCCTTGGCCATGATAGTGAAGTCGGTAAGTGCGGGGCTATATACTGCACCACCTGCGCAGGGACCGAGAATTGCGGAAATCTGGGGAATCACGCCGGAAGCAAGGATATTGCGCTGGAAGATTTCAGCATAGCCTGCCAAAGCGTTGATGCCCTCCTGGATGCGTGCGCCACCCGAGTCATTAAGACCGATCACGGGAGCACCCATCTTCATGGCGAGATCCATCACTTTGCAGATCTTCTGAGCCATGGTCTCTGAAAGAGAACCACCGTAGACGGTAAAGTCCTGTGCGAAAACGTAGACGAGGCGTCCGTCGATAGTACCGTAGCCGGTCACTACGCCGTCGCCAAGTATATGCTTCTTGTCCTGGCCGAAGTTGGTGCAGCGGTGAGTAACGAACATGTCGAGCTCCTCAAAACTGCCTTCATCAAGCAGCTGCGCGATGCGCTCGCGGGCGGTATATTTGCCGCGCTCGTGCTGCTTTGCAATGGCCTTTTCGCCTCCGCCCAGACGGGCCTCGGCGCGCTTGTCGACAAGTTTTTGGATTTTTTCTTCCTGTACTGTCATGATCTTAGATTATTTTTCAGAAAAGTATATTCCACTTTCCAGTTATTTCGTAGCCGGATCTTCGCAGAGCTCGGTGAGCACGGCCTGCGTGTTTTTCGGGTGGAGGAAAGCGATGTTGAGTCCGTCGGCGCCTTTGCGGGGAGCCTTGTCGATCAGACGCACGCCTTTCTCTTCAGCCTCAGCCAGAGCCTCGGCAACACCGTCCTCTACAGCGAATGCCATATGGTGCATGCCGCCCTTACCGCCATTCTTCTCGATGAATTTTGCGATGGTGCTTTCGGGAGAAGTAGCTTCGAGAAGCTCAATCTTTACGTCGCCAACCTTAATAAAGGCGGTTGTCACTTTCTGGTCTTCTACTACCTCTTTCTTGTAGCATTTCAGACCCAGTACGTCTTCGTAGTACTTGATAGCCTCATCGAGGTTGGGCACGGCAATGCCGATGTGTTCAATATGAGAAATCTTCATGTTGTTGATATTTAATTAGTTCTCTTTTTTCTTGCTTGGGTTTGTTTTCTTCTGGAAATGCGCTCTCTGCTGGTCGGCACAAATCCGGTGCTAAGTTACTAAAAAAATCGCTATCAGCGGTCAGCAAGGGCAAAAAAGATGATTTTACGCGGTGAGTGACAAAAGGTCGGGAGTTTTTTACGATATTTGCAAAAATTTTTGTGTTAATGAAGATTACTGCTCGCGAGTTGGCTAAGCTTACCGGTGGTTCAATCGATGGCGATGGAGAGACAGAACTCTCTGGTTTCGCGAAGATTGAAGAGGCCGGTAAGGGCGATTTGACCTTTCTCGCAAACGAAAAATATACTCCATATATCTATAATACGGAGGCTTCGGCTGTGCTCGTAAAAGATAGCTTTATGGCAGAGCATCCCGTGAAGGCCACTCTTATCAGGGTTGCCGATCCGTATGCCACTCTCGGAATGCTGCTCCGCCATGTGGCTTCGATGGCACCGCGTCCGCAGGGTGTGGAGAACCCAAGTTACATAGCGGAGGGAGTAGAGCTTCCGGAACAGCATTATATCGGTGCTTTCGCGTATTTAGGTAAGGGAGTGAGGCTTGGCCGGAATGTAAGTATCTATCCGCAGGCCTATGTGGGAGATGGTTGCCAGATCGGCGATGACACAATCATCTATGCCGGTGCTAAAATCTATCCCGGGTGCTCGGTAGGAAGCAGATGTGTGATCCATTCCGGAGCCGTGATAGGAGCTGACGGATTCGGTTTCGCTCCCAATGGCGAGCACTATGAAAAGATTCCTCAGCTTGGAAATGTGATAATAGAAGACGATGTGGAGATCGGTGCGAATACGACTGTAGATCGCGCTACGTTTGGAAGCACGCGGGTGGGGACAGGCACGAAGCTCGACAACCTCATTCAGGTGGCCCACAATGTAGTGATTGGTCGCGATAATGTGTTTGCAGCGCAGACGGGAATCGCAGGTTCCGTGAAAATCGGCGACCGCAACCGGATAGGCGGACAGGTAGGTTTTGCCGGCCACATCTCTATCGGCGACAATAATGAAATCGGCGCCCAGTCGGGTCTTCATAGAAATGTGGGCAATGGCGAAAGGCTTATGGGTACCCCCGCAATACCTGCAGCCAAATTTGCGAGAACCCAATTTTATATGGCCCGGCTTTCGGAAATTTTTAATAAGAAACAAGACAACTCAAAATAATGCATCAACTGACACTTAAGGCTCCGTTCAGCCTCTCAGGAACCGGATTGCATACCGGACTGAAAATCACGGCCGTGTTTAATCCGGCACCTGCCAACCACGGATATAAATTTAAGAGAGTGGATCTCGAAGGCCAACCGGTGGTCGACGCTGTAGCCGAAAATGTTGTGGATACGACCCGCGGCACAGTAATAGGACGCAACGACGCCAGAATAAGCACGATAGAACATGCTCTTGCTGCTCTGTACGCATTGGGCGTAGACAACTGTCTGATTGAAGTTGACGCTCCTGAAATGCCGATACTTGACGGTAGCGCCTATCCCTATGTGAAGAAAATCGAGGAGGTAGGTCTCGAAGAGCAGAATGAGGATAAAGACTTCTATATCATAAAGCAAAAGACCTCTGTGCGCGATGAGGAAACGGGATCGGTAATAACCGTTTACCCCGACGATCATTTCAGCGTGCAGGCTATGGTAGAGTATGATTCTCCAGTGATTCCCAACCAGTTTGCCATGCTCGACGATCTGGCTGATTTCAAGAATGAAGTGGCCGGCGCGCGCACATTTGTGTTTGTACGCGAGATAGAACCGCTTCTGGAGGCCGGTCTGATTCGCGGCGGAGATCTGGAGAATGCCATAGTGATTTATGATCAGGAGATAGATCAGGCTAAGGTAGACCATATCTGCGAAGTGGTGGGAGCTCCTCACATGAATCTCGACCACCTCGGCTATATCAATCCCATTCCTCTTAAATGGGATAATGAGCCGGCAAGGCATAAACTGATGGACGTGATCGGCGATATGGCGCTTATCGGCCGCCCGCTGAAAGGCAGAGTGGTAGCAGTGCGTCCGGGTCATACGGTCAACAACAAGTTCACGCGTATGCTCCGCAAGGAGGTGAAGCATACGGAGGTGCAGGCACCGATGTATGATCCCAATAAGGAGCCGATTATCGACATCATGGGCATTCGTAGCAGGATTCCTCACCGCTATCCCTTCCTGCTTGTGGATAAGGTGATAGAGATTGACCGTAAGCATGTAGTGGCGGTTAAGAATGTGACTACCAACGAACCATTCTTCCAGGGTCATTTCCCTCAGGAGCCGGTCATGCCGGGTGTGCTGATCGTAGAAGCTATGGCGCAGGCTGCCGCTGTGCTTGTGCTTAATTTCCTTGATGAGCCAGAGAAATATTCCACCTACTTCCTGAAGATTGATAATGTGAAATTCAGGCAGAAGGTAGTGCCCGGTAATACGCTGCTGCTCAGCGTATCGCTTATGACTGAGATTCGCCGCGGCACAGCCGTTGTAAAAGGTTATGCGTTTGTAGGCGAGAAGGTGGTGACTGGAGCCGAATTTATGGCTCAGATTATCAAAAACAAATAAAACCATCCCTTACGGAAAAACCGAAAAGAGATGACAAATAAAGAAGCGAACCGCGGGATGTGTTCGGTGCATCCCGGCGCCAAGATAGGCGAAGGAGTGAAGATCGGCGATTTCAGCGTGATTCACGATGATGTGGAAATCGGCGACGGCACTGAGATCGCAAGCAATGTTGTGATCTTCCCCAAATCGCGTATTGGCAAGAATGTAAAGATTTTCCCCGGTGCCGTGGTAGGGGCAATTCCTCAGGATTTGAAATTCCATGGAGAGGAGACCTATGCATATATCGGCGACGGCACAACCCTAAGGGAGTGCGTGACCGTGAATCGCGGTACGGCTGCCAAAGGAGAGACACGCGTGGGTAAAAATTGCCTTTTGATGGCGTATACCCATATAGCCCACGACTGCCGAATCGGCGATAATGTGATTATCTCCAATGCCTGCCAGCTCGGCGGCGAGGTGCAGGTAGACGACAGGGCTGTGATCGGCGGAGGCAGCCTGATCCATCAGTTCTGCCATCTTGGCAAGAACATAATGCTTCAGGGGGGCGCTCTGGTCAATAAGGATATTCCGCCGTTTGTAAAAGCGGCAAGGGAGCCTATCAGCTATGTGGGCCTTAATACGATCGGCCTCCACAGGAATGGCTACAGCAGCGAGCAGATATCAATAATCTCGGAAGTCTACAGGATTCTGTATCTGAGTGATTTGAATGTTACGAATGCTGTGGCTCAGATTCTGAAAACGCTTCCTCAGTCGGATCTGCGTGATGAAATAGTAGATTTCGTGACTCATAGTGATCGCGGAATTATCCGGTCGGCAGTCTGACTTTATTATCTGACTTTATTAGAGGAATACTTACTATAGAGGTCTCTTGTCGTAGATTAGATGCGGCAAGGGGCTTTTGTTTTTTGATTTGTTGAGCCGTTTGCGCCATTCGTGTATTTTCACTTACTTTGTGCCCGAGAAATGAATATGGAGGTGATTCTCCATGGTAAAGTGTAACGCAAGGGTAGCTCCGGCTACTGATTGCATTATCAATAGGGTTATGGCATTGATAATTCCGCAGCGCTATCAGCGCAAACTTTTGGCCGAAACTACAGAAGTGGCCATAAAGACGATAAAAGAAGCCTTTCAGGTGCGCTTGTCGGAGGCTTTGAACCTTCGTAGGGTAACGGCGCCGCTTTTCGTAATGTCGGGTACCGGACTCAACGATGATCTCAACGGCACGGAACGTGCAGTGGCCTTCCCGGTAAAGGCTATGGGTGACCGTCGTGCCGAAGTAGTGCATTCGTTGGCTAAATGGAAGCGAGCTAAACTGGGCGCCTACGGAGTGGCTCCGGGCTTCGGCATCTATACCGATATGAATGCTATCAGGGCTGATGAAGAGCTTGACAATCTGCATTCCCTTTATGTAGATCAATGGGACTGGGAGCAGGTGATCCGTGAGGAAGACCGCAATCTTGATTACCTCAAGGAAGTGGTGAGAAAAATCTATCAGGCTGTAAGGCAGACTGAAAGAGATGTGTATCACCGATTTCCGCACATTACTCCCAGGCTTCCCGAGGAGATAGTATTCGTGCATTCACAGGAACTTGCTGACCGCTATCCGGAGCTTACGCCGCAGGAACGCGAATTTCAGGCAGCTAAAGAGCACGGAGCGATATTCCTGATAGGTATAGGTGCTGACCTCACAGATGGGAAACCTCATGACGGAAGAGCTCCGGACTACGACGACTGGATTACGGAAAATTCTGATGGATACCTTGGCCTTAACGGCGATATCATCGTATGGGACTCCGTGCTTGGCCGCGGTGTAGAGCTCTCTTCGATGGGCATTCGCGTGAGTCCGGAATCATTGAGAAAGCAGCTTGAGATCCGAGGCTGCCCGGAAAGAGCTAATCTGGAGTTTCACAAAAGACTTCTGGCAGGGGAGTATCCATATTCGATCGGCGGCGGAATAGGGCAGAGCCGCCTCTGTATGTATCTTCTTCAGAAAGCTCATATTGGCGAAGTGCAGGCAAGCATCTGGCCTCAGGAGCAGATTGAGGCTTGCTCAAAGGCGGGGATTGAGCTCCTTTAAGGAGCTTTCCCCATCAGCCGAATTTGGAGATTTTCCGGAGTTGAGGCTCGTTGATGATCTTGATTCGGCGACCGTCGACAAAGATCAGTTTCTCCTCCACAAAAACTGCAAGCGTACGGATCGCATTGGAGGTGGTCATGTTAGAGAGGCTTGCTAAATCCTCGCGGCTCATGTAAATGCGCAGCGACATGCCGTCTTCCTCGTAGCCATAATTGGAGGCGAGGATAAGGAGGGCTTCGGCGAGGCGACCGCGTATATGCTTTTGTGTAAGGTTTACGATCTTGGTATCCGAGCCTCCGAGATTGCGCGAAAGCTCATGAATGAAAAACATAGCCAGATCATTGTTTTTCCTTATCAGCTTCTCTACAAGCTCCATAGGAACGCAGCCGAGAGTAGAGGCCTCGAATGCGGCAGCCGACGACACGTAGGTTTCGCGCGCAAAATATGCCCGGTATCCGAAATACTGAAGCGGGCGATACAGACGCAGAATCTGCACCCTGTCGCCCACGCCGCTTTTATACATCTTCACCTTTCCATTGAGCAGGCACCACAAGAATTCCGGATCATCTTTCTCACCATAGATGATCTGGTTTTTCTTAAAATGCTGCACGGAAAAATTGTCAATGATTTCTCTTTTCTCATCGGGCCTCAGCACAGCCCAAATCTCCGACATATCCTCGCTGACAATCTGCTCAAGATCGCTTTTTTTAATCATACGCGTCCCATAATCTTCATTACCTCGGCTTTCATCATAGCAAAGGTAACAATTTTGCGCAGATATTACAAATTCTGATTGTGGAGCGTCGTAAAAGAGATGAAAAAAGTCAGATGGAGGTAAAATTTTTCCGTGATTCCTTTGCGGGATTAAAAAAAAGCAGTAACTTTGCATCGTCAAAATCGGAGAGGCGCTCAGAGGAGCGCGGAGATTTGGAAATTGCCTTGTGGTGTAATGGTAGCACGCAGGTTTCTGGCACCTTTAGTGAGGGTTCGAATCCTTCCAAGGCAACTAAGAGAAAGAGCTGAGTCATTGCGACTTGGTTCTTTTGTCGTTATATGTGTAAGCCCTTTCGCTGTTCCGGATCCGTCTCCACTAGTTCCCGGATTGTCTGAAAAAACACGGATAATAGCTCTGAAATTTGGTGATCCTTAAATAATTGCTTAAGTTTGCGTGTAGATTTAGACCTGACAACCTCTGTAATGAATAAGGCGCTAACCCTAATAGTAGTTCTTCTGATGGAAGCGCAAACTATGAATGCGCAGTTTCACTCTGATGGTGACGTAAGAAGGTTTGAACCGGATCCAGTAGAAATAGTGGATACCTCGAGACTTGAGGTGATTTACGAATACTGGAGGAGAGATACTGTGCTTGATGAAGCGAAATCAGATTTAGATATACTTTGTATCGGTTCACATTCGAGTCTGTACAGCAGTTACGGAGACTATCGGTGCGATTCAATCCGGGAAGCCATGTATCCTGATGGCTGCACCATAAATCAATATGGTTTTATCCTGCAGAATGAGAAAAGACATTCTAATTGGACGTTCAAGGATTATGAGTCCGGGCAACTTACCGACCGCGTAAGCGCCTCCTGGGAGGGCTACAAATATTCGGAACCGATACCGGAATTCGACTGGGAGATTACTGAGGAGACCGGGAAGATAAGAGGGCTGCCTTGCCGGAAAGCGGAAGCTGATTTCAGAGGGCGCCATTGGATAGTATGGTATTCCGAAGAGATTCCGGTATCCGACGGCCCATGGAAATTTCAGGGCTTACCGGGTTTGGTAGTCTATGCAAGTGATGCTGACCGCGAGCAGACATTCGCATTATGCAGCGTGAGGAAAGCGGCAAAGCCGATCGGGGTGGTGCAGGATGGTGCTTATAAAACCTCGCGCGAAAGAGCGCTGAAACAAGTTGAGACCACTTCTCTTGATTATGGCGCCGCATTCAAGATGGCCGGAATTTTTCTAAAAGGTGAAAACGGAGAGGATATGGTAGAAGATCTATCGGGACGACGTGGTTTCTATGCCCCTCTGGAGAGAGAATAGAATGCGAAGACTTGGCATCCTCCTCATATTGATATTCTTGGTTATCAACGCTGGAGCTCAGGAAAAAAGAGTAGTGACCGGTACTGTAACTGAGACAGGTGGCAATGCTGTGGGAGGAGCTGTGGTGAAGGCTTTGGGCGATAAGGGTAAGTTGCTCGGCTTCGCCACGAGTACACCGAAAGGAGATTTCAGGTTGAGGATTCCGGCTGATGCAAAGGGGGTGAGGGTGGCTTTTGCCGCTATGGGGTTTGCGGCTGATACTTTAGCGCTTGCTGACGGTGCGGAACAACTTGATGTTATAATGCTTCCGGCAGCTTTCGAGCTTCCTGAGGTGAAGGCGCAGTTGCCGGCAATCCGCTCGCGTGGAGATACTCTGAAATATAGCGTAGACGCCTTCAAATCAGATGCTGACCGCACGATCGAAGATGTGATCCGAAAGCTCCCCGGTGTTGACGTTAGCGGCGACGGAACGATCAGGTATCAAGGTAAAAGCATCAGTAATTTCTATATCGAGGGGCTCGATATGCTTAAGGGTCGCTACTCGCTGGCCACGCGCAACGTGAAGCCTGACGATATCGCGACGGTAGACATTTACGAGAATCATCAGGCTCAGAGGGTGCTCCAGGGAATCGTGCCGAGCGACGACGCCGCGATGAATCTCACGCTGAAAAACAAGAGCATGCTCCGGCCTGTAGGCAATGCAAAAGCCGGAGTGGGAGTTGGCACTGATGGATCCGGACTTTGGCTCGGGGAACTTTTCACAATGCTGATCGGGCCGGGAAGCCAAATGATGGTTACTGCGAAGGGTAATAATTCAGGAAGTAATTATAACTCAGAGCTGAAGAATCATTTAGATGAGTCATCAGGACTCTCTACTCATGCGTCAGGGCTTTTCCCTTCTTTGCCTTTCGGAAGCGCTCCTTTGCCAGGCAACCGCTATTTTCGCAACCGTTCTTTCGGAGCTTCTGCCAATGCCGCATGGAAGTTAAGTGAAACTAAAACCGTAACAGCTTGGGCTGATTTCAGCAGCGACCGCAATTCCTTTTCCAACTCCGAGACGATCGACTATGCAGGAGTGGAGGAGGAGCTGAGTCATTTCCAGCAGGAGGTATCTAATAATCTCAAAAGCGAGAATATCAACGGCCAGTTATCTTTTCAGGATAACTCCAAGAGTGTTTTCATCGATGAGAAGCTGTTTTTCAACGCCGCTTTCATGAACAACCGATATGATCTGTATTCCAACCGGGAGCGTGTGGGTCAGAGAGTGCGTGCAGATGAATATAAGCTTTACAACAGTCTGGAAGCCACTCTGCGCAGCGGCAAGAAAGTTTGGCGTCTGAAATCAGATATATCAGTGGGAAACTTGCCTGTGGGGCTACTGACCGGCTACGATGAGGCTACGTCGGCTCTCTTCCTCAGCCAGTCGGCTAAAGCCACCCAGTTCTTCACTGATGAGACCGCCAACTGCTCATGGGCATTAGGCGGCAGGTGGGTGTTGGGAGTAGAAGCGGGCTTTATGGCTGACTGGAGCGATCTGCGCTCATTGCGCACTGATGCTTCTGTGGCCGAGAATAACGATGATTCAGGCTATAAGATGCAGGCAAGTGTTTCGCCAACATTGCAGTGGACCCCGGCTGCACGCACTACAGTCACATTCAGAGTCCCAGTAAAGGCCTTGTTCCTGCGTT
>CANRPJ010000027.1 GCA_947632485.1 uncultured Muribaculaceae bacterium
CGCCGTAGCAGATGCCGAGCAGCGGATACTTGCCTCTGATTGCCGCCAGATCGGGCACCGGAGCATCCGGCGCGTTAACGCTAAACGGGCTTCCGGAAAGCACCACGCCGATGATTCCCTCATCGCCGGCGGGGAACTTGTTGTAGGGGTGGATCTCACAGTAGGTGTTGAGCTCGCGGATTCTTCGCGCGATCAACTGCGTATACTGCGATCCGAAATCTAATATAATTATCTTTTCCTGCATAAATCTTGGGAAAGGTTAGTATTTCTCTTTTTCCTTATCATTTCATCTCAGCAAAGCGCTTCGGATTTCCCACCACCCATACTATATCGTCGGGCTGGAGCACCGTAGTAGGTTCGGGCTGGATAAACTCACTGTCGCGCTGCACGGTCACGACCATCGAATCATAATCCTGCCTCAGCCTCAGCGCCGACAAGGGCTTGCCCACGATAGGCGAAGCCGGAGTAAGCCGCAGGCTCCGGAGCTCTACGGAGGCTATACCTCCCGGCGCCCGCTTCTCATACTCGATACGCTGACGCTCGATATCGTCGTTGAGCTCCTTGATCTGCTCGTCAGTGCCTATCACGCCGAGCACATCGCCAGGGAAGATTCTCGCTCTGTTGGTAGGCAGCGCTATCAGCTTTTGCCCTCGCTGAATGCTCGATACGCTCACGCCGTAGCGGCTACGGAGCCCGGCGTCATGAAGCCGGTCGCCCACAAAGGAGCAATACGGCCCTACCTCGATGAAAGCCTGGTGGATATCGCTCACAAGGTTATTGTTGCGTCCGCTGCGCGTATTTTCGCGGATATTAAGATTATCCATGAATTTCTTTTCGATTCCCTGATAGCGCTCCTTCAGCTGCGAAGAGGCGAAAACAAGAATCAGCACAAAGCAGATGCAGCCCGCTATCCAACCGCGGCTCGCGCCATATACGAGCGAGATGAAATAGACTATGAAGAGCAGAGCCACGATATAGCGCACTATGCGGATACCGAGCAGCGGCACATCATAGAAGCTTGCCGACCGATGGAGCCTCACGCGCTCGCTCCGCGTAGAAGCGGAGAGACAGAGAGCTGCCAGAAACGGCGACATGGCGGCAAGCGTGATCAGCGTGGCCACAAGCCTGCCCCACTCCCAACGAGCTGCCAGCAATGGCACAAGGAAGCGCTGCGACACGAGGATTATAGCAAGCAGAATCACTGAATAGAGCACAATGCGCCAGAGATTCCTCGTAAGCACGGCCTTCCAGAGGGCACGCGTCTCATTGCCATCGGCTGTCTGCCTCGAATAGCGCTCGATCAGAAAGCCGAGGCCGGCGGGCAGATGCTTCTCGGCAAAGGCGTAGGCCGGATCTGCGAGCTTTATAAAATAGGGAGTTGTAAAGATCGTAATTACCGAAACGGCTACAATTATTGGATACAACGAAGGCTCCAGCACTCCAAGCGACATTCCGAGCGCCGCTATGATGAATGAGAACTCGCCGATCTGCGTAAGCGTAAAACCGCTCTGCATAGCCACCTTCAGGGTCTGCCCGGTAGCAAGCATACCGGCGGTGCCGAAGATAATCATGCCTACAATCACTACTACGGCGAGAAGCAGAATCTCACTCCAATACTGCCCTATCACGTCGGGATTTACCATCATTCCCACCGAAATGAAAAATACGGCCCCGAACAGATCCTTCACCGGCTTCACCACGGCCTCCATTCGCTCCGCCGCCATTGTGCCGGCAAGGATCGAGCCCATCACGAAGGCTCCGAGCTCCATCGAAAAACCGCAGATCACGCTGAACACCGCCATCGAGAAGCATAAACCCATTGCCACCACGAGAAGAGTTTCATCGTTGAGAAATCCTCGGGCCCTGTCGAGAAACGACGGCAAGACATATACTCCTACCACAAACCAGATTATCAGGAAGAAGAGCAATTTACCGACCGACATTATCAGCTCCTTGCCCTCTACCGAACCCATAGCCAGCGAAGAGAGCAGCACGAGCATCAACACCGCAAAAAGGTCTTCTATAATCAGGGTGGCGAGCACGAGGCCGGCAAATTTGCGCTGGCGCAGACCGAGATCTGTGAGTGCCTTGAGAATAATGGTGGTACTCGACATCGAAATCATGCCTCCGAGGAAGATGCAGTTGATTGTGTTTAGATGAAGCAGACGCCCTACACCGAACCCGGCAAAGGTCATGCCGGAAATAATAATCACAGCCGTAACAGCAGCGGAGCTTCCCGCACCCATGAGCTTCTTGAAACTGAACTCCAATCCCAATGTAAACATCAGCACTACGATGCCTACCTCTGCCCAGAGCTCGATATTATCAAGATTTGAGATCGACGGTAGATATACGAAATTGGGACTTGCCAAAAAGCCAGCCAGAATATAGCCCAACACTACAGGCTGCTTAAGGCGCTTGAAGAGAAGCGTTACCACAGCTCCAAGAAGCAAAATCCATGCTAAATCACCAATCAGGCCCGTAGTAGTTCCGGCAGCTTCTGCTCCGGAGGCCTGCGCTCCCTCACCTGCCGACACCAGGGCCAGCAAACCAACGGAGCATAGAGCGTTGAGAATCATGGTGCAAAAATAGCAATTTTTCTGCGTTCATGAAAGAAGTCGGCGCACCCGAAGATGCACCGACAAAACTAATCAACTATGGTATTGAGATTAACGGTCAGAGTTTGCCGATCTTGCCCATGAAGAGGATAGCTCCGCTGCTGTTCTCGCGGATAGCGAATACAAACGGGTGATCCAGGAAGAAGTCACCGCCAGGAAAAATTGGTAAAGCTATATCAAAATCACCGACTACTGTTACGACTTGCGCAACTACACCATCTTCATCAATTGAAAATGTGCAACCCTGGTTAACATGGTCGATATACAAAGCAGCTCCTGCGGATTGAAAGATTCCTCCCAACTGCGCATCAAAATCAAAAACTTTCTCTATGCCCATATCAACCAACGTTTTAACCAAGTCTGACTTCAATGTGATATCTATTTTAGGAATTCTTAGATTCACCTCCAATCTTTTTGTGTTATTACGTAATTCACCCAATACATCGACATCAAACGAGCGCAACTTCTCGTCAAGATCCGCAATTGGATCCAGAAGTTTTAGGAACTCTATTGAGAAAGCTCCATTGCCAAAATCAAGTCGGGCAAGTGCCCATTCCTCATTCTGACCTAACCCAATCTGGCGCTTATCGCATAGATAATCAATATTACTGATTCCTCCATCATACGAAATGAAAGGATATTTACTGGTCTGACCCTTATCAAAAGGTTCGGCCCATCTACCGCGAAAACTTATTGCATTCAGAAGACTAAAATTTGATTTCTGATAGCCAAGATCCAGCTTCTTTATGGCACCATTCGTCTTCTTGGAAATCCAATCTGAAATATGACTTACATATTGATCAGACGAAATAGCCATAACATCAGCATCGTAATCACTCTTCAACAAGTTAGAATACGATTTCTCCAATACAGGCCCCTCTTTATAGAACATTGCATTCGCCACCACAGCTTCTGTTGACGGATCTTCCTTACCCAGATTCTCCATAAGACGCTGAGCATAGGCGTTCATATCTTCAAGACCCGATTCGCTATTGAAGCCCAAAGCGGTAAGGATCTCTGACTGAGTCTCACCCGTGGCACCATTAGCTACCATCGCCATTGCAAACGTAGCGCTCAGAGGCGATATAGCCACGTTGGGATCGCCAGACAGCTCGCTATATTTCCTGAAGAGATCCAAGCTGAACGGCTTCGTAGCGTCAACAGCCGCCTGTTCTGATGCAGTGAATGGAATCGGCTCAAACCGGGTCTCGATCTTCGAATCGTTATTATCATCAGAACATGCCGACAGAAGCACTACCGACAAAGATATAACTATCCCCTTTGCATAATTCATAGTTCTCATAACTAACTTGTTTATTTTTTAATATGCTATCGTGGCGGACGTATAGGTATAACCACAATTTGTTACATTAAACATTACTGAATTTATTTCGGGATCGCCAACATTAGAACCTATTCCCCAACCCCAATTCATTCTGAAATAATATCGCTGGTATGTTGACACACAAGAAGACGTTACTACGTTACCATATTGATACACCATCATTTCATAAGTAACTCCTGTAGGAACTTGGTAGCGATCAGTCTCACCACCCGCAACACTTTTGGGAACATAATATTCGATAGTTGAGTACTTTACTAGACGAGTTGCATCTATTAAAACTGCGTGATTAGAATGCATGCCCTGCGCTCCCTTAAATGATGCCAGAACAGGTTTTCCTCCTTTAATAATATTATAGGCACTCTCAGCAGAAAATGCTTTATGGGACAAATTTTGATTCGTAACTTGACTAATGAATTTTGCAGCTTCATCTGGTGAAGTTGACGTTCCTTCTCCCTCTTTAGCTGCAAAACTTGCCTTAAGTTTATTGGCAACGTCTCCAATCAGAAGAGCTACAGATTCGGCTTGAGCCATTGTTGGAACATAGGTATTTCCAAGAGGCATTTGATTCCATATAGTAGAACTTGAACCGGAAAAACTATACCTATTGGATTTAGAATCATAAGAAGCAGATGTAACGCTATTAGCAGGAATCCCAAACTTATTATGGTAATAATAGAGATATTGGGAAACTGCTATCGCACCACAACCAGCAGGTGCATGACCACTACCGTTGGCATATTTTGGAATATATTTATTATATGGAATATCTTGATCCCAACGCGTCTTAGTAAGGTGGTCTATATTATTCAATTGCTCATTCTGGTATCCGATTCCCACTAACACTACTGGCTCTGGAGCCGGTTTTCGCATTGGGCCACCATTTACCGTCTCCACTCCATAGACAGCCCATTCTTCGGAACCAGGCTGGACTACGGCACCAGAATCGTGCATTTCAACTGCCAAATTTGCTTTTGACATATCGAAGAAAGCAGAGAATGCAGGATTTTCCTTCATTGTGGCCGGGTCTAAGTGACCCGTTTCGCTTCGCATCAGAACCATTGGCATCGTAGTAGAGTTGGAGAACACTTCCCAGCCCTCGCCATAGTTGGCAATGTACATTACAGTATCACCTTCATAGATCACCGGCTCTAACCTAACCGGATCTCCCGCGCGAGTGCGTTCCTTCTTATGGTCAGCGATGTGTTTGTAGATTGCAGACTCTTTAGTAGGGAGAGCCCCATCAACTTCTACGTCTTCTCGGGCGCATGAAGACGCGACAAGACCGGCGAGCATCAGAGCTGCCAGACCAAACCAATTTTTTAAGTTTTTCATCATTGTATATTATTTATTAAAAATCAAACTATAATAATTGGGCATTTCGGTTGCCCCGTTTGCAAAGGTACGACCGACTGAATTTCATCTCCAAATTTTGATTTTAATATTTTCAAAATTAAATACCTGATAATCAGACCAAGTTGAAAAAAGTTTGGCGCAGGCTCAAAATTTATTTCACATTGGCCATTTTTCGACCCATTTTGAGCTCTTTTCAGGCCTTGTGAAGCAATTCTTCATTTTGCATATTATACGCAGCAAAGAATATCTGACTTCTCATCAGATCTTCTTCAATCTGGAATAGGATTGACAATCTGCTGAAGGGAGAATTCCCTCAACGCTCCGGCGCGATAGTTCAGAAATCGCCCGAGGTGTTGAGAAGATCGGTTATAACACCTCTAAGACGAGGGCCTGATTTTTCGAGACCGAGTTTTGCCCGGATTGCGCTACTCAGATTATAATGACTTGAACGCTCCATGAAGGTGCCGACCTCCTTGCCGCTCATACCGATAGCATAGAGACAGGCATAATCCAGCTCTTCATCAGTTAGACCGAACTCACGAAGCCGGGCTATAAACTTAGGGTGAGTAGCCGTCAAAGCCATGCGGGACTCACGCATAAATTTCTTGCGGTCGATCATCATCTTACTGATTTCGGAAGCCATACCCTTGTCCGAGTCTTCCTTATCCAGAGCCAGACGGTTTAGCAATGTAAGCCGGTCGGAGATCACCTTTCTTATTTCCGGATTTCTTGCGTTGCGCGCTATCATCTCCAGTCCGTCTTTCTCAGTTTCAAGCCTTACAAAATCGCGCTCCATACGCAGTCTCGACGCCCGGTTGCGCAGCGCAATTACAGCGATTAGGCCCGTAAGGAAAATCACTGCTGAAATTCCCATCCATAGGAGTCTCTCCTCTGCCTCCTGCCCCTTCTTTACAGATTTCTCCCAGGCGGTACGCTCCTCTATAAACTGCAGGTCGCCCGAAATTACCGGGTGCTGCACTGAATCAAACACGGAGAGAAGATCCTTATAGGTGGCGGTCGAAGCTTTGAAATCCTTACGTGCCTCCTCAAGCCGCCCTTTCACAAACAGATATTTCACATTTGAGAAAGCTTGTCCGTAAGGCACAGCTGAGTCAAAAGCGGCCTGAGCAGCCTCTACCTGACCGAGATCAAGATGAGCCTGCGTAAGATCAAGATTATCTACCTCCATTCCGCTGAAGCGCTCCAAGGCATCGGAAAGCGATTTCTTGCTACCCATTCGCTCCTCATAGATAAGGAGGAGCGAGCGGGCCAGGCGTCCGTTGGCCGATACGCTGTCACGTGCTATGTTGACCACCTCGTCGCGACGCTCCTTGGCAGCGAGACTATCAATCGAAAGAAATGCCTCAAACTGATAGAGCAGCGCCTTGTCGGCCTGTTCGGTCTTCCCTTTACTTCGGAAAATCTCTTCGGCCCTACTGTTGTTGGCTACAAAATCATCGAACCGGTAGAGATAATAATATTCGTTGCCGAGCGCCACGAGCAATCGGGCCAGCGTCAGGCTGTCGGTCACATTCTTCTCATATTGCAATCCCTGGGCCCATGCCTGCATGGCATCGGCCGTGTGGCCACCGTTTTTGAAGATGATACCTTGATAATAAAGGGTGCGAAGCTTGTCGTCGGCTGTGCCGTGAGAAGGATAATAATCGAGAGCCGGCTGCAGAGCCTTGAAATCTGTGGTATCTATGAAATTCTTATCCAGCGCCATAGAATAGAGCACGGCGAAACGCGCTCTTTGTGCCATATTGCTTATTTCCTTCCCGTCGTAGGGTTCAAGAAGCATAAGGGCCGAATCGGGGTGCTCCTCCATCAGCTCGTCAGCCCGGTCAAGGGCAGCTCCGAGCCCGCGGTCGAACCGGCAGCCCGACAGCACTACCGCCGCCAGAATGAGAAATGGCAATATCGCTCTTGAAGGAAGCATACTGCAAATGTAATCAAAAAAGTCAAAATAGAGAGATTGTCAGCACAATATCGTCAGCGCGATGAGCCTAAAAATCTCCGCAGAAGCGACCAGGCTGCGGAAGGAGCCGCAGATGTGGAGATCGATTGCGAAAGAGGATCGATCGGCGTCGGGAGTTCGCTTCCCGATCCGAACTGCTCGGGATACACTACCAAAACGTTGTGACGCGAGAAATAGCGGCTCAGGAAGTTAGGGATATTCTCCATATCGGCTGAGAAACTGATCGACGTGCGTCGCGCTCCGATGATCACGAGCAGGTCATCATCTTCTACGGTACCGGCGTGGAGTATGAAATCGTCCCAGTCCGACATTGGCCTGTATTCCTGGCGGATCTCATAGCCTTCAGTGGTAATTACGCCTTGAATATAAGGAATCGTCTCCGGGTGGGCTATGAAGATTGCCCTGCAACCGAGCTGCACGGTAAGGTTGCCCATACGCTCTACCCACATTCGGAACCCGGTCTCATATTCAGCTTTCTGCGGCGCCACAATCACCAGCCGCCTCACCGTATTGACGGGAATGAAGCAGCGGCTCAGCGTAATCATTCGGTTGGAGCTTCTGAGAAGCTGCTCGGTGAGGGAACCATAGAAAGTATCTACGATATTGCTTTTCCTATGCAGACCGATAATAAGGTCGGTGCAGTCGCGCTCCTTCATGGCATTGACGAGACCGGCACCGATATTCACATCGTAGCGTTCCAGCTCATGAACCGGCACATCGGCTGCCACGGCGGCCTGTACCGCCGTCTGAAGAGCATTGCGACCCATGGCGGTAACGGTCGGGTCATCGCTATTGCGCACAAAAAGCGCCGTAATAGGCAGATCATTGCGCGGGTGGCGCATCAATACCGTAAGGCGCATGAGGCTCTCAGCCGTGATAGGATTAGCCACTGCTACCAACTGTCGCGCATTGCGGCGCTGAGGCCCATGCTCCTGCTTCAGTTCTTCGGCTGTAAGATCCATTCGCAGGCGCATCACGGCACGCTCCGTAGCCACCGATGCCACGATGCAGCACACCAGAATCATCACCACGGCCCCGTTCATCACGTCGGGAGGCAGCAGATTATAACGATATCCGATCATGATTACGGCCAGCGTAGCGGCTGCCTTACCCGAAGTGAGGCCGAACATGATCCTGCGGTCGAGCGCCGGCATACCGAGCATCTTTTGCCCGATCAAGGCGGAAATCCATTTGGTAGAGAGAGCCACTACTATCATAACCCCCGCGGCAAAGGCTACTCCCCACCCCTGGAAAATACCCTTCACATTCAGAAGCATTCCTACCCCGATAAGAAAATAGGGGATAAAGATTGCATTGCCCACAAAGCCAATGTGGCGCATCAACGCCGAGCGACCCGGCACAAACCTGTTGAGCACCAGTCCCGAAAGGAAAGCGCCGAGAATAGCTTCCAGGCCGATCAGCTGCGCTACAAGCGAGGCGAGAAATACCAGGGCGAGCACGAAGATAAACTGAGTGACCGACTCGTTGAAATTCCTGAAGAAAAACCGCGCGAGCTTAGGGTAAAGGTAGGCTAAGGCCGCCACATAAGCGCCCGTAGAAAGCAGCAGGCGCAAGAGAGAACCCAGCCCGAAACTGCCCTGAACGCTAACTCCTACTGCACCGCCGAGGGTGAGCAGGGCCAGAAATACAGCTATAATCGTGCCGCATACGGCCACTACGACCGGACGAGCATTGCTCAGACCGAAACGATTCACCACCGGATAGGAGATCAGCGTGTGGGAGGCATACATGGTGGCCACTATCGCCGCTGCACTCCATGCCATCGAGAAAGCGTAGCGTGACACCACGAGCCCCACGGCCATCGGAATCAGGAAGGTAATGATACCGAAGATAATACCCGCCTTAAGGTTGCGCCGAAGATGCACCATATCAATCTCCACGCCGGCCAGAAACATCAGGTAAAGAATACCCACCTGGCCGAAAATCTCGAAGCTGGCATCATCGGCAAGCACATCAAACCCATGCGGCCCGACGAGCACCCCGGCAAGAATCATGCCTACGAGATGGGGAATCTTAAGGCGATTGAAAACCAGCGGCGTGAGAAGGATTATCACCAGCACCACCAGGAAAATGGCTACTGGCTGCTGCAGAGGCAACTGCATTATCCGACCTGCCGCTGAGAGAATCATGATGACGACTGGGATTTCAGGGTAAGGCCGCGCTGGCGACCGCATTCAATCATATAAGCATAGGCGGCATCGTGCTCATTAGGCACTATGCCGTCGAGAATAGCGTCTTTCACTGCCTGCTTCAGCTCTGCCACAAGCGGACCCGGCTGAAGATCGAAAGCGGCCATTATCTCATTGCCGTCAACCGGATTCTTCCAGTTGCGGTATTCATCTTTAGCGTTCACCTCCGCCATGCGCTCGCGCACCAGGGCGAAATTTTCCAGAATCCGGCGCACTTTCTCCGGATTTTTCGATGTTATGTCGGCTTCCGCCAGCAGCATAAGGTCATCGATATCAGGACCGGCCTCAGTAATCATACGGCGAACCGCACTGTCGGTCACACCCTCCTCGCCTACCGACTGCGGCCTCATGTGCATGCCCACAAGCTTGGCCACATATTTCATCTTATCGTTCTGGGGCATCTTCATCTTGCGGAAAATGCGGCCCACCATCTTCTCCCCTATGAAATTATGATTGCGGAATGTCCAGCCTACACCGCGCTCATATTTCTTCGTCACAGGCTTGGCTATATCATGAAAGAGGGCTGCCCAGCGGAGCCATTCGCTGTCGCTTCGCGCCGCTACATTATCTACAACCTGAAGCGTGTGCAGGAAATTATCCTTATGCCCTTTCCCCTCGCGGGTCTCCACTCCCTTTAGCGCAGCCAGCTCAGGCAGGATCTGATCAAGAAGCCCGGCCATGTCGAGGAGACGCCAGCCTACCGACGGCTTATCGGTGCGCATTATCTTCATCAGCTCATCGTTGATGCGCTCCCGGGTAATTATCTCCATTCTCCCGGCATTGCGCTTGATGGCATCAAAGGTAGACTGCTCAATCCGGAATCCGAATCTCGTGGCGAAGCGGATTGCACGGAGCATTCGCAGCGGATCGTCGGAGAAAGTCGTATCAGGATCCATCGGGGTCTTTATGATGCCACGGTGCAGATCAATAAGGCCGTTGAATGGATCTACGAGCTCTCCGAACCTATCCTTGTTAAGGCAGATAGCCATAGCGTTGATAGTGAAATCCCGGCGCTTCTGATCATCGTCGAGAGTGCCGTCTTCCACTATCGGATTGCGACTGTCGTGGCTGTAGGACTCCTTACGCGCACCTACGAACTCCAGCTCATACTGACGCCATTTCACCTGAGCCGTACCGAAATTGGCAAACACACTCAGATGCGCGCCGGGACCGAGACGCTCTGCTACTGCCTTGGCGAGACCGATGCCGCTGCCCACCGTCACAAAGTCAAGGTCGTCGGATTCACGCTCAAGGAAAATGTCGCGCACATATCCGCCTACTACATAGGCCTCCCTGCCCAACTCGTCGGCTACCTCGCCTACAAGTCGGAAAATCGGTTTATCTATGTCGCGGCTCATATCCATGGCTTCAATATCTTAAGTCCGTCCTCATCAGAAGCGTCAGCCCGCAAAAGGGTAAGCCCTATATTCCTCACCCCCTCCAGATCTTCATCTGTCAGCGCATGGCCTATCTCTACGTGGTAGCCCTCAGGCACCCTGAAATTCCTTCGTACCGTGTCAGCTACAGAATATAGCCCCAGCTTTCCCCGGCCTATGGGGTGACCCCGCCCGTCGGTGAGCCGGAGCTGAATCGTATCGGTGCGCAGATAGCCTTCCTGAGCGAACTCTTCAAGAGTGAGCCAGAGCTCGCGGTAAGGGTATGCCCCGGTGTAGCGCACGCTCACCACCAAATCGTATGCCTCCGATGCGCGGGTAGTGTCGGAATCTTCGGGATCGAAAGCAAAAGTCAGTTCGGGAGCCCAGCCATCGGCAGGGACATCGACAAACCGGCTGTAGCCCACACGGTCCGCCCCGCCGCATGAACAAAGCAGAATCGTCACCACCAGCGGCAGCAGTCTATTCGCCCCTCTGCTCTCCCTTAGGCCTGCGCTCTGGCCTGTCGCCTCTTTCACCTCTGTCAAAGTCCGGTCGGTGACCTTTGAAGGGCACCTTTTTTTTCTTTTTCGACTTGTCGAAGCGGGTGAGACTATCCTGCCCCACCAGCTCCACAAACTCCTTGCGCTCACGGCCCGAAGTAGGCTGCACAAGCGACTCCGGCTTAACGCCCTGCTTGTTGAGGGCGATTATTTCGAAAGCCCTGCGGGCCGGCATCGTAACCAGATTGGCGGGAACTTTCTTATCGGTAGAATATGTAACCTCGCGCTTCAGGATATCGGCCTTGAAAAGATAATACAGACCGTCTTGCGTCTCAAGCGGCACCTCCTTCGAAGGGATCTTACGCTGAGCGTCCATATAGGTATCCACCTCGAAATTGAGGCAGCATTTCAGCTTCGCACACTGGCCGGCCAGCTTCTGCGGATTCATCGACAGATCCTGAAAGCGGGCTGCAGCAGTGCCGACAGATACGAAACGCGTCATCCACCCCGAGCAGCATAGCGGACGCCCGCAGGGGCCGATTCCGCCAATGCGTCCCGCCTCCTGGCGCGCCCCGATCTGCTTCATCTCGATGCGCACATGGAATGTATCGGCCAGCACCCGGATCAGCTTACGGAAGTCGACCCTCTCATCTGCTATATAGTAGAATATCGCCTTAGCCCCATCGCCTTGATACTCTACATCACCGATTTTCATATTCAGCCCAAGCTCCTCAGCAATCTTGCGGCTCTCGATCATGGTATCATGCTCCTTCGCCTTGGCCTCCTCATATCGTTCAAGGTCCATAGGCCGAGCCTTACGGAACACGCGGCGCAGCTCCGTATCAGGCTTCACGCCAGCCTTCTTCATCTGCACCTTCACCAACGGGCCCACCATCAGCACCTTGCCTATATCATGGCCGGGCGACGCCTCCACAGCTACCATCTCGCCTATCTTAAGGTCGAGACGCGCCGGGTTGGTATAGAACCCCGTACGGGTATTCTTAAACTGCACCTGCACCACATCGAAGGCCTCCGAACCAGCTATCTTTCCAAGCCAGTTCGTGCATGTAAGCTTACCCCGCGGAGTGTCGGAGCTGCTGTTGCCGCAGCACTCCGATCCGCTACGGATTTCCTCCTCGATCATGGCTTAATCACTTTGCAAAGGCCACTGCGCGCGTTTCGCGAATCACCGTGATCTTAACCTGACCAGGATAAGTCATCTCATCTTGAATCTTCTTGGCTATATCAGCCGACAGGCGCTCCGTATCAGCGTCGGTGATCTTGTCGGCTCCTACAATCACGCGGAGCTCACGACCGGCCTGGATTGCGTAGGTCTTGATCACTCCGGGATACGACAGAGCAAGCTGCTCAAGATCATTGAGACGCTTGATATAAGCCTCCACCACTTCGCGACGGGCACCGGGACGGGCTCCGGAAATGGCATCGCATACCTGCACTATGGGAGCCAGAAGCGAGGTCTGCTCCACCTCATCATGGTGAGCGCCGATAGCATTGCAGATTTCCGGTTTCTCTTTATACTTCTCGGCGAGCTTCATGCCGAAGATAGCGTGTGAAAGCTCCGGTTCATCGTCGGGCACCTTGCCTATATCGTGGAGCAGGCCGGCCCGGCGGGCTTTCTTCGGGTTGAGACCGAGCTCTGACGCCATAACGGCGCAAAGATTAGCCGTTTCGCGCGAATGCTGCAGCAGATTTTGCCCGTAGGAGCTTCTATATTTCATCTTGCCCACCATGCGGATTAGCTCCGGGTGGAGTCCGTGGATACCGAGGTCGATCGCCGTGCGTTTACCCGTTTCTATCACCTCTTCCTCAACCTGCTTGCGCACTTTGGCTACCACCTCCTCAATGCGGGCAGGGTGGATTCGGCCGTCCATCACGAGCTGATGGAGCGCCAGGCGGGCAATCTCCCTTCGCACGGGATCAAAGCCGCTGAGCACTATCGCTTCGGGCGTATCGTCAACAATTATCTCTATTCCTGTCGCTGCCTCGAGAGCCCGGATATTACGGCCTTCACGTCCGATTATGCGCCCCTTGATCTCGTCGTTCTCTATATGGAACACCGTCACCGAGTTCTCCACGGCCGTCTCGGTAGCTACCCTCTGTATGCTCTGCACCACGATGCGCTTCGCCTCGCGGTTGGCAGTCATCTTGGCATCGTCCATTATATCGTTGATATAACCTGCCGCTGCCGTCTTAGCCTCATCTTTCAGGCTTTCTACCAGGCGCTCCTTAGCTTCTTCCGCCGACAGGCCCGACACCCGCTCGAGCTCCTCCTTGGCGCTATGACGCAACTTCTCCACCTCTTCGCGACCAGTTGCAAGCGCCGCGGCCTGATTGTCGAGACCGGCCTGCACGGCATCGAGCTCATTGCGGCGCTTTGCCAGCTCGCTCTGCATCTGATTGAGCTGCAACTCACGCTGCTTTACGCGGGCCTCGCCGCTCTGCACCTTCTGCAGCTTCTGCTGAGCCACGCGTTCAGCATCATTCACTATCCGGAGACTCTCCTCCTTGGCCTCTACAAGTTTTTTCTCCTTAAGAAGCTCGGCATCTTTACCGGCCTCCGCGATTATTACGTTGGCTCGCGATGCGGCCCTCTTTAGGCTCAACAGTGAAGCCACCACATAGCCTATGATAGCCGACGAAGCCGCGATTATAATCCATACGGTTGTTTCCATAATGTAGGTCTTTCTATGTCCGTTATTTTCAGTTCTTTCACCTTAACAGGCGACTCCGACCCCACGGAAACCTCAGAATGCCTCAAGATGAAGCCAATGTCTGCCCTATCTCACTGTCAAGCCTCTGCAACTCTGCGTTGGCTTCATCTAAATCATCGCAGAGATCCAGAAACTTAGAGGCTATCTGATAGGTCATCATTGCCAGTATATACTGAGTGGTGTGCTTCTTGAATATGGCTCTCCAGTCTGCAAAAACACCGTTGACGTAGCTTTCCGCACGCCTTACGGATTCCTGCCGGTCTTCTGCCACACCCTTCAGCATTATCACCTCACCAGCTATATTTATTTGCATCTTTACTTTCTTCGGTTCCATCGTGGGTTCATTCCTTTAGTTGGGAAATGCACTTATCGATGTCGCTTATCATTTTGGCGATTCGGCGCCTTGCGTTCACGATCTCTTCAGGTTCGGAAGCCAGCCGATGGCTCACTACCAGAAAAGCCTTGTCTGCGCGTTCCCGCTCGAGCTCGGAAGCATGTTGCCTCAAATCAGCCCGCAAGCGTTCATTTTCTTCACACTCACGCTTATAGGCTTCTTCGAGGTCACTGATACGAGCCGACAGACTCGCAATCACTTTACGAAGCGAGGATGCCATTTCGCCAATTTTTCACAAATTTAAGCATTTCTGCCCACATCAGCAAATACTCAGGCGTTTTTTGGCTCCTGCGCCATCAATACCATCTTATTCCGTTGGTAGTCGAGCTGCGCTTATCCCATTTCAGATCCTGGAGAAGCGACGACTTTACAGCTATGTGGAAATTATAGCTCTTATACGGCCCAACGGGCACAAATGAGGCCGTCATGGTGAAGCAGTGGATATCGCGGCTCACTGAGCAGTTCATATAGGCTATCTTGTGAGCATCGAAATTATAGCTTGAAGACAAGCTGAAATTCCAGCCTTTGGCCGGACGGATATTACCGGAGAACGACAGATTCTGAGTCCACTTACCCTTATAGTCCATTCTGTCGTAATCAAAAGCGCCGTAGCCGTAGTTCACGGAATAATTCACCGTCAGGCTCCAGGGCACCTCCCATTTCTCATAGCCGTCGGCATCAGATTCGGTGTTATCCTGCCCCCTGCGCTTCTCCCTGCGCCTCTTGGCTGCCGCCGCAAAGTCCTCATCATCTGCCCATTCATCAACATTTTCATTTTCTACTCCCGACCAATTCTCGCCCTCCTCACGCCCGCGGTCTTCATTCTCGTTGTTTTGTTTTCTCTTGAAGGTGGAGTTGTTGAAGGTATAGGAGAAAGATGTGCCCGTGCTCGAGAGCTTCGGCAGTTTGCCATGAGCCATGCGGAGCTTGTTGATATGCACGGGACTGCCGCTTGCGCTTAGGCCGTAAAGGTAGGGATCCCACGTGGCATTGAGGCTCAGATTGAAATTCTTCACGAGGCGCAGCAGTATCGAGGTTTTGATATTACTCCAGTTGAGCGAATCGGCCGCGAAATTGTAGCTCTGCGAAATGCTGAGGTTCTCGATCAGGGATATTTTCTTCACTCCGGTAGAATCGGCATCGCTCTTCACCTTCATCTCCACATTGTTGGAGAGATTGACCGACACCACTCCTGATTTGCCTGCCGAAGGAGCGCCGTAGAGGCCATGCTGGAAATATGAGTAGCGGCGCTGCTGGGTCACACCCTGCGCATCTACATAATTGTATTGCCCGAAGATGCCCCAGCCCGGAGCCCCGAAATCGGGCGATGCAGAGAAAGATACCGTAGGGGTGAGCACATGGCGGATCATCTGCACCTTATCGCCGAGAAACTTCATCGGCTTGTAGAAGCCATAAAGCTTTGTATCAAGCGATATGGAAGCGGAGAAGTCGAAGATGTTGTAGAAGCCGTAGGTGGTATCCGTCACCTCCCGCGATGCCTGGGTATCCCATTGACGCCGGATCTTGGTGGTATACATACGGTCGTTGATATTGATCGAAGGAGAGATATTGATGTATTTGAAAAGGCTGAACGTGGCGGAAATCGGAATATTATGCTTCATGCCGTTGCGCCAGTCCTTGATCAGGCTCTTCTTGAAGAATACATTCTGCTGGGCCGTAAGGGAGTTCTGAAACTGACCGCTATAGCTCATCTTGATCTTCTCATACCAGCGCTCGCCTCCTACTGCCTTCTTGCGCTTGAAGGGAGCCGTCTGCGACATCGTGACAGTAAGGTTCGGGAACGATACGGCAAGCGTGGAGTCCTGCGTGCGCTGAGCGATATTGGCAGTAGTGGAGAGGCTCCACTTCGAGCCGGGGAAGCGATAGGTCATGTTGACCGTAGAACTCTTGGTATTCTCCGTAAAGGCTGAAGAATAGTAGCTGTTCAGGTCGCTTCGCGTATAGCCGGAGGTAGTGAAATTTACCGATGCCGAGAAGGTCATGTTGGGATTAGCCTTCGTATCCTGCGAATGGCTCCACATGATCCTGAAGTTGGTGCCTTTGCTATAGTCGGGCGAGCCCTTGTCGCCGGTAATGGTGGTCAGATAACTGAAATCGAAGCTTCCGCGATACCGGTAGCGCTTCACGTAGGAACTCCTTCCGTTGATACCCCACGACCCTTTGGTATAGATCTCACCGCGGATAGCTAAATCTACATAATCATTGATGGCAAAATAGTAGCCGCCATCGCGGAGATAGAAACCACGGTTATAGTCTTCTCCAAACGACGGGAAGATGATACCGCTCGAATAATCCTTTGAAAATGGGAAATAACCGAAAGGAAGCGCTATCGGAAGCGGCACGTCGGCAAGCACCATATAGGCCGGACCGGTCACTATATTTTTCTTGGGTATCACCTTGCCTTTAGTAATCTGAAAATAGAAATGGGGGTGCTCGTGATCATCGCAGGTTGTGTAGCGGCCGTCCTGCACGAAGTAGGTGCCGTCTTCCATCTTCTTTGTGCGCCCACCAACCAGGTAACCTTCACCCTGTGAGGTCACTACATCTGTGATATATCCGCGCTCGGTCTTGAAGTTATACTTCATCGACTTCGACTCATACTCGCCGCTCTTATCGCTGAACACCGGATAGCCATCTACATTTCCTGCCGAATCGGTCACTCCTACGGCATATACCGTAGCGCTATCGAGATCCATGCGGATCTCTCCGGCGTTCAGGTTCATCTCGCCATAGGTCACCGTGCCGTCGCCATACATATATGCCTGATTCTGACCCACGAGCACCAGCGAATCGGTAGCCTTGAAATCTACCGCGTTTTCAATGTCTACTTTTCTGCGGTCAATGCGGCCGAGCCGGGTGCGACTCGAGGTGTCGGGCGTAAGACGCTCACGGTTAGCCATTATCGAGCGGGCGGTGCTCAGGCTATCGGTTGTATCAGCCGGCTCTACGGGCATAGGTGCCGATTCCGGCATCCGCCTTATGCTGTCGGCGGTATCGGGCCTTACGCGGGGGGCCACAACCGTATCAGCAGACTGAGGCACGGAGAGCTGCACACTCCCCGACCTATCGGCATGGGCACAGACCACGCCAAGAGCCGCTATGGCCGCTATATATAGTAATATCTGCCTCAAATCGTCGCGCTGATGCGGTTACAATCTGCAAATTTAGGCAAAAGTGTGGTAAATCATGGCAAAAAGGCGCCCAATTCGGAGCGCCTTAATTTTTTTTACAATTTACAGACCTGCCTCAGCCGAAGCGACTGTGCATTTCATCGAAGCGGGCAAGACTCTCCTCACCGAACTTCGCCATTGAGCGCCTTACCTCGTAGAGCGTCTTCTCCCGCGCGGGATCTCCCGATTTTGAAAAGAACTTATCGGCGTAGCATATCAGCTTCTCCTCTTCGGTCACAGGGAGCATATCGCGATGAGGCAGCGGAAGCCCTTGCCTCTCTATGTCGGCAAGGCTCAGGCCGGCACCGGTGTGACGCTCGCATACGAGCGCATGGCGCGGCAGACCGCACTCCTCAAGAAGTCGGCGTCCTTCTGTGCCATGGCAGATGTAAGGCAGCCGGCCGCTACAGAAAATACCGGGAGCGTGGCAACGGAACACCCCTATGTCGTGAAGCAAAGCCGCTTCCCTTACAAACTCTCCGTCGACCTTCAGGCCGCGGCGCGCTATGCAGTCGGCTGCCTTGGCCGCCACCTTCTCTGAGTGGAGCCAAAGCAGCCGAAACAGATCGGAATTTTCGTCGTAGTGCTTCAGTAGCACTGCGCGTGCGTCTACGCTCAATCCTCTTCAAGAATTTCGCACCAGCCGTGCTCGTCAGGCTCCTCGCCCCACTGGATGCCGCGCAACTTATTGTAGAGCGCAGTTGTGACAGGGCCCGGTTCGCCGGTGGTGGTATATACGTATTTAGCACCCGTATCGAGGTCATCGATCTCAGCTATGGGCGAGCATACGGCAGCCGTGCCGCAGGCGGAAGCCTCTTCAAACGTAGAGAGCTCCTCTACCGGAATGTGGCGTTGCTCCACTTTCAACCCCATATCCTCGGCCAGCTGACGCAGACTCAGGTTGGTGATTGAAGGCAGAATCGAAGGACTCGCCGGGGTTACGTAAGTACCGTCCTTCACGCCGAAGAAGTTGGCTGCGCCACACTCATCTACATATTTCTTCTCCTTGGGATCAAGATAAAGCAGACTGGCATAGCCGAGGTCGTGAGCTTTCTCACCGGCCACAAGACTCGCACCATAGTTGCCGCCTACCTTTATAGAACCGGTGCCTTTCGGAGCCACACGGTCATAGTCGCGGCTGATGCATACGCGCATCGGCTTGAAACCGGTCTTGAAGTAAGGGCCTACGGGAGTTACGAGCATAATCACCATATACTCCGTGGCGGGCTTCACGCCTACGCGGGCCGTGATGCCGATTTCAAGCGGACGGATATAAAGCGAAGCACCGGTGCCGTAAGGAGGCACGAAACGCAGGTTCAGCTTCACCACCTTGCGCACCATCTCGCAGAAGAGCTCAACAGGCATAGGCTGCATCATGGTGCCCTCGGCGCTGCGGATAAAGCGCTTGGCATTTTCCTCCATACGGAATATGCGCACCTTGCCGTCTTTTCCGCGGTAAGCCTTCAGGCCCTCGAAAGATTCCTGACCGTAATGAAGACACGTTGCGGCGATGCTAAGGTTCACCTCGGGTGAGTCAGACACCTCGATGGGACCCCAGGCGCCGTCGCGGTAGGTGCAGCGCACATTGTAGTCTGTCGGCATATAGCTGAACGTAAGATCTTCCCAGTTCAGATCCGGCTGATTTTTTTCCATGGGTTATATCAATTTTTAGGTTTTTCTGTTTCTCATTTATAAAGCTACTTTTCCTGTAAGCCGTCCTACTCTCACGATATATACTCCCCGCGAGGGCATCTCAAGCTGCGATGTGCCGGCAGCCACCTTATGCCTCGACACCAGCTGCCCGAGAATAGTATAGACCTCTACCCCTACCGGCTTTGAGGTCTTCACCACTATGGCACCCTTACCGGCAAACACCTCAGTATCCGCATCTTTCACCACGCTACGGGTCTTCTCCGAATACTGTCTGACAGGCCGCCACCCTTCGCTTTGAGCCACACCGGCCGCCACCGGAACAGTCATTCCGGCAATCGCGGTAAGGAGGGCTATAAGGCGCGCTTTCATCTGCAAAGGCTTTATCAGGCGAAATTACAAAAAAATCCCTCAAGTCACAGCAACGACTCCTCACCGCATAAGAAAAAAAGCGCGGAAATTCCGCGCTTTTTTAATATTGCCAGATTTCTGAAAAGGTTACCAAACCTTATTTTCCGTCGGTTGCAGGGTCGTAGGTGGTTTCGTCGTAGACGAGCTCAAACCCGGGGAGGCCATCGGCTATAAGACGGTTCATTGTCTTGTCGAAAACATCATCTGTATGATATATGTCTCCCCAATAAACTCCATATTTCTCCTTATCTTCCGGAAACAGCTCCCCGGCGATTCTCCAGAACTCCACTGTCTCTATAGCATAAGATTGAGTCACTCTGGCTTCCCGTATCACCGTATACCCATAATTACCCGGCCGATTAGCTTTGTCGAGGTCATCGGAAGTTTTATAATCAGCGTACTTAAGTGTCAGAAACACATGCTCCGGAGAGTAGTACTTACCGGAATAAAAGCCTTCGTCCAATTTTCGTACCGGCGATTTTCCATCTTCGCGGTTATCAGGAATGCCGATAATCTTTCCAGATATTTTTCGTTCGCCATTTTTGCCAAGTACAACATCACTAAACAATACAGCAACATTATCCGAATAATCACCGCTAAGACGATAAATTACGTAAGAAAATGCAGTACCATAACCGCCACTAACTTCTCCTGAAGATATCTCTACCTCAGGCTCTTCCTCAGCGCTTTTACTGCACTCCGTAACGATAAGGAGCGCTGTCAGAGCAAAAATAAAGCGAACAGCTATTCTTTTCAACAAAGCTTTTCTATCCATTTGTATTATTTTCATATCCTTATAATTATTTTGTGATATTGAAATAATACGGATTTACCGTATAATTATATTTATGCTCCACACCATCGCATTTGAAAACCTTCAGGTCAAAATATCCAGGTGCTGTTGTATATCCATACCCCCATGAATATGATGCTGGTCTGCAATACCTATATCATCTTCTCTGGCAAAGGTGAATTTTTCATCGATATTTTTTAGTTAGGTTTGTTTTCGGGCGCAATTTAGTAAACTTTTCTTAATCTGCAAAGAGAGGATAAGAAAAATTTTCCTAAATTTCACAGATAGGGTAACTATTAGGGTTAACTGCTCGTAATCAGACACCCACGCTGTGGGTTTATTATGATGGGCGGTGTCGTACCGCGGGTTCGCACCCGCGGTTACCGTCAGACGCCCATTCCATGTGCTTTTTCTTAAAAAGGGGTGATGAGGGGACGCGGAGGAAGGAGGCTTGACGGCCTTGACACGAAAATAACCTTATATAGCTGAGTATCTGTCATAAACATCAAAATTCGTGTCAAGGTAACAGCTATCTTTATCCCGCAATCCCTACGGTCGTACGGGGAAATCATACACTCGTACCTCCGGCACTCTGATGTCAGGGTCTTTGCAGTCCGGACACTCGCTACCGCTTCACGGTCGCTCATGCCCGGTTTCCCTATACCCTCGCGCCTCGCGGCGCTTTTTATTGCAATAGTCCTTTGCATTTACTTGTCGCGAAGCGACGAGGCTATCCAGCAACCCCCGATGTAGCGCCTCCAGGGCGCAAGTCGGGGGACGAAGCAAGTACCTATTATATGAGTCGCGGAGCGATGAGGCTATGATTACGACATCGTCGCTCCGCGACTCAGGGTGAGAGGGACCCTCTCGTCCCCGGGCTTGCGCCTCATCGGCGCTACACCCGGGGTTACTGGATAGCATCGCACCTGTCGGTGCTCAATGAATGTCGTTAACATGGGTCTTGTCGATGCGATGTGGGTGGGAATCAGAAGACTAAGCACGAGCCACCCGGAGGAGGGAATATTAGTTTCGGAGGGGTGGCTGGTGTCATGTAGTGTATGAGGCACCCACGCTGTGAGTTTTTATGAAGGAGGCGCTGTGCCGTGGGTTAGTACCCGCGGTTATCGCCAGCATGGGCATGGAGAGAGGGCGAAAAAATACCGCCTCCCGGGAGGGGAAGCGGCAAATTATTGATTTTGGAAAGCGGAGGGGCGATTAGCCTTTCTTCTCCTCTTTCTGCATCTGCTCTTTAAGAGCCTGGAGGGCACCGAGGTCGCCAAGGGTGGTCTTCTCCACCTGAGCTGCTGCAGCAGCCTGCTCCTCTTCCTTCTCCTTCTTGGCGCTCTTACGCGGAGCCTTAGCACGAGGCTCGGGCTTAACTTCGTCGTTCAGGCGGGTGTGGCTCAGAATGATGCGCTTGCTGTCTTTGTTGAACTCGATTACCTTCAGGGGCACCTTCTCGTCGACCTTGAGAGCGGAGCCGTCTTCCTTAACCATGTGCTTGGGCGGAACGAAGCCTTCCACACCATATTCGAGCTGCACTACAGCACCGCGGTCGGAAGCCTCGATCACGCGGCCTTCCTGCACGCTGCCTACAGTGAAGATAGTCTCGAATACGTTCCAAGGATTCTCCTCAAGCTGCTTGTGGCCGAGCGAGAGGCGACGGTTGTCTTTGTCAATCTCAAGCACCTGAACCTCGATATCGTTGCCTACCTGCGTGAATTCGCTGGGGTGTTTGATCTTCTTGGTCCAGCTCAGGTCGGAGATGTGGATAAGGCCATCTACGCCCTCCTCGATCTCAACGAACACGCCGAAGTTGGTGAAGTTGCGCACCTTAGCAGTGTGGCGGCTGCCGATGGCATATTTCTCTTCAATATTCTCCCAGGGATCTTTCTTAAGCTGCTTCAGGCCAAGGCTCATCTTGCGGTCGTCGCGGTCGAGAGTGAGGATCACTGCATCAACCTCTTCGCCAACCTTCATGAAATCCTGAGCACTGCGCAGATGCTGGCTCCAGCTCATCTCGCTTACGTGGATCAGACCCTCTACACCGGGCTGAACCTCTACGAATGCACCGTAGTCGGTCATTACTACGACCTTGCCATGCACCTTGTCGCCCACCTTGAGGTCGGCATCAAGACCGTCCCAAGGATGCGGCTGAAGCTGCTTCAGACCAAGAGCTATGCGCTTCTTCTCGTCGTCGAAATCGAGAATTACTACCTTGATATCCTGATCGAGCTGCACAACCTCTTTCGGATCGCTTACGCGGCCCCAGCTGAGATCGGTGATATGAACGAGACCATCGACACCACCGAGATCGACGAACACGCCGTAGGGGGTGATATTCTTGACCTTGCCTTCGAGCACCTGACCCTTCTCCAGCTTGGAGATGATCTCTTTCTTCTGCTGCTCGAGCTCGGCTTCGATAAGAGCTTTGTGGCTCACTACAACGTTCTTGTATTCCTGGTTGATCTTTACGACCTTGAATTCCATCGTCTTATCGACGAATACATCGTAGTCGCGGATCGGACGAACGTCGATCTGGCTGCCGGGAAGGAATGCCTCGATGCCGAATACATCGACAATCATACCGCCCTTCGTGCGGCTCTTCACGTAGCCCTTGATCACCTCGTCGTTCTCCATAGCCTGGTTTACGCGATCCCAGCTGCGGGTCTGGCAGGCTTTCTTGTGGCTCAGCTTGAGCTGGCCGTTCTTGTCTTCCAGAGATTCGATGAACACCTCTACCTCATCGCCCACCTTAAGATCCGGATTGTAGCGGAACTCACTGATGGGGATAATTGCGTCCGACTTCATGCCGATATCAACACGCACTTCGCGCTTGCTGATCGATTTCACGGTGCCGGTCACCACCTCGTTGTCTTTTGCCGTGCGCAGAGATTCGTCGTAGGTCTGAGTCAGCTCCTCGCGGCTCTTCTCCTGCACGGTGCTGCCTTTTTCATAGGCATCCCAATCGAAATCTTCGATCGGTGATTGAACTTTTGATTCAGTCATTAAAATTGTTAATAAATATGGTTAATTGCTTTGCCGGGGCACACATGGCCACGACGGTGCAAAGGTAGGTATTTTCCGAAGATTACGCACTATCTTTCACCCTTTTTCTTACCTTTTTTATGAAAAAGGCACCGGGGAGAGCCCCGATGCCTATGTTTCAACCTTAAAATTGAAGATTTTTACTCTTCCCGACGGGTCACTCCTTTACTACCACGCCATCGCCGGCAGCTATAACGGAGTCGGTATCCGAAGCCGGCATATCTACGATATCACCTATATCTCCGGCGGGATCGCTCATGCTCCACTGCGGAGCGGGGAACCATATCGACGAGGCATATTCCTCAATCTTTTTGGCATTCTCCTCACCTACCTCTTCGCGGGTGGAGGAGCTGATCATCGGGCCGAACACGGTCACATACTGGTATTCCTCAGCCAGCGAGGCCATGGCATCAGTGCTCTTGGTAGCTGCATCGCTCATATTGGGCTCTGCGTTGATATCTTTCTGGATCTTATCGGCCTTCTGGGCGAATGCGGCGCAATAGTCAACCATCGTAGTGTAGTCAGCCTGGGTAAGGGTCTGACCTTCGGCAATCTTCTTCGCCACCGAGGCGGCGTCTTCCTGCGATGCGCCTCCGCAAGCTGCCAACAGCACCAGAGAACACATGAGAGCAAAAATTCTTACAGTTTTCATAACAGAATCGGTATTAATAATTTAATTATTCCAATTTTTGAGATTTTGAATCAGAAATTATCACCAAGCTCCGGCTCAGCGGTGTTATCACGCAGTTTCAGAAGAAGATCACGCTTCAGCGCGGGGCTGTCGTTGAGAATCTGCGAGAGCTCCCAGTGATGCCCCGCCTCCTCCTTGAGCAGGGGTGAAGTGGAATCTACATTGGCAAGGTCCCACGTAAGCAGCACCGTCTTGATTTTAAGCGCCTTCAGCTTGCGCACGAGCATCTCATGGTCAGCATCGCCGGTTATGAGCACTACATAGTCAAACTTTCTGAAAGTAGCCAGCTCGTAGGCCTCCAGGGCGAACCATACGTCGATACCTTTTTCAATCACCTCTGTGCGCCCGTCGCGCTCCACTTCCCGGAGATGCTTATAATGGAAGATCACGTCGTTTTCGATAAGCGTATCTTCGAAGCGGCGCTCATTGTAGAGAAGATGCTTGTCGTAGGCATCTTTCACCCGGAAGCGCCCGCGGAAATAGTGGGCCTCGGTAATCTGGCAATCTGAGGGATTCACCTGCTCCTCATAAGCCAGACGGTCTGATATATAGTCGAAAAGACTACGCACACGAATTATTGAGCTCTCAATGCTTTTGAGAGCCCGGTTCACCTTGGCGTAGTAACCGCCATCGATAAAAACTCCTACTGATACAAATCTTTCCATCACCTATAAAACCACGGAGCGCCCTCCAATGTTTGGAGAGCGCCCTGCTTTTTATTCCTTTAGCTGATTAACTCAAGCCAGACGGGTGATGATGTCAGTCAGCAGTTTCCAGAATTCCTGAACTGAGGTGATATTAGCCTTCTCGCTCGGCGAGTGGATATCCTTCAGTGTGGGTCCAAAAGAGATCATGTCGAGGTCGGGCATCTTCTCGAGGAAGAGGCCGCACTCAAGGCCGGCATGGAGCGCCTCTACGCGCGGTTTGGATCCGAAGAGGCTCTCAAAGCTGGTCTCAGCCACTTTCAGAAGCTTTGATTCCGGATTCGGAGCCCAGCCTACATAAGCATCGTCGAAAGCCACAGTGCAGCCGATCAGCTGGAACAGTGCCTTTACGCGGTCGGCTATCTCATCGCGGCGGGAATCTACAGATGAGCGCTGGTGGATAGTAATCTCAAATTTATGGTCATCGACCATCTTCACGCTCGCCAGATTGCAGGAGGTCTCAACCAGTCCGGCCACAGCCTGACTCATTCCCTGCACTCCGTTGGGGCATGCGAACACGGCGGCAACCAGTGCCGAACCGGTCTTAGGCTCGATGATTAGATCCGGAGTATCAAACGGCTTCACCTCAAACACGAAGTCAGATCCCTCGGAAAGAGCGAGCTCAGCATGGATCGTTTTATTAAATTCCTCTGCGGCAGCATTGAAATCGCCGATCGCATCAGTGGGCACACCTACTATAGCATGCGCCTCACGCGGAATAGCGTTGGCGAGACCGCCGCCGTCGAAATTACCGAGCACAACCGGCCATTTCTGCCCGGCTTCCCAGATAAAGCGGGCGAGCTGCTGATTGGCGTTGCCGCGGCCGAGGTTGATCTCCATACCGGAGTGACCGCCCTTCAGATGGTCGATCTTAACCTCTACGAAGGAATAGCCGTCGGGAGTCTTTACCGTATCGAAAGGAAGGGTGCAGACGGTGACCTTTCCTCCTGCGCAACCGATCACGAGCTGACCGAACTCCTCGCTGTCGATATTAAGGAGCACCTTGCCGGTGATGAAGCCCGGCTTAAGCCCGTTGGCGCCGATAAGACCCTGCTCCTCATCGACCGTGAACAGGCATTCGAGAGGTCCATGCACGAGGTTCTCGTCAATAAGCGCAGCCATGGCCATGGCGCAGCCGAGACCATTGTCAGCACCAAGAGTAGTACCGTCGGCCTTTACCCAGTCGCCATCGACAATCGTGGTGATCGGATCATTGAGGAAATCATGCACTTTGTCGCCCCGCTTCTCGGCCACCATATCCTGATGCCCCTGAAGCACAAGCGTAGGCGCATTCTCGTGACCGGGTGTGGCAGGTTTTGTCATCACCACATTGCCGACCTCATCGGTCTTCACAGCTATGCCGTGGCGGTTAGCCCAGTCTACAAGAAACGCCTTCATCTTCTCAAGATGATGCGTGGGACGGGGCACTTTCGTAATCTCATCAAAACACTCCCAAACGAGTTTGGGCTGTAAATCCGTGATTTTCATGTTATCAGTTTTAAGTTACTGTCAATTTTCAGTTTCCTTCGGTTCGGCAGCCTTGAATTTGCGGTAGGCGGCCGCCATCTTCGTGTGATAGCCGCGGCGCGCATAAGAGGCACCATTATATTTTCTGGCAAACTTGGCCCAGTTTTTCGCCCTCAGGTCGTCGAGCATTCCGGCATTGCGGATAAAGGCTGCAAACAGCTCCAGCTGCTCAAGTTCGGAATACGACATAAGCTTCACCATCTCGTCGACGCTCTCGCAGCCGCACTGCTTGTAGTTGAAGCCGCCGATCTGAAACATACCCCAGAATGTGCCCATATTTGCTCCCTGGGCATTATTCTTGCGGGCATTGATGAGCTGCGTCCATTCCTGGCGGGCATAGCCGGTGAGCCCTTCGGGCACCGTCTCGCCCTTGGCGCCCGACGTAGAAGGAACCTTGTTGCGGTATCTGAGATACATAGTCCGGTCAAAATTAATCACCGGCACTCCGGGAGCCCAAAAACCTTTCATCTGAGCGCCCGCCTCTATGGATACCACAGCCTTGATTACAGCCACTTCCACACCGAGTTCCTCAGCCACTATCCGGAAATCGGTCTCCGTAAGATGACTGTATCGGGCCTCACGGTCTTCCTCCGGTATCGAATCTACCCTTACAGCGGTCTCTTCTGCCGGAGCCTTCGCGGTATTGTCGTCATCGTCGGGATAGCAGACTCCGACTGCAGTCAGAGTCAATGCCACTCCCGTCGCCAACGCCAGCCCGTGCTTCATGACTTAGCTACCATTTCGAGCACCCTGCAGAGATGCTTCCAGAACTTATCGACCGTAGGAATCAGAAGCTGCTCATCGGGGCTATGCACTCCCGTCATCGTAGGTCCGAAGCTCACCATGTCGAGATCCGGATACTTCGACAAGAAGAGGCCACATTCAAGACCGGCATGAATAGCCTTGATGGCGGGCTTCACTCCAAACAGCTCTTCATAAGCCTCGCTCGCTATTTTCATGATTCTGGAGTCCATGTTGGGAGCCCAGCCGGGATAGCCGTCGGAATGGCTCACCTCAGCGCCGGCAAGCTGGAAATGCGCCTCCACCTGTCCGGCAATGTCTTCTTTGCGCGATTCTACCGACGAACGCTGCGAGGTGGTCACCTTAATCTTATTGTCGCCTTCCATCTTCACAGCCGCGAGGTTGGTAGAGGTCTCCACGAGGCCCTCTATGTCGTGGCTCATGCTGTAGACGCCGTGAGGAGCGGAATAGAGGGCTCTCACGAGAGCAAGCGAAGTGGCTGAATCGATGCAATATTCCGGACGCTCCACTTGCTCGATCTTGAAATCCATCGAAGGCTCTATACCCTTATATTCAGCCTTGATGGACTCGGCATATTTCTCCAGCCGCTTCTCAACCTGAGCCTTATGGTCATTATGGATTCCGAACACCGCATGAGCCTCTCGGGCTATGGCATTGCGCAGATTGCCGCCCTCGATGTGGCTCACGGCGATATCCCATTTCTGCGAGCACTCCCACATGAAGCGTGCTATCACCTTATTGGCGTTGGCCCGGCCCAGATGAATATCGCCACCGGAATGACCGCCGAGAAGGCCGCTCACCGACACCTTCAAATACTGGAAGTTTTCCGGCGAATAGCTACGCTGATACTTGAAAATCGCTGTAGTATCGATACCGCCGGCGCAACCTACGAAGATCTCGCCATCATCTTCTGAATCGAGATTTATCAGAATCTTGCCCTTGATCATATCCTTGCCGAGATTCTCCGCTCCCTCAAGGCCAATCTCTTCATTTACGGTAAAGAGGGCTTCAACCGGACCATGCTTCAGATCGGGATCGATCATCACGGCCAGAGCCGCAGCCATTCCGATTCCGTTGTCGGCTCCAAGCGTAGTGCCACGGGCTTTCACCCAGTCGCCATCTATATAGGTCTCTATAGGATCTTTCAGGAAGTCGTGCTCCACATCGCCATTCTTTTCGGCCACCATATCCATGTGAGCCTGAAGCACCACCGCAGGCGCGCCTTCATTTCCTTTCGAAGCGGGCTTATACATCACCACGTTGCCGCAATCGTCGGTCTTGGCCTCGACACCGTGTTTCTTAGCAAAATCAAGGAGATAAGCGCGGATCTGCTCCTCATGCTTCGAGGGGCGGGGCACTTTCGTTATTTCATCGAAACAGGTCCATACCAGTTCCGGTTTCAAATCTTTCACTTCCATGGTTTCTATCTGTTAGAAAAATTTAATCTTGGGTTTGACAGCCCAAATTTACTAAATTTTTTTCACTTATGCTGCGAATTACCACGCAAAACGGCTAAATTTGCGCTGTGAAATATCCGCGGACGCTCCGCGGGCTGTTTTCATTGTGATAACCGGCTCGAATTATAGAACCTACAACATAAGATGAAGAAACTGAAATTCAGCACAGCAGCTTTCGCCGTAGCTCTCTCCCTGATGGCCTTGTCGTCATGCGGACAGGCCGACAAGGGTAAGACTCCCCAGAAATCAGCAGCCGCAGCAGCTGCTAAAGTGGGAGAACTACCTAACTTCCGCTATGTGGATCTCGACACCCTGATGACCCGCTACAATCTGGCCAAGGACTTTAACGAAGAGATGCTCCGAATGCAGAACAATCTCGACAACACAGCGCGCCAGAAGGAAAACTCACTCCGCAACTATGCAGCAGGAGTTCAGAAGAAATATCAGAACAACACCTATCTCACTGAGGCTGAGCAGCAGGCAGTGCAGGCTGAGCAGCAGAAGATAGCCAATATGGAGGAAGCTGCACGCCGTGACCTCGCTTCGCTGCAGCAGAATCTCCAGAATGTGGCTCTGCGCCAGCAGGCTACTCTGAGCGATTCCATCAACTCCTTCATCGAAGCCTACAACGCTAAGAAAGGCTATGATGCCATTCTCTTCAAGGGTGCCGGACTTTATTTCAATCCTGCGCTCGATATCACTGAAGAGGTGGTAGAAGGACTCAACGCCCGCTATAACAAGGTGAACGATAAATAACTCCGGTCGCCGCCACAGAGCGCGTCCGCGAAAAAACTTACTGCCGCGCCGACTATCCGGTGCGTCAGATTTGTTACAATTGCATTATATATTTCTGCAGTATGATTGAAGATAATATCATAAGCCAGGAGGCCAATGAGAAGGCGGTGCTCGTAGCGCTTGTCACTTCCCGGCAGAATGAGGCCAAGACCGAAGAATATCTCGACGAACTCGCGTTTCTCGCCGAGACGGCAGGCGCTGTGCCTGTGAAAAGATTTCTCCAGAAGCTCGAATATCCTAACCCCCGCACTTATGTGGGTACAGGAAAACTGGAAGAGATCAAAACCTATGTGGAGGAAAATGAGATCGGTCTGGTGATTTTCGACGATGATCTGTCGCCTAAACAGGTAGCAAATATAGAGAAGGAGCTCAAGGTGAAGATTCTCGACCGCACGAGCCTGATTCTCGACATTTTCGCGCGGCGCGCCCAGACGGCCACGGCGCGTACGCAGGTAGAACTGGCCCAGTACCAGTATCTTCTTCCCAGGCTTACCCGCATGTGGACTCACCTTGAGCGCCAGCGCGGCGGTATCGGAATGAGAGGCCCGGGCGAGACCCAGATAGAGACCGACCGGCGAATTATCCTCGACAAGATATCGCGCCTGAAAGAGGAGCTCCGCAATATCGACAAGCAGAAAAGCATTCAGCGCAAGAACAGGGGCAAACTGACGCGGGTAGCTCTCGTGGGATATACCAACGTAGGAAAATCCACGCTGATGAACCTGCTCAGCAAGAGCGATGTGTTTGCCGAAAATAAACTCTTCGCCACGCTCGATACTACGGTCAGAAAAGTGACCGTAGAGAATCTCCCCTTCCTGCTTACCGATACCGTGGGATTCATTCGCAAGCTGCCTACCCATCTGGTCGACTCTTTCAAATCTACACTCGACGAGGTGCGTGATGCCGATGTGCTGGTGCATGTAGTCGATGTGAGCCACCCTGGATTCGAAGAGCAGATTGAGGTTGTGCAGAAAACCCTGCAAGAGGTATGCGGCGCTGAAGATAAACCGGTCATAATGGTCTTCAATAAGATAGATGCCTTCAACTACACTCCGAAGGATCCCGACGATCTAACACCCCGTACACGAGAGAACATATCTCTCGACGAGCTTCGCCAGACCTGGATGGGGAAAATGGCGGAAAACTGCGTATTTATCTCTGCAAAAGAAAGAACCAATATAGATGAACTGAAGAACCTGCTTTATCGCAAGGCAAAAGAAATTCACACTGAACGATTTCCTTACAATGACTTTCTCTATCAAAAATACGATGACCTCGAATCAGAATCTACAGTCTGAACGCAGACTGACCCCGGCGGAAAGAGACTTCCTGGAGCAGCGTGGCTGTACGGCTGACGACTGGGATCTCGTGACCATTCACGACGACACTGACCTAAAGCGACTTCGCGATGTGGACTTCGCAGGGCGCGTATCGATCGGACGCCTTAAGGCGCCGGCTGCAATAAGCCGCGCAAGAATTGAAGACTGCGAGATTTCCGACGATGTGACGATCCGCAATATCGGGCGTCGACTCTTCGGCTGCCAGATAGGCCGCGGAGTTCGGATAGAAAATGTAGGTGCAATAGAATATGATGCTGACGCCACCTGTGGAGCGGGAGTAGAGGTGAGCCCTCTCGATGAAACGGGATCGAGGCCGGTGATAATCTTTCCGGGCATCTCAGCACAGCTGGCTGCCTTGCAGGCAAGAAAACCTGAATGGGCGCTCGAGAAGAAAGATCTGTTTCTCCATGCAGCAGCCTCACGCAAGCTCACCGGAATCGGCGATGAGGCCGTGATAGCTGACTGCGGCACCCTGCGCAATGTGTATGTAGGTCCGCGTATCCGGGTAGAAGGAGCCGACTGGCTGAAGAATGGCGCCATAATCAACAATGCCGAACCCGGAAAGGAATTTGCAGCCGTCGGTCATGGAGTCCATGCCGAAAATTTCATAATCGAAGATGGCCGGGTTGATGGAGCATCGTTTGTGCACAACTGCTATATCGGGCAAGGTGCGGAGATCGACAAGGGCTTTACCGCCCACGACTCACTGTTTTTTGCCAACTGTACCTGCGAAAACGGCGAATCGTGCGCCCTGCTTGCAGGCCCCTACTCAGTATCGGTTCATAAGTCAACCCTGCTGATTGCTACGGAGACTTCTTTCGCCAACGCCGGTAGCGCCACGAACCAGAGCAACCACATGTATAAGATGGGTCCTATCCACTGGGGCCTGATGGAGCGCGGAGTGAAGACCGCCAGCGGAAGCTACGTGATGTGGGGAGCACGCATAGGTGCCTTCTCTATGCTTATGGGCGCGCACAAGGGCCACCCCGATACCTCCGACTTTCCTTTCTCTTATCTCTTTGCCGATGAAAAAGGTACTACCACAATAGTGCCAGGCCTGATGCTCAAGAGCTGTGGCCTTCGCCGCGACCAGCAGAAATGGCGCAAAAGAGACCGCAGACAAGGCCGCGGACTGCCGATTCATGACCGGATCACCTACGGGGTGTTCAATCCCTTCACGATAGGCACTCTGCTGAAAGCCCTGCGCTTTATCCCGAAACTGATACGCGATATGGTGCCCGACGAGCAGGGTATAATCCGCTGGCGCAACATGAAGCTCTCAGGCGCCGGTCTGGCGCGGGCCAAGCAGCTATATGAGGCCGCGGTGCGCCATTATATCTATACGCTTTATGGCGACTCTCCGGTGCCTGAATCGCAAGGAGAGCCGGAAGACTGGGTGGACCTTGCAGGCCAGACAATTCCGCGCCACACTCTGGAAGAGGTTATGGCTGCTTCAGATGTGGAAACTATGGAAAGCATTCTCACGGAAGCTGATAAAAATCGTGAGGAAGCTGAGCGACGCTGGATTGCAGATGCGCTCGGGAGCGATCTGCGCTATCTCACCAAGGATCTGCGCCATCACTCGGAATGGCTCCAGCGAATGGCCGATGAAGACAAGAGTGCCTACGAGCGAATTCTCGCCGCGGAAGCTGCAAGGCTTAGCCTCTGAAAGATGCGGCTGCCGCTACATGGAGCCGCGCGGAATAGGATCGCTGACTATTACCGTTTTCCCGGTAAGTCCTGACAGCATGGAAGTGAGATTCTCTACAGCCTCTTTTCGAGCACGCGCAATGTAGCCGCGCCTGTAGAGGCTCCTCCTATAGCTTTCAAGCACTTTACTCTTCACGGCATTCTCCTCGGCAGCAGAGAATTTTGACGAGCCGAGGAATTTGTCATTCCATGTATCGATCACCTGATAGGAGCCAGGTGCAGTCGATTCGTAGATCTCTACAATCTCGCGCGGAAGGGTGAGCCGCAAGGTATCGCCGCTTTCCGTCATGGCTATATTTTCCATATCGAAAGATATCGATCCGTTGAGAGCCGCGCGGGCAAATATATGGCGCGACCCTATGGAGCCTTTTACGGGCACCTCATCGTAGATTTCTACCGAGCATAGGCGCAACATAGGCCGGACATCAGCTATCTTAGCTGATTTCACTGAAACCCGGGAAACCTCAGGCGACTTATGCCACCACATCACCAACCCCACAGCAGCGACCAGCACAATCAGAAAGATTATAAACCTAATTGCCTTCATATCACCTGAAATTGACTTTAACAGTATATCCGCCGTCGCCCAGAAGCGACTGAAAATAGGAAGCGCATCTGGATCGGGCCTCATTCTCGAGCCGGAGGCGGAAGTCGGGTTTCTCCTCCACCTCACGCCTCAGCACCTCATTCATGTGTTCTTTTATCTCCGCCCTCTCTTTGGCATCGATCCTCGAGCGGAGTCCTGTCACCCTGTAGTGATCTTCACGAATCCGGAGATCACGGCCGGCAAACTCAGTCTGCACTGCCGGGAGTGTAAGAGCAATGGTCTTAGAGCTTTCATCGACTCTGATGTCATCGGCAGTTACTCCATTCAGATCAATGTAGGCGCGAAGATAAGTATCATAAGAATAAGCAGCCTTGCGATCCCCTACTTTCAGAGCATCGATAAGACCTGCCGCTATATCTTTCAGATTTGAAGCTTTTGAGAAATCGATATCATCGACTGTGGCCATTTTTGATATGGTCATCTGAGCCAATATCAGTTTGTTGACCGACTTCACTTCCGAGAGATAGTCACGCTCATTCTCCTGCTTCACTTCAGTCTTACAGGATATAAGACCTACTGAAGCCGAGAGTACTAAGGCCATGAGGCTATAAAAGAATCTCTTCATACTCAAGATTAAGGATAAACTTCGCCGTCAGCCTGCCAACGGCAGCCTTTCTAACTTAACGTTGCTGAAACGTGAAATATTTTTCGCAACGCATGTAAAAGGCTGCCGTCTTACCTTAATGAAGGCCGCATTTGAGCTTAATTAACTTTTAACCATAACCTTCAGACGTCGGTCACCGATCACGATTATATAGACTCCGGGACGCAGACCCTCATGCGGACAGAGACGCCCCCAGGCATCGTAAACCTTCATATCAGCCGGCCCGGAGATACTTCCGGAACCTATCTTTATAGAATCATCGTCTGAAAGAAGATCATCTATTCCCGACTTATCGGAAAGCACAAATTCTTTCGAAGCCAGAGGGCTCATCGCCTTCGCTACTCCTACTGCAATAGCTTTTATGACCATGCTCTCCGTAATCTCGAACGGCACATAATATTCCGAAGTTGATGAATTTCCAACAAGAGGCTCGTCACCCTGGCCGCGTAAAATCTCCGGATTTTTACCATCAGTAGTATAGAAGATCTTAAGCCCCTCCTCCGCACTGATACTTACTATTGTAGATACCTCGAAGGGCGAGTCACCTTCAATTACGGGAGCCAGCACCGATTCCCTTTCAGGCATAGATGTGGCCATAATTTCACTCGGACGATAACCTGGCTTTAGGGCCATGGCATAGAAGCGAACACCGGCTTCGGCTCTTACCGGCTCGCTGTAGAGCATAGTGGAATTACCCGCGATAAGACTGATCTCGTTGCGCAAGGTGAGCTGTGCAGGTTCATCGACAGAATAGTAGACCGCGGCATCAGAAGGGGCTGTGAGAGTGACTCTGAAAGAGCCATCGTTCCATTCCTGAATACCGATTTCAGGCGCAGAGGTCTTATCCATCTGCCGAACCTCTTTCTCAGTCATCACACTCAGCGACTTACCGTTCTCCAGAGCTACCGCGCGAATCAGACCGCTTGAGGAAATCACAAACGGACCGGTGTATTCAGCTGACGATTCATCGGGCATTGTGCCATCTACTGTATAGAATATCCGGGCTCCTTGAGCAGCACTGATCTCTACGTCGGCCTCATCGCCAAACAATTCAGCGACCTTTATCTCAGGCCTCTTGCTCACAGTCATGTGTTCAAATAATTTCTCAGCTACCGGACTGACCGCTTTGCCTTCCTCTACCGCAATAGCACGCACAAGCGTGGTAGTGGTAAGCAATAAAGGCTCCTGATAAAGGAAGGTAGATGATTTACCGGGTTCAGGACGGGTGCCATCGAGAGTAAAGTAGATCTTGGCGCCACTCTGAGCCGTTATGGTCACAGTAGTCTGGGTCGGGAATGGTGTTTCACCGCTGATATCCGGTTCGTTACTCTGATCCAGACGCACAAATGCGCGCTGACTCGCCAGAGAAGCCCTTTTGCCCGGTTCAATGGCAACCGCAGATACGGTAAGCGACGATGAGATAGTGAAAGGACCGGTATAGCGGATTGCCCCTCCACTTATCTGCGGCTCTCCGGCATCGATTATAAGCACAGAAGGTATAGACCCGTCAAGAGTGTACCATACATCGGCGCCTCCTGCCTCAATTGTAACCTGCGATGATCCGTAGTACCGATCGTCACCTGAAATTACAGCGCTTGCAGAACGCTCCATCTGATTACCCGCTTGCTCAACAACCTCGCTTGGAAGTTTTCCTTCTGACTGAGCGATAGCCTTTATCGTGAAGGGCTCGGTGAGAACCAGTTCTTCTACAAAACGTTCCGATGCGTCAGGTATGGGATCCGTACCATCAAGAGTAAACCAGATATTCCCCTCTCCCTTGATTTTTACGTGAGCCTCATCGCCGAAAAGCTCTGGCGCTTCAACCACCGGTCTTCCCGACAACTCGGTCTTTACAAAACGCATCTCTGCCACAGAGCTGGCATCAAATCCGGGCTGAACGGCTATAGCCTTTACCACAGCACTATAATTTAGCGGGAAAGGCCCAGTATAGTGAATCGATGAGCTTGTAGGATCAGAGCCATCAAGAGTGAAATATATATCAGCGCCCTGCGCGGCAGTTATAGTCACTAAAGTACTCTCCAGGAAAAGTGTATTGCCTGCAATCATCGGAGCAGAGGAAACTCCGGCTCGTTCAAACCTACGTCCTACTGGCTCGCTGGCCCTCTTGCTTCCCTCCAGAGCAACGGCTATGATATGAGTCTCCGCATTTATCTTCAAAGGCTCGGCATAAACTACGGCATTCCCTGAAATCTCAACCTTATCGGCACCTATGACCCTTATTGAAGGAGCTTTGCCATCGGTACTGTAATAGATCTTTGCCTGAGGAGCTGCAGTGAGGGTCACGAAAGCTTCATGAACGAAAGGAGATGTGCCCGAAATTGTAACCGGATCAGAGCAATCCATCTGCTTCATCACGAGAACCGCGACATCACTCGGCTGACGACCCTCCTTCCAGGAACGGGCACGAACTTCGCAGGGAGACACTATGGACAGCGGGGCTTCGTAGAGAACAGACGCCTCATCTGGATCTGACCCGTCAAGAGTATAGCGCACCAAAGCTCCTTCCGGAACCCGGATCTCAACCTCCGCCTCATCGCCAAACAGCTCCGGCCCCGCAATAACCGGCATAGGAGCCATTCCCTGCTTCACAAACTCAAAAGAGGCTACACTACTCGGTAACCTACGAGGACCCACAGCTACAGCTTTCAAAACGGCTGTGGAGGTGATTCTAAACGGTCCTTCATAATGAAAGGGGCCGCCGGTTATCACACCACTGTCATCAAGCGATGCTACCGGATCTCTCCCGTCTAAACTATAATAAACCTCAGTTCCATTGGGAGCGGAAATACGGATTTCAGTTTCTGTTTCGAAGGGCGAAATTCCTGATATTGTAGGAGTCTCACATTTGTCAAACATCTGGAATTGAGCCTCAGCCACAGCGCTTATACTGGAGAGTTTCTCCCATGCTACTGCTTTTACTGTCGCCTGTTCTCTCATGAGGATAGGCGCCGTATACTCCTTTGTGGTACCCTGACAGCGAGGTATATACCATGTACCTGCTAAGTCGGGATCGGAACCATCGGTAGTATAGAAGATTCTTGCACCATCTTCTGCGCTAATGGTCACCTCCGAAGATATAGCGAAAGGATTACGACCGGAAATCTTCGGCGCAGATGTAGCGTCGGCTGGAACGAACGTCTCACTAACCACTTCACTCACAGTCTTTCCTTTCTCATGAGCCACGGCTTTCAAGATTGTTCGTTCCGTAATCTTCAACACACTATTACGATCGTATTTTTGAGTTGTCGAACCTTCCTTAGGAGCAGCAACCCCATCGGGATCGAGCTCCCATTCGGGTATTATGCCATCGAGAGTATAGAGTATTCTTGACGTATTAGGAGCCTCAAGAACGACTTCCGCCTCTCTCACAAACGGATTGTCACCTTTAATTACCGGAGCCTGTGTCTGACCTTTTTTTGTAGTTACTCCTTGAGCCATTTCGCTCACACGAAGTCCCGTACCTACAGCAACTGCTTTTATCACGGTAGTAGACTGCACCTTAATTGGAGAATGATATTCCTGAGTGTCTCCGGACCAGGAAATCGAACCATCTTCTTCGGAAACTTTTACTTTAGGTTCTGAATCACTTCCAAGCGTAAAGAAAATACGGGCATCTGGAGCGTCTATTGCGATTTCTGTTTCCTCCTCAAATTCAACTGTAAAACTTAGAACTGGTTTTGAAGTGCGTCTCGCCTGCCTCACAGATGCCGACACTACCGCACTTGGAGCTTTCCCGTCTTCCAATGCTATAGCTTTAATCGTAGCGGGCGCTGTAAAAAGGATTGGAGCATCATAAACCTTCGCACCGACTGGCTTTCCATCAACTAATGTCACTGTAGGATCAGATCCATCGATGGTATAGAAGATACTGGCGCCCGTAGTTGCCTCTATGGTAATAGTTCCCTCTTCGTAGAAAAATTCAGGAGCAATAATTTTTGGAGCGCCACTTCTATCCTGCTTTTCAAATACAGCAGTTACAATATCGCTTGGTGCGGAGCCACGTATATGGGCAGCAGCCTTTACAGTGCAACTTGTAGTAATAGGAATCACACTTGAGTATTCATAAGTGCCTTGCTTAGGACTCACAGTCCCATCTTCCGACACTATAAAGGACGGCTCGCTGCCGTCAAGAGTATAAAATATTGTAGCTCCAGGTACAGACTCCAGTCTTACTTCAGATAGATCTGCAAATGTAAAATCTCCGCTTATTGTAGGAACAGGAGTCTTTTCCCAACATGTGAACTTCCGCTCTGATATAGCACTTGGCAAAAGGTTATCCTCTACGGCAATTGCCTTTACCGTAGTGGTAGCAGTCAGGATCAACGGTTCTGAATATAGCTTACAGGAACCCGAGGAAGCCGTAAAGGGAGTTGAACCGTCAGTAGTGTAAAAAATACTTGCATCGTCAGAAGCAGAAATAACGACTTCAGTTGACCCTATAAAATGGTGATTACCAGTTATTATAGGGGTCTGCGTAGCCGTAGTTTTAGAATATATCATTCTAACTGGAAGACTCGGCAACTTGCCCATCTCCCAAATTATTAAAGTGAGAGTACAGCTTTCAGTCACCTTAATTTCATTTTGCTCCGCAATTATTGTTTTGCCAGTTGGTATGGGACCGTCTGCTCCTTCCGTAAACGTAGGATCACTTCCATCGAGCGTATAAAGAAGTTTAGCACCTTGAGGAAGATCTTTTATAGTTACCAAAGCAATATCGCTGAAAAGCTCTTTATCTGAAGAGCCAAGGTCTGGCTTTTCTACACGTTGAACCTTTGTAAAAGTCTTTTCTACAATAGCGCTCGGTCCTTGCCCTTCCGAAACTGCCAGTGCCTTCAGAGTAGTTGTGTTAGACAAAACAATCTCCTTATCATACAGAAGAGTATTCTGCGATTTTTCCCAAGCACCATTAACAAATTCTACCTCTGGATCACCACCATCTAAAGTATAATAGATTTTTGAATTGCTGTTTGGTGATATAATTACCACATTTACATTAGTATCAAATTTTTCATCACCACTGATAGTAGGGCTAACTGAAGCGGTTAACTTTTCGAATTTTGCCTTTACAACCGGGCTAACGTCATGACCTTCGGTAACGGCCAAAGCCCGAAACTCAGTTGTCTCCGAGATAGTTATTCCAGTACCATTATAAAGCTCAGCAGAATTGACTTGCACTTTACCGTTAGATAGTACTTTCACATCCGGATCTACTCCATTTTTAGTATAATAAATCACCGTATTAGGCACATCTGTATTCATCACAATGACTACTTCATCTACAAACTTCCCCTTACCCTCAATAATTGGTTCTTTCGATGCCGGTAATGACTCCTCCTCCAAATAATAGTAAATATCAAGGGTCTGCCATACCGGTCCGCTACTTATCATATCTCCACTAGCAGGAGTAAAGATTACTTCTTCTACTCCTTTAATATTACCCCAGTCTGTTAATATATCAGGTTTATTACCAACACAATAAAAGGTTCCAGACGAAGCCTTAACAAAATACCTGCTTTTATCCACTGTATTTGCAGTTGCAATATTAGAAGCTCTCATGGATAAAGCGACCATCTTTGCATTAGGAATTGAAAGACTGACCGATTCCTGTGCATTCCCACCTATCACCTCAAATCCGCCTAAAGATAAAATACCATATGGATTTTCAGCTGTACTATTCTCTAACTTTTTGCAATAAATTAGTACTTGTTCATTCTCATCTTTCGCATATTCTACCTTACCATCAAAACTAGCAGATCCGTCCCATTTCTTAAAAACAGACTCATCATGCAAACAATATCTCAACTTATCGTACTCAAAAGAAACCTTTTTTATCTCATGAGCTAAATTTTCATACTCAATTTCAAATCTACTTATTCTCGTAAGTACATTACTTGCATTACCAGAAACAGAAATTGTCACTTCCTGCACTTGATCAGAAGGAGAGATCCAAGTAACAAGGCCATTAGTCACATTAAGATTACCATTAGCTTCACCACATTTCAATGTCGCAGTAGTGGCACTTCCCTCCCATGTTATTGACTTAATGACAAGATTAGGATTAACATTCTTCAATGTTATGGTTCCATTCCGCGATACTTCAATACACTTATAACTTTCCTTCCACATAGCATTAGTAAATGATACTTCTATAGGATCAAAACAAAATTTGTCAATATCATCAGAATCAAAAGACATAGAAACAGCTCTGCCATCACTGATCAAAACCCCATCGGTAACGTAAAACGGAAGTTTCACTATTTCGCGATTACTTTGAGCCATCGTAAAACTTGAAACACTAAGCAATACAAAAACCAAAAGACTTCTGCAAATACTACACGATAGGTAAAAATTAGCTCTCATTATATAAGGTTATTTAGTAATTTCAATCTCTACAAACTTACGATAAAATATTGAGATTCCCGACAAATATGTTTTATAACATAATTTCCATCTCACAAACCTTAAAAAAATCAAAACATCAACCTACAATACATCAAATATAAAAGTTCTAATCAATCTATCGTATCTTCTATGTAACGGCTACGGGTAATAACCAACCGGACATATGGAGCTGAGAAATAGGACGAGGGTGAAATGAAAGGAGGCAAAAAAAAGGAGCCCCGGGATCAGCTGGTAGGCTGAAGCCGGGGCTCCGGATTGTAAGGCGGCGATTACCTGCTCTCCCGCTTTCGCAGTACCATCGGCGTGATGAG
>CANRPJ010000028.1 GCA_947632485.1 uncultured Muribaculaceae bacterium
AGGATTTACGTAATACATGCTTTATTATTTGGATTTCTGCATTACCTATGGCATTATCACACCACATGTGCATAAGGTTTTCCATTAATTTATAGGTATTAGTTGCAGATAGATTCAGAAAACCAATTATCTTCAAAAGGCAATTCCTATTTTTTGTTCCAATGAAAAGCACTAAATCACTAATTAACGTATCCAATGCAGCAATTGCCGACACAATTGACAGTCGATATAAAACTTGTCTGGTATTATCATAAACATCGTTATGATTTATTAGATTAACAACCTCTTTGATTCTTTCATCAAAAGAGAAAAAGCAATCATCTAGGGTATTATTCATAAATGGTGCTGTATTCCCCCTTTGCGAAACACTTCCTGACGCATAGTATTTCTTAAAAATAGTAGGTGCTTTCTCTTCAGTAATAACCAGAAATGGCACTCCATTAATCTTCTCGTTTGGACCAATTACTTCTGCACCATCAGGAATACTGAACCGCGATCCCAAAGATTTACATATAAAAAAGGGAGTATCCAGTATTACCATGGAACCATTAATGTAGACAGTAGGATTCATATTTCTACATAACTTTATTAAAGACTCACATGGGTTTAATCATTGATTCGATGAAGGCGATTTCGTTGTCGGAGAGATGATATTTCTCGTAGAGCTGCTTGTCAATCTCATCCACCGACTTGCTCCAGTCAATATCGCTATTCTCCGTGAAGTCTTGCATCGGCACAAAACTCCAAGTATCCTTACTGTTATCCTGCGTCACCTTTAGAATTCCAAGCATAGTTCTTGCGAATTTCGACCTGATGTATTTTAAGCAGGCTTCGGCATTACCTTCGGTGTTAAAAGCGCCGAAGGTAATGAATGATTGAGTAACCCCGATTAGGGGTTCCCCGATTAGGGGTTCCCCGATTAGGGGGGTCGATAAGACTTCGCCTATTGACCCCGAGCCATTCGACTTGGGTACGATTACCTTATATTTATGCAAATTATCATTCTTTTCAACATATTTTTGTGAGATGTAGCGGTAAACACGTTTATTAGAGATAAGCCCTAATATTTTATATGATTCCTCAAGATTCTTCTCAGAAAATAATTCTAACAACTGAAAAATAGAAGTAGTAAGTCGTCGTTCGTTGCCACCACTTCCTATTTTACTTCTTAGATTTGGAAAGTCGGTATATAATGCTTCAAGGTTAAATTTATTTTGAGCATATATTATCGAATCAATAGACTCGAATTCATCTCCCTTAACTTTATTAAGGATTGAATTAAGTTCTGGAAAATGTGTGTAGTGCCCAATTTTTCCGTAGTTTGCGGTAGCATTATACATAGTTACGGTAACACCCCCTTTTATATCCACATTGGGAAAAACTTCGGTACTATTTTGCCTGCACCACACTACTTTGAAATGAATATCATTTAGAATTTTTTCATTCCACTCTTTAGGTGTTTTACCGGCTTTAAATAAAAAACGAGCAGGAGTTATAAGAGTCGATAATGGCGCAACCTTTGATGCCAATTCAATAAACCGCCAATAAACCGGCTCATCACTTGTGCCTTCTTTTACTTCCTGATACGGAGGGTTTCCTACTATTGCGTTAATTTTCACGTTCTTTCCTACTAAGTCGCCCACTTTCTTGATAAAGAGGTCGGGCTGGTTCTTGATTTTGTTGATTAAGTCGTCCGGTGCCCACATATTGGTCTTACCTTTGCGAAAGCCCAGTAGGGTTCGACGGGTAATGGCTTTTGCCATTGGAGTCTTGCAGATAATAAAGATGTTTTCGGCAATGGCTGCATCCCATATTGCCAGATGTTCTTCGGGAGTTTCGGGGGAGAACATGGCATTACGCAGCCTCGAGCGGTAGACGTTATAGGCGAGATAGAGCGGATAAAGACCCGACTTTGAATTGATTTCGAGCAGGTGACTATCAGGAGTGAAAACATCAGCCGTAACGTCGCCACGGTCGACAAAGCGAGGTTCTTCAATAGTTTCCGAGAAGTTCTCATTGAAGAATGTATAACCGCCGAGAGTATCGCTCATGTGCATATTTACCACACGCCACGGAGTTAAGACAGTTTCCTTATCGGGGTTGCGGAAGGTGGCGAAGATAGCTGCGATGCGCTCGATACGTTCCTCGATAGAGAGGCGATCGGCAGCACGAGCCATTGCGCGGATACGCTTGGCAGCTGCTGTGAAGATGTCGGGGTCGTAATATTTCTTGAAGGCGTTGAAGCGTTGCTTGGTTACACCACGAGGCATAAACTCCTCCCACGACTGAGGGTCGATAAGCGAAGTGAAGTTGTCGATAGTCAATTCTTCATCTTCGTTCTCAACCTTAGCTCCGTAAATCATCAAAGGCATACGGATAGAGATGCCGCGAAGAATTGAGATAGCGTCTTCCTTGACTTTCTTCTTTTTCTTCAATTCTTCCAGACGAGCCTTTTCTTCCTCGGTAAGTTCTCGTTTCTTCTTCTTTTCGAGTTTTTCTTTTTCGGCATATTCCTCGTTGGTAAGCCCTTGGTCGTTAACTGTGATTTCGTTGCTGCGCCCCATCGCCTTAGTCTGACCGATAATGCCTTTCAGTTCGTCAAACTCCTTTATGTCAACGTCGGTCAGGCGCATTAATTCATCGTTGTAGAGGTAGCCGTCCTCAAAACCGTTCTGCACCACGCGCTCCACATAAACGCGCTTAAGCTGCTGAAGCATGTGCTCGGTGTCGAGCTGTTTCATTTGGCTACCCTCCACTGAGATAATCGGGCAGAAATTCAGGAACTCGCCTAATTGTCGGCGGTCAGACTCGCCCTGCTTACCCACCTTACGAGAAATCTTGGCGGTTTCGGCAAGCACTTTTAGAGTACGGTCGGGAGCGAAGTCAAACACATAGCAATCTTCTTTTACACGTCCGTTGATGGTTGCCGGGGTCTGCACACGGAAGATTGTCTGCATATATGCCGAAGCTGCGGTATTGAAACTACCCGAAAGCATAAACACACCGGTCCACGGTTTGACGCTGACGCCTGTTGTCAGTCGTCCGCATGAAATGGTTATAGTGCGTGTTTGGTCGGGATCTTTGCCGATAGCTTTCTCAACCTTTCGGAGTGCTTCTTCGTTGGCTTCTTCCTCATCGCCGTCTCCGGCTACATTGACAATCTCAAACATCCCGAAGACGGGGTGATTTTTGAGCATAGCCGAAAGAGCCTTTGCCGACTTCACACCTGGAACCATCCAGAGCGTATGACGGAAGATGTCGCGGTAGCGTTTGTTGGCAAAAGGATACATGCTTTCCTCATCAGTCTTGGTGAGCAGATTGAGGAAGTTTTCAACGTGATGTTTATGCACAAACTCGCCGTTGTCGTTAGTACGGAAGAACTCGCGGAAGTTGAAAGCGATATCCTCGTCGGCATATTCCTTCATCAACCGTCCGAGGTCATAGGTGTAAATATTGAGGCGAGGGAGACCTGCGTATGGGTTATGGTCGCCTGGGTGCAGCTCATCCCACTGCGACTTTGCCCTTTGCTCCATAACATAATCCCACGTATAAATTTCGTCCTCCTTGAAATCATCAAGTAGATTGAAAGGTGTACCGCTCAATCGCAGAACTTTGGTGTCCTTCTTAGTCAGCTCCGCCATCACAGCCTTACCGAGTTCTGTCTGCGTACCCTCGTGGGCTTCATCTACAATGATGAAATCCCACGGCGTTGAGAAAATATCGTTGTTCTTGTCGAAGTTGCCTCCCACGAGTTCCGAGCCACGCAAGTCTTGCATCGAAGCAAAATAGACATAGCGATTAGCTCTCGCTCTTGCTCTCGTTTCGAGCGATAGGAACGTTTCACCATTGGTCTTTGAGCCATAAAGAAAATCGGGAGTGTCGTAGAAAATCTTTTGGAAGTCTTCATACCAACCTGTATCGACAACCGGGCGATGAGTTAAAATAAGCACACGGCGGAAATCGCCACGTTCTTTCACTACTTCGAGAGCCGAGAGAGTTTTGCCGAAACGCATTTTGGCGTTCCACAGCATTTGATTACCCTTTTTGAACTGCTTGATGGTTTTGTCGATAGCCTCGCGCTGCTCCGGGCGGAAGATGATTGGCGACTGCCCGACGGAGATGTCGGCAGCATGGAGAGCTTTTCGTCCCTCCTTTACGGCGGCGATTGCTTTCTTTGCGGTTTCAAGGTCGCAACAAAACCATTCGTTAGCCCCGTTAACTTGGTCGAACTCTTTGCGTTTGATACCACTGCGAAGCAAAACGTCGTGGACTTCCTTATCATTAAAGCCGAGGACAGCACCTCCACGGACTGTAATTGCAATTTCGGTATGCAAAAGGTCGTAGGCAATACCGGCAGTCTTGGTGTATTGGTCTATACGGGCCTTTGCCGCCTTATTGAGAGCGGAACTGTTTGGTGGCAATGTAATGTTGCCGTCCTCAAAAGTAGCCTCTCCAATTTTCAGGCAATCCTTGTGAGCCGCGTCTGGGATGCGGAACACATATATCAGCTTGGGTTTTAGAGATGAAAAATATTCCATAAGCTGATTATTTTATGAGGTCAATAAATCTAATGGGTTCTTTATGCTTAACTTGCGATGAAGTAACATCGTTGGGCCAGTCCACAATCTTGGCATATATGCCGTTGTGCTTCTTAATGTCCCCATCTTTACAGCCTAGGCATTGGCTGACAGTAACGGTTTCGCCAAATAAGTTTTGAACAATAGTGCGACGCTCTCCGCACGAATTGGGGATAACTCCTTTTAATCCGTCCATCTGCCATATATTCCATGAAATAATATAGGCAATTCCGGGTAGGGATTGCTTCGGGAGCTCACGACCGAATTTTGCTCGGTAATAGTCGCAGATAGTATAAAGAAGATTTTCGCGAGCGAGGACTAGATTATCGCCCTGCCATTCGTAGCCGTATATAGAACGTAGTGCTGCCTTAGCAGCCGCAAGCCACTCTCCGGATTTTTCAGTATTTTCAGAAACCACGCGCAGTTTGCGGTCGAGTAAGCCTATGCGCATTTCAACCGGTAGTGGCTGTCCGCTGACGGTGTCATAGCGACTTACGAGATATGGGGCTTCGCCACAAGTTATTTCAAGGCGATTTTCAGCAACATAATCTTGCCAAGTCTTGCCGTCGGGGAATTCAATCTTACCCTCTGACGGAATCCATGAGTGCGAGCCGTCGAGGTTATCAATTTCGGTATTGAACACGTTCTCGCGTCCAAACCAAGCGTTGTCGACGAGATTGTTTTGCTTATTGCAAATCCATGAGGGAGTGAACACTTCCGCCATTTCACGACTACGTTGCTGTTGTTGTTGACGCGATTTCAAGGCACGTGGCACTATTACCGAACCATTTTCTCCTGTAATAGCCTCAATGGTTATCTGGTCGGAGAATTGATAACCGGCTCCACGATCGGCATAGTTATCAGTTGCCCAAAAGATATTACCTTTAGTGGTATGGTCTTTGAGCAACGTAGCGAGCAATTCGGGCGAAATTGCCAGAATATCATTCTCTTTTATGTCAACTTGCTGCAATTTCATACTTAAAAAGTGAAGACGAACAAAGCTCTCCAAGTTGACTTTCTAAAATAAGATCTTCGTATCGGATTTCTTGGAGAGATCTTTTACTTCACTCTGCTTGATAGGCATTCTTTTAATCTTCGTTTATTGGTAGTTACAAAGGTAAGAATTTTTTTGATTATCGGATAGCTTCACACCATATCGGAATTTTCAGGAGGATTAAGCGGGAATGAGCGGGATTTATCGGGATTAAGCTTGTATTTTTTGGACTACGAGATTATGAGCCCGTACCTCCGGCACTCTTTCGCATAGAGGGCACTCAACCGGGCACTCGCTTCGCTCAGACCCGGTTTCCCTATATCTTCATATCTTCGCGCCTCGCGGCGCTCGGAGGGTAGGAGCAATCGGAGCTATCAGGGAAAGCAGGGATTTGAGCTGAAGCTCAAAGGCTTTGACAAAATAACCGATACTCATAAATCGAAGGAATCTGGAGGATTAGGGGGTTAAAAGAGGAAAGGAATCGCCCCGATGGAAGGACCATCGGGGCGATTAAATTATTGGCTTCGCAGCCTTTGTGCTAAGGGGTTATTCCTTGCACTTGGCGGCGATGTACTGGCGGTTCATGCGGCCGATGTTGTAGAGCTTGATGTTTTTGGGGCATTCGGCGGAGCAGGCACCGGTGTTGGTGCAGTTGCCGAAGCCGAGCTCGTCCATCTTCTCTACCATGGCACGCACACGGCGATCTTTCTCTACCTGACCCTGGGGCAGGAGAGCGAACTGACTCACCTTGGCGCTGACGAAGAGCATCGCGGAACCGTTCTTGCAGGCAGCTACGCAAGCACCGCAGCCGATGCAGGTAGCTGAGTCCATAGCCTCGTCGGCGGCAGCCTTTGAGATGGGAATTGAGTTGGCATCCTGAGCGCCACCGCAGTTGAAGGATACGTAACCTCCTGCCTGCTGGATTTTGTCGAAGGCGTTGCGGTCTACCATCAGGTCTTTGATCACGGGGAACGCAGCTGAGCGCCAGGGCTCAACGGTGATAGTCTCGCCATCGGCGAAGCGACGCATATAGAGCTGGCACGTGGTAGCTCCTGTAGCGGGTCCGTGGGGGTGACCGTTGATATAGAGCGAGCACATGCCGCAGATGCCTTCGCGGCAGTCGTGGTCGAATACGATGGGCTCCTCGCCGCGCTCAATGAGCGATTCGTTGAGGATATCGAGTGTCTCCAGGAAGGACGTGTCGGGCGTGGTCTCAACGTCCGGATAAGTCACGAAACCTCCTTTTCCCTTCGGGCCGGCCTGACGCCACACCTTCAGGTTGACTTTCATTATGCTATCTTCCATTGTGTTGTTTCGTTTTCAAAAGGTTTATGACTTATAGTTGCGCGTCTGCACCTTGATTGCCTCATAGTGGAGCGGCTCCTTGATGAGCGTGGGTGCCTCGGAATCGGATCCGGCATAATCCCAACAGCTTACGTAGAAGCAATTTTCGTCGTCGCGCTTTGCCTCGCCTTCTTCCGTCTGATACTCGGTGCGGAAGTGGCCGCCGCAGCTCTCATTGCGCGAGAGGGCGTCGTAGGCCACGAGTTCTCCCATCGTAATGAAGTCGTTGAGGCGGAAGGCCTTGTCGAGCTCTATGTTCATGCCCTCTTTTGATCCGGGAATGAAGAGGTCGGTATCGAAGGTCTTGCGGAGCTCTTTGAGGCGAGCCAGAGCAGTCTCGAGGCTCTCCTTGTTGCGGGCCATACCTACATATTCCCACATGATGTGGCCGAGTTCCTTATGGATCGAATCAACCGAACGCTTGCCTCCGATAGCCATAAGGCGGTCCTGAGCTTCCTGGCATTTCTTCTCAGCCTCGTCGAACTCCGGCATATCAGTCTTGAAGCGGGGTACGGTGATCTGATCGCTGAGGTAGTTCTGGATCGTATAAGGCAGCACGAAATAGCCGTCGGCCAGACCCTGCATCAGGGCGGAAGCGCCGAGACGGTTAGCGCCGTGGTCGGAGAAGTTGCACTCGCCGATAGCGAAGAGACCCTTTACGGAAGTCTGGAGCTCATAGTCAACCCAGATACCACCCATCGTATAGTGGATAGCGGGGAAGATCATCATAGGAGCGTAGTATTTCACGCCGTCGATCTCGTTGACGCCTGAGCCGGGGTTGACGTCGGTGATCTCCTCATACATATCGAAGAGGTTGCCGTAACGCTGACGCACTACGTCAAGGCCGAGACGGTTGATAGCCTCCGAGAAGTCGAGGAATACAGCCAGACCAGTGTTGTTGACACCATATCCGGCGTCGCAACGCTCCTTGGCAGCGCGGGAAGCTACGTCGCGGGGCACGAGGTTACCGAATGCGGGGTAGCGGCGCTCCAGATAGTAGTCGCGCTTCTCTTCCGGAATATCGTTGCCCTTGATCTCGCCGCGCTGGAGCTTCTTGGCATCTTCAATATCTTTGGGCACCCAGATGCGGCCGTCGTTACGGAGCGACTCCGACATCAGAGTGAGCTTTGACTGCTTGTCGCCATGAACCGGAATACAGGTCGGGTGGATCTGCACATAAGCGGGGTTAGCGAAATAAGCTCCCTTGCGGTAGCAGGCCATAGCAGCGGAGCAGTTGCAGCCCATAGCGTTGGTAGAGAGGAAGTAGGCATTGCCATATCCGCCGGTAGCGATAACTACGGCATGGGCAGCGAAGCGCTCGAACTCACCCGTAACCAGGTTTTTGGCGATGATGCCGCGGGCGCGCTCTACTCCATCTTTATCCTTGATGAGCACTACATCGTGCATCTCATAGCGGTTGTAGCTCTTAACTTTGCCGAGCTGAATCTGGCGGTTGAGAGAAGAGTAAGCGCCGAGAAGCAGCTGCTGGCCGGTCTGACCCTTGGCATAGAAGGTACGGCTTACCTGAGCGCCACCAAATGAACGGTTGGCGAGCAGACCGCCGTATTCACGAGCGAAAGGTACGCCCTGAGCCACGCACTGGTCGATGATGTTGTTGGCTACCTCAGCAAGGCGGTAAACGTTGGCCTCGCGTGCACGATAGTCGCCACCCTTGACGGTGTCGTAGAAAAGACGATATACGCTGTCGCCGTCGTTCTGATAATTCTTGGCGGCGTTGATACCACCCTGAGCGGCGATCGAGTGAGCGCGGCGGGGGCTATCCTGTATGCAGAAGTTGAGCACGTTGAAGCCCAGTTCGGCGAGGGTAGATGCGGCGGAAGCGCCAGCAAGACCCGTGCCAACCACGATCACGTCGAGACGGCGCTTGTTGGCGGGGTTGACGAGCTTCTGGTGTGCCTTATAATTGGTCCATTTCTCAGCGACAGGACCCTCCGGGATTTTCGACATCTCCGGACTCATTACCTTGACTTGTTCTTTCATTTCCATATCGCTTTGCGGATTAAAGAGTTTCGTTTACAGCTTCAGTAGCAGGTTCTCCGCCTTTGAGATATTCGAGGAAAGCTACGATGCTCTGCACGGCCTCGTTGCCCTCAATCATCTTCTCCAGCTGTCCCTCGGGCACCTGTCCGGGGTTAGCCTGCACCATCTTGATCTGCTGGGGCAGCTGTGCGGCTACCTGGGGCAGATTCTGCTCAAGCTCCTCATAGGAAGCCTCGCTCACCTGCGGGACGAAGAGAGGCACGAGACGCTCAGCCACCATACCAATATACTGGTTGCGGAGCTCAGGATTGGTCTTGTAGTAATCCTCGTGAGCCTTGACAGTGAACACAATAGCCTGAGCCACGAAGAGGGCTACAACGATAGTGGTCCACCAGCAGCCGATCTTCTTGAGGCGGGGAATCCATGAAGTGCTATCCCAACCCACTGACTGGAACATCGACCAGAAGCCATGAGTCATGTGGAACCAGAGGGCGATGAATCCGATGATGTAGACGATGGGAGTCCAAACCAGCGAGAATGCTTCCTGAATGAAGAGAGTGCCGGCGGTAGGAGGCAGAGTGCCTTCCACGTTGCGGATCTCTACGAGCTGCATCTTAGCCCAGAACTGGATAAGATGCACCACAAGGAATGCGAGCACGACGATGCCGAGCACGAGCATGTTCTTCGAGGACCATTCCACCGTCTTCGGGCGCTTCGAGATGAGATAGCGCTCTGTGCCGCGTGCCTTGCGGTTCTGCACCGTAAGCCAGAGGGCATAGACGATGTGGAGAATGAAGAGCAATGCCAGTCCTGCCGATGCGAGCAGAGCATACCAGTTGGCGCCAAGAAACTCACATACCTGATTGTAGGCAGTGGGCCAACAGATAGCGATCGCGTTCATCAGACAGTGGAACGTGACGAATAGGACGAGACATGCGCCCGTCAAGGCCATGATGAATTTGCGTCCTACAGATGAACTTGTTAACCACATAGTAGTTTGCGTTTTAGGTTAGTTAGTATAGTTTTTCTTTATTGGTTTTCCATGGAATGACCGGCCAGAACCGATGCAGCCCGCTGCAAAGGTAGCATAAAAACCGCGTATAACCAACGGGGGTAAAGGGGCGGACAATAAAAAAATTTGCTTTTGCAGAATCGCGGGGAATCGCTAACTTTGCGGTCGGAAAGCGAGGTTCCGTAGCTCAACTGGATAGAGCAACAGCCTTCTAAGCTGTGGGTTCCGGGTTCGAGTCCCGGCGGAATCACCTGAAAGCATTCTATTATCGGGGTCGTCAGGCCCCGATTTTTTTGTAAATTTGCGGGCAGAACACAATGAAACCAATATGTCGACAAATACGATTGACAATACCCGCAAGGTTACTACCCGCCGCCTCATCGAGATGAAGCAGCGTGGCGAGAAGATATCCATGCTCACTGCCTACGACTATTCAAGCGCCAAGATTCTCGATGAAGCGGGAATCGACTGCATTCTTGTGGGCGACTCGGCTTCCAACGTGATGGCGGGCAACGTCACTACCCTGCCAATCACTCTCGACCAGATGATATATCATGCCAAATCGGTAATGAAGGCGGTGAAGAGAGCTCTGGTAGTGGTTGATCTTCCTTTCGGCTCTTATCAGGGCAATTCAAAGGAGGCACTGGCATCGGCAATACGCATGATGAAAGAGAGTCATGCCGAAGCGATCAAGCTTGAGGGCGGCGCGGAGATACGCGAAAGCGTAGAGCGCATTCTCAGCGCGGGAATACCCGTGATGGGTCACTTAGGTCTTACTCCTCAGAGCATCAATAAATTCGGCACCTACACGGTGAGAGCGCGCGAGGAGCAGGAGGCAGCGAAGCTGATAGCCGATGCCAAGCTGCTCGAAGAGCTGGGCTGCTTCGCGCTGGTGATAGAGAAGGTGCCGGCGGCGCTCACTGCAAAGGTGGCTGCTGAGCTTACTATCCCGGTGATCGGAATCGGGGCCGGCGCTGCCGACGGGCAGGTGCTCGTGATGCACGATATGCTTGGCATCAACAAAGGCTTCTCCCCTCGCTTTCTCCGCCGCTATGCCGATCTGGCTTCGATAATGACCGATGCAGTAGGGCGTTACATTGAAGATGTGAAGCGAAGCGACTTCCCTTCTGAGTCCGAGCAATATTAACAAAGTTAAAAAAGCTGCTGCAAATCAACATTTTTTTGCCGGATCGGGAAACTTTCCCCGGTCCGGCTTGTTCTACCTTTGAAAACACACCGCAAAGAGGAGGCTCCGCCGAATCCGAGCAATTATTAAAACCTTAATTTTATAAAAGCTATGGCACAAGCACTTCACCCCGTCGTCCAGGAATTGGTCGACATGATCAAGGAAAACGGCTGGCAAGAGAAATTTGAGCAAGCCATCAAGAAAGCCCAGAGTTACAATGTGGTCGGCATGGAAGACATCAAGACCCTGGACGACTACATCAACTGGTGTAACGCGCAGCTTTCATGGGTTCCTATCGAGAATCAGTATGGCACAGAGGTGTTCAATCACATCTGCAAGTTCTATTTCGTTCTTGATCAGAGCCCAGTAAAAGAACTTCAGAATGCAGTGGTTCCCCACGACAAGATGCAGCCGCTGACTCCGCTTTCATTGTGGATGCGTAAATTCGTGGTAGAACTTGGCAACTGGCTTGATTCCCCCGAGAGCCTTACTCCGGAGTCATTGCGCAGTTTCTATGATCATCCTGAATACAATATGGACGAATACATCTACCCGCGTGGTGGCTGGAAGAGCTTCAACCAGTTCTTTGCCCGCCGCACAAAACCGGGCTATCGTCCTATCGCCGATATCTCTGACCAGAGCGTGATAGTATCGCCTGCCGACTCTACCAACGACGGTCAGTGGGAGGTTCGCTCCAACGCCGGTGTTACCATCAAGGGTCTGCACTGGAAGATTGAGGAGCTTCTGGAAGGCAGCCCCTATGCCGACCGCTTCAAGGGAGGCCACTGGATGCACCAGTTCCTCAGCCCGTATGACTATCACCGCCAGCATGCTCCTGTAGGAGGCCGCGTGGTTGAGAGCCGTGTGATCCAGGGCACCGTATATCTGCAGGTTACGGCTGAGCCGATTCCTGGCGACGCACAGGGTCGCTCGCAGCTCGTGGGCAAGCGCGTGTTCGGCGCTCCTGACGATGCCGGCTATGAGTTCATGCAGACGCGTGGTCTTGTAATCATCGACTCCCCGATCGGTCTGGTAGCTACCCTGCCTATGGGTATGGCTCAGGTTTCTTCGATTATCCTTACCGCCGAAACCGGACGCACCCTGCAGAAGGGCGAGGAGATCAGCTACTTCCAGTTCGGTGGCTCCGATATCGTGATGGTATTCGAGGAGGCTTCCAACGTAAGCATTACGGCTCACCCGGGCGTACACTACAAGGTAGGTACCCGCATTGCAAAGGCCTATCCGGCAGTGCCCGGCTACAGGAAGTGACATTCCTAAGATTTATTGACAATTCTTACTTTGAGCGGCGCCTGGTTTTCGGGCGTCGCTTTTTATGTAAAAAAATTATAACTTTGCAATCGCTTTTTATCAACAAAAACGAAATTGCATAGACCCCTATGGCTACGCCTGCTACTGCGAAGAAAGGAAAGTCCATCTCCACTACGATGATGGCTATGATGATAATAGTATCGATCCTCTCGCTGCGCGGATTCGCCTCCCAGGCAGAATACGGCTATACCTCAATCTTCTATTATCTCTTCGCAGCCCTGGTGTTTCTAATTCCCTACTCGTTGGTCTGCGCCGAACTCGCTTCGACCTGGACGGGAAGCGGCGGGGTGTTCCGCTGGGTGTCGGAGGGTCTTGGCCCGCGATGGGGCTGGGCGGCGATCTATCTTGACTGGATGATGATCGTGATCTGGCTTCCGGCGGTGCTGATGTTTGTAGGTAATGCTCTCGCTTTCATCGGAGGCTCAGACAATCTGGCTGAAAACAAACTGTTTGCCATTGCGGTGCTCCTGATCGTATACTGGGGAGCCACACTGATCACCTTCCGCGGAATCCACAATGCCGACCGGCTCTCTACTGCAGGCGGCTGGATCGGCACCCTCATACCGATAGCGATACTGATCGTGCTCGGAATTATCTATATCTGCACGGGCAACCCCAACCAGATTCCCCATACCTCATTCTGGCCCGATTTCTCTCATTGGAGCAATATCGTGCTTGCCGCCTCCATATTCCTCTTTTTCGCCGGCACGGAGCTTCAGGCCGTGCATATCCAGCACATGCCGAATCCCAGAAAGCAGTTTCCCGTCTCGGTTCTGGTATCTACGGCGGTGATTCTGGTATGCTTCATCGGAGGCACCCTTGCCATTGGCTTTGTGATTCCTCAAGGCGAGATCGGACTTCTCGCATCGCTTTTCACCGCCTTCGATAAGCTATGGAGCAATGTAGGCGCTCCCTGGCTCGGCAATGCGATGGCTCTTTTCATAGCCGTAGGCACACTGGCCCAGATATCGGTGAATATTTCCGGCCCTTCAACCGGTCTTCTTGCCGTAGGGCGTGCCGGCTACCTTCCTCCGCTGTTTCAGCGGGTAAACAGCCACGACGTGCAGGTGCCGATTCTTCTGGTGCAGGGTGGAATAGTAACGGTGCTCGGTGTAGTGCTTCTGGTGCTTCCTTCCGTTCAATCGTCGTATCAGATTCTGAGCCAGATGTCTACAATCATGTATCTGTTTATGATTCTGATGGTCTATGGCTCCTTCGTCGTGCTCCGCTATGCTCAGCCCGACAAGCCGCGCGGTTTCCGGGTGCCCGGTGGGAAGGTGGGAATGTGGACCGTAGCCATAATCGGATCGCTCGGCTCTATTCTTGCGCTCAGCATCTGCTTCCTGCCTCCGAGCCAGATCGAAACCGGCGATTCGCTCACCTATATCCTGATTCTGGCCGGCTGTGTGGTTGTGTTCACCTCACTACCTTTCATAGTCTACAGCCGGCGAAAAAGCAGCTGGAAAAGCCCCGATTCCCACTTCGAGCCGTTTGACTGGCAAACCGAAGGCCGCAAGCCCTGGCAGAAGGCCTGACAAATTATTTTCCTAATTTCAATGAATTAGCTTCAGGAGCTGCGAACAATAGTAGCTCCTGAAACCTTTTATTACTGACAGCGACCCCCTAAGAGGCCCTTCCTAAACAAACACTATTGAAAAACACATAAAATCCAAACTCATGGCAACTTCCACCACCCCGTCAGGAGGCATCGCACGGCCAGCGCCGTCGGCTCCGTCAAAAGGAAAAAAAGCTGTCGCGACCATCACCATGGGAGCCATGGCAGTACTGATCGTAACAAACATAGTCAGCATGCGTGGCCTTGCGTCGCAGGCGGAATACGGCTATACGTCGATATTCTACTACGTGTTCGCGGCTTTGGTATTCCTCGTGCCCTACTCTCTGGTATGCGCCGAGCTGGCTTCTACCTGGACAAAGAGCGGAGGTCTGTTCAGATGGTGCACTGAGGGCCTCGGACCCAAATGGGGCTGGGCCGCAATGTATTATGAATGGCAGATGGTAGTGATATGGTTTCCGGCCGTGCTCATGTTCGGCGCCGTGTCGCTCGCATATATCTTCTGGCCAGAGACGTTTGATGCCAAACTGGCTTCCAACGTGATCTATTCGCTGATAGTGGTGCTCGGAGTGTATTGGCTCTCTACTTTCAATATGTTCCGCGGAATGAAATCAGCCAACACGCTCTCTACTCTCGGAGGTCTCTTCGGAACTATTATTCCTGCTGCCGTGCTGATAATCCTCGGCATAGTATATCTCTGCATGGGTAATCCTATCCACATCGACACGCACCAGAGCTTCTGGCCCGACTTCTCGAAATTCTCTACCATTGTGCTCGCCGCCTCTATCTTCCTCTTCTTCGCAGGAATGGAGATGCAGGCTGTGCATGTGCCTTCAATGAAGGATCCGGCCCGTTCATTCCCGAAATCGGTGCTGATTGCAGTAGTGATTATCCTCGCTATCTTTATCGGCGGCACTCTTGCCATAGGTTTCGTGATTCCGGCCAAAGACATTAACCTGCTGGCATCGCTCCTGGTGGCCTACAACGACCTCTGGGCAAGTCTCGGAGTGCCCTGGCTGGGCAATGTGATGGCTCTTCTCATCACCTTCGGCGTAATCGGTCAGGTGAGCGTGGTAATAGCAGCTCCCTCTACCGGTATCCTTGCAGTAGGCAAGGCCGGCTATCTGCCTCCGAAGCTGCAGAAGACCAATAAGAACGGTATTCAGGTGCCGATCCTTTGGGTGCAGGGTATCTTCGTGACCATTCTGGCACTCGCCCTGGTGGTACTTCCTTCGGTGCAGAGCGCATATCAGATTCTTAGCCAGATGTCAACGATCATCTATCTGGTGATGGTGCTCATAATCTACTGGGCTTTTGTCCGCCTCCGCCGCACTGAGCCTAATGTGAAGCGTGGCTTCCGGGTTCCCGGTGGTAAATTCGGAGAGGTACTGGTTGTCACGGTCGGTGTGCTCGGCGCCCTTATCGCAATGGTGCTCAGCCTCGTTCCACCGAGCCAGATCAATACGGGCAGCCCGTTCGTATATGTGCTCATACTGGTGATCGGCTGCGCAGTATTCCTGATATTCCCCTTCATCGTCTATGCAAAGCGCAAACCGGGCTGGCGTAATCCCAACACGACTTTCGAGCCGTTTGACTGGGAGATCGAAGGTCGTACGCCCGACAAGGTTTCGAAATGGCCTGCCGGCTATGTGCCCACCGACGAGCAGGTGCGTCGCGCAGCTCTTTGGGAGGACGGTGCATTCGGACCGGTATCTATGAAGACGGTAGGTGAGGTGACCGATCTCTCTATCCAGCCTAACGAAGCCTTCATGAAGAAGAATGAGGAGGCTTTCGAGGAGGCATCCGGAGAGAAACCGGCTCAGACACCGCCGGAAGCTGATCCGGGAGCTGACGCTTCCAAAAAGTGACTGAAAATATGATCCGGAAGTAGAATTATTAATACGAAGGAAATCATGAGCAGACTGATCACAACCGGCAAAACGCCGCTTACGGCTACCACATGGATTGCGATTCTTTCGCTCTCACTGGTGGTAAACCTGCCTGGGCTTGCCGTAACCCCAATGCTTGGCACTCTGGCCAAAGTATTCCCTCACACGACCCAGATCGAGAAGCAGCTGCTTACGATTATGCCCAATCTGCTCATAATCCCCTTCGTGCTGCTTTCCGGAAAACTCTCGCTGACAAAGCATAAGATAGCCACGGTGGTGGGCGCGCTCATCATCTTCACGGCCTCCGCCGTGGCTTACCTCTTTGCCACCACGATGACCGCGCTGATTATCTTCAGCAGCACTCTCGGCATCGGCGCCGGACTTCTGATACCATTCTCGACCGGTCTTCTTGCCGATACCTTCACGGGCCGCTACCGCATGCAGCAGATGGGTCTGCAGTCGGGAGTGAGCAATATCACCCTCGTGCTCGGCACCTACGCTGTAGGCTGGCTGGCAATAGGAAGCTGGCATCTGCCTTTCGTAGTGTATCTTGTGGGTCTGATTCCTCTTCTGCTTTCCATCAAGCTGAAAGGCATACCTAAGGCTGACCTCGATGAGGCAAGCACCTCAGCCGGCACCGCCAAGGCCGCTACAGCCGCCGTAAGCCCTGCAGGGGTAAAGGAGAAGATAGTAAAAGGCTTCTACATCAATCGTCTGATATCTATAATCGGACTATATTTCTTCATCTCGTTTGCCACCATCTGCATCTCCTACTATTGCCCCTTCCTGGTAGAGAAGGAAGACTGGAGCCCGTCGCTTGCCGGCGCCATCACAGCTCTCTATTTCTTCTTTATCTTCGTGACCGGCGTATCGCTGCCCTGGCTTGTGAAGTTCTTTAAGAAAACTACATTTCTTGCCGGCGGTTTCATAATGCTCGGCGGTCTGGCGCTTTTCGCCCTGATTCATTCTCCCTGGAGCTTCTGTGTAGGGGCATCGCTCTGCGGCTTCGGCTACGGAATGTGCCAGCCGATGATCTACGATAAGGCGAGCCGGGCTGTGGCCGACCCGTCGAAATCTACCCTTTCGCTGGCTTTCGTGCTCGCTGCCAATTATCTGGCAATAGTGCTCACTCCCTTTATCATCGATCTGCTTCGCGGTGCCTTCAATGCAGGCCACGTGACCGGCTTCGCATTCTATCTTTGCGCCGGCTGCACTGCAATCTATTGCCTCGTGGCTCTATGGAAGCGCAAGTCATTTGCATTCGATGTCGATGAATCTTATTATTCTTGATTTTACTATTTTTCCACTACCCTTATGAAAACAACACTATTATCGCTGCTCGCTTTGGGATTCTGCGCTATTCCAGCCGCCGCCCAGCATCACCCTGCCAAGCATCAGGACAGCACCTCGCTCAATTCAATCATTACTGACAGCCTCGACCGGGAGAAGGCATTCGACGCCTTCAACAAGAACTCGCCCGACGCCTATCATATTCCCGACGCTCCGCGTTTCCTTATCATGGGCAAGGACAGTAAGTTCTATCTCGGAATCGGAGGAACTGCCAAGGCTACAGCAAGCTATGACTTCGGAGCCACGATGAATAATCCCAATATGTTCGTGACAGCCGACATTCCTATGAATCCGGCCAAAGGCAACGGAGGATTATTCCAGCTGAGCGCACAGCAGACCAGCCTGTTTGTAAACCTCGTGGCTCTGCCCGAGAATCCGAACCAGATCGGAGTGTACCTCAGCGCCAACTTCATTGGCCAGAACTATGGTTTTCAGCTCATGTACGCCTACATGAAATTCCGCGGCTTCACGGTGGGTTATGACTATAGCCTCTTCTCAGATATGGCTGCCGCTCCCCCCACTATCGACTATGAAGGCCCTAACGCATTGACATCGGTACCCAACGGAGTGATCGACTATCGCCATTCTTTCAACAAGACGTTCAGCCTCGGTATCGGCGCTGAGCTTCCGCAGGCGAGCTATACCAATTCCGACGGCACCTATCGGGTTTCGCAGCGGGTGCCTGACATTCCGGCCTACGTGCAGTTCGCATGGGGTAAAGGCTCTTCCTCCTGGATCAGATTCTCCGGAATACTCCGCAACATAGCCTACCGCGATGTAGTGGCCGACAAGAACCAGAACGCCGTAGGCTGGGGTATCAAGGCAAGCGGCAGCGCTTCAATCGCTCCCGGACTTACGGCCTACTACCAGGGTGTGTTCGGCAAAGGTGTGGCCAGCTATATCCAGGACCTCAACGGCGACGGTCTCGACCTTACTCCGAATCCTGACCAGAACGGAAAGCTTCGTCCGGTGAAGGTGTGGGGTGCCTACGGAGGCCTTCAATACACCTTCTCCCCGAAGGTCTACGCTTCTGCCACCTACAGCCATGTGCGCACGTATGCCGAGCGTTACGACGGCGGAGCCACTCCCTGGGCAGACCAGTACAAGTATGCGCAGTATGCTGTAGCCAACGTATTCTACGAGATTACCCCGATACTTACGTGGGGAGTAGAGTACATCTGGGGACGCCGAGTAGATATGTCCGGACTCCAGCATCACGACAACCGCGTGCAGACGATGCTTCAGGTGAGCTTCTGATTGCACAGGTCACAAAAAATTGCTATCTTTGCATTAACTATGGCCAACAGACTGACAAATATGATAAGCACGAACTCGCGGCGCTACGGCGACCGCGAGGCTTATCGTTTCTGCTGGCGTAAAGGAGGGGAATGGCTGTCGACTTCCTGGACTGAATTTGCCACACAGATCAATGTGGCCGCGCGTGCTTTCGCCGCTATGGGTCTTGCTGAGCAGGAGCGCATAGCGATCTGCTCGCCCAACACTCCGCAGGTGCTGATCGCTGAGTTCGGAGGCTTCCGCAACCGACTGGCTGGCATACCGGTGTATTCCGGCAGCTCGCAGGAGCAATTCGACTTCATAGTGAGCAATGGCGAGGCCCGGGTGATCTTCGTAGGAGACCGCCATCAATATCCCCTTGCCTACAACTACTGGAAGGCTCACCCCGAAAAGGTATTGAGGATCATTGTTTTCAAAAACGATGAGCTGGAACTTAAGCCGGACGACAAAATCACGATTTTCTGGGACGACTTCCTACGGCTGGGAATGAACGCCTCCCCCGAAATCGAGGAGCTTGTAGAGAAGCGGACTGAGGCCGGCTTGCCTTCCGACATGGCTACTCTCATCTATACCTCCGGCACCACCGGGGAGCCCAAAGGCGTGGTGCTCACCCATGCTAACTATGATGCCTGCATCGAGATGCACCGGGAGCGCCTTGCCGAGGTGAAAGATACAGAGATTGTAATGGCTTTTCTCCCGATGAGTCATATTCTGGAGAAAGCCTGGGGCTACTTCTGCCTCGGGCGCGGGGTGCGCATGGCGGTGAACTATGATCCCCGAATGATTCAGGAGACGATCCATGAGGTGCACCCTAACCTTATGGCTACCGTGCCCCGCTTCTGGGAGAAGGTCTATACAGCCGTAAAGGAGAAAATAGCCGGCATGAGCAGGCTGCAACGTATGGCGGTGGCTCGCGCGCTCAAAGTCGGCAAAAGCAGAAATCTTCACTACAAGAGGCTGGGACTCAAGGTGCCGGTGCTTGTAGAGAAGGAATACCAGTTCTGGAACCGGCGCATATTCAGCAAACTCAGCCGAGCCATAGGAATTCCGCAGCCCAATATGTTTCCTACGGCAGGAGCTCCTCTGAGCGACCGTATATGCGAGTTCTTCCATTGCGTAGGTATCAACATCGTAATAGGCTACGGTCTGAGCGAGACCACGGCTACGGTGACCTGCTTTCCTACCACCCACTACCAGATAGGCACCGTAGGCACTCCTCTGCCCGGCATCAACGTGAAGATTGATGAGAATGGCGAGATTCTGGTAAAGGCTCCTACGGTTACTCCCGGCTACTTCAAGAATCCTCAGGCCAATGCCGAGGCTTTTACTCCCGACGGCTGGTTCCGCACCGGCGATGCCGGCCATTTCACTCCGGAAGGTGCCTTGGTGCTCACTGAAAGAGTGAAGGACCTTTTCAAGACCTCAAACGGTAAATATATTGCACCTCAGATGCTTGAGAGCCGTCTGGCAGAAAACAAATATATCGACGAGGCTGCAGTGATAGGCGACCGCCGCAAGTTTGTAAGCGCCTTGCTCGTGCCTAACTTCCCTAATCTCCGGCAGTGGGCCGAGAAGCAGGGACTGGGCGATAAAGATACCGAGGAGCTGCTTCGCGACCCGAGAGTGATCGAGTTCATGATGAAGCAGGTTGAGAGTGTGCAGAAAGGAGTGGCCAGCTATGAGAAGATCAAACGAATCACTCTTTTGCCGAATCATTTCTCGATAATGAACGGTGAGGTGACCAATACAATGAAGGTAAGGCGTCCGGTAGTGGCCAGGCGCTATGCCAAAGAGATCGAGGCGATGTATGAGGGCACCTGACCCGGCATCACCACAAACAGAACGACAGACAACTTTTTAATAACCCTTTAACCACAGACCATTCGTAATGATCACACAGGATCAGCTCAAAGAGGCGATGGAACGCAAGCTCGCGTTGAGGAGGTATCTTTGACGTCGACAGCAAGAAAATCGAAGTAGAAGAAGAGGAACTGCGCACCCATGTGCCCGATTTCTGGAACGACCAGAAGAAGGCGGAGGCACAAATGCGCAAGATCAAGGAGCTCCGCTACTGGATCGACAGCTACACGGCAATCGAAAAGCAGGCCGACGAGCTTACGCTCGCAATGGATTTCCTTAAGGAAGGCCTGGTGACCGAAGAGGAGATCGATGCCCAGTATGGCGCTCTCATGGAAGCCATTGAGAAGGTGGAACTCCGCAATATGCTGCGCCGCGAGGAAGATAAACTCGGAGTGGTGCTGAAGATTAATTCCGGAGCCGGCGGCACAGAAAGCCAGGACTGGGCACAGATGCTCATGCGCCTCTATCTGCGCTGGGCCGAACGCCACGGCTACAAGACCTCTATTGCACAACTGCTCGAAGGCGATGACGCCGGCATCAAATCGGTGACCATTAATATCGAAGGCGACTATGCCTACGGCTACCTGAAGAGCGAGAACGGAGTGCACCGCCTGGTGCGCGTAAGCCCCTACAACGCTCAGGGTAAGCGAATGACCTCGTTTGCCTCTGTATTCGTAACCCCGCTGGTCGACGATACGATTGAGATTACCGTATCGCCGGCAGCCGTATCATGGGATACCTTCCGAAGCGGCGGTGCCGGAGGCCAGAACGTGAACAAGGTGGAGAGCGGCGTGCGTCTGCGCTACCAATATAAGGATCCCTATACCGGTGAAGAGGAGGAGATTCTCATTGAGAACACCGAGACGCGCGACCAGCCGAAGAATAAGGAGAACGCCATGCGCCAGCTCAAGTCGATTCTCTACGAGAAGGAGCTTCAGCACCGTATGGAGGAGCAGGCCAAGGTGGAGGCAGGCAAGAAGAAGATAGAATGGGGCAGCCAGATCAGAAGCTATGTGTTTGATGACAGGCGAGTGAAAGACCACCGCACCAACTGGCAGACATCTGACGTGAACGGCGTGATGGACGGCAATATCGACGATTTCATCAAAGCCTACCTCATGGAGTTTGCAGCCACGCTTACAGACTGAATAACTGAAAACTAACCTTTTATAACAGCAATGAAACTAAAATTCATCTTGGTAGCCGGAGCTCTGCTGATAGCTACAGGACTTCAGGCACGCCACATTCCGACGCTGAAGGAGGCCGTTTACGGCGGTCTCGTGAAGACGCAGCCGGGCCTCTATCCCAACTGGATGCCCGACGGCGAGCGCTATTCCCGCATAGAGCGCCGTGACGACGGCAAGCAGGAGATAGCAGCTTACAGCGCTAAAGACAATTCGCGCTCGGTAGTAGTGCCTGCAGAGGCACTCGTGAATCCCGCCACCGGACAGCAGATCCCGGTGCGCTCGTTCTCACTCAGTCCTGACGGCAAGAAAGCGCTGATCTACACCAATTCCAAGCAGGTGTGGCGTCTGGATACCCGCGGCGACTACTGGATTGTAGACATAGCCAACAATTCTGCCCGCCAGATTGGTAAGGATCGTCCCGAATCAAGCCTGATGTTCGCCAAATTCTCTCCTAACGGCGAAAAAGTGGCCTATGTATCAGGTAATAACATCTACGTAGAAGATGTAGAGACCGGTAATACCAAACAGCTGACCAACGACGGTAGCAACACTATCGTAAACGGTACATTCGACTGGGTCTATGAGGAGGAATTCTCCTGCCGCGACGGCTTCCGCTGGAGTCCTGACAGCGAGACAATCGCCTACTGGCAGAGCGATACGGACGGCACAGGCTGGTTCGACATCATCAACAATGTAGATTCGCTCTACTCTTTCAATATCTCCTTCCCCTATCCGAAGGCTGGCACTCCCAACTCCGCGGTGAAGGTAGGCTATGTATCGGCTAACGGAGGCCCGACAACCTGGATTGATATACCCGGCGATCAGCGCAACAACTATATACCCCGCATGGAGTGGATTCCCGGTTCCAACGAGCTCTTCATTCAGCAGATGAACCGTCCGCAGAACACTAATAAGGTGTGGGTTGTGGCTGTAGGTGAAACCCAGCCTACCAATATCTTTACCGATACCGACAAGGCTTGGGTAGAGACCAACGATAAGGTGCACTGGCTCAATGGCAATAAAGAATTCACCTGGCTCAGCGAGAAAGACGGCTACCGCCAGCTCTACGTGATCAGCCGCGATGGCAAGCAGATGCGTAAGGTGACAAAAGGAGATTTCGACTTCATCAATGAAGTAGGTCTCGATGAGAAGAGCGGCATCATATATTTCATAGCATCGCCTGACAATTTCACCCAGCGCTATCTCTACAAGGCGGACCTCAAAAAAGGCACTACCGAGCGGGTATCACCTGCAAATCAGGAAGGCACTCACTCCTACAATATGTCGCCCAGCGGCAAATGGGCTGTGCATTCATTCCACAATGCAGCAACTCCTCCGATGTGGGAGATGGTATCTTTCCCCCAGAACAAGAGCGTTCGCCTTATCACCGACAATGCTGAGGCTAAAAGCCAGTATGACAAGCTCGGTCTCAACAGCAAGGAATTCTTCAAGGTGAAATCAGGCGATCTGATTCTCGACGGCTGGATGATCAAGCCCGCCGATTTCGATCCTTCAAAGAAGTATCCGCTTATCATTGAGGTCTATGGCGAGCCCGCAAGCTCTACCGTTACCGACTCCTGGGGTGGTGGCGATATGTGGAATCAGTATATGGCCAACCAGGGCTATATCGTAGCCAGCATCGACAACCGTGGCGCAAATGCCCCCCGCGGCCGCGAATGGCGCAAGTGCATCTACGGTGAGGTGGGCACGTTTGCCAGTGAAGACCAGGCCCGCGGTGTGCAGGATCTCGCCCGCCAGTACTCCTTCATTGATCCTGAGCGTGTAGGTATCACCGGTTGGAGCGGTGGCGGCAGCCAGACTCTGAATTCGATGTTCCGCTACCCCGACGTGTTCTCAACAGGTATCGCAATCGCATTCGTAGCTGACCAGAAGCTCTATGACACCATCTATCAAGAGCGCTATATGAATACCCCTCAGGCTAATCCTGAAGGTTACCGCAAGGGCTCACCGATCAACTACGTGGAAGGTCTTAAGGGCAATCTGCTGCTGATCCATGGCACGGGCGACGATAATGTGCATTACCAGAACTGCGAGCGTCTCGTTAACGAGCTCGTGAAGCACGGTAAGACCTTCTATCAGATCAGCTATCCGATGCGCAGCCACTCCATCAGTGAGCGCGAAGGCACATCGCTTCATCTGCGTCAGACAATGGCCGACTACTGGAAGAAGAATCTTCCCGCCGGTCCTCGTTAATCCCGCATATAAAGACTTCGAAAGGCTGGAAGGCAACTGCTTTCCAGCCTTTCTTCTCAAGAAGGAGTTATAGCTCTTATAATACTGGTGGCTATATGATTATCGGAACATCGAAATATCGGGCGGCCGGGTGACTTATATATAAGCCTGCTACCGACGACTGCGGATACATCGCTCCGTTTTCTGTAAGACTTATCCCTATGCGTGAGAAATTCAACAGACGGTCAATTACAAAAATATTTTTCTGCTCACGCAGCGATGGATAGCCTACAGCGGGACGGATACCGGGCCACCCCGTAAGCCGATGAAGTCTCTCCGAAGCTGCTTCCGCAAGGCGATCGCACACCGTCTGCATAAGCAGCGCCTCATAGTCATCGTCCCTGCGCTTCAGACTCTCCAGCTCTGCCAGCAGACCGGAGCTTATCGTGGCTGCAAACGCTCCTAAAGTATCGCTTTCCGGCGCTACAAAGTCGCTCAACGAGAGAGCCTCCTTACCCCCGCGGCCAGTCTGACGGTTAGCGATAATCCGCTCCTCTCCTATTACAATAGAATCATACTCACCCCTGGCCTGAAAGAAGCCTACCAGCCCGGAACACCCTGAATCCGGCATCTCCTCCATGCGGTTGAGCATCTTATCGGCATCTGCGCGTAGTAGCTGTCCCTGCTCCGAGTCTCCCTTCACTTTCCAGGCGTGATAGAAATACTCCCAGTCTATGAGAGGCACGAGCTCACTCACTATCATATCAATTTTCCGCACCCCACTCCAAGGCGCCGCATGAGGAACATATCCTGACCAGTCTTCAGCATGGCGATGTTGCGGCGCGCGGTTAGTCTCTTTTTTACTCAGAGATTTACGCAGCTCTTCCTGATGGTTCCTTACCTCCTTTTCATACTCGGCGGCACCGGCAGAAAGCAGTTTCGCAGCCACCAGCGGATTCTGGGAAGCGTCAGGCATGTGGAGCACGAGACCCGAATATAGCGGAGCGAGTTTCACTGCCGTATGAAGCGGCGAAGTAGCTGCTCCTCCTACCATCACCGGAATCTTTATTTCATTCCGTTCAAGCTCTTCCAGAGTATCGGCCATCGATTCAAGCGAAGGAGTAATCAACCCGCTCAGGCAGATCACGTCAGGCTTCTCCAATGCAGCGGCCTGAGCTATTGCCTCGGGAGAAACCATTACTCCAAGATCTATTATCTGGAAATTGTTGCAGCTCATCACCACTCCCACGATATTCTTCCCGATATCGTGAACATCGCCTTTCACGGTAGCAATCAATACCTTACCGGCGTAAACGCGCTTCTCGGAGCCGCTTGAGCCGAAAGTTGCTTCAATATGAGGCCGCAAAATATCTACGGCCTGCTTCATGGTTCGGGCCGTCTTCACTACCTGCGGGAGAAACATCTTGCCCTCCCCGAACCTGCGGCCTACCTCGTTCATACCCTCCATCAGCGGCCCCGATATAATTGCCATCGGAGAAGGATACTCTTTCATAGCCTCTTCAAGATCGCTTTCAAGCGATGATGGATTCCCTTTGATAAGAGCCTGACGGAGTCGTTCGGCCAAAGGCATCTGTTCCGCAGCCATCACTACTTCCTCAGCGGCAGCTCCGCTCGTTTTAAGCGATTGTGCGAGCTCAATAAGCTTTTCAGTAGCTTCAGGAGTGCGCTCATTCACAAGCACGTTTTCCAGCGCCTCTCTCAGCTTGGGATCTACCTCATCGTAGCTCATCGCTGTAGCAGGATTAAGGATAGCCATATTCATGCCCGCTTTAACGGCATGATAGAGGAATACGGCATGCATCGACTCCCTCACCGGATTGTTACCCCTGAAGGCGAAGCTGAGGTTGCTCAGGCCGCCGCTCACGCTGGCTCCGGGGAGATTCCGGCGGATAAATTCAGCTGCCCTAATATAATCGATCGCATAGTCGAGATGCTCCTCCATTCCGGTTGCCACCGTCAGGATATTAGGGTCGAAAATAATATCTTCCGGTCTGAATCCGGCCTTTTCGGTAAGCAGGCGGTAGGCTCTTGAGCAGATTTCAATCTTTCTATCATACGTAGTGGCCTGTCCCTGCTCATCAAAGGCCATCACTATCACAGCAGCCCCGAGCCTTTTCACCGTCCGGGCTCGCTTCAGGAAGGTCTCTTCTCCATCTTTGAGCGATATGGAGTTTACAATTCCTTTGCCTTGCAATGCCTTCAGACCTCGCTCTATCACCTCGAAGCGTGAGGAATCTATCATGACCGGCACGGCCGCTATGTCAGGCTCGCCTCCAAGCAAATTCAGAAAGATCTCCATCTCTTCAGCGGCATCGAGCAGGCCATCGTCCATGTTGATATCAATAGCCATCGCTCCATCTGCCACCTGCTTTCTCGCTATCTCGATTGCCTCGCCATACTTCTTCTCATTTATCAGGCGAAGGAATTTCCGGCTGCCGGCCACATTGCAGCGTTCGCCGACATTGATGAAACTGGCCTCGCTTTCTATCGGTTTTAACCCTGACAACTGCAATTTAGAACCTGGATCCTGCAGTTTTCTGGGTGATACGGCTCCTGAATCTACAATCTCCCTGAGGGCAGCTATATGGGCCGGCGATGTGCCGCAGCAGCCTCCCGCTATGTTAACAAGACCACTCTCCATGAATCGCTTCAGCGTAGAGGCCATCTTCTGAGGAGTATCATCGTATTCTCCCATCTGGTTGGGGTGCCCGGCATTCGGGTGGATCGAGACTCCGCAAGGAGCTACTCTGCTAAGCCTTCTGAGAGCCCCCTCCATCGCATCGGCTCCCAGAGAGCAGTTTAATCCCAATGTGAGAGGATTCGCATGAGCCATGGCAATGGCAAAAGCCTCGATAGTCTGACCGCTGAGAAGATGCCCGGAGGTATCGGTAATAGTTGCCGAAATCATCAGCTCCACCTTTCGTCCGGTCTGATCCATAGCTCTTTCAGCGGCTACTATCGCCGCTTTGGCATTAATCGGATCTACTACTGTCTCAATCAGCAGAGCATCTACTCCTTCCTCTATGAGGGGAAGCATCTGCTCAAAATAAGCCTTCTCAAGCTCATCGAAGGTTATACCTCTGCGCTCCGGGTGATCCGGATCATCTGAGAGCGACAGCAGCTTGGTTGTAGGCCCTACGCTTCCCGCTACGAAGCGAGGTTTCGAGGGGTCAAGTTCGGTCCAACGGTCGGCCGCTTTCCTCGCTATTCTCGCCCCCGCTCTGTTCAGATCTGAAATACGGTCTTCCAATCCATAGTCGCGCTGCGAGATGCGCTGGCTGCTGAATGTGCAAGTCTCTATTATATCGGCACCGGCCTCAAGATAAGACTCATGGATAGATTCTATAATATCCGGACGCGTGAGAACCAGCACGTCCATATTGCCTTTCAAAGCCTTTTCGCTGCCCGCAAACAGATTGCCCCGGAAATCCTCTTCCGAAAGTCTATGCTTCTGAATCTCAGTACCCATAGCGCCATCGAGCAGAAGCACCCGACGGCTCATTTCTTCGCGTAAGCGGCTCATAATCGTCAATAGATAGCTTTTGCCACTTCGCGCACGCTCTCGGTGGCAAAGAGAGTATAGAAATGAAGCCCTGGAACTCCCCGCTCCAACAACTCCTTACACTGCGCTTTGCTCCATTCGATTCCTACCTGCTTCACCTCGTCATTATTCCGGCATTTCTCAAGCGCCTGAGCAAGAGGCTCGGGAAGATCAACACGGAAAATCTTCGGAAGCACCGTCATCTGATTCTTAAGCACTATCGGCTTGATTCCGGGAATAATCGGAACTTTGATACCGATTTTGCGACATTCCTCTACAAACTTGAAATACTTCTCATTGTCGAAAAACATCTGAGTCACCAGATAGGAAGCTCCGCCATCTACCTTCATCTTCGCATAGCGCAGATCGGAGGTCATATTAGGAGCCTCCTCATGCTTCTCAGGATAGCAGCTCATACCATAGACAAACGGCGTCTCGATACCCTCAAGCCTATCACCCTCAAGGCCAATGCCGCGGTTGAAATCGTTCACCTGTTTCTGAAGATCAGTGGCATGCTGATGCGATTCTCCGCGTCCGTCTTTAGGAGTCTCCTGACTCTTGGCGTCACCGCGCAAGAGAAAAAGATTAGTGATTCCGAGGAAATTCAGGTCGAGCAAGGCATATTCCGTTTCCTCCGGAGTGAAGCCTTTGCAGATTATGTGAGGCACGGCAGCGATACCGTAGCGGTTCTGGATAGCGGCAGCTACGGCCACAGTGCCAGGACGCTTGCGCACCACTATCTTGCGGTGCGAGCCGTCAGGCTGCTCCTTATATACGTATTCGCTATGGTGGCTTGTAATATTGATATACCTCGGATCGAACTCCTTGAGCTTATCGATAGTGGCATACACATTTTTTATGCTGTTGCCCTTCAGCGGAGGCAGAATCTCGAAAGAAAAGTAAGGCTTATTTTCAGACGCCATTGAATCAGATATTTAATCCTGAATTTGCCTTCACCTCGTCCATCACGAAGATGCTTTCTATGGAGGCTACGCTGGCCAGACTGCCCAATTCGTTGAGGAGAAACTCCTTATACGATTTCATATCGGCTGCGTGCACCTTCAGCATAGCATCGAAATTTCCGGAAATAGTATAGCACTCCGTGACCTCCGGCAACCTACGCACAAATTCATTGAATTCCATGGCTATCGGTGTGGTCATCTTTACAAATTTCACACAGCAGAACACCATGAACCCCCTGTTAAGCTTCTCCGCATTCAGCACAGCGGCATAGCGCCTTATGAAGCCATCGCGCTCAAGCCGCTTCAGGCGCTCAAACACCGGAGTCGACGATAAATTGACCTTTGCAGCCAATTCTTTAGTGGTGAGGCGTGCATTTTCCTGCATCGCCCTCAGGATCTTTATATCTGTAGAATCAAGTTTTTCTGTCACCATATCTTCAAATAAGATTTTTGCAACGCAAATTTAATGTTTCCACAGCTTTATTCCAAAATTACGCCTACCAAAAGAATCTTATTCTGCACCCTATATAATATATTCCGAATATTAGAAAATACAAAAAGCAAAATTTCAATATTTAGAATAAATCACCAAATACTACTAAATTTTTGGATTAAGCCACCAAATATACCTAACTTTGCATCGAGGTTGATAGTATTTACTAATGCGTCAATGAAGTTTTTATAGAGAAAGGTCTTAAGGTGTATTATCAGGGAGATAGGGAGAGAAAGGGGCTGCCGCTTGGCAGCCCTTTTCCATTATCCTTATTTCGGTTGCGTTGTCTGGGTCATGAGAGTCTCGGCCACAAGCCAGTCGAGCGGAGTGTCAAGATCTATGCTGCGCTCGCGAGGCATGAAGAAAGGCACTCTCTTCTTCATCTGGCCCATAGTACGCTTCCGGAGAGCGGCCACATCAATCACATAGACCGCACCGTTAAACTCATAGGCTTTCGGAGCCGCCTGGCGGCAAGGCAATGTGCCTTCGCCTTTGGATATATGGAGAAATCCCTCTTCATCGAGCTCGTAACAATTCAGATATGGATTGGTGGCAGCCTCACAAACGCTGACCACAAGCTCCACACCGGGACTCCACAATTCAAGCGCGCCCTTCACATCGCCCGCTTCGCGAAACGGAGAGGTAGGCTGAAGAAGCACCACTCTCTCATAGTTGCGCCCTGCAGCCTTGTGAAAATCAAGAGCATGGAGAATCACGTCGTGGGTTCCACACCCGTCAGTAGCCAGATAATCCGGACGGAGGAACGGCACCTTCAGTCCCATAGCCTCCGCTGCTGCCTTTATCTCCTCAGAATCGGTAGAGAGACAGATATTTTCGTCGTCGGTTAGCTGGCGCGCCACATCAATGGAATATTCCAGCAAAGGCTTACCTCCCAGCGGTTTAATATTTTTACCAGGTATTCCTTTACTTCCCCCACGAGCAGGAATAAGATAGAGCGTAAGAGGTTCAGACATAATGAAATTTCTTTTTAGGAAAGCGCGGAAGCGGTTTCGAGGTAATGGCATCTACCATAAGGCTCAGGGTGTCGGGACGGGAATATGGATTCTCTCTCTTCGCGGCTATCGCTTTCATCTCCGGCGAAAGCGCTTTTGTTATGGCTTCGGAAATCTCTCCCTTTGATGAGCCACAACGGATCACCGACGGTCCTGCAAGCCTACCCTGCTGGCGCTCCCCTATATCTACCGTAGGAATACCAGCCGAGGGCACCTCAACAAGCCCGCTGGAGCTATTTCCGACCACAGCGTCAACGCATTTCAGAGCTGACAGATACCTGACCCTGCCGAGCGAAGGCACAAGCACACCGCGACCGGGATGCGACGAACACCAGGCCTCGATCATCTCCAAAGCCTTCCGGGGGTCTGTATCATTGTTCGGGCTGGTGAAAATCACCTTCACTTCGGGGTGAGAATCGAGAGCGGCAAGAAGCTCAGCCATCTGCTCCTCAAGCGAGAGCTTGCCTAAGGTGGCTGCATGAAGAGTCACGAGCAGCGAGCGCTCACCCAAATCCATGCCGATGGATTTTTCGAGATCAGGCCTTGACAGCGAGGGAGTATTGAAAAGATTGTAGACTCCTATAGCTCCGGTAGCAACCACCATCTCAGTATCTTCGCCCATCTGAATCACCCGCTGGCGATTCTCGTCGGTTTCTACCAGATGGAGAGTGGCCAGCTTGGTAAGGACATGACGGAAAGAATCGTCGAAGGCGCCTTCCGATACTGCTCCTCCAGCTATGTGAACCACCGGGATTCCCAAAATCACGGCAGCCACGGCCGCTCCTGGCATCTCATAGCGGTCACCAAGAATCACTACTGCATCAGGCTCATACGCCTCAAGAGCCTTCCCGACCCCGGCCATCGTCTCAGCCGCTGTAGCCACCTGGTCAGCTCCGGGCGCAATCTCAGCTACAGGCTCAAACCCGTCGGCCCGGATTTCATCGACCGTATGCCCCGCTGCCTGAGAAAGATGCATATTGGCAGCGATCACTCCGACCTCCAGACCGCCCTCACGTAGCGCAGAAGCCAATGGCGAAAGCAGCCCCCAGTCAGCCCGCGTGCTCGAAACTATGGCTATGCGCCTCATAGTTCTATTAGAGTGTCGTAGGGGAAATCGCGTTTCGCCACCATGCCTATCACCTCGTCCCAGCGCATCGGCGAGATGCCGTCGCCCGGACGCTTCACGGCAAGATTCTCTTCAGTAAATACCTCTCCCGCCTTAATATCGCGGGCTGCCACAATGCTTTTACGCGCTATCGCCTTATTTTTGGCCTCACTGGAGCTGACTTTCTTCTCATCAGAGCCAAGAGCCTGCTCCACATTACGCACCGCCTTCACCATTGCAGCCAGCTCCGACGGCTCAAGCGAAGCCTGATGATCCGGGCCGGGGAGGGTGCGGTCGAGGGTGAAATGCTTCTCAATCACGCATGCTCCTAACGCGGCGGCTGCTATAGGCACCTCGATGCCCTGCGTATGATCGCTGTAGCCCGTGCGCACGCCAAATCTACGCGCCATCTCCTTCATGGCAAGAAGATTCACATCGGCCATCGGCGTAGGGTATTCCGTGTTGCAGTGCAGCAATATAATATCCTCCTTCTTCATGCCGGAGCCGGTCAGCACATCCAGGGCTGCCTCAATCTCCTCCGGCACCGACATGCCTGTCGACATGATTACCGGAGTGCCCGTCCGGGCTATTTTCCTCAGATAGGGCAGATTGGTTATCTCTCCCGAAGGAATCTTGAACCAGTCCTGCCCCAGATCTGCAAGCAGGTCGATCGATACGAGGTCAAACGGGGTGCTCATGAAGCCTATGCCCTCCTCCTCGCAGAGCTCCTTGAGCTCCTTATAGTCGGAAAGGGGAAGATGGATCGCCTTGCACATCTCGAGCTGACTCTCCTCCGCTCCCGTTGTCACCTTCTGATAATCAGCCTTCGGTGCTATCGAAGAGATAACCAGCTCAGGCACGGCGGTCTGGAATTTCACATAGTCGGCTCCCGCGCGCGCGGCTGCCTTCACCATTTCGCGGGCCCGCTCGAGCGATCCGTTATGGTTCACCCCCGCCTCTGCTATGATTATTATCTTATAGGGATTCATCAGGCGTAGAACATCACTTCCTTCTGGTAGCGGGCCATCAGTGTATTGTTGCTCCAGTCGTCACACTCATGAACCGGCATCTTCAGGCTCTCCTTTATCACATAGTCGGTAATCGGGGCGCCAGCATGGATTGAGCACACCACACCGCCTCCGAGCCTCGGATTCACCTCCATCAAAAGATATCGGCCCGTAGCCATATCATGCAGATACTGAAGGGTAACCGGCCCCCGGAGATTAAAGGCACCTATCACCTTGCGGCTCATCTCCTCCAGCTCCGGTATGCGGCAGGTGCGCGTGCGCGTCACCTCGCCTCCCATCACCTCAATCCGGAGACGGGGCACACACACAAGGACCCTACCGTCCTGATCCACATAGCTGTCGATCGTATATTCCTCGCGGTCTTCTATATATTCCTGAAGCAGATAGTCGTCGAGATTATCGAGATGCATCAGATCCTCCATGTTCTGAAACACCTTGATGCCCCTCGAGGCGGAGCCGTGGCGGGGTTTGGCTATCGCCGGCATCTCCGCATTGAGCACATCGTAGGTGCGGGGAATCGGCAACCCGGCTTTCTTGAAAGCTTCGGCGGCCAATACCTTGTCAAACATTATCTGCGATGTCTCATACCCGCTTACCGGCACAAACACGTCGGGCATCTTCTCCGCGCATTTGGCAGCTATCTCTATCGCGCCGTCGACAAACGGCAGCAATATATTTACCTCATACTCACGGGCCACGCGCACAATGTCATCGACCACTCCCGGATCAGTCCAACGCAGACCCACTTCCACTTTTGCCACTGCCGCTATCGGCACTTCAGCCATCAGCTCATAGCTTACGAGATCCACATCGCAGCCAAGCCTGTTTGCACTCTCCTTGAGAAGCTCGGCCAGCGACACCCGGCGCGCTCCCCCGAGCATCATCACTACAAGTTTGCGTCGGTTCATTTATTATAGATATTTGATTTATAATGTTTTAGATTTTCTTTATCTGTGAACCATGCCACCGTCTCCCTCAATCCCTCTTCAAGGCTATAGCGCGGGCTCCAGCCCGTAAGCTTCCGGATCTTCTCGTTGCTGCCCAAGAGCCGCCTCACCTCGCTCTTGCCGGGGCGGAGGCGCTCCGGATCGGTCACCCACCTCACTTCGCGATCCATCACCTTCGCAATCGTCTCCAGAGTCTGCTGCATCGTAACTTCCCGGCCTGTAGCGATATTCACCTCCTCGCCCTCCAGACCCTGAGCCTGGGCAATAGCCAGAAAACCGGCAGCCGTATCTTTCACATAGTTGAAATCGCGCGTCGGCGTAAGGTCGCCCACCTTGATCTCTTCTGCACCGTTGGCTATCTGCGTGATTATGGTAGGGATTATCGCTCTCGCCGACTGGCGCGGGCCATAAGTGTTGAAGGGTCTGACGATCGTCACGGGCAGATCGAAAGCATTATAAAAGCTCTTCGCTATCGCATCGGCACCGATTTTGGTAGCCGAATAAGGCGACTGGGGCTGCCGGGGGTGATTCTCATCAATCGGCACATATTGCGCCGTGCCGTACACCTCCGAAGTAGAGGTTACGAGCACGCGGTCTACGCCGCCGTCGCGAGCCGCCTGAAGCATATTGAGAGTGCCCTTGATATTGGTATCCACGTAGCTGTCAGGAGCCACATAGCTGTAGGGTATCGCTATCAGGGCGGCAAGATGAAACACCGTGTCGCAGCCCTTGGTGATCGTGCGGCAGAAGTCAGGATCGCGCACATCGCCGGTCACCACCTCAAGACCCTCACTCTCAATGCCTTCGAGCCAACCCCAGTTGTTGAAGGAATTGTATTGTGCCAGCGCCCTCACCTCGAAGCCCTTATCGAGAAGAAGCTCGGTAAGATGGCTTCCTATGAAGCCGTCGGCGCCGGTCACGAGTATCTTTTTCATAATTCCGTTATCTCTTTATGAATTTATATATCACCTCCCCGCCGCTTTCCGGGCGCCACACTACTCGGAGGCTCCGCCCGTCAAGCTCCAGAACCTCGAGCTCACACTGGCGCGGAAGCAGAAACTCCTCCAGAATCGGCTGGTCTGTATCCGGAAAATCGAGCGTAAGAGTCTCGCCCTGAAGGTTCCATTTGCCATAGATAGATTCATAGCGGCTGGTGCCGTAGACGTGTTTCATCTCTATCACCGACGACTGGAAGGCCCAGAACAGCTCCTCCACCGGCGGCAACGGTTCTGTCGCATCCACTCCCTTCACCTCGCGCCCGCTCATCTGCCAGAGGCCGAAGAGGGGCCCGATGTCGCCGTCATTGCGGGTGCACCCGCTGAGCACAGCCACCGTAATCGCCAGAATTGCCACCAACCTTCTCATCTCCTTCCAGTATTGAATGAGCCGCGATATTCAGCGCTCAGCATCAGCCCCATACCGGCCTGATAGAGGCTGCCCGCATCGAGCGCGAGCTGCCCTTTGAGCGTAAGACCCTTTATTCGGGGAGCTGCCCATACGATCTCCCCCATGGCGCAGAATGCGTCCTTACGATCCGTGCGCGGTATATAGGGAGTGCCCCACGAACGGCGCCAAGAGAGCAGTCCCCTCCAGCTGAGCGCGCCTCCGGCACCCGAAACACCCATCTGAAAGCCCCTCACACGATTGTCGGTGAAGCGCAGATAGCCGTTGCGGTTATATATCGGCGAGCGTAGGAAGGGGGTGCCCAGAGCCATACCGTAGTTAGCCCAGCCATCGTAGAAATAATTGTTGTAGTAATCGTCGGAACCGGTAGCCTGATCCGGTATGTCTACCCCGTCGTGATCGCCCGGCGCCCAATGAATCGGACCGCTCTGGTTAGTGAAATCAAGGTATGCCACCTCTACCCCCGTCAGCGCACCGGAAGCAGGCTCCCAGCGGGCACCCCACACGCCGTCCCAGCCATTGAGCTTGCCGATTCCGGAGCCGTCTTCCCAAGGAAGCTGGGCATAAAGCTGAAATGAGCCGGCCGAAGCATGCCTGTAGCTCAACCGGATATCCCAGGAGCCCAGATGGTTGCCATTGTAATAATTCTGATCGCCAAGCGTATGGCCCGAACCGTTGCGCAGCGGCACGAAGATATCGAAGAAATCCTTCAGCCTTACCCCTGAGCCGTCGGCGTGCACCATCATGCCATCACGCCAATACTCCTGATAGCCTCCAAACTGAGCGGCATGCTGAAATCCAAACATACCCACAAACGGCTTATCCTCCCGGCTGCTGAAATAGATGCTCTTATAGTGGAACCACACTCCGGTGGTCAGAAAATGGTCGGCGTAATTATAATGGTCTTCGAGCCAGCCGGAGTCGGTGAATTTACCATAGGCAATTTCGCCCCTTATCCGGAGCCAGTTGCGAGTAAGCGGCACCGTCACGAAATCCCTGAATCCGATCCTGACCTGCGGCACCGGCCTGGCATTGCGGCTCAGCACTATATCGCCCAGCCCCAGAGTGCTGTCGAAGAGCGAGCGGTCGTTGCTCTTCATTCCCGCAGTCAGGAAGATACTTCTCCATCTCGCCTCGCCCCACAGCTGCTGGATCCACGCCAGAGCCGGACGCCGGTTCTCTACCGTAAGCCTTCCGAGGTCGAAGTTCCAGCGCTCATATCCCGCTCTCGATGCAATATCGGCCACTCCCTCGAACCCCGCGCCCCATGAGAACCTGCGGCCCTCTACAGGCGCCACCTCGATGCCGGCGCGCTCAAGGAAAGTGCGACCCTGAGTGAGCAGTCCGTCGGAATTTGAAGCGATATAATAGGGAGCGAAAGTGCCTGTGCCGGCACTGATATGAGTGGAAGCATGCCAGTCGAAGCGGGTCTGCGCAAGGAGTGCCGCCATTGGAAGCACCCCGAGCATCAACGCCATGACCAATCTACTTCCCATGATAAGTGCCTATATGTCTGCGTTTTTTCTCTTCGAATATCTCCGAGATCCGGAAAAAGATTCCACTCTCCTCCACATCACCAAACTCCGGATTGATCGCCGTGCCAAACATTCGCATCGTCGGCGAGAGGCTCATATAGGCATTGACAAGAGGAGGAATATTCAGACCTGCCTCCCTTACCGCATGGTTCAGGATCTTATAATCTTCCTTAAAGCTGTCGCCGCAGAAAAGCGCCTCAAGCTCCTTGCTGTCTGTCACCATCTCAAGCGGCTGAATAGGCCACACGAGCCTGTCAACATCCGGAAAATGCTTATGGAGAAAATAAAGAATCTGGTCGCGGCTACGGCGTCCGAAACTCGGATACATCGTGACCTTTCCGAAAAGATACTGTATCTGCGGATATACTACCGTAAGCGCCCCCAGGCCGTCCCAGAGGTTATCGAGAGCGTAGAGAGCCTTCGGATTGGAGCGCGTCGACTGGTATTCGAGCGTCACAAACGAGCGCCCGAGCTCCAGGGTGACAGGAAGATACTCCTTCAGGAAGCGCTCCGAGAAATGAAACATATGGGAGGTGGCTATATGCGGAATTCCGTCGGTAAACTCCATCTCCTCTCCGAGCAGAAACCTATAGCCTCCGATAATCTCCTCATCGGCCGGGTTCCATACGATCAGCTGCCGGCAGGGACGCTCCATCGTATCAAACTCATCGATATCGCACTCCTTGCCCGTGCCTCCACCGGCCGCCCGGAAAGCTATTTCGCGCAGGCGTCCGATCTCCCGCATCGTATTCGGGGAGTTGAAAGCATCGATTATATAAATCTCATTGTCACCCTTATTGGTATGGCGAAGCAACCGTTCCTCCGTGAGTTCGGCTTTTATGAGCTGGCGGTCTACTCGGTCTATTATCCTCTCCATAGCTACTGGCTGACCAATCAGCCATCACACACCTTTAGACTGCAAAGTTAGCGAAACTTTTTTAACTTTCCTTTACAGAAGCGCCTCCTTTGCCCGCACCCCCGCGCAGGCCCCTTGACAGCCTTGACATTGACACGAGGTTATATCACTACCCCTCAGCCACATAACCCCCAAACCGTGTCAAGGCCGTCAAGCCTCCTTCCTCCGCGTGAGCTCAGTCTATCCAACTGTAATAATCGGCTATCCCCAAAAATGAAAAGCATGGAGGAGTAGAGAGGGTGAAATTATACTGACCACTTAGCCATTTAGTTATCTCACATGGACGCTTATCTACAGCTCTTGTAAACTCAGCCTTAGACAGTCCTTTTATGCATCAAAAGGTCATATATGCGGTTAGATATTGCAAATTCTAAATCTCCTTTAATCCTGATATGCAAGGAATTACCCTCGCCATAGCTTCGTATTTGTCGAATGCAGTTCTCACATATCTATTCTTTCAGTTCCAATTCAATATCCTCTATCGATGGCAGCGAACTCTTGAATTCATCAGGAATAAACTTCGTGAGCTGAAATTCTGCAACTCCAATAGGTTGGGACGAAGATTCGAGGGCGTATTGCGCAAGTACATTATCCTTATCTTTACATATTAATAGGCCTATGGTTGAATTATCCTGATCGGTTTTCAAAATATGATTAACAGCTGTCATATATGTACCAAGCTGCCCTATATCCCCGGCTCCAAAAGTAGCGGTCTTGACTTCTATTACACAATAGGCATGAAGCTTTATATTATAAAACAGCAGGTCAATAAACTGTTCCGTATGACCTACCTTAAGACGATATTCTTCTCCGACATATGCAAAACCGGAACCAAGCTCTAACAGAAAACGTGAGATATTTGCCATCAAAGCCCTTTTCAATTCTCGTTCTCTATAAGGTTCTGTCATCTCAGTAAAGTCAAATATATAAGGATCCTTTGTAAGTTCCTGTGCCAAATCGCTCTCCGGAGAAGGGAGTAATCGTGAAAAACTTGTCAATGCCTTTCCCTGCCTAAGATGCAGATTAGTTTCAATAAAAGTTTTAAGAACACTCCTTGACCAACCTTCTTCGATTGTCTTATTAATATAGAACAATGCTGTCTGGGTGTCTCCTATCTCAAAATAGTTATCAATTAGTGCGCAATGATGTCCCCACGGTATGGAGAATATTACCTCATAAGGTTCTTTTTCTGATATGCCAACAGATTGTTGGCAATTCTCATTGTTTTGGTTATAAAGAAGATACATCTTCTTCATATATTGTAAATTCTGACGAGAAAAGCCATTGGATTCTGGTATAGCCTCTTTCAAATCTTGACTGAGATTCTTGTAAAACCCACTTCCATATACATTTTCGGCATCACGGGCCACTATGTCACGACCAACCGACCAATAAAAACGCAACATCTCTCGGTTAACCTTAGCCGCAGCCTTAATCTGACTACTTCTATATCTCTCTTTTAACTCTTGTATCCACCGGGAGTATTCTACATCAGTCTTGATAAGCTTGCTCATATAAAGAAGGTGAATTTTATATCCTAATTGTAAATGCAAAATTACCAATTTTTTCTTATTTGGGCAAACTCGGTGATTTTCAGAGGGGTTTGGAGAGGCGTGGGTACTAATCGTGTACTTTTGTGGAAGTTGATAGAAAGCCGAGGAAATTGAATTTTAGATTTTTGTATTGCGTTAAATATTTTTAACTGTCCTAATTTGCCTATTTTTACCGATTCCGACGGTTACAAAGTACACCCTCTCGCAGATTATCAGCCGAGATATTTGGATGTAATCCTATCTCCAATTCATAATTTTGCGCACCACAAAAGTAATCATATTTTTTGGAACACAGTAATATCACGCGATAAATCTGAAACGCTCTGCGATGCTGGACATCGAATATCCGTGTCGCCGTAGGATGTGCAACCGGGGACGGTTGTTCACATCTTACGACTTAACACAGTCATTCCATGTCCCGCAGGTAATTCAATCCACGGGGATAAAGACCGTCATTTGCCCTGCGCTTTCGCTGCTCTACGGCTTGAACAAATACCGGACATTATCCTGTTCCGGGATTGCACTCTCCTTTCTTTTTATCACAGCCTGATAGTTGTCCTTGACAGGACGGTTCAGATTTCTATATTGCCTCACCGCGATGCCGGACATCGAATAGCCGTGTCGCCGAAAGATGTGCAACCGGGGACGGTTGTCCTCATCTTACGACTGAACACGGTCATTCCATGTCCCGCAGGGGATTCAATCTATGGGGATAAAGACCGTCATTTGCTCTGCGCCTCCGTTGCCCTCCGGCTTGAACAGATGCCGGACATTATCCTATTCCG
>CANRPJ010000029.1 GCA_947632485.1 uncultured Muribaculaceae bacterium
AAGTTCATCCTTATTTGCAAGATAGACATTATAATATTGTTCAAATAAAGGAAAAACCTCATTATTCGAAAGAAATCCTATCCAAACGTTTCGTTTAAATATATCATATTCAAGAATCTGAGGTATCCAGTCAGGATGTTGTTCAATGATACGCTTAAAGCCACGGAGTTCCGTATTCTTATCAACAGCTTTTGTGATTTTTTCAAAAGCTTTTTTTAGTTTTGAATCTGTCAGTATTTTATCTTGTTCTTGCTTAATGAATTGATCCAAGTCCTCATTTGAAGATAGCATTGTGCCATCTTGTAGTACTAGTTTGTGTTTTACTCCAAAGAAATGTACATCAGAAACCATTTGAAGCAGCTGAGAAACCTGATATGTGCCAAAATGATGTTCCCCCTCTACACGATATAATATAGAATTTTTCAGCAAATTTAGATAAATGGTAAAGTAACCTTGAAGAGCATCTTTGAATTTTTCTATGAAAGCTCTAACGGTTCCTTTTACATCAAAGATATCGTTATATCTGAATTTATAACAGTACTTATCAGATGAACAAAGGCCATAAATCTTTTCAAGGATATTGAAAATTGTATCATTATTATCTGAGGAAAACGCATCAATAATCTCCTTTTCGCAATCGGTACTAAGTGTAACTGTCTTCAGTTTAGAGATTAGTGCATCCTTTTCTTTATTAAGTCGTGCGTATATATTTTCATATTTTTGTTTTAATTCAGCACTAGCAAGAAAATTGATGAATGATTTGCTGCTATCTATATCGTCTTCTCCATTAAAAACAAATAGATTTTCAGATTGAATGGGTGATCCGTCAACATTTATAGTGAATGATGTAATACGATCAATGAACACCGTATCTTCAGGCTTTTCTTTTGACTGATTTGATACAAACCGTAAAGTTTTTGCCAAAGATGTTTTCATCGTACCATTAGGGGCATAAATCAAATGGGCATGCTGTTTGGTGAACTTAAAAGAATGGCATAAATTCCTAATGCCATGACAATTAGAAAGAGAAATACTTAGTTCCTTTATCATGACTAATGTTTTATTTTATCTATTGTTGTGAAGTATGGGGAGAATTGTTGTGTACCTTTGCGCTCTAGTTGATATGCGGAAACATCTATATCTTTTACTGGGGAGATGCTTTTAATCTCGAACCCGAGGTAAAAATCACCTGAGGGCGAGAAGCCTTTGGCTTCAAGCGAAGTTTTGGGGAAGAACTTCGGGCCCTCACCTGTCAGGCGCAAAAGTATACGGTCGAGACTGTGGTGAAGGAGCAAATATTTAGTTTTCTCAAAACCGCTGACTAGGTTAATGGAGCCTTTGCCAAGCGCAGCGGGCACATAGTAGAGTTTGTTTTCCAATATGAGCGGAAGTTGCTCGGTCTTGTAGTAGCCTACGAGAACGAGATCTGACGCCGCGGAAGCAAGGGCGTTTTCATACTGCAAGCCTTTCTGCGGTATGGCGTCTTTGATGTGGTCGTAAGCTTGTTCGGTGCGGAGAATTTTTGTGAGAAATTCGTATAGCAGAGAGCCCTCGTTCTGAGGGTCGCTTGCATCGGGCAACAAGGGGAAAGCCCCGATGTTAACCGACTCGATACTTTTATAGAAGTAACGCTGACGCACTGAGTCGTTATCACCACGACCGGGGAAAAGAATATAACCGCCAATGATTTCTTTAGCAGAATGAGCGGTCTTGTCGCTGCCGTAATAAATAGCATCGCGGTAGCGGTGCATCTGATTTATTGCGTCCGAGGGTGGCGTGTCAGCCCCCTTTGCAGCGTCAAATTCTTCTCGGTCTTCTTTGTTGAGTCGGCTATCATCATTGAGACGATATTTCGCGTCAAATAGATAGGTAAGCTCGAAGCCATCAGGTTTAATGATAGTCAGAACAATGTCAGGGCGGTTTTCCGTGGTAGCGGTATGAACTTCGCCAGTTCGGCGGCTGTAAGTATGCTGATAATGCAGTCGCACTTTCGAGCCGTCCGCGCAGAAGTATTCAACAATGTGCTCTTGGTTATTATCCTCGAAAGGTTTAACCATAGGCATAGGTGTTTCGGTTATCTCATCAGGATTGGCAAAGTCAAGACCGAGAATGTCGGCAACCATTTGCCGCATCTTCAGGAAGCACCATAATTCGTAAAGTTCCCAAATGGGGCGCACACCGATAGCATTTGCGCCCTCTAAAAGCTCAATGCCCTTTTGAAGAATGAGCCAGTGGCGATATACTTGAGCGTACCCGGTTCGCTTTTGAAGCACCATGCTCTCCGAGTGGAGCGGTTCGCCACGCAGACCGCGTAGCAATGGAGAGTTGCTGAGGCGGCGAAGTGCGGCAACGTAGCCGTCAAGTTCGGCAAGTTCGCTGTCTGCCACCTTGTCGGCCTCCTTAGCCTTTGCGTTTTTGGCTTTGATTGTGGCAACAATGGAGTTTAAGCGCCGACCTATGCGGTCGAGCGTAAACTTGATGAAGCGGTTCTCGCTCGTGTTGTGGGTATTGATGGTTTCCTCGTGACGGAAAAATTCGCGGTCAAGCCGCTTTTCAGCTTTTATATTGGCAAACCGCTCAGTCATTTGCGGAGTCCACCGCTTTATTCGGTCAGGTCGGCTGTAATGCACTTCGGTAGTTTGCCGAAGGTGTGGACGGTTGACGATATAAGTAACGGCCTTAACATAAGCACCGACAATGTTTCGGAATATCGAAAGCCAAACAACATCGTTGTTTGAGCGTCCTCCACGTTGCAGATTTTGCAGCGTGAGTGTCAAATACTGAAATACTATCTCGTTGTAATGAGCATTGATTTCAGCAAGGATGTGGTTATAATCATCTTTCGTATCAAGTTTAGGAGAAACTACACGGAAAGAGAATGTATCTATGCGCGGTGCCTTATCGCGCGGAGTATATCGGAAAGATAGCTCAAAGATACCGGGTTCGTTAAGAAAAGAAAGCGGTGCTGTAAGGAGCCAGTGATGATCCCCAAGTTTTATGCAGGTAAATAGCTCCGTAACCTCTTTGAGTTTATGAAGTACGACAGGTTCTTCGGATATGTCATTGAGCTCTATGCTGACGTTGTATTTGGAGGTTTCATAGAACACAGGCGGCTGATTGAGCCAAACGGATGAATCGACATCGCCTATCTTCGCGAGATTATTAGTTTTCGGTAGAGCAAGTTTAAGCTCGCCGGAAACAGTACTCCGATAGTCGCAGTAAGTTTCTGCAGTTCCATTGTTAACACGGCTGCAAAACCGCGTCCAGTTAGCCGACATATCAGCGGCGGTGGCAGCGGTTATGCGAATATTTTCGTCCGTGCTTATGAAACTGAGGACTTCCATGTTTACGGCCAGTAGCTTGTGAAATGGGCGCGGTCGAGGCGGTTTTTCATTTCCGCAACCTTTTGTGCAGCCTTACGATAGTTACCCGTGGCGCAGAAGTCGGCAAGTCGGGCAAGAGGCTTTTCAAGAAGATCCTCATCGCCCTCTACACGCGGCAGAACTTTCATCATCAGAATTTGGTCGACCGCATCATTGAGAATTACGTTCCAGTCAGCGTCTTTATTCTCTCGCCAAACTTCGTAGAAGTATAGCAACAATTCGTTCTGAACGCGGTATGCAACCTTGAAGGGGGTGCTTTCAAGTTGAGCGTTTAAGTCGGTAAGGATTTTTGCGATTTCGCTTTTGAGCCATCCGGTTTTTTCAGCGTTGTTTTCAGCGAGCTCTTCCAGTGCCTCCGAAGCCGAGACTTTGGTAGGTAGATAAAGCGAAGCGTCCAATGGCTCTTTGCGATAGCCAAGTTCGCGGCTATCGTAAAAGTCCATAAATGGGTCGCCGTCCGGCAGGTTCATTTCGATTGTCATTGCGCGGTCAATCACTTTTCGAGAGAACTGGTGAGTTGTCTCGTCCATATTGACCGTGCCGATTACTACCACGTTTGCCGGAATACGAAGTCCCTCCTTTTTGAGCAAGTCGTAGACGACGTTTTCTTTTCCGTAGTGTGCGGTTGTATCGGCAGTAGTTGTGCCATCATAACCTTCTGTCTCAGCCTTTATGTCAAAGAGATACGGTTTTAGCTTCGATTCATGCTTTTGGAAAACTTCTGCCTTGATAAGCGGTTCGCTTGTGATTATATCACCAACGCGCTTACGACTTTCAAGAACACTCAGAAACTCAGCGAAGTATTGCTCAACAGGGGCAAGGTTCATTTCATCGAGACAAACGAAGAACGGTGTGTTTTCGTAGAGCATTGCCTTGGCAAGGAACTTCACGAAAGTTGGTGCTACATACTCATCTCCGTTAATCTTGCTTTCGTAGCCAATAAGTTCGGTAGAGTCATGCCAATTGGGCTTGACTTCAACGAGGCAATAGTTGCCGGGAGAAGTCGGATCTTTGCGAAGCTCCGAATTGTCAGGGCAACTGTCAAACGCCATTTCCTTAACGATGCGACTCTTGCCGGTACCTGAAATACCTGCAAGGAGAAGGAACGGCTTAGTACGCATCGCGCGGAGATAACTCATGTTTGTTTCCGTAAGATTCTTCGCTGAGTCAATCTTTTCTTTTAGATCGAAGTTAAAATCTTCGTAAAAGCAAACACCGTACTTATGCTCCTTGATTGCAGAATATAAATTCCGCATTTTGTTAATTTCAGCTGTATAGCTTTCGGGGACGTGCGATAAGCGACATAGTTCTTTCAAGTTTATATCTGAAAGAAACGGTCCATACTTGAGTCCAAATAGATGTATGCCGACATAACCTGAACTTTCATACATTTCATTTAATATAGTCGAAAGTTCTTCTAAGTCGTAGGATTTATTTAAGGGCGCAAGTATCGCATAGTTAACTGTAGCTACGGGTTTATGGGCAGTGGTAGGGGTTGCAAGCTCTTGTTTAAGAATAGCTAAGGCTGCAGGATGTTCTGCGAGAAATTTGCATAATTCAGCAACAAACCCCTGGGACGCATTAACTAAATGTGCAAGAGAAAGCACTGGAGATACAAAAAAATCAGCCCTATCGATTGACTTTCCACCTCCCCACCAAGAGTAATCACAAATGAATTTTATAAGCCAATTTCTATCCTCTCCATGATAGTTGACGGAGTCAAATAAGTTATTAGCTAAGTCTTCATTGTTGATTACATCGCGTAGAACAGTTTTAGCTTTCTCCAAATTTTCAAATTTGAGAACGTCAAAGACTTTCTGCTTGTATGCCAAAATCATATGGTAATAGTCCGTCATGTAGGCGGCTATGTAAAACCATTGATTAGGAAAGACGATATTTAAGCCCGGAGTCCGCTCAACCAAAACGCAAGTATAATCTTTGTAAGAAAGCTCGGTGCCGTCGAAATTAGGAACCTCTTCCTTGAACGCGGACGGAAGAGTTCGCTCTGAGTCAAATAGCTTAGGGTCAAAACTATCTTTCGTTTTGACCATTAAATCGTGTAAGTTGGCTAATTCCATAGTGTCACATTAAAAGTTGTTTGACTATTTCAAGGGCGAGTCTCTTAACAACTGGAACCGCAACGCTGTTACCGAATTGTTGGTAAGCCTCTTTTTTTGAAACCACAATAGAATATGGCATCTGCTCTACGGGCTTGTTATTTGTTTCATTCTCCCAACCGTTTCCCTGTATATTATAGCCCTGTAAGCGTCCGGCTTCAACGGGCGTTAAGCGACGAGGGTTCAGGCCTTCTGCGCTTTGGTCTATCAAGATTTCGCTCCCGTCTTTCCAATACCTTGCTGAGATAGTGCTGCAATACACACTATTATCTTGAAAAAGCGAATAACCGAAACCTTTACCGTTGAGGCGATTTCTTTCTTTGCGAGCTTGATGCCCAGCCCACATCTTATCACTTATGGTAAACGAGGCATCAATCGTAGCTTTAGGCTCGAAAATATCCGAAACTTTGGTGGGACGAGCTTTTTCTGTAAGGTCGTCCTTATTATAAATCGTTTTTCCTTTGGAATCTATGCCGTAAGGGAAATTGAAATCGTTGGCGTTTACAATATCTTTATACCAAGCGACGATAAAAAGTCTTTCTCGATTCTGAGGTACGCCGAAATATTTGGCGTTTAGGATTTCGATTCTATAATTATAGCCGAGTTCCTCTAAAGTAGCAAGAATTACCTTTAGGGTTTCACCTTTTTGATGGTTTTTGAGACCCTTGACATTTTCCAATAGAAGAACTTTTGGCGGATTACCTGCATCAATCTTGGCTTTAACGATATTGACAATGTTAAAGAACAACGTCCCACGAGTATCTTCGAATCCGAGGCGGTGCCCAGCAATGGAAAATGGCTGACACGGGAAGCCTGCACAACAAACATCAAAGTCAGGAATGGAGGCAGGGTCCACTGCGTTTATATCGCCCGCGAAGTATTTATTATCGTTGGCAAAAATTTCTGGAGAGATTGTTTTATAGTTAGCCTCATAAGAAGCACGTGCATGGTCGTTCCATTCACTCGCAAAAACGCATTTGCCACCGGCATTATGCATTGCTTGGTGAAAGCCGCCAATACCGGCGAAAAGGTCTATGAAAGCAAAATGTTTTTTTGCCATAAAAAACAAGAAAACTTCCGAGTAGGCAGACAGGAGACCAAACCTTTTGCGGCTACAAGGAAGTTCCTTAATATGATGATATAAGTTGATACTTACATTGATTGGTCTATTTGTCTGCGCAAGCGCGTTTTAGATTGCAAAGTTACGAAAAAATTTCGAGATTTCCTAATCATCAAACTATGTTAACTTGATTGTTAACATTCTGACTGTCAGAAATTGCGAAGATAACGACAATAGCATCCGTTCTATGTAGTATATTTCTTTGGGTCACCATACGGTATGTTGGGTTCTGCCGCTAACGATTCATTATCAATTTCGTTGGATTGATAACTTTCAATATTGGAAGATTGGGTTATGTTAGCATATAGGTATTGGAGTGCTTCTTCGCGTTTAGACTTTGTTTTTATCTCACATTCCCAAATGCGTATCACCCTCCATCCAGTGAGTTTGAGATCAACATTGTTGGCATAGTCACGAGCAATGTTCATCGCGATCTTGTGCCGCCAGAAATCAACATTGGATTTTGGCAACCGAAAATATTTACATCCTTCGTGTCCATGCCAGAAACATCCATCGACAAAAACAACAGTCTTATATTTTCTCAGGACAATATCAGGAGACCCCGGCAACTTCCGATTATTGACACGATAGCGCAGACCGCGAGAGAAAAGATACTTCCGCACAATCATCTCCGGCTTCGTATCCCTTCCCTTAACTGCAGCCATGCAACGGCTTCGCTGCTCCGGTGTCAACACATCCATTATTAAATTTGATCTATAAGAGCACGCAATTTTCCAACTCTTGCCTCCCTGTCCATGTATTCGGAATATGATTCCAAAGCATTATGAATTAGGGTGTCGTAAGTTATTATACGACCAGAACCTGCAAGTTTGTCGTTTGCTTCTTTCAGTGACATTTCTGACGGAAGCACACCTTCTCCAATTATACAGATTGCAGTTATAGGTTCGTTCTCGCGGTCTATTGATTTTAAGCATTTTTTGAGAGCGCTCCGATATTTATCAATCTGTCTGTGGAGATCATAGACATCGACTTTATATGTTGGTTGATATCGTTTTAATTCTACAATAACGTGCACACCAGATGTGTTTCTATAACGAATATCCAATCGGCCAGCGCGTTCATCGTCGGATAGATTCGCTTCGATATCATTAAACTCTTTTGTGACACTCTGTTCCAATCGCTCGCTACCCCTAGTCGCCCTTTCCCAAGATGGATTAAGCAGCCATAAATTATCATAAATATGCTTTTGAAGGACCTTTTCTTTAGCATTGGCGTCGCAACTATTAGCTAAGGATCGGATGATCTTAACCCGTTCATTGGCAATCTCCCAATACAGAGTCGCTTCGATTTCTTGAAGATCAGCGAAAATTTCTCCAAATTTTAATATGTCGGTAATCAAATCTTCATTGTCAATTGATTCCAATTTCTCGCTTATTTTAAGACGTTCAAATGCTAAAATTCCATATCTAAGGAATTCTCGTTTCTTTTCATTGTCGCCGTCAAAATGCATCGTTTCAATGGCGGCGAAAAGTTTTTTCGCATATTTTTTTGAACCTGTACCGAGACTTTCGTACCATTCCTTTATTATTGGAGAAGAACTGGTCACACGTTCGGTAGCCTTTTCTTTACGTAAATCTGTCCATTTGCTTTGGATGGATTTCAATAATTTATAGGTGTGCGATTTTAGTACCTGATAGCGTTCGTCATCCTCAATATATTGCTGCCGATTACTCGTGGATATATCACTCGCATTATCATCATCTAAAAAATCTGCATGAATCTCTCCAATGAGATACGACGCATAAACCCCTCCTTCGCCAAAGGAAGCCAGCAGATCTTCTTGTGCTAATTTCCCGCGTGTTATAATACTGATTTTATTATTGCCATCTAAATCGCTGGGTTTTTCAGCCGAGCCAATCCATCCGGATATTTTATATTTTTCAGAAATCTTCCCGTCTAAAGGTGGTTGGATGCTTATATTCGGATATTGACAAAACGCGGCAACATCAAATTCTCCAATTGGCCATACAAATTGGATTTTTCTATAAAAATCCCTGTCTTCAATAGTAATTGGAGCACCACAAAGAATAATATTGAAATCCTTACCTATTACAGAGAAACGTCGAGCTAAACGTTTTCTCAAGAACTCTGCCGTGCGATTAATATTTTTCTTAAAATTACGTATGACAATTTTCGTTCCAGTTTCAAACGGGAAGTCCTCAAACTCGATCTCTCTAGGAGCGTAGGATCGATTTGTTGATGTTATTTCTCGTTCAATGTCATCGCGAGACATGCAAAAAGCATTCTTCTCATCATCTTTTTTGGAATAAATCTTTATAGTATCAGCAATAGATAATAATGAGAGTTTGCCAATACCTTTCCTACCCATGACAGCTCTGCCCAGTTGTCGAGTCTTTGCTTCTCCATTTTTTCGTTTTTGGTATCCTACGCAAAGAAATTTATTATTTATATCCTCGGTGGTCATTCCGCAGCCATTGTCTATGATGGTTATGACATCTTCTTCTTGACTGCAATTAATTACAACCTCCGTGGCATCTGCATCCCATGCATTTGCAATTACCTCGGACAAGACAGCCGGGGTATTGCTGTACAAATTTAACCCTAAATGATTTAGTACATTTAGATCTAATGTCATTTTATACTTTTCCATATTCTTTGAGATGTTTAGAGATTGCAAGAGCTATAACTTCACCTAACTTAGGAGGAACTGCATTGCCAATATATCTTGATGCTACTGTAAGGGAAACGGATTTTTCGTCCTTGAAAAATTTGTAATCAGAAGGGAATGTTTGCAATAGAGCTGCTTCGCGCGCAGATATAGCCCTGTCCTGTGACGGATGTCCAAACCTCCCATTGCCAATACCAGTACACTGGGTTGTCATTGTAGGAGAAGGTTCATCCCATTTCATGCGTCCGTATACACTACCAAAACTTTTGCCACCTTCTTTTTTATGACATTTCAAAATTAGTTCTTCTGGCCATGATTTCCATCCTCCACCTTCTGGCGTTGATTTGATTCGTCTTAAATTCAGATCATTTAATGCACGACATCTGTGTAGAGAGTCATTCGGATCTTTCTGTCCTGCTGAAAGTGTCGGCAGATTGCCAATTGTATCTCTGACGGTAACATAGTCTTGCTTACTATGAGTAGCAACCAATGGATCAACTTTGCCTAATTTTGAAGCTATCAGAACTAATCTTTTACGAGTTTGAGGAATTCCAAAGTTTGGGCAAAAAACCACATCACACCATACATAATAATCATTATCTTCAAGAAGAACTATAAAATCGTCAAGAACAGACTTTAGTTTAAATTTGCGGATAGCAGGGACGTTCTCCATCGTAACAATGTCAGGTTTGACCTCCTTAACTAATCTGCCAAATTCATACAATAAGTCATATTTGTCAGGATCTTTCTCCTTATTCTTGAAAGCGTATGATGAAAATGGCTGACATGGTGCACATCCTGCGAGCACTTTTATTGCTCCTGCGGAATAGCGGCTAGATATATCCGTACCAGTAACTTCTTTTATGTTTTTATAGATAAATTCTCCTCCGGTATTGGATTCATATGCGTATTGACATGTGTGATCCAAGTCAAATCCTGCAAGAATATGGAATCCAGCTGTTTTCAAACCATAGCTCAAGCCACCTATTCCACAGAACAGGTCAACAACCTCTATACGAGGTAGGCGCCCAGGGCGTTTATTCTTGAGCTTAGCCATGTTTGTTCGCTATTTATTCCTTTCATTAGTGCATATTATAGTGCAAAGTTAGTAATTTTATTTCATTCCCGAAAGTGTTTTGTCGTAAAATTACGATAAGTATTATAGCGTATAGTTAGTTAGTTAGAGTTAGCGTATAGTTACTGAAATCGAGATTATTACCAGTAATGGCTTGTAAGTTAAGCCCCGACAAGAGGGGGATTTCTTGTCGGGGCGTGGGGTTGAGTGGAGATTAGTAGAGGCGGATGCAGGTTACGTCGGCTGATTTTACGGCGTTGGGGAGGTCATTGGTGTCCTTTGAGAAGGCGATGGCGAGGTGTTGGATTTGGTATGTTCTGCCGAGTTTCATCAGAAACCTGATGAAGTGGCTGAGGTGTTCAATGAGGAAGTCATTGCCTTTGTCGGTGGTGACATAGCAAAGGAGTAGCATATTGTCGGGGAGGTTTAGCATTCCACCTGTACTCGTCAGTGCAGCGACTGCTGTTGAGAATGTCGAGTCTTTGGATTCGAGGCTGACACCATTGGTGTACTCTTTGTAGGTGAAGGCGGAGGATGTTGTTCCGTAATTATCGGAGAGATACGCCTCTACTTCGGAGAGTGCAGTTTACAGACGTTGGTCTGAAACAAGTGGATCTTGATGTGTGGATTCTGAAGGTTTTTCTTCTTGGGGAGTCTTGTGGCCGAAGATGGCTTTCACCCGGGAGAGGAGTTGATTGAAATTCATTGAAACGTTCATTTCTTTGAGCTTTTAGTTTGTGAATTGAGTTCGTTGATTTTTTGTTCGAGGCGGTGTTTTTGGTCGAGGGCGCGGGCGGTTTCCTCCACACGTTTTTGTAGGCGCGGACTTCGGATTCAATGATTCTCACTTTGTCCGGGTCGTGAAACCAGCTTTCGATGCTATCAAGTCCGATGGAGTTGACGCCGTTGTGCATCAGGATGTAATGATACTTGATGTTTGAGATTCGGCATTGCTCAATGCGCCCTTCTTGCCAGAAGGTCATTGCGACAAACAAGAGGGTAGAGAAGACGGTGAATCCCAAAGTGAGATACCACTGCCATGATTCGCGTGCGATGCGGATAGTCTTTTCGACTTTATGCACCGGCGGATTAGCCGTGAAATTGTCAATTTTTTCAGTGACACTATCGGTCAATGACTTGACTGAACCGGTTAAATTATCACCGATTACGCTGACGGTCTGAGTCTGAGCGTCTATAGATGATTGCATCGTGTTGACTTTCTCGATAACCGCTGATGCTATGGATGTTCCCATATTATTGAGGTCATCTGTGGTGGGTGCCGTGAGCTGTGCTTGTTTGATTTCGGTACATTCGCCGGAGATGGTTGTGAGTTCGTCGGCGATATTTTTGAGGAAATCCTCAGGAGAGATGTCTGATTCTTGTGACATAATCAAAGGGGTTAAGGGTTATAAACTTCTGCCTTTTTTCTTTTTCCGGCGCTTCATTTGGCGGATGAAAGCCTCTTCTTCGGGGTCGTGGCCGAGACCAACCTGGAATAGTCCTCCGAGTGCGTTGCCAATGTTTTCGGCAACTTCGGCACCGGTCTGAACAGCTTTTTTGATAGGCGTTGGCGTTGGTTTCGGAGAAGGAGATTGCGGTTTCGTTTGTCGGTTTTTATTCCGGTCAAGTGCGTTACAGATGGCTGCATAGGAACATCGTCCGTCCCGGTCAACTTGCGATGCCTTGAATTTCTGACCATCTTTGATGTACGACAGACCTTCAACATCTGTAGTGCCTCGTCGAAGTTTTTTCCTGACGGTGATACCTTTCTGAGCAAGTTCGCGCTGAAAAGAAATCCAGTCTTTGGCGGTTCGCTTTGCGGCTTGAACAGCAAGATAAATCTCCTGACGGGTCTTCGATCGACCTTTGAGACGTTGCGTTTTCACATTGTCTTTGTTCTCGCCGAAGGTCAGACCATACTTCTTTTTCATCTCTTCGCATATAGTATTGTTGCGTAGATACTCGAAACTATCGCTCACACATTTGCCGTCGTTATCAATCCGATTATAGACGATATGGCAATGCGAATGCTCTTTATCCAGATGTCGGGCAATGATAAATTGGGTATTCTTGATTCCCATTTTATCCATATATTCAAGCGCGAGTTTCACCATAAATTCATCAGTCATTCGGTCTGCGTCTTTCGGTGAATATGACAGTGAGATGTGTCCACACCAATGTCTGACGCGACTGTTGAGATGTCTCTGACACTCAAAACCGTCAATAATATCCTGTGGGGTATCGGTCAAAACGCCTTCGGAATACAGAAGTCGCGCCTCCTTCCAGGGTTCATCCAACGCGAGAGCATACCTTACGCATCCGGCAAAATCGCTACCTTTAGTGATGCCTCCAATCATGAGATAGTTGCTGATAAAGAGATTTCATATCCTTGCCAAGAGAATCAAGTGCCCATTTTACGAGCTTGAATCCTGCCTCATTCGCTTTCTTTGCAAGTTGATTCAGATTGTTTGCCATACCCCCGAGTTGACGGAGAATAGCCATATCCTCAGGAGAGGCCAATGCTGTAACTTTGGCATTGAGCAATGCCCTTCGCCAGTAGTCTGACAACTTTCTGCCGGATAGCCGACAGTTTTCAACTACGGTCTGATACTGTTCATCGGTAAGCCTTACGCTGACGACATGTATCTTGACCGCCGGTTTTGCTGCTCCTTCAGGAGCCTTCTTTCTGCGGGTAAAAGTCATTGTTTTGTGAGTTTGAAGTTTGACATTGTGACCATCGGGAACGGACTCCAGCCCTCTGGTTTCGGAGGATGCAAGGTTGGGAATGTTTACATTGCCACTACCTTGCTATCCTCCAAACCTTATCAGGTTATACGGATACCGGCGTTGCCGATGGCTTCGCCATTCCACACTGCACGGAAGGCAGTGTTTAGAACGACTTGCTGATTACGGTAAACCAGTTACTGTAGTTATCGGCGTTAGCGTCAAGATGCTCATTGATGATGTGCTCGACAAAGCTGCTGACGCTGTAGTCGGCACTTCCGAAGTATCGGGCGATGCGCTCAACGCGTTTAAACGCCTCATTGCTGATTGCCACCTGATGCTTGTTGTCTTTACCGAGTTTAATCGGTGAAAAGAAAGCCTTGCGGTAATCGTCGAGGTCGCTCTTGCGTTGCTTGGCAGTGGGACGAGCCGATTTGGATTGGGTGGGTTCGCTCTGTTCAGCCATAGGCTGATTGTCTGGAAAGATTGAATTTTCCATAGATACTGAAGAATTGGGGTTGTTAAACATATCAGTCATATCAGATGACTGAGGAGATGAAGTAGTTGCTGTTGGCATAGTTATTGTGATTTGTGAGTTACGCTCGGTTGGACATTTGGAGTTATTTTTGGGAGAGACACTGAATATGTCTGGCAACGCACGGATGTAAGGGATTAAGAACTTACGCCGCATCACGGTTGGCAAACTGTTTCTTTTCATCGCGTTTCAGATATTATATCCTCCGCGAGGGCGGCGTTTCATCCCGGATGTTATGGCATTCGTGTGATCCGCAAGACTTGGGGCGGTGTCATATTTGCGTCCGCCCTCAATCCATGCGTAGAGTTCATCTTCATAAAAATAGAGTAGCTTGCCACGCTTATAGCTCGGTATGGGATCGTACGGAGCTTTAATGCCACGATAGAGTGACGAAAGTGACTTGCCGATTATAGTGCAAGCCTCTTTCGCATATACTATTCTGCGTTTGGGCTTGTGATGGTTGAAAGGGTTGGCAAAGCCTACCTTTTCAAGCAACTCAAGCACTCGGTCAAGTTTTTCAGATAGACCACCTACAACGTGTGGCAGTTGGTCAAATGTAATTGTGTTAGAATTCATATTCGTTGGATTTAGTGAGTTTCTGAAATTCTAACACAAAGGAAATTAGTGAGTTGTCGGTGACCAACAGATACATCAAAATAACCGCAAATAACCACTTTGCAGATTATAACCTATTGAGCGTCAGGTAGTATTATGCTATTATTTTTCGTATGGTGATTGAGTGAAATTTGGAGTGATTTTGCAGTTAAGATTACCGTTCACTCCAATCACGCAATAATCTCGAATGAACTCTCGTTAGAAATGAGTAAATTCGCAGTATGAGAAAGGAATATAAACCGGACGATAAGTTTAAACGATGGGCAAGAGCATTGCAATTTGCCTATCGCGAAGATATGTTGAATGATTTTAATGAATATCGGGCTCCACAAGTTTTATTGAGTGATGAAAATGCTAAACGTGGACTGATATTCTATGATGCTTTTCGTGATTTGATACTAAGTAAGGTTGGAAATGTTGCAACACAACTCACGGCTAATATGCTTCGGAGTGAGCATATCCCATACAACTTGTTTACTCCGCTGGAGACTATGCCGGAGGTAGCTGCTGATATATTCAGCAAGATGATTGGTACTCCGATTAAGCAGATTATTTCGATAAAAATTGAATATGCCGGTAAGGGAGATAAGTCATTATATCTAAATGACCGAACCTCCTTTGATACGTTTGTAGAGTATCTAACTCCGGATAATAAGAGGGGTGGTATCGGAATAGAAGTCAAGTACACTGAAAATGAATATCCTCTTGGTGATAAAGAGGGTAAAGATATAGCAGGTGATAATAGTTTGTATCGTGATATGACAGTGGAAAGTGGCTATTATACACCCGAACTTAATATTTCGATGTTCCTTTCTGCTCATCACCTTAGGCAAATCTGGCGTAATCATATTCTTGGCTATTCAATGTTACATAAGGGGGATGTTGATATTATCCACCATGTTCATATCTACCCTGAAGGTAATGAACATTTCCATAATCATGCATTACCTGCATATCGTAAATTACTCACTGATAAAGGAAATGAATCATTCAAGACGATTACGTATGAGAACTATTTCGATATGTTAGAATGCTATCGGGACAACGTGGAAGTATCAAATTGGGTCAAGTATCTTCGCAAAAGATATCTAGGTATAGACTAATAAATTGAATTCTTTATAGAAAGAAATATGCACACTAAAAATATTCCTTCATTGTACCAATTAAATTGGCATGCATTGCAGTATGCAATTTTTACTGCAGCTTTGGTGGAAAAGAATATTAGGCGTAAAAAAATCAGAAGAAAGAGTAATCCCTATCCCGCATGTGTTGCGTGTGTAGAGTCGGAATTATGTGGTAATCTGAGTTACGGTTATACCGGAAAGTACGCGTTAAGTCCAACTTCATTTTTCCAGCCATTAAGAGACTTTATAATGCACCATATCGGTCAGATAGGTCATCATTCAAATCGATGTAATAACGTTATTGGTAAATGTGCTGAAGCATGTGCAATTAATAGTCTAATGTATGATTGTATTCATTGTAAGAGTAAACCATGTGTCAATCAGATACAAAGAGGTATGGATATTAGGATAGATATGTTAATGGGTCATAAATATTTATTAAGTGAGGCATATCGTCCACGAACACTGGAATGGATAGAACGATGTGATAATTGTCAAATTTTCTAATTAAAATCATATATATTTTATGAGATTCGATGATTTCTTTTTGGAATCACATGATATGGATGTGTTTTTTCAACAATACGGAGTTAAGTGTATTTTGCCGGTACATTGCGCTACATTTGGGTCTCTATTGCCTGAAGAAATGAATGATGTAGATTATTATAACTGTTGTGTGACCGCTATAGCAAATATGCCATATAGATATACTCCAGATGAGATTGAAATTGAATATGAAAATGTCAACTATTTATTGGGAGAGCATAACGAACAGTCTCATTTAACTTTTAACGAGCGGGTGACTGCGTATATTAGAACATTTGTAAATATGGCTTGTAGGGGATTTTGGTCATATGACAGGTTTCATAGTGCGCATCTCGAACCAGAACCAGAGGATAAACGCTTTATCTTGATAGCGCATCCTAGAATTGTTTCACAGGATAATCTACAGATTAAACTAAGAACTTGCAATGAGATTATTTTGATTGACAATATTAATAAGATAAACAATAAATAGTGACTGATTGTGATGTTATAAAATCAGTTAATTATCAACCGTTCAATAATGTAATTTATTGGCTAAACAGAATGGTTTGACCAGATAGTGCTCTTTTGCAGCTATACAGAATTCTCTCCGAAAGAGTGATGCGGAAGATTGGGATAACAAAAGTTGGAGAGTTTGAGTATCCAAGCTTGTCGGCAGATTCACCATTGATTACACACGTCCTGTATCAGATTGATTTATAAATAGGAGAAAGGCGGATAACTCCGACTGAAATGTCAGTGTTATCCGCCTTATGAGGTGGGTGCTTTAATTACTTCTTATTCAAAATTCCGGGGTTGATGTTGCCATAGCGTTGGAAGTGAGCAAACAGCTTATCCATTTGGTCTGTCGTGTGGATTGGTATTCTCTCCTTTGTTGATTTACTTTCACGCAATTTCTGTTCAATGGTTCGTACATTTGTGCTTTCAAAAGGTTTCTCAAACACCTTCTTCACAAATCGTGCGATAACACCACCTTGCAGACGTAGGAATTTACCCACGTTATACCCGAGGTGCTTCAAATCTTCTTTAGTTAGATGATTACTTCGTAGATTTACCGGAGTGAAAGGAGGAGCGGCATTCACCGTCCATATCTTAGCATTGTGGTGGAGTTTGTGCAACTCGTCAACTTCCAGATATGGCTGCATCATGTGGGTTATATAGGCACATAGAAATTCTATCTGAGCGAGACTGAATTTCATATCTTCTTCCTGAAGTACCTTATGCGCAGTTTCGCATTGCTTTTTCTGCACGAGAATCTCATCGGCTATCTCCCCATGCTCTTTTCTGATTTCGTATGCTTTCAGAGCCTCTTCAAGTTCTGTAAGGAAATATGGCTGTCCTTCTGCTGATACATATACATCATGTTCCTCATGTTCTATGATGAACTTTCCACTTTCCTGAGCGATACGATTTTCAAAACCTATCGATGAGAAGCACCCGACAGGAGTGTCATAGTGAGGAGTCACTCTTACGTGAGTATTCCCTTGTTTAATATCCTCTTGAATATTGGCAGGCTGCAATGAAAGCCATTCAGAATATGCATCCTCAATTTCCTCGAATGATTTACCACTCATATATTCCTCAAAAGATGGGCAACCGTCTCCGTGAGGGATAAAAGTGTGACGCTCTATCAAGTTTCCTTCGAGATAATCATCATCCAAATTGTCAAAATAGACCTTCTCCGCCATTATTTCATCGTCTGACAGACCTTCGCCAACATAAGCCTCCAGACCATCGACAAAACGAACATGACATAGCCCATCCTTTTGTTCAAAAATTTCAAATTCGCTATTTGTTGAATCATCATCAAATTCAACGTCCGCTTCACAGACTTCGCTTTCTTGCGTCGGAGCAGTTGATGAGCAATACATCATATTGACTGATTCATCCTTTGCTGGAATCGCAACCTGTTCACCATTTGGCATTTCTGCAACCATAAGTGCAGGTGTACGCTGGGCGAACAATCTTTTGAAGATTGCTTCAAATACAGGTTGAATGCTGACGTATAATCCAACTAGAAGAATAAAGAACACGGCAAATAGAATGTTGCCGGTAAAATCATCAGTGCCAAAACGGTTAATGGCGGCATGTCTGCCAAGCAGAGCCATAATGCCGCATCCGGCAACTACTGCACTCCAAATAATCATTTTGTCCCTGGTAGGGGGAGCAAAGCTCCTCAATCGCGGGGGCGTGTCTGTCATTTTTATAAGTGGGAATTAAATTATTTAACTCCTTAATAGACAATTTAACCCCGCGAATTGTTCACAACGGTTTTATTTTGTTTTTCATCATGAAAAAACTAATATACCATATTCTAAACTAAATCGTGTATCATATTTATTATATGATATCAAGATGTACATTCGACGATTTATAATCAAGTATTAAATCTTAAAGATTATGAAATTTGAGCCATCTTAATTCCCATTTCAACTGATCAATATATAGGTAAAGATCTTTGTCCTGGCGTTTCAGTCGTATATTGATTTGAGAACCAAAATTTTTAAAGTATGCATCATTAGGATCAAGATAAATCTTTCCTTTTATAATTTTATATAAATTCTTAAAGCGATGATACATCTTATTAGCCTCTAATACAGCCAAGACACTCCCTCCTGCACAATTGATTCCACCACCAGGAGAAATATAAGAATTACCATTTGCCAGTTTTATTCCGCAACAAATGCCTCCTTTTCTCAATTTTCCGATATCATCTGATGAGAAATCAACTTCCCATTCTCCATCAATTTTCCAGGTCGCAATCAGTTCTGGCCAATTCGCATCGACAATTTCTAATAGGTCTTTATCTGCCCAATGTCCGTGTTCACTGACGGTAATAATATAGACATCATTTTCCTTAACGATAGCATAGACAATAGGTCCAGTCCGTTGTATGAAGCCGGAATGGTCTAAAGTTGTACCAAGATGAAAATGATTAATCCCCCAATCATAAAGGAGTTGATCATTCTTATCTAATTTTGCTGAAAACTTATTTAAATGTGGATTAACATCTTCTCCATTTTCAAACTTTCTGACCAGCAGATTAAATCCTTCTGCAACTTCATCTGGAACAGACAAAGACGGACTGAGATGTACCCGGCGATTAGACTGAGAGACCCTGCGACCTAGCATGCCACAATATGCAGCTATCAAAGCATGACGATTCTTTTGGGGGTCAACATCAAAAGTTGGGCAAATAAATCCCTTTTGAACAACCTCATCTCGAATAATCTGACAAAGATCTTCAGCTAACTGCTCTACAAAATCGCTCAGTGGTGGAAGAGTTGCCTCTATACTCCCTGCAGGAATATCGCACTTGTTATCGTTGTTGGTTTTCATATATAATATTTCTTTAATTTGGTCCAATCTATAAATACGATTGTTTGCCTAATCATATCGTTCTTGCATTGTATCATACAATAGTTAAAGATACACGTCGGCCAAGTCCTTCAAAAATTCGGAAGAGTGTATTAAGCTGCACATCAGCTTTCCCGTTCTCCAAACGGGAGATATATGTTTTCTTCGTCCCGATACGTTCTGCAAGCTGCTCTTGTGTTAGACCAGCCCTAAGGCGTTCTTCTTTGAGCGTCTCAGCCAAACTGAACGCCGTAGCATCGGCATCAAACTTTTCGCGTTCCGGAGTACCGGCCTTTCCGTATTCTGCATCAAGAAGCTCGTCAAAAGTACGGGCTTTCATGATGGCTTCTTTTTTTGCTTTATCCATTTCTTTTCTCGTTGAAGTATTCTTTCATCAATTTTTTAGCACGTTCGATATGTTGTTTCGGAGTCTTTTGGGTTTTCTTCTGAAAACCATTGAACAGAATCACAAGAGAACCTTCATCAAAACAACAGAAGATGCGAAAGATATTACTGCTTACTTCAATGCGGATTTCATATAATCCATCTGAATCTTCCATATTTTTGAGAATGGACTTTGGAACTCTATCCACAGTCTTAACAACATTGATACAGTAGTTTATCTTGCGTCTTACTGCATCTGATTGAGCTGCATAGAACTCTTTGAAGTAGTTCTTGTACAGCTTTATGGTTCTATTTGCCATATTTGTCTTATACAACTGCAAAGTTAACTAAAAAGTTTACTTTGACAAAAATATTTTTGAATTTATTTGAGGGAGATTGAGTTGGCAGCATCGCGTTTCTTTTGATTCACAACGTCGGCATAAATCTGTGTCGTAGCCACATTTTTATGCGTGAGCATTTTACTAACGGTGTATATATCTGTGCCATTGGCTATTAACAGGGTGGCATATGTGTGCCTCAGGCCGTGGAATGTGATTTTCTTCTTAATCCCGGCATCTTTGAGCCATGTTTTGAAAGGTTCTCGTGTATGAGCCCGACTAAAACCTTTGAAAACAATTCCACGTCCCGGTTCACCGCAATAAGACAGTGCTTCATCGCTCAACGGCAGGGTTGCTTGTGTCTTGGTCTTCTGTGTGCGTATTCTCATACAGTAACCACCATCGGGGGACAATTCAATATTCTCCCAACGCAGTTGTAGGATGTCGCTGATTCGTAGTCCGGTCATACAGGCGAAAAGAGAAGCTCGTTTCAGTACGTCAACCTTGCAGGGTGTTGCTGCCAGTCGTTTTACCTCATCAATTTCGAGATAGTTGATTTTCGGTTCATCCCAGTCGATGCGGTCGAGGTGGTCGTTGATGTTTTCCCTTAACCAACCTTCCTTATGGGCGAGTTTCAGCAATGCTCGGAATGTTGACCAATATCCTGCGGCAGAATTCCGTGAGATGATTTTACCTGATTGCTTTACCCGAATTTTAAGAATGTAGGTTCGGAAGTCGTTGCACAATCCGATGGTTACGTCTTTGACGAGACAACGCCCATTACAAAAGTCCTTGAAGTGCTTGTGGACTATTTCCCATTTCTGATATTTCAATTTGGTTTTATCATGGAAATATTGCAGAAAGTCGGCTTGCTTCTTGGTACGGTCAAGAAAACCGTATTCTTCATTGATGATTGCCAATTCACGTTGTGCACGTATGCCACGGGCCTTGAGCATGATTTCTTCGTTGTAATCATGTTCAAAGCGGTCTTTCGGTTCTCCATATAGATAAAGACCGAGGAATTCCCGGCGGCTCATCTTCTTGATGTGCGGATTCCAGATTGGAGGGTAATAGTCAAGGTAGAGCGACACTTTGCCGCTACGCAATTTCTCCTTACGGAGGGTTACTTTAACGATAGTTGCTGATTCCATACTTGTTTGTTTCTGATTTATAATGTTTAATGGTAAGAAGTGGTTGCTCAGTGAGCCAAATAACCGGATTATAACTCTATCTTAGGGTTGAATAACGCCTCTAACTCTTTGGCATTCAGTTTTACATATTTCCCATTTCTGAGCTTGGTTATTTTATATGTCTTGACGTAGTGATAGAGTTGGTCACGTGTCAGCGAGTATTTTTCCATAGCCTCAGCCACCGAAATAAACTCAACATCTTCGGCTGACTTGGCTCCTTTGGCTACATCGAAATGATATTTGGAGTAGTAAACTTTCGCCCCTTCCTTCTTTTTAGGAATACCGAGTTTTGACACAAGACAATATATAGCAGACAGTGTCATTCCATATATGGACTGAATATCTTCAACCGAATACCATTCTGTAATTTCCGGATTTTCCTTTCTCGCGGAGAAAAGACGGTCAATATGCGATTTGCTGAAATACGCCTTGCCTCGTATGATGGTCTTCGGCACATCGTTCTCTGCGACTACCTTATAGATCCACGAATCTTTTACGCCATACTTTTCTCGAATATCTGCACGGGTATAAAAGTCCGCAAGCGATTTCGATTTCTTTTCAGAGGGTTCGACGGAATAGGTTCCTTTCGGTGTCAGAAAATCAAACATAGCCTGAATATCGGCTTTGCTGATAAGGGTCTTTCTACCAGTTCGTGTTACTTTTATCTTACCCCTATTGATAGAGTCATAGATATAAGTTCTTCCAACGCCTAAATATTTTGCAGTCTCTGACGGTGTGAGAAATTCTTTATTGCGTGAATCCTTATCACGACTATTCAGCGCTGTCTCCTGATTTGATAAAGAGATTTTCTTTTGACGCAAACGCTCCTTATAAGCGTGTTCTGAACATCGCTTCGAACAGAAGCGAGTGACAGTTGTTTGAGCGGTGAATTGCTTGCCACACCACTCACAGATTCTTTCAATTCTAATGTTGCTACTCATTTCGTTGGTGTTAATTTCGCCTAACTTTGTTCGTGCGCGTCCGTTGACGTCCGCCTACGTCCGCAATTCTCCACCACCTTGCTGACGCTTGGGGTGAAATGAGTCGCTGTCGTACAGAATCCGTACAAAATGGGGCATAAAAACGCCTAACACTGACAGTTATCAGCATTAGGCGTTCTTGAATGTATTAAGTTTTATCGCTCAGTAACAGTCAATTACTATCAATACAAATCATTGGTAATCAACTAGTTACTTGCCGATGCAGAAGGAGCTGAAAATGGTTTGGAGCAGGGTATCGGTGGAGATTTGGCCGGTTATTTCGCCGAGATGATAAATGGCTTCGCGCACATCTTGAGCCAGCAGGTCTCCGGGGAGGTTTGTCTCCAGTCCTTCAGCTGCTCGGCGCAGTGCTGAGTCTACGTGGAGTAGAGCATCATAATGACGACTATTGGCTACTAATATTTCATCTTCTTTGTAATCGCCCAAAGCGAGGTCCGTCAAGCGTTTCTTCAGCTCTTCAATGCCTGTTCCGTTTTGAGCGCTTATAGCTATTTGCTCGGGCAAAAACTTACCCAGATCTGCCTTAGTACTTACCTCTACAACGGGTATTTCACCGATGGCTTCATTTATCTTCTTCCTTTCCTGAAGTTGCGGTTCAAGGTCCGAAGAAGGATCGGTAAGCCAAATTACTAATTGAGATCGCTTCATGCATCCTCGGGTTCTTTCTATACCGAGTTGCTCAATCTTATCCGAAGTCTCTCTAAGTCCGGCGGTATCTACGAATCGGAAAAGCACTCCGTCGATGTCTACGGTGCCTTCTATTGCGTCGCGAGTGGTACCGGGTATGTCGGATACTATAGCACGCTCATCGTCGAGTAGAGCGTTTAAGAGGGTGCTCTTTCCTGCGTTCGGCACTCCCGCTATAGCTACACTTACCCCCTCCTTAATCACTTTTCCTTTAGCATAGCTCTCCATCAGCTTCTCGGTTGAGTTGATTGTATCCCGGCACAATTTGAGCAGAGCATCGCGGTTTGCAAATTCTACGTCTTCTTCCGAGAAGTCCAGTTCCAGTTCCAATAGTGACGCAAATTCGATTAGCTTTGACCGGAGATTTTCCAGTTGCTGTGAGAATCGGCCTTTTGTCTGTGTCCACGCCAGTCGGTGTGCTTTGCGGCTCTCCGCGCTAATCAGGTCGGCTATACCCTCAGCCTGTGCGAGATCAATGCGTCCGTTGAGAAATGCACGTTTGGAAAATTCACCTGGTCGCGCAGCTCTTGCGCCTGCTTTAATCAGTGAGTTTAGAAGCTCCCGCCGTATCAACCCCGATCCGTGGCAGGTCAACTCTACGCTGTCTTCACCGGTAAAAGATGCTGGTGCCCGATATACTACTGCTACTACTTCGTCTAAGATATCTCCCTGCGAGTCTCTCACTTTGCCGAGGTGAGCCGTCCTCGCGGCTACATTCCGCAGATCCTTACCTTGCCATATTCTTGCTACTATGTCGATTGCCTCCGGTCCGGAAACGCGCACCACAGCCAAGGCTCCGTTACCTGCCGGAGTGGCTGTGGCGCATATTGTATCAGAAAAATCGGCTGTCATTATTTTGTAGCTTCAGCCAGGGGATAGGGATCGGGCGAGGCTTTTACCTTTCCCGCAAAGAAACGGTTAATTATCTGTGCGAGGGCGCCATCGCCGGTCACATTGCAAGCCGTGCCGAAATTATCCATTGCTATATAGAGGGCGATCATGAGAGCGTTCTGGGCATCGCTGAAACCTAAGATAGAGGAGAGGAGACCGAGTGATGCCATGATAGCTCCTCCCGGAATACCGGGAGCAGCGATAATTGTGACTCCGATCATTGCTATAAACTGAATGAACATACCGGTCGTATATGGCATTCCCTGCATGATCATGATAGCCAAAGCGCAGGCCACAATTTTCAGAGTGCTTCCCGACATGTGAATTGTGGCGCACAGCGGCACTACGAAGCCCGCTACGTCTTCGCTAACCCCCATCTTTATAGTCTGCTTTAGAGTTACGGGTATGGTAGCCGCCGACGACTGCGTGCCGAGGGCCGTGAAATATGCCGGCATCATTGTCCAGAGCATCTTCAGCGGATTCTTCTTAACGAACAGAGCCGCAATGCAATATAGAAGCAGAAGGATAAAGATGTGCAGGCAGAAGATGATCGCGATAATCTTTATAAAGGTCGAAAGGATAATGCCAATCTGGCCAATTACCGTCATATTAAGGAATATGCCGAATATGTAGACGGGCAGCAGAGGAATGATAGCCACATTGATCGTCATTGATACGATGTCGCGGAACTCATTCATCACATTTTTCAGCGCAACTCCTTTTACATAGGCTATTCCCAGACCAAGCATAAAGGCGAACACGAGCGCGGTCATCACAGGCATCATCTGCGGAATCGGCATTGTGAAATAAGGTTCGATATTACCTCCCGCTTCTACTGCGTCGAGAGCCGGATCGCGACTCACCATCGAGGGGAAAATCGCATCGCTCGTGAAATACGAGATGAAACCCGACATCAGTGTAGCGCCATATGCTAGCAGAGCAGTCACTACAAGCATCTTGCCGGCGGATTTACCAATATCGCCTATAGCAGGAGCTACGAAGCCGAGTATGATGAGCGGAATAAGAAATCCGAGGAATTGTCCGAACACCTCGTTGAAGGTCGCGCAAAGGCGTGCGAACCACATCGGTGATATCCACCCGATACCGATGCCGAGAGCTATCGCTATCGCAATCCTGGGCAGAAGCCCTATTTTAATTTTGCGTTTCATAGCTTGTTTTTAGTTAGCCGTTTTTATTCTGATTTTTTTGTTCTGTATGCTTTTCCTGGTTTATCCCACTCCGTGAAGGAAGCACTGGTTTCTATAAGATCTTCGAGCGAATCAGGCAGTGCCGGGAAGAAATCAAGTCCGGTAGCTTTCTCTACTTCCCTAATAGGCATGGCATAGACCCTCATGCTTCCAGGTGCCGACATATTGGGATAAATAAATCCGATTCCGCGTGGCGGCTCAGCATTCGGAGCTACCAGCACTTTGAAGAAAGCACCGGGCACCCTCACCCGATTCTTTCCTATCTTCAAGGTGTCGGTGTCTTCATATATCGGTCCTGCCACGATGAGCAGCATCGAATCCCGGCGGGCCCAGGCGCGCTCTTTATTTTCCAGAGTGTTCCAAGCTCCAGAGTTTAGCGAATGATCCTGAGGACAGATATTTGCCATTGAGAAGCAAGCGTGCATCGCCTCCGGACTCCATTTCTGCTCAGCGGCCGGAATCATGTGGCCGCGGTCAAATCCTGAGCCCCTGTAATCGCGCGTGTCAGGGCAGCCCTCGATATCCTCATCGGTCCAGAATTTATTTGTGCGTGTACCCGCTCCTTCGGTCTCGGTGCCGAGGAGTTCCCAAGCTACCCAGTTAGGAGTTTTATTCTCCTTATTAAAAGATACGATGAAACCTTCATACTCCTTTATTAGCGAAGGTGTGGCAGGATCAGTGGCTACTTTCAGAGCCTCCGTCCAGTCGGCTGTTTCATATTTCCAGTCCTTTTGCGGAGTCTCTTTATCTTGCGCCAGAAGCCTGTATGCGCCGAATGCTATCAGCGCAACCGATACTGCTGTGACAGTAGCTATGATCAGTATCCTTTTATCTCCTTTCATACCCGTCTCGTCAGGATTACCACCCGAACGCCTCAGCATCGTTGATCCAAAGATTCTGCGATTTCAATATCTGCTCGATAAGATCCCTTACGCAACCGTAGCCTCCTGCAAAGCGCGAAATGTAGATTGCTGTTTCTTTTACCTCCCATGCGGCATCAAAAGGGGCAGTGGCAAGACCTACTTCTCTCATGCAGGGAAGATCTGGAATATCATCGCCCATATAGGCCACTTCTTCTCTTGAAAACTTATTTTGCTGCAGCCAATTCTCCAGCACCGGCAGTTTCTTTCCTGCTCCCTGGAATATATCTTTTATTCCCAATGCAGAATAGCGCATTCTTACTGCCTCGGAAATGCCTCCCGTAATAATCGCTATCTTCAGGCCTCTCTTAATGGCGAGTTGAAGCGCGAAGCCATCTTTAATATTTGCCATTCGGCAAGGCACTCCATCAGAATCCATCGGAATTACTGAGGGTGAAAGCACGCCGTCTACGTCAAGCGCTACGGCGCGAATCTTCCGGAGGTCATAGTCGATAGCACTCATTGGTTATACGTATCTTTAATTGATGAGGAAATAAGCCGATATATCTCTTGTAGGCGAGGCTCTTCTGTAAGCATCTCAAGGTGCTTGCCAATGGTAATTTGGTCGTTGCGTCTTGCAGGTCCTGTCTGAGCCGCTAAAGGTCCGTTGATGAAGGCCTTGTTCAGAGTCTCCTCCATCAAGGATCGTAAAATGTCAAGAGAGATTCCGCTCTTTGCAAGTTGCTTCTGAGCCAGAAGCATCAGATGATTGGTAAAGTTTGAGGCGCAAACTCCTGCGAGATGAACCTGGCGCCTTTCTTCTGAGTTGGCTCTTCTCCTGAAATCGCTCATTGCTCCGGCGAGTTGCCATAGCTTGTCCTCGATCTCCGAAGTAGATCCTTCTACAAGTAGGGGTATCTCAGTGTAATTGAGGCTCACGCCCTTGGTGAAAGTCTGCACCGGATAAATCACCCCTCTTTGGGGGCAACTCTCGAGAGCATCAATAGAAGTTGAGCCTGAAAGATGCACCACGATCGCATTTTTTTGCCGCAGCTCCTGAGCTACTTCCCGTATAGCGCTATCCTTCACCGCCAGCAGGTAGATCTTGGCGTCAGGCCATTCATCGGGTGTTTTGGACGAACAGGCACACGAATTCACGCAGATTTCAGTCAGCCACTGTTTCAGATGGCTGGCCACGTTTCCGCTTCCCAGAATGCAGACCGTTCTCTCCATCTCGCAAATTTAACTAAAATGTTTGTTTAAGTAAAGACTATTGCCGGGAACAATCCTCTTTGCTCGGTTTCTTTCCACCATGCGAGAGTGGCATGACCCATGGTTCGGCGCAGATTTATCTCTACACATGGATTTATCCTTCCATCTGCAGTTACTAATAAATCTACTCCGAAAAGACCTTCATAGTGTGGCGCAATTACTTCATTAAGAATCTTTTGCTGCCTTTCAATCAGCGGAATAACGTCAATATTGGTCGTCTGATCTATTATTCCAATTATCTCCTCCTGTGGAGCTGATAGATTGCCCGAATAGCCCGCCTTCTCTGTTAGAAAAAGCGAGAATCCTAAGAATCTGCACTCTCCGAGCCTGCATTCCCATTCTGTGGCAAAATCAAGAGCTACAGTTTCTGCTTTCTCAACAATTACTGCACCTTGTCGCTTGATTGCTCCTTCCGCTATGGAACGCAATTTGGATTCATTAAGAGTGTCGGAAAACCAGACTCCTCGGCCTGAGCTGCTCCAAGGTAATTTGATACATGAGTTGCCAAATTGTGCGGCTGCGCGAAGTGCATCTTCCACATTGCAGCATACTGCAGGCAGCTCTACCGGCATTTCATCGAATTCCTCTCTCCAAAAGCTATGAAAATGTAAGGCGGTTTTGCGGTGCGCCAGATCTCTCCATCTTTCGAGCGTATAATTATCTGGCATCCTGCTTGCCGATATACCATACCTTTGAAGCTCATTTCTGATGGAGCGGTTCCACCCCCATGGATCGGGAATTGCATCAGTCTGACCTATTTTCTTTCCGCTAACTATCTCAAGATGTTTCTCTTCAATCAGTTGTCTGATAGTGGGAGTCGAAGCCGGTGCCTGTGCCAGGATAGAATCGCCTTTATCGGCCCACACGGCCGGAAGCAGTTCCCATCGTTTTTTCAGATTGGCAATGGCTGTAGGAGCAGAATAACTTGCTCCTCCTGCCCCGAGCGCCATCTCGGTTTCCGGGTTGAAGATATGAAGGCGCCTCCTTTCAAGGGGCGCCTCCAAGCTTCTTTTTTCCACGATGCGATCAGTCGTCGATATGATCTTTCTCTTTTGCAGGATTGGTGAAATAGAGTTTGTGGTCTATATATTCCTCTGCTGCAATGAGAGTCGGTTTGGGCAAACGCTCGAAAAACCGTGAAATCTCAATCTGTTCGCGATTCTCGGTCACTTCTTCAAGATTGTCGGTTGATACAAACTCCTGAAGCTTCTTTTCGAGATCGCGTTTCATCTCCTGTGCAATCTGATTGGAGCGAATTCCGATGATGCACACTGTCTCGTAGACGTTGCCCGTCTGGTCAGCCATCTTGATCATGTCGCGGGTGACTGTGTTAGCCGGGGCTTTGATCTTCTTGTAATCCATATATGCTGGGTCGGTATGAGTTCCTATTTCACGTGTTTCTCCGCAATCTTGTAGATGTTGTCTGCCTCTTTGCGGTTTTTCGTATCAGGAAAGTTGTTTATGAAGGAGTAATACTCATCGATTACATCACGGTAGCGTTCTGAGCTTTTCTCTGCCACACTATATTTCGCTTCCTGATATTTCGCCTTGAGTATCAGCATCTCGAAATCCTCTTTATATTTCGAGTAAGGATAGGTTTTCAGGGCATTCTCAGCCACGATTATTGCGGAGCGGTAGTTATTGCCCATGAAGTTGCCGAGGTTGTAGTAGAGCTGAGCGTTCTGGAGCTCTTTGAGCGTCAGCTTGTCCTGCATCTCGAAGATAGCGTTCTGTGCCGCTGTCACCCGGTCGCTTTTTGGGAAATAGTCAAGAAATCCCTGCAGCTCCTCGATAGCCTTTACCGTAGTGCTTTGGTCAAGCTGAGGTTCCGGTGAGTCGAGATAATATCCGTAACCGCTGTAGAAGCGGGCAAACTCTGCATATTTGCCTTTCGGATAGCGGGTATAATAGGTCTTGAAATAGACTCCCGAATTGTCGTAGTCATGGTTCTCATAATGCGACATGGCGAGCAGGTAGAGAGCCTCTTCGCCATTGGGGCCTCCTCGTAGCGGCGTGATTGCGTCGGCCAGCACTGTGGCTGCCTGCACATATTTGCGCTTCTCAAAAGCCCGCTTGGCGTAATCGAACCGATAGTTCGGGTCACGGCTTTTAAGCACGCGGGAATACTCTCCGCATGAACACATGACCACGGCCATCAGCAGTATCGAAATATATCTGAGCATCTGCGCTTTTGGTTTCAGTCGTTGGCTTTAGCGTGCAAAGTTACAGAATTAACTCCTTTTCAGCAAGTGGCAAGCTCTCTCTTTGATTCTTTTTAACTTTAATTCAATCAAATACTGAGTCCCAATCTTTCCATACGGGGTCATAACCGTGGGCGCGTATTGCTTCTGTCACCTCTTTGGGGGAGCGAGAATCGCATACCTCAAACTGCTCGAGCGCCTCTTTGGAGTGGGAATACCCGCCAGGTTCTGTGTGGCTTCCCGCACTCATGGAAGTAACTCCAAGGCTCATCATATTATCGCGAAACTCAGGGGCTTCACGAGTAGAATATGAGATATCCACATCATGGTCGAAGATGCGGAAAGCAAAAGTAAGCTGAGCCAATTGCCGGTCATTTATTATGGATTTTGGCTGAAATCCGCTTTCCGAGGGACGCATACGGGGAAAGTTGACGGAGTAGCGGGTGCGCCAGTAGCGCTTCTGCAGATAGCGCAGATGCCGCGCAAGCATCGCCACATCACCCCGCCAGTCTTCCAGACCCAGAAGAGCACCCATTCCGATTTTGTGCACTCCCGCTTCGCCCATTCTGTCGAAACCGTTGAGCCGCCAGTCGTAATGACTCTTCATGCCCCGTGGGTGATATTTCTTATAGGCTTCCCGGTGGTAGGTCTCCTGAAAGCATACCACTCCGTTCATGCCGCTATGGGTAAGCCGCTCATATTCAGCGGCACGCATCGGCTGCACCTCGATGGTGAGATTATGGAAGTAAGGGCGGCATGTGCGCAACACCTCTTCCAGATATGGAATGCCGCATAGTGCAGGATATTCCCCGCTCACTATCAGTAGATTCTCAAAAGGACCCATGCGCCTTATAGCCTCGCATTCCTGCTTCACCTGCTCCATCGAGAGGGTAGTGCGTGTGAAGGGGTTATCGTGGTTGAATCCGCAGTACACGCACTTGTTCGTGCAGGCGTTGGATACGTACATCGGCACGTAGAGAGAGATTGTCTTACCGAATCTCTCCTGCGTGAACTGCCTGCTCATAGCCGCCATGGGCTCCAGATAGTTGCCGGCGGCAGGCGAGATCAGCACCATGAAATCCTCGGGAGTAAGAGGCTTACCGGAGTGAGCCGCCTGATTGAGCACCCTTCTCACATCGGCATCTCGGGCTCCTTCGATTTTTTCAATGGTCTCGTCCCACGACCACTGGTCGATTATGTCGGCGAAGCCATGACCGAACACAGCGTCTTTGTCCGGATCCGACTTCATCTTTTTAATGCTTTCGCTCATTTCTGGCATTCCTCCGTGATGCACTGTGAAATTCTCATGGCGCAGAAGTTCGGGCCGCACATGGTGCAGAACCTGTCGTCGGCATCAGGAGCGTCACGCCTTGATTCCATATAGTACCTGCGGGCCTTCTCCGGGTCGAGGCTGAGGTTGAACTGATCTTTCCATCGGAAGTCGTAGCGCGCTTTGCTAAGGGCATCGTCGCGCACATTCGCTCCAGGGAAACCTTTGGCGAGATCGGCAGCATGCGCAGCGATCTTGTAGGTTATCACTCCTTCACGCACATCTTCAAGCGTAGGCAGCGACAAGTGCTCCTTCGGAGTCACGTAGCAGATCATGGCAGTGCCGAGACTGGAGATGATTGCTGCGCCGATAGCCGAGGTTATATGGTCGTAGGCGGGAGCTATATCGGTGGTCAGAGGGCCAAGGGTATAGAACGGGGCTTCCATGCAGGCCTTCACCTGACGCTCCATGTTGGCCGGAATTTTATGCATCGGCACGTGGCCGGGTCCCTCTATAAATACCTGAACATCATGCTCCCAAGCCTTCTGGGCGAGTTTTCCCATCACGTCGAGCTCCAGAAACTGAGCCTCGTCGTTGGCATCGTGGGTGCTTCCAGGCCTCATCCCGTCGCCCAGCGATATGCCTACATCGTATTTATTGAGAATCTCGCAGATCTCGTCGAAATGGGTGTAGAGGAAGCTCTCCTCATTGTGGAGCACACACCACTGGGTCATGATTGAACCGCCGCGCGAAACGCAGCCGGTGAGGCGCTTCTCCACGAGCTTGGCATGCTCGCGAAGCACTCCGGCGTGGATCGTGAAATAGTCTACGCCTTGCTCACACTGCTCGATCAGAGTGTCGCGATAGATTTCCCATGTGAGTTTCTTGACATCGCCGTTCACCTTCTCCAGAGCCTGGTAGATAGGCACGGTGCCCATGGGTACCGGGCAGTTGCGGATAATCCATTCCCTGGTCTCATGGATATTATCGCCTGTCGAAAGGTCCATCAGGGTATCGCCGCCCCAATAGCAGCTCCATACTGCTTTGGCCACCTCTTCCTCGATACCGGAGGAGAGGGCGGAATTGCCGATATTGGTATTTAGCTTTACGCTGAAGTTTTTACCGATAATCATCGGTTCCGCTTCAGGGTGGTTTATGTTGGCAGGAATCACAGCGCGGCCTGCAGCAATCTCCTGGCGCACGAACTCCGGAGTGATATAGCTCTCGATTCCGAGTTCCTTATTGTTGAGGTTCTCGCGGATAGCCACATATTCCATCTCGGGCGTGATTATGCCTTTGCGGGCATAATGGCGTTGGGTCACAATGCGTCCCTCTTTGGCGCGGCGCGGTTTATGGCTCACCGGGAAGCGGATAGCGTCGAGGCTCTTGTCATCACGCCTTGCGCGTCCGTAGCTACTCGTGATGTCGGGTAGCGTCTCTGTGTCTCCTCGCTGCTCAACCCACTCCTCCCGAAATCTGGGGAGACCGGCATTGATATCGATTTTAGCCTCAGGGTCTGTATATGGGCCGCTTGTGTCGTAGACCACTACCGGATCGTTAGGATACTCTACCCTCTTGCCGTTTTCAATCTTCACGGTAGGGTAGAGGTTGATTTTCCTCATAGCTACGGAGATTGGGTGAAGCGTACCTTTCACGTAGATTTTCTCCGAGTTGGGATATTGCGTTACGTCGATATCTTCGATTTTCATGTTCTGATTTGCTATTGTTGTTAATGTTGTCGGTCAGTCGAGGAAAGAGGTAAGAGGACTTGTGGCTGATGCGGTGCTACCTACAGCTCCCGGACCTGCCAGAAAGGCCTCTCTGCCAGCTTCAACGCCTTTGGCGAATGCGCGCGCCATTGCTACCGGATCAGAGGCTACAGCGATAGCTGTATTTACGAGAACTGCATCTGCACCCATTTCCATCGCGGCCGCCGCATGAGAGGGCACACCGAGGCCGGCATCGACCACTACGGGAACCTGCGTCTGCTCGATGATAATCTCGAGCATATCGCGGGTCACGAGCCCTTTGTTTGTTCCGATCGGGGCAGCGAGAGGCATCACCGCAGCTGCTCCGGCCTCTTCCAGCAACTTGCACAGCACCGGGTCAGCCTGGATATATGGAAGCACTACAAAACCGTCGGCTGCCAGTTCGCGCGTAGCCTCAAGCGTCTCTACCGGATCCGGCATAAGATATTTGGGATCGGGGTGGATCTCAAGCTTGATGAACGGGGTACCGAATATCTCACGGCTCATCTGGGCAGCGAGCACGGCTTCTTTGGCATTTCTCACTCCTGAAGTGTTAGGCAGAAGTTGCACATGGTCGCGGTTTATGTGGGTAAGCATCTCGTCGGTAGCCTCATTCATCATGTTGACGCGTTTCATGGCTACAGTAATCATTTCTGAACCTGAAGCTTTCACAGCTTCGAGCATCACGTCGGGAGAAGAGAACTTACCTGTTCCGACGAACAGACGCGACTTGAATTCGCGTCCACCTATGGTGAGAGTATCTTTCATTTTTCAAAAGGTTTTAATGCTTCAAGGAAGCGCTCGGTCTCCCTCGCTATATCTTTTGCATTGGCTATGGCTCCGCTTACGGCCAGACCGTTGACTCCGGTTTCCATAAGAGGCACTACATCATCGAGTTTGATGCCGCCTACAGCCACACAGGGCTTCTCCACCTTGTTGCCGCGAAGCACCTCACAGAGCTTGCGCATGCCCTCGAGACCGAGCTGCGGAGCCAGATTCTTCTTCGTGGTCGTGAACTCAAAGGGACCGAATCCGAAATAGTCAATATCGAGAGCTGCAACCGCCATTATGTCGGCGCCTGTATTTGCCGTCACCCCTATCACTGCTGCCGCGCCAAGCTGCACGCGCGCCTGGGAGGGCGGCATGTCGTCTTTACCAAGATGCACTCCGGCCACATCGAGCGTCTTGGCGAGCTCTACGCGGTCGTCGAGAAGCAGAAACGCCCCTTTCTCAAGGCATTCCTCTTTTACCTGCTCTACTACTGCGCGCACCTCATCGTCGGTAGCTTCCTTCATGCGGATCTGGATCCAGCGGCCTCCGCCGGCCAGAACCTCGCGGATCTGCTCGGTGACGGGCACTCCGCATTCGGTATTGGTTATGTACTGTAACATCGTCTTTCAGTTTTTAAGTTCCGGCCATAAATATCCCAAGAGGGCTGCGCCGTTGAACCCTCTCTCTCTTATAACACCGAAAAGCTCCGGTCGGACGCCTCCGAGAGCCACTACCGGCACCGCCGGCTTCGCTTTCAGCAAAGCATCGGGAGCGAAACGCGCCTTATAGCCTGATTTCGAGATTGAATCGAAAATAGGCGATAGGGTCACATAATCGAAACCGTCACACCCGGCGAGCTCTTCGACCGAATGGCAGCTCTGTGTCTTAGCAACCCCTGCGGGGGCTATAGGATTGCGGGAATTCAGATGTACTCCTGCAAGGTTGTATCTCTGTGCCAGCTGAAAGTGGTCGTGCAGCCGCAGTCGGCTCCTGAGCGATTCGGGAATCGCTTCTATGAGCTCCGCAGTCTGATCGGCAGTCCAGTCTGGTTTCCTGATATGCACATAATCAAAGCCCTCCTGCAGCAGAAGCGCGGCTATGCGATGCGCTTCGTCGGCTACTGCCACCGGAGCTGTAAACGCTATTTTGAGAAACGATGGTTTCTCAGCCTCCATAGGCAGCCGTTATCAGCGTTACGGTGTCGCCGTCGTTGAGCCAGGTCACCGTCCACAATTCCTTTTTCACCAGTTTGCCACCTACGGCAACAGCCGCAGAGGCATTTTTAGCCACCAGCATCTCTACCAGGGCAGCGACATGGAGCCTCTCTTCGGAAAACTCCCTTACTTCGTTGTTGACTATGAGTTTCATGCTCAAATCTCTTTATCGGGCCAGAAGCAGAGAGGACCGGTGCCTCCGCCAAGTGCGTAGGGAGCGCCACTGCGCAGCGCGTCAGTGACATATCTGATGCCGCCTTTCACGGCTTCTTCAAGTTTCATGCCCTTTGCCAGTCCGCTGGCAATAGCGCTGGAGAGAGTGCACCCCGTACCGTGAGAATTGCGGGTGCTGATGCGCGCGTGAGTAAATCTTGCGCAGCCTTTATCTGCAGCCAGAATATCAAGGCATTCTGGTGACTGACCATGGCCTCCTTTGAGGAGCACTGCTCCGCAGCCCCATTCCCTCAGCAGAATTTCAGCATCTTTTTCAGGATCGTCCACTTTCCGTCCAAGAAATACCTCAGCTTCAGGAATATTGGGAGTGACCAGCTCACAGAGAGGAAACAGTTCTTTCTTCATTGCTTCGGCCATCTCCCGGCTGTCGGCACTCAGAGAATCACCACATGAGGCTACCGCTACCGGGTCGCAAACCACGTGCTCCAGCTTATGCTTCCGGATCTCTTCGGCAACACACTTCACGATCCCGGCATTATGAAGCATTCCGAGCTTTACGGCATCTGGTCTCACATCTGCCAGCACGGCCTCTATCTGCTGCCTCACGGCTTCTGCCGGCAATGGCCATATAGCCTCTACGGCTCTTGTGTTTTGCGCGGTTGCAGCCGTAAGCGCTGTCATGGCATATACCCGCTGAGAGGTGGCTGTCTTTATATCAGCCTGAATTCCTGCTCCTCCAATACTGTCGGAGGCAGCTATGATCAGCAGGGTGGAATATTTTTTCTCCTTAGCCATTGTTTTCCTCCTCTCCTGGAAGCGCCGATGCAATTGCTGACCGACACTGCTCCATGAGCTGCTTGGTATTGAATCCTTTCGGACCCGGTTCGATTGGCTTGTGGATTGTAAGCGTAATCGTACCCGGCGTCACGTTGTAGGTAGTTCGTGGCATCGCGCGGAATGAACCGTCGATCGTGATCGGCACTACCGGCATACGGAACTCTGCGGCCAGCATGAAGGCTCCGCGTTTGAAGGGAATCAGATGGCCGTCCCAGCTTCGGCTACCTTCCGGGAAGATTACCAGCGACATTCCGTGAGCCAGAATCTTCTCGGCATTGTTCATCGTTTCCCTTACGGCATGCAGATTGCTGTCGTCTACCATGATATGACCGGCATTGCGGCATGCGGCTCCCACAAGGAAGATCTTCTCAAGCTCCTTCTTCATCAGCCATTTGAAGTTATGGTCGAGATAGCCGTAGATTGACCAGATATCGAAGGCTCCCTGATGGTTGGCTACAAAGACATAGCCTTTTGTGGGATCGAGAAGTTCGCGACCCACTACTTTTACTCTCACAAACCAAAGCACGCAGACTGCACGCGACCAAATATGCGGAGGCCAATAGCCCCAGAAGTCGCGGTTGCCAAGAATCGATCCCAAACTTGTGATGATAGCCGTTATGGCCGTCAGCACCAGAAGAATCGGTCCGGCTATCAGCCACTGATAGAGAAAAAACAAAGCTTTCAGCATTTCCACCGGTGCCCTTCTTTAGAGCAACGCAAAGATACGAAAAAATCCCTGCCCAGCCAAATTCATCGCGGCGAGATAATATTAGAGATAATAATAGGGTGGGGATATAATATTATATGGACAGCGACGTTATTTAATGACGAACTAAAAAT
>CANRPJ010000030.1 GCA_947632485.1 uncultured Muribaculaceae bacterium
GAGCGGAAGACGAGGCTCAAACTCGCGACCCTCAGCTTGGAAGGCTGATGCTCTATCAACTGAGCTACTTCCGCATTTTTTGTGGGCGAAGATGGATTCGAACCACCGAAGGTATAAACCAGCAGATTTACAGTCTGCCCCATTTGGCCACTCTGGTATTCGCCCTGATTTCAGACGCTTTTGCAAAGGCTGTCCGAAATTCGACTGCAAAGTTACTACTTATTTTTATTCCCACAAAACTTTCAAAAGAAAAAATTCCGCAGAAACCGAAAAAACTTTCTTCAAAATGATGCCAGGAGACCCAATCCGGCAATATTTCGGGTAAATTGCCATGTATCCTCAACAACCACTCCCCTACACACCAGATCAGTCAATTTGCTATAAACTCCACCTACCAAATATTTCACCTAATAGAGCGCAGGAGCATCGCTCTATGCGACACTCCTGCTATACGGTGCTCCTGATGACTCAAGGCCACCGGAAAATTGATTAATCCTCGTTGAGGTTTACGCGCTTGAAGAATACTACTACGAGACCCTTCTTCTGAGAATCGAGATACTGACCTACGGTCATTTTGCCGTCGCGGTGATACTCCTGCTCCATCAGACAGTTCTCCTTGAAGAACTTGTTGAGGCGGCCGTTCGTGATGTTCTCGATCATCGCAGCGGGCAGATTTGCAGCCTTCTTCTCGGCAGCCTCGGCCATGATTGCGCGACCCTTGGCGGCATCTTCTTCAGTAAGCCAGCCTTTGGTGATGTTGGAAGCGATGTGGTCGTCGCTATCGAAGTGGTTCGGGTTGAGACCGGCCTTCTTCAGCGCAGCCTCCACAGCCTTCTGAACCTGCTCCTGCTTCGTCTTCTCGATTGCTACGGATTTCTCCTCCTCAACCAGAGAAGCGGGCACGGCCTCGCGGTCAACAGCTACAGGATTCATAGCTGCCACCTGCATAGCTACCTCTTTACCTACCTCTGCGCCTACACCGGCCTCGCTCAGACCTACGATGGTAGCGAGCTTGTTGCCGAGGTGGTCATAAGCGGCTACTGTAGGAGCCTCAATGCACTCGTAAGCGCCGAGCTCCATCTTCTCGCCGGTCTTACCGATCTCGTCGGTGATGCTCTCCTCTACCGTGCGGTCGCCGAGGCTAAGTTTCTTCACCTCATCGAGAGTCTTGGCTTTAGCTTCGAGAGCGGCGGCCAGAATAGCCTTGGTGAGGTCGCGGAACGACTCGTTCTTTGCCACGAAGTCAGTCTCGCATTTCAGAGCTACGATAGCTGCGAAATCGCCATTCACGCCGGAGAGCACGCAACCCTCAGCAGCCTGGCGGTCTTCACGCTTGGCGGCTACGGCCTGACCTTTCTTGCGGATAATCTCGATAGCGGCCTGGATGTCGCCGTCGGTTTCAGCAAGAGCGTTCTTGCAATCCATCATACCGGCGCCGGTCATGTGGCGCAGCTTCTTGATATCTTCTATTGATACTGCCATAATTCTTTCAGTCGATTAAAATTTGAGATTAGAGAACCTGATCCTTACTCTGCGGCGGGAGCCTCAGCGGGAGCGGCCTCAGCAGCGGGAGCCTCAGCTTTGGGTTCCTCATTGCGGCGCATGCGGCGACGCTTTCCGGCAGCGGGAGCCTCGGCGCCTTCTTCCTTCTCTTCAGCGTCTACGCGCTCTACCTTGCGCTCCTCAAGACCCTCAGCCATTGCGCCGATCACTGCGTCGAGAATCACCTCGATGCTCTTTGATGCATCGTCGTTTGCCGGGATCACGAAATCTACCTCATTGGGATCCGAGTTGGTATCGACAATGCCGAATACGGGGATACCCAGACGCTTAGCCTCAGCTACAGCGATATGCTCCTTCATCACGTCGACTACGAAGAGGGCTGACGGAAGACGGCTCAGGTCGGCGATCGAACCGAGGTTCTTCTCCAGCTTTGCACGCTGACGGGTAATCTGCAGCTTCTCGCGCTTCGACAGATTATCGAAAGTGCCATCTTTTGCCATCTTATCGATGGTGGTCATCTTCTTCACGGCCTTACGGATCGTGGGGAAGTTGGTGAGCATGCCGCCGGGCCAACGCTCGATCACGTAGGGCATGCCGATTGCGGCAGCCTTGTCTGCGATAGCTTCTTTAGCCTGCTTCTTGGTAGCTACGAAGAGCACCTTCTTGCCGCTCTTTGCCATCTGGCGGAGAGCCTTTGAAGCCTCCTCGATCTTAGCTGCGGTCTTATAAAGGTCGATGATGTGGATTCCGTTGCGCTCCATAAAGATGTAGGGAGCCATTGCGGGATTCCATTTGCGCTTGAGGTGGCCGAAGTGGCAGCCGGCCTCCAGAAGTTGTTCGAATGTGGGTGTTGCCATTTGTTTGGTAGTTGTTTACGTTCTTTTGAATTCAACCCGGAAGTAGGGAACGTGTCCATCTCCCGCGTTTAGATACTAAACTAAGTTGGGGGCAGTCGGTGCGATTTACACACGCACCGGCTGCCTCCGAAAAAATTCGTTACTGCCTGCAACAGATTCTGCCTCGCATTGATTAACGCTTGGAGAACTGGAAGCGCTTGCGAGCCTTCGGACGACCCGGTTTCTTACGCTCTACGGAGCGGGCGTCGCGGGTCATGAATCCTTCGGCGCGAAGAGCCGGCTTATCTTCGGGATTCACTTTTACCAGCGCGCGGGCGATAGCGAGGCGAAGAGCCTCAGCCTGACCCTTATAGCCACCACCGTCGAGATGCACGAGGATATCATACTTTCCAAGGGCATCAAGCGTCTGCAGCGGCTGGCGCACGATATACTGGAGGATCGAAGAGGGGAAATACACGTCCAACGGGCGCTTGTTGATCGTGATAGTGCCATTGCCCTCGGTGAGAAGTACGCGGGCCACAGCGGCCTTGCGACGGCCTAATGCATTGACTTTTTCCATCTCTTATTTGAGTTTGTTGATGTCGATCACTTTCACCTCTACGGAATCGTGCGGATGCTCTGCAGAATTGTATACGTAGAGATTGTTGAGCTGGGCGGCGCCGAGCTTAGTCTTGGGCAGCATGCCCTTCACAACCTTGATGAAGAGGCTGTGCTTACCTGCCTTCATGGTAGCCTTCTTAGACTTTGCCATGAGGTCGGCGGGAGTAAATGCGCGCTGACCGCCGGGATAGCCCGTATAGCGCAGATATTCGTGGGTCTCAAACTTATTGCCCGTCATGCGCACCTTGTCGGCGTTGATGATGATTACATTGTCGCCGCAGCCAAGGTTGGGGGTGAAGTCAGCCTTGTATTTTCCGCGAAGCAGCTTGGCCACTTTCGAGCAGAGGCGACCGAGCACCTGGTCGGTGGCATCGATGAGCACCCACTCTTTCTTGATTGTAGCGGGTGTTGCGGAAATCGTCTTGTAACTTAAAGTATCCACTTCAGTTATTGTCTTTTTTGGTTTCAAAAACGTGCCCGATTCTCCCCTGCCGCCAAGGCCAAAAGGCGATCGAGGATTACCGAGGCATATTGCTTTGGAAATAATCGGCTTGCAAAGGTACTACTTTTTCCGCTTCCACCAAAATTATTTTTTTCTTAACTTTGCACTCACGATGGAAGAAGCAGAGAAGAAGCCTACCTACGAATACAACGACGACGCGATACGCACTCTCCCCTGGAACATACACATCCGGAGGCGCCCGGGCATGTATATCGGCAAACTCGGCGACGGCACTCATGCCGAAGACGGTATCTATGTGCTGATGAAGGAGGTAGTCGACAATTCAATCGACGAATTCAACATGGGATCGGGCCGCAGGATCGACATCACGCTTAGCGAAGATGGAGAAGTAAGCGTGCGCGACTACGGACGCGGAATTCCCCTCGGAAAGGTGAAGGAGGTAGCTTCGGAAATCAATACAGGAGGAAAATTCGATAGCAAATATTTCCAGAAGTCAGTGGGACTCAACGGAGTAGGTCTCAAGGCTGTAAACGCCATGAGCACCGAATGCACCGTAGCCAGTTTCCGCGACGGACAGATGGTAGAGGTGCGCTTCCATCAGGGCGACCTCGTGAGCCAGGGCGCCCCTGTGCCCACAGACCAACCCAACGGCACGCTCGTGAAGTTTAAGCCTGACCCTGAGCTCTTCCGCGACTACCGGTATAACCCGGAGTTTGTGGAGACGATGGTCAACAACTACACCTACCTCAACAACGGGCTCCAGATCTATTTCAACGGCAAGCGCTATTCCTCGCGCCACGGCCTGCTCGATCTCCTGAACGAAAACATGACCTCTGAGCCCCTCTACCCGATTATCCATCTGAAGGGCGAGGATATAGAGATTGTGCTCACCCATACCGACCAGTACGGCGAAGAATATTATTCCTTCGTCAACGGTCAGCATACCACTCAGGGCGGCACGCATCTGGCGGCATTCCGCGAGGCAGTGTGCCGCACAATAAAAGATTTCTCTGGAAAGGGTTACGAATACAACGACATTCGCAACGGCATGGTCGGCGCCATAAGCGTGCGCATTCAGGAGCCGGTGTTTGAGAGCCAGACCAAAACCAAACTCGGCAGCAAGGAGATAGCTCCCGACAGCCCGGTGACCGTAAACAAATTTATAGGCGACTTCATCAAAAAAGAGCTCGACGACTATCTGCACAAGCACCCCGATACGGCGGAAGTGATGATGCGGAAGGTGGCCAGAAGCGAGAAGGAGCGCAAGGCTATGGCTGGAGTGACCAAACTGGCCCGCGAGAGAGCGAAAAGCGCTAACCTTCACAACAGCAAGCTGCGCGACTGCCGCGTGCACTATAACGACACGCTTAAAGCCTCGGCCAAAGAGGATCTGCGCGACGAATCGTCGATTTTCATAACCGAGGGCGATTCCGCATCGGGCACCATCACCAAAGCGCGCAACACGCAGACCCAGGCGGTGTTCTCCCTGCGCGGAAAGCCGCTCAACACCTACGGCCTCACCCATGAGATCGTATATAAGAATGTAGAGTTCAATCTCCTGCAGGCAGCTCTCAATATTGAAGACGGCATCGACGGATTGCGCTATAATAAGGTGATCATAGCTACCGATGCCGATGTCGACGGCATGCACATACGCCTGCTCATGATCTCCTTCTTCCTCACATTCTTCCCCGACCTGATTAAGAAAGGCCACGTCTATGTGCTCCAGACTCCCCTCTTCCGCGTGCGCAATAAAAAGGTGACTCGCCGCGGCCGCGGAAAGCGAGCCAAAAAAGCGGAAAACCCGGAGGAGCGCGACACCTATTATTGCTACACCGACGAGGAGCGGGAGGCCGCTATAGCGAAATTCGGAGCCAACGCCGAAATCACCCGCTTCAAAGGCCTCGGAGAGATCAATGAAGAGGAGTTTGCCGAATTCATCGGCTCCGATATGCGGCTCGATCCCGTGAAACTGAAAAAAGAGGATACGGTCGAAAAGCTTCTTGAGTTCTATATGGGCAAGAACACACCCGACCGGCAGAACTTCATAATCAACAACCTCGTGGTGGAAGACGACTCTCAGATATGAGCACAATCACCTCCTCCACAGCCCTCTACGCAGGAAGTTTCGATCCCTTCACCATCGGTCACGCCGACATTGTGGAGCGGGCGCTCGAGATCTTCCAGCGCGTAATTATCGGTATCGGTGTCAGCCCCGACAAGACCCCTTCGCGGAGCGCTCTGGAGCGGGCGGAAGCTATAGCCGCCCTCTACGCCTCTGATAGCAGGGTGGAAGTAAGGGTCTACAACACTCTTACCACCGACTTTGCCGCCTCTGCGGGAGCCACCTGCCTTGTGCGCGGAGTGCGCGATGTGGCTGACTTTGAAAAAGAAAGAAATCTCGCCGACATCAACAGGCGCCTCACCGGAATAGAAACGGTGATGCTTTTCGCCCGTCCGGAGCTGGCCTGCGTATCATCGTCGGCCGTGCGGGAGCTCAAGCGCTTCGGCACCGATGTATCGGCGTTTTTACCTACCCCTAAAACAGAAAAGAAATGAAACGGATATTACTTCCCCTCATAACCTTCCTCGCTCTCTGCCCGATGCTGAGGGCGCAGGTATCAAACCCCAACAATAAGCTGCGCATGGCTGAATATGCCATTTCGCAGTTCTATGTAGATACCGTCAACGAAGATAAGCTCGTAGAGGCCGCTATCGAGGCTATGCTCTCCAAGCTCGATCCGCATTCCGCCTATAGTTCTCCCGAAGAGGTGAAGGCGCTCAATGAGCCTTTGCAGGGCACTTTCAGCGGAATCGGCGTATCCTTCAACGTCACCAACGATACACTGAGAATCAGCTCCTTGGTGTCAGGAGGCCCGTCGGAGCGAGTAGGCGTGCTGCCAGGTGACAGAATCATAGCCGTAAACGACACCGCCATTGCCGGCGTAAAGATGCCGCAGGCTGATATGATGAAGAAGCTGCGCGGACCGAAAGGCTCGAAGGTAGATATCAAGGTGCTCCGCAAAAGTCAGGCGGCTGCTGATACAATCGATTTCCGGATCACCCGCGACGACATTCCTATCTATAGCGTGGGTGCCTCCTATATGGTCGACGATGCCACCGGCTATGTGCGCATCGACCGCTTCGCCATGGATACCGGCAAAGAGGTGGCCGAAGCTCTCAAGAAGCTGCGTGCCAAGGGAATGAAGAATCTGATTCTCGACCTTGTCGACAACACCGGCGGCTATCTCGATGCCTCGGTCGAGGTGCTTGGAGAGCTGCTGACCCCCGGATCGCTGACGGTTTACACCGAGGGCGAGCGCTCGCCCAGGCATGAAAATCCCGCAAGACCCAGCGGCAAGAAACCGCTCTTTGAAGACGGCCGCCTGGTCGTAATGGTAAACCAGAACTCAGCTTCCGCAGCGGAAATCACCGCCGGAGCGATCCAGGACTGGGACCGTGGACTCGTGGTAGGCAGGCGCACTTTCGGCAAGGGACTGGTGCAGAGACCGATCCCCTTCCCCGATGGCTCCATGATACGCCTCACCGTGGCTCATTATTACACTCCCTCAGGCCGCAACATTCAGAGGCCCTACACCTTAGGAGATCAGGAGACCTACGCCCGCGATATTCTCGACCGGCTCGACAGCGGCGAACTGATGCACGCCGACTCCGTGAAGCACGATGACTCGCTCCGCACTGAGACCTTGCGCCTCGGCCGCACTATCTACGGCGGAGGAGGCATTGAGCCCGACCGCTTCGTAGCTCTCGATACAACTGAATATACCCGCTATTACCGCAATGTGATGGCAAAGGGCGTGCTGATCAAATATGCTGTTGACTATGCCGATGCCCACCGCAAGGAGCTCAGAAAGCGCTATAAGACCGACGACCAGTTCGTGAAGGACTTCAAAGTCACCCCCGAGATGCTCGCCGAGCTTTATGACGCTGCCGAAAAGGCAGGCGTGGAGCCCGATCCTGAGCAGGCCGCTAAGAGCGAACCGATTTTCTCCATGATTATCAAGGCATTGATTGGACGCGATGTCTACGACTCGCCTACCTATTTCAAGGTCTACAATCTTCATGATCCTATCTTCATGGAGGCTCTGCGCCTGATCAATTCGCCCGAATATGACTCTTTGCTGAAATAAAACCGATTCCAATTCCTTCCATCTATGATCCGATTCCTGCTATCCGCCGCTTTTGCAACATTGCTTGCAGCCTCTGCCGCTGCTCAGAATCCGAAATTTCGCCATGTGGTATCCGATGCGGAGAAAACCGCGCGCGAGGAGGCGCTGAAAGCCAGTCAGGCTGCGGCTGATTCGCTGATGCAGATAGCTGCGGGTGATTCAGTTGAGGTTATAGCAAGAACTCCGGAGGAGATCCTCGCCTCGCTCCCCGCTATGGGAAGGCAGCGAGGCGACTACAGCCGTTTCTACGCGCCGTGGGTGTTCAGCGGTTTCCGCCAGATGAAAAGCAAGGGAATCGAGGTGCCGGAAATGAAATATGATGGGGCGGTTATCAATGGCGATGAGCAGCCGGCCGATACTATCGTTTCTGTTCTGGAGGTGCTCGACTGGGGAAAGCTCGATTCGGCAGGAGAAGAGGAGATTATAATAGAAGACGCTGAAGATGAGGAGGAACATCACCTCAACCCCGACACTCCCGCCAACCTTGATGTGTTCGGCGGCTCGCCCGAATGGCTGCAGAGGGCAATGGCGCTCCATCAGGCTGAAGACGACCTGATTTATCGCCTGATGGTGCTCGATCCTTATACGATCGATTACCCCTTCTGGGAGCTCCCGGAACCGATCGTGCTGCCTGATGATGACCACAGCGTGGGAGCGATGATTAGAGATCAGAAACTTCCTCAACCAGAAACGACTGAAACTGAGATTTATAGCGGTGAAATAGCAAAGATTCACTGGCTCCATACCGCCGGCGGTTCCGTACAGCTGTCGCAGGCCTACATCAGCCCCAACTGGTATCAGGGCGGCAACAACAACCTGGCCCTCCTGATTGGCATGAACTGGAATGTGGAGCTCAACAAGGTGTACCACCCCAAGGTGCTATTCACCAGCGCTTTGAGCTATAAATTGGGCATCATTTCCACTCCGCAGGACCTCTACCATAAATATAGTGTGAACCAGGATATCTTCCAGTGGAACCTAACCACTGGTTATCAGGCACGCAGCAACTGGTTCTATTCTTTCACGGCTCAGTTCAAGACCCAGCTCTTCAACACCTACCCCAAGGATTCGGAAGTGCGGAAAGCTTCTTTCCTCTCGCCCGGCGATCTCACTCTCGGTCTCGGTATGACGTATTCAAAAATCAACCCGAAGAAGACTTTCAAGTTCGATGCCTCGATTTCGCCGCTTTCCTACAATCTGAAGACCTGCATCGACCGCAACGTTGATCCCGTGAGCTACGGATTAAAAGAGGGACAGCGCTTTCAGAATCAGATAGGTAGCACGGCGGAACTGGTGCTCGACTGGACTTTCGCCACCAACATGAACTGGAAATCGCGCCTCTTCCTCTTCAGCGACTATAAGTATTTCCTCGGCGACTGGGAAAATACCCTCTCATTCTCCATCAACCGCTTCCTCTCAACGCAGATTTACTTTCATCTGCGCTACGACAGCTCCAACGAAAGCGATTCGCGCACCTGGAACAAATGGATGCTCAAGGAGATCCTGAGTTTCGGCTTCGCCTACACATTTTCCTCGAAATAACCGATGCGTCTTGCGGTTCCTCTGATCTTGCTGATCCTGCGGCTGCCATGCGCGGCTCAGGCGCTGGATCCCTGGACAGATATGCAGGCCGCCCGGGAATGGTGCGACTCCTCGCCGCTCGACCGGATTGAGGGCGTATGGGAATTTCCTGAAGATGGGGTAAAAGTTCTGATTATCAAGGCTGCCACAGCCGCTACCGGTTATGAAATAAGAGTGATCGAAGGCGCCGACGGAAAGTTTGAGCCAGGCGATCTGATCGGCACTGCCGAGGTAACGACCGACCCCGTGCGTTTCGCCGTGAAGATGCGAACCCGCCCGGGAGGAGCCCTTAATGCTCTGAAAGGCTGGAAGAAATGTGCGGCCAGGCTCACTACGGGCGATATGGCGCTCGATGTGGCTGCCGAAAGCCGGGGAATCAACTGGAATCTTCTGGGCTTTCTGCCTCACTTCTGGAGAGTGGCGCGCATGCGGCATTCCGACCCGCAGGCTGCCCTGCCTCACGGACTGGTGAAAATTTATCCCTCCTACGACGGCAACGGATCGTCACGCTTCAATCCCAGATACTTATGAAGCACCTGCTGCTCCTTCTCGCGTTGGCTCTCGCCGCTCCCCTGCCTTCAGCCGGGCAGTCGAGACGCGTAAAGACAAAAGTCAAGGTGGCAAAGGAAGCCATTACGCCAGGCACCTTCATAGTAAGCAGCGAGAGCGGAGAAGACAATTCCGGCTACAGCGTGAGTCAGGTAGAAATTTCCGGCTACCAGAAACCGGCCGGATCCGACAAAGAGACCTTCTCTGTAACCAATAACACGGATAAGACTCTGGCAGCCATAGGATTGAATTTGGAATATCTCACTCCCGAGGGCCGGCAGATCCATAAGCGGTTCGTAAAGGCCGACTGCGAGGTGCCGCCGGGAGAGACGCGGATAATTGACCTGCGCAGCTGGGACCGGCAGCGCTCATGGTACTATGCCCACGGCCAGAAACCCCGCAAACAGGCGCGCCCTTACGATGTGAAGCTCGATATCGTGAACCTCCATCTCCGCTTCGACTGACCAACCGGTATCTAATCCTCTGATTCCGCTAATAATCAGTCTGATCCCCCCTCGAGAGCTTTAGTTGCCCTTAAGACTCATAAACAAATCGCCGCCCCTGTCGTTATTAAAGCAAAGACGATAGAACATTAATTATAAACTATACCCATTATGTTTAAATCCACTATGATTGCGGGTGTCGGCGGTTTCTTAGGCACCTGTTTTCGTTTCCTTTCGGAAAAGCTGGGAGCTGCTATCTGCCATCTCTCATTCCCATTAGGAACGTTCATGGCCAACATGGTTGGCTGTCTCATCATCGGTATGCTTTACGGCTATCTCAATAAGACCGGTCGCCTGAGCAAAACAGCCAACCTTCTCTGGATCACCGGTTTCTGTGGCGGTCTTACTACATTCTCCTCTTTCTCCGACGAGATGATTTCGCTGCTCGAAAAAGGCGATGGCGGAATGTTCGCATTCTATATGGTTACGACCCTCATCTTCGGTATTGCAATGGTAGCCCTTGGCGCTGCTTGCATTCGCAAACCGGCTGCAAAGACTCAAAATGCTTAACCCTATAAACTACAGACAATTATGATACTCGAATATATGCTTATTGCAGGGTTAGGCGGTTTTGCCGGCACCTGCGGACGATACCTCACCGGAGTGGCAGGAAAGAAACTTTGTGGAGACAGCTACCCTGTAGGTACATTTGCGGTCAACGTGATCGGCTGTTTTATCATCGGTATTTTCATGGGCCTCTGGACCCGCAATGATATGAGCCCGCTGGTCAACGCGCTCCTTATCTCCGGCTTCTGCGGAGGCTTCACAACCTTCTCCTCATTCAGCCACGACAGTTTCGCAATGATCCAGAAGGGACAATGGTTCAAGTTTATATGCTACATCGTTCCTACCGTAGTCCTCGGTCTTCTGATGGTATGGCTCGGTATGAAATGCGTAGCCTGACCAACGACCCACCTCAGCCAAATCAGCTATCATAGCTAAAGCAGCTATTATCTTAGAGTGCCGAAGGCACGATGCAATACTGTAACCCCGGGTGAAGCGCCAAAAGGCGTAAGCCCGGGGATTAGCATCTAATATAATGCTGAGTCGCGGAGCGACGATGCCATATTCCCATTAATTCGGTTTAGTCTCGCTTAATCCATGCTTAATCCCGCTTAATCCCGCTTAATCCCGCTTAATCCCGCTTAATCCCGCTTAATCCCGCTTAATCCCGCTTAGTCCTGATTAATCATGCTTAATCCTGATAAATCCCTGCTTCCCTCAATCAGCCGCGTAGCGGCGATATTGTTTTAATCCCCAGGTGAAGCGTAAGCGTAACCTGGGGGGAGTGGCCATCATAGAAAGAGCGCCAGAGGCGCGGGCATATATTTTTGTCCAAGCCTTTGAGCTTCAGCTCAAAGCCCTGATCCAATTGATTCTGCTTATACCTCTGATAGCCCTGATCCCTACCAACATCGCGCCGCTTCGCAGTCGCTCATATCCGGACCGTTAGAAATTTTTAGAAAATATTTTGCAGTTTAGGAATTTCTTCTTAACTTTGCAAACGAAATCCCACCCCAAAGCGAGGCGGGATTCCAAGTAGTAACCATTAAAATTTTACACTACAATGATTTACAAGATTACTAACCTTCATCGACGCAACCTGTCGAATCAGAGAAGAATCAATCAGGCCATAAGAAAAATCAACATGGCCGGAAAATCAAGCCACTGCTCTGTCGCTTCCCTTGGGCAGAACCTTGCGGCCATAGATAGCCGACACCGCTGCGCCAAGCACACCGACTGCGATGCAGAATATCAGCACCAGAGTCATGCCTCCGGCTTTGAGCAGTACAGGCATCAGAAACACTCCCACCACGGCGCCGACCTTACCCTGCATGGCGGCGATACCCGTGCCCGCACCAAGCTCGGCCACGGAGAATACCTGCGAGGGAATCACAAAGGTGATCAAGTGAGGACCGGCGTTGAGAGCAATCTCAAAGATCAGGAACCCTGCAATCGAAATCCACATAGGCCAGTGAAGAAGGTAGGCGGCAAGCACTATTCCCACTCCGATGGAATAGAACACGAACCCCCACGTGAGAAGGCGCACGTGCCAGACCTTGTTCATAAGCCAGAGGCCGATCACGAAACCGGGTATGATGAAGCAGTTGATTATCGTGGTGAGCCCCACGGAATTAACCACCTTCTGCATTCCCACCGCGTGAGAGGCATCGATGCCGAGACCCATCACGAGCACCGGGAGAAACACTCCGATACCGTAAACGCCCACGCCCTCGAAAGCCCAGGGCACTCCGCTGAAAATAACCTTGTCGAGAGCCGGACCGGGCTTGAACATCTCTTTCCAGCCTACAGCCTTAACCTTCTTGGTAGCAGGAAGCGGAAGCACCTCGGCATCGGGGCCGAAGAGCTTGCGCGCAGCCGCCTGAGCCTCCGCGTCGCGACCCTTGAGGAGAAGCCAGCGGGGAGAATCGGGATAACCGATACGCATAAGAAGGGTAAGCAGACCCAAAGCGCTGATAAGCAGAAGCAGATAGCGCCACACCTCCGCTTCAGGGAAAGCTTTCAGGATTATCCAGCAGCCTCCGGCAAGAATCACGAAGCCGAGCGCCGAGGTAGCCTTAGCCACACCGACCATCATCTGCTTCCATTTCTCTGGCATGAGCTCGGAGATATAGGAGGAGTCGAGACTGTAGCCACCGCCTACAGCAAAGCCCGTCAGAAACAGTGTGGCTATCAGTACCCAGACCGAAGGAAAGGCAAATACGAGCCAGGGAGCGGCAAAAAGAATTGCCGGACAGAGGCGGTAATAGAAGGCGTAGCCATATTTGTCGCTCAGGCCGCCGATCACCGGCGAACCGATTGCTATTCCCACGAGCGCCGTAGCGCCGATCAGACCTTGAAGCGACGACGACAGCTCGCCGTGGCCCAGAAGACTGAGCATCGGAATCACTACGCCGGCCACTGCCGAAAGGCCCGCTCCGATCAGTTGCTCCATGCTGCCGCAGATCAGCGCCTTATAGTGGCGCCAGTCCATAGGCATCGTGGCCAGAGGTTGCTTCACTCCCATAGTCAATAGCTTTTAGATCAATCGTTCAGCTTGTTCCATTCGGAAAGATCCGGCAGCGGACGGTCGTCCATCTTGAAGCGAGGCAGAAGGAAGAGCCAGGTCGTGAGGCAGAAAGGACCCGTCAGGGTGGCAAGACCCCAGGGAGCCATAAGGGCATTCATGCCCGCCTGTACAAACACGGTGACAATCGTACCGATCACGCACCATACGGCCGATGCGATGTTGGGCTTATAGAACGTGCAGCCCAACGCGATTGCCGTAAGCACTGCGCTGAAGCCGTAGAGACCCTCTTCGAGCGAAGCGCCTGACACTCCGAAGATTATTGCGACAGCAAGAGCTATAGCCGAGCCAACTGCAGCCCATACGGCTGCTACCCAGCTGCTTACTGCAAGAGCGGCGAGGAAGAAGATACCGGTTACCCACGAATCGATCAGGAACACCTGTGCTATGCCTTTCAGCCAGTAGACCACGAGCGAGCCGAACGAAGAGTCGAAAGCAGAGACTACATGGAATTCATCGGTAGGAGCTGACATACCCGCCGGAGCGAGACCCGTCATCTCGCGGGCACACCATAGGAAGAGCCACGTCATGAATACGAATGGGAAGGTCAGCGAATTGATCTTCCAGGGAGCCATCACATTGTTGAAGCCCTGACGCACCCACGTAGTAGTCATGGCGCAGATTACCAGTGCCAGCCACATCGTCCAGGTGTTGGCCATGAAGGTCGGGAAGGCGCAGCCTACCAGGATACCGTTGAATCCCCAGAGACCCTGCTCGCCGTCGGTCGGCGCGCAACCTCTATTGGAGAAGAGGAATCCGGCCACCGTAGATGCGGCTACACCTACTAAAGCGCCCCAGGCCACCTGAGGAGAGCCCGTTTCATAGCTGCCCCAGAATATGCCGCAAAGGAACAGGAGACCCGTCCAGGCGTTGCATTGAAACATTACCTGACCTCCGCCGCGAAGCAGCGTGCGCACGCAAAAGGCCAATGGATTCAGAGTTTTGGTATCGGTAGTCATAGTAGCAATGGTATTTTTCTGATTGTTATCTCCAGGGAAATTCGGGCGGAATCGGCTTTCCTTTCACCGCCTGACGCACCTTCGAGCAGAAATCCCTCACGATCGCCTTCACCGGCGCGGGCTCCTGCCCGAGCACCTTGAAGAGCAGACCGGCATCGCTCGGCAGATGGGTTATTCCGGCAGCCAGCTTGCGCTTGCGGTCGATGAAAGGCTCGGTTGCGGCATAGATTTTCTCTGCCGATTCCGGAGGGGTGCAGACCACTACGTTGGCAAACACATCGTAGCCTCCCATCACGCCGATATCGCGCAGATGGCCGTTTTCGGGCGAGATTATGAATTTCTCCCGGAAAAGCTGCTCGCCGTCGGGGCGCTCTCCGTGGGTGCACACCGAGAGGATATCGAAGGCGAAAAGCTCGCCGCCGTTGTAGTATTTGCGGCCGCCCATATAGATTTCAGAATATATGGCGGTAGCCGTAGGGTGGATCACCATGCGCGTGTCAGAAATGAAGCGCGTATGGGCATGGGGAATAACCGGCTCGGGAATGAATTCCAGGTAAGCTCCTTCATCGAGCCTGATGGTCTGGCGCATACCGGAATAGTTCCAGCGCATCGAAGCCAGCTTCGTGGCGGCTCCGGTCGATACGAAGGCATAGGAATCCTTTGCCAGAGTGATTATCTGCTCATAGCGGTCGCCGTCGACATTCGGACCTCCCGACGAGAGAATGTAGACGCACGGCATCTCCGGCATCGCCTCGTCGAAATAGAGTTCTTGCTGAGCTATCAGCGGCACTCTCCGGTCAAGATCGCGCAGAATGGATTTGCCGTCGGAATCAAGTTCGAAGCCTAAGCGGAGGTACCCTTTTTTGCCGGGTGCCCCTACATACATCTGCTCCGGCTCCTTGAGATATGGCTGCATCTCCCGCGCCGACGAAAAGTCGACTTCCGGAGTCTCGGTATAATATCTCTCGCCTTTGGGCTTGAACATGGTGCAGCGGGTTTATTCAGCTTTGTCAAACAAAGCCATCTTGTAAATCAGGTCGATAAGCTCGTCCATACCTTCGCCGGTCATCGAATTGGTGAATACGAAGGGTTTGCCGGGACGCATGAGCTCGCTGTCGTGTTTCATCACCTCGAGCGAGGCGCCTACATAGGGAGCCAGATCGGTCTTGTTGATAACCAGGATATCGCTGTGGGATATGCCGGGGCCGTCCTTACGCGGAATCTTGTCGCCGGCGGCCACGTCGATCACATAGATGAAGAAATCTACCAGCGCCGGGCTGAAGGTAAGGGTAAGATTATCGCCTCCGGATTCGATAAATACGATATCGGCATCGGGAAACTTTGCCTCCATCTCCTCTACGGCGGCAATGTTCATCGACGGGTCCTCGCGCACTGCCGTGTGGGGACAGGCGCCGGTCTCTACTCCGATTATGCGGTCTTCGGCGAGAATCCCCTTCAGGATCTTGCGCACGTGTTTCGCATCTTCGGTGGTCACGATATCGTTGGTAATGATCAGCACCTTAAGGCCTTTTTCGAGAAGGCGCGGTGTGATTGCTTCTATAAGTGATGTCTTGCCGGATCCTACGGGGCCTCCGACTCCTATTCTGCAAGTGCTCATATATTGGTGGTAAGGAATTTTCAGATTAATGTATCAGCTCATGAACATTCGCATCGTGCCTTTTTCATGGAGCGATGCCAGCACATCGGTCTGCGGCACGAAGCTGTGCATGTCGTAAAGATCCATCTCCCGGGCCTGCTCATAGAGCGGATCGATCTCGAAGGAGAGGGTGTAGAGTATTTTCTGGGTGTCATAGTGCGATACCCTTACGCAGCGCAGAGCCGCGCCAAGCACCATATTGACTACCCCATACTGGTGGGACGCGAAGAGATCCTCTTCGGAAAGACCGGCTGCCTGAAAAGCAAGCCCCTGAGCCACAGGGTAAGAGCCCGGAGTAGCTCCTGCCTCGATATCGCCGAGCCACTGCTTCATCATACCCTCCGGAAAGAGCCGGCACCCGAGCTCCGCGAGCTTCTTGCCCATTCGGCGGAGCATCTGGCGCGCCTCATCGTTCATCTTGAAGAGCATGATAGCCTTGTCGGCTTCAAGAATCTTCCCGTAGTCACCGGCTGCGGCTGCCCGGAAGGAGTGCAATGCCGCTACTCCATCGCTGAAGGCGGCCTGTCGCGCCGCTGAGCGGGCAAACTGCTCCAGCGAAGAGGCATCGGTTACCACCTTTTCATAGGCCGCTGTCTCCAGTCCGTTGGAAAAGGAGAATGTGCCCACCGGAAAAGCGCTGTCGCTAAACTGCAGGAGCTGGCTGATCTTGGCTGTCTGCGATGCGTTCATCAGTGGCAATGGTCGTGATGGTGCGGGTGAGAATGGTCGTGGCCGTGCTCGTGGGAGTGGCTTTCCTGGCCTGCTCCTCCAAAGAGACGGCGGATTTCGTGGGGTGCCAGATATGGAATCACCTCCTGACCCTCCTGGAAATCGTAGGTGATGCCCTCGATATGGTGAGTCTCCATTACCGACATCATCACCTTGCGGTCTACCGTGAGCGGCACATAGACCTTGGTGCCTTTCACCACCGCCGGCCAGTGCTGATTGCCTATGGCATGGCCGAGCTCTACCGATACGCGGATAATCGTGTCGTGGTCGAGGCTTGCAATGCCTGAAAGATCCACTACCAGAACGGGACTCAGGGCGAGACGCAGCACCACTGCCCTGCCCTCCTCTGGATTATAATATACGATATCGCCATCGGCTATCTGCGAATGGCGCTTCAGGGCCACCGGATATTCGGTGCCTGCATCGCTTGAAGCCAGGAAACGGCTTTTCTGAGCCGTCCACTGGTCAAGAAATATTGACTCTGTCTTGGTTTTGGCAAGACGCTCCGCCCATTCCGGCGAATGAATATTGCCAAGAATCTCAGTCAGAACTTGCATAGGTCAGTGTGTGGAGAAAGCAAAAGGGGAGACGCTGACAGCCACCAGTGCGGCCGGACCGCGCCTCCCCCTGGATTGGGTTACAGAAATAGTTTTATAGTGTAAAATTTGGATAGGGTTCAGCTGAACCAGTAGAGCTGTGCGAGCGGCAACTCCTTAGCGGGATCCACATAAGCGCGGTAGCCGTCGACGGTCACATAGAATGTCTCCGGATCAACCTCGATGTGCGGCGTAGCGGTGTTGCGCACCATGTCGGCCTTCGAGAGCTGACGCACGCCATGAACGGGATATACTATGCTCTGGAGGTCGAGTTTCTCCTTGATTCCCAGATCGTAGCTTGCACGCGAAACGAAGGTCATGCGCGTAGCGGGCAGGGCTCCGCCGAAGCAGCCATACATCGGACGCATGATCTTGGGCTGCGGTGTGGTAAGCGAGCTGTTGGGATCACCCATATTGGCCCAGTTGATGAGACCTCCCTTGATCACCAGGTTAGGCTTGGTGCCGAAGAACGCGGGCTCCCAGAGCACGAGGTCGGCCATCTTGCCTACGGCGATAGAACCGAGCACATCGCTGATACCATAAGTGATTGCAGGATTGAGGGTGATCTGAGCCAGATAGCGGAGCACACGGAAGTTATCATTCTCCGAGCTATCCTCGGGCAGCTTGCCACGAACTGACTTCATATAGGAAGCCATCTGGAACGTGCGCATGAAGCTCTCGCCTACGCGACCCATAGCCTGGGAGTCGGAGCTGACCATCGAGATGATGCCGAGATCGTGGAAGATATTTTCGGCGCTCTGGGTCTCGGGACGCACGCGGCTCTCAGCAAAAGCCACATCGGAAGGAATGTTGGGGTTGAGATTATGGCATACCATAATCATATCGAAGAGCTCTGCCTGCGAGTTGATGCCGAAGGGCAGCGTCGGGTTGGTCGACGACGGAAGAACATTGCTCATCGAAGCCACCTTCAGAAGGTCGGGAGCGTGACCGCCACCGGCGCCCTCGGTGTGATACGTATGGATAGTGCGGCCGTCGATTGCGGCAAGCGTATCCTCTACATAGCCACCCTCGTTGAGGGTATCGGTATGGATTGCTACCTGAACATCGTAGCGGTCAGCTATGTCCATGCAGGAGCGGATAGCGCCCGGGGTGCCGCCCCAGTCTTCATGAATCTTGAAGCCGCAGGCACCTGCCTCCATCTGGTCGCTGAGATTCTGCTTGGCTGCGCAGTTACCCTTAGCGAGCAGACCGATATTGATAGGCAGACCGTCGACACTCTGAAGCATGCGGGCGAGGTTCCACGGGCCGGCGGTGATGGTTGTGCCGTTGGTTCCGTCGGTCGGGCCTACGCCGCCACCGATCAGAGTGGTAATACCGTTGGAAAGACTGTTGTATGCCTGCTGCGGTGAGCACATATGCACGTGGCCGTCGATACCTGCGGCGGTCAGAATCATGTGTTCGCCGGAGATAGCGTCGGTAGAGGGTCCGGTTACGAGCGACGGGGTCACACCCTTCATCACATTGGGGTTGCCGGCCTTACCGATACCTGCGATCTTACCGTCTTTGACACCTACATCGGCCTTCACAACTCCGAGAATCGGATCGAGAATGGTTACGTTGGTGATCACGAGATCGAGGCTGCCCTGATCGGAGGTGCACTCGTTGGCGAGGCCCATGCCGTCGCGCAGCGTCTTGCCACCGCCATAAACTACTTCGTCTCCAAACGTGCGGAGGTCTTTTTCGATCTCCACATAAAGGTCGGTGTTGCCGAGCCGGATCTTATCGCCCACCGTAGGGCCGAAAAGCATATTGTTTTGTTCGCGTGATATAGTTGCCATAGTGGTGGGTCTTATTTTTTAACCTGGTTTTCAGTGTATTCTCCTTCAGCCTCATCGGGAGTAACTGACTTATAGCCATATTCCTTCATGCGGCGGAGAGCTTCAATTTTCTTGGGATAGAATGTGGGCGAATCTTCGAGACCGGTGTAGCCATTCACGAGATCACCGAATCCGATTACGCGGTGCTTGCCAGCATAAGCCACAACCTCAACCTCTTTCTCCTCACCCGGCTCGAAACGGATAGCGGTGGTAGCCGGAATATTGAGATGATAGCCGAAAGCGGCGGGACGGTCGAACTCCAGATAGCGGTTCACCTCGAAGAAATGGAAATGAGATCCGACCTGAATGGGACGGTCGCCGGTGTTGTGAACAACGATCTTGCGCGTGCGGCGGTCAGCATTGTACTCGATAGGATCGGAAGCGAGAATCACGCCACCGACAGGCACATACTGCTTAGGCTCAAAACCGGGGGTGTTGGGATATGCGATAGCGGGCTTTCCGGGATAAACGCCGTCGGGCGTAGAATAACCCTGCTGCTCCTGCGGATTTGTTGTATTGTCTGCCATAGTTGTAGAAATTTTAGGCTTTACTTGAGATTAAATCGAAACCCCGGATTATTTGATGGGGTGATGGATGCTGACGAGGCGCGAGCCGTCGGTGAATACAGCCTCAACCTGCAGGAGCGTGATCATGTCGGCCACTCCCTCCATAACCTGATCTTTCGTGAGCACCTGGGTGGCAGCGTGCATCACTTCCTCAACGGTTTTCCCTTCACGGGCCATCTCAAGGGCGGCCGAAGTGATGTAAGCAACTGCTTCCGGATAATTGAGTTTCAGCCCCTTATTGAGCCTACGCTCAGCAATCAGGCCAATAGTGAGAAGCTTGAGCTTTTCTTCCTCTTTAGGTGTGAAATGCATAATGGCAATAGTTTAGTTAGTCAATGGTACGCAGCATAAAACACGGCGTTCATTCAGAGAACACACAAGGGGGCGATTTTGTTCGCTAATATATGTTAAAAAGCCGCCTTTACCCACTCAGGGGTCAGCGGCCTTTTACCGGCAAACTGGACAAGGGAAAATTCAGAAGCGATAGATCAAAGAGATGCCACACGAGAGGCGCGACAACTTTGAACCTGAAAGGAAGCCTGATAGCGGCTTCACAGTCTGCCCATCGGCCACAGTATAGGTGACGGGGGCATTCTGGGCATCGAATGAAGCGATATCGGAAGCCACTGGCTTAAAGATATTGCCCATTCCCGCTTCGTAGCCAAGAGTAATACCGGCAGCCAGAGGTCCCCACAGACGCACATCGGCGCCGATGCCGACAAGAAGTGACACGGTGGCTCCGCTCACCTCCGGTTCGAGCGCCAGACCGGAGCCAAGAGTTGTATTTCCAAACTCGTTCATATAGGAGGCATCGATCATCAGGTTATCATATTGCGGATAGATGCCATAGCTGTAGGCCCTTCCGCCGGTATCCGAAACTTTCTTCGATGAATTGAAGCCGAACTTGAATCCGAGGAGCGCATTGAGATTTACGGTCTGATTGATCTTATACCGATAGTTGAGATATAAGGGCACCGTAATTCTTCCTACCGCAACCTTCTGATGCAGCGCGTCAAGCTCATAGTAGCGGATATAGGGCACATTGTCCATATCAGCTGCAGCGGGAGCCTGATAGTTATAATCGAGTCCGGAGATATCGGCAGTGAGCGATGCGCTGCCATAGCCCAGCCCGACATTGGCCAGGAGGGAATGCTGACGCTGCTCCCAGAAGGTCCAGCCTAAGGTGATATCAAATCCGGAAGCAGCCGACTTGGTGGTCATTCCTGGCAACAGGCTGGAGCCGGAGATGGCATTGCCGACTCCGATATCGGCGGTAACTTTCACTTCCAGCTTATCTTTTACAAGACTCTGCGCGAGGGCCGACGAAGCAGTAAGCAGAGCGGCCGACGCCAACAAATATTTAAGACGATAATTCAGTTTCATAGAAAGCTATTTTTCCCAATTTATCTGATCACGATTCTCTTTGATTGCCTCTTTCCATCGCAGGTCACGGTGACGACATAGGTTCCGGCCACGAACTGATTCAGAGGAATCACATCATTAACCTCTGCCGCTCCGCCATACGATCTGGTGTAGACCTGCAAACCGGTAGTAGTAAAGATACCGGTATGCATCTCACTGCTGCAACTTGCAGTGATATAGAGAGCTGTCGGAGTCAGTTTAATCCAATCATTATCCTCTGTGCGCGTATCTCCCCTCTTATCGGGATCAAAGCCATAGATGGAAGGATCGAAGCATTCTTCCACGCTTCCGTCGAGATGGCGCAGATTGCTGGTAGAGATCTCACCATTTGCGTCGACCATATAGGCGAAGACCCAGAAATCGAGAGAATTATCGTTGAAGATTTCCGGCGTAGTGTGGCAATAGCGAAGAGGGGTGTCTGCGATGATCTGCGACTCTCCCGACATATCCGTATAGCCCACCACATACCGGTAGCCGCGCTCCGCCAACTCGGCGTCTGAAAGATCCATCAGGATTACAAAGGTGCAAGTGGTGCCATCGCCCTTTCGGAGGAGCTGCCGGGGAGTCATCGCCCAGTTTATTACAGTCACGGCACATTCAGCCGTGAGACCATTGGAGGAGGAGGCATAGATAGTAGCGGTACCTAATTCTACGGCAGTTACAAGACCATTGTCAGATACGGTAGCTATGGTCTCGTCGGAAGAGATCCAGGTCACAGTCGGGTCGGTAGCATCGTCGGGAGTGATGGTGGCAACCAGATTAAAGGTTTCACCTTTCGCCATCAGAAGACTACTCCTATTGATCGAGATATCACTAACGGCTACAATTACCGGAACCACAGTGACAACACATTCAGCCTTCATGCCGTTGGAGGCAGTAGCGGTAATAACAGTAATTCCGGTTTTAATCGCCGTGATGACACCATTATCGACAACTGCAATCGATTCATCGTCAGAGCTCCAGATTACGGTTTTATCAGTGGCGTCGAAGGGACGCACAATAGCATAAATCTCCGCCGTAAATCCTTCGCGCATCAGCAGCTCTGTATTAGTGAGCGATATTCCGGTAACCTCAATAAATCCGGGATTAACCTTCACCTTACATTCGGCAGTGAGACCATTGGAGGAGGAGGCGTAGATAATAGCCTCGCCTACTCCGATCGCAGTCACAACACCTTCGCTTGAAACCGTCACGACAGACCAGTCGGAAGATCTCCACGTCACCGTCTTATCCGTAGCATCGTCGGGTCTGATAGTAGCGATCAGCGTTTCGGTGTCGCCCGTTATCATCTCCATATAGCTCTTATTCAGGCTGATTTCGGTTACGGCATTAATATCCTCCTCCAGTTGCACCGTCACGACGCATTCGGCCTTTATCGAGGGATCATAGCCGGATCTGACCGTAATCACCACTACTCCTACAGCATGGGCGGTGACGATTCCATTCTGATCTACGGTGGCAATCGACTCATCGGCCGACGACCATACAACGCTCTTATCAGTAGCATCCTCGGGGTGCACAATCGCAATCAGCTCAGAAGAATACCCCTTACGCATCAGAAGCTCGGAATTGGAGAGCGTGATGCTCTCTACAGGCACATAACCGGGATTAACCTTCACCTTACATTCGGCAGTGAGACCATTGGAGGAGGAGGCATAGATAATAGCCTCGCCTACACCGACAGCAGTCACAACGCCATCGGCCGAGACCGTGGCTACCGACCAGTCGGAAGATCTCCACGTCACCGTCTTATCCGTAGCATCGTCGGGAGTGATGGTAGCGATCAGGGTATCGGTATTGCCTTTAATGATCTCTGTAGAATATTTATTGAGCGTGATACTTTCAACCGCTACGATTTCGGGTACCACCGTAACCAGACAGTCAGCCCTGACTCCGTTAGAGGCAATAGCTGAGACAGTGGCATAGCCCATTTTTATTGCAGTAACGTTGCCTTCCTGATCCACGGTCGCAACCGACTCATCGCTTGAAACCCAGAGTATGCTCTTATCGGTAGCAATTTCAGGATTAACTACTGCTACAAGATTCGCTACATGGCCTTCACGCATCAGAAGCTCATAGTTCGAAAGCGTAACGCTTTCAACCGGAATCCATCCGGAGCCTACGACCACCGCACACTCAGCGGTCTTGCCATTTACGGTAGCAGTAATAGTAGCTTCGCCTTTTTTTACAGCGGTTACCACGCCATCACCTGAAACCGTAGCTATAAAGGTATCTGATGACTCCCAGACAACAGGATAGACTGAGGCCTCATCAGGCTTCACAATTACTTCCAATGGTTGAGTCTCACCTACTATGAGATTCAATGATGAGGGAATCAGATTAACCTCTTCCACCTCAATCTCAACGGTCACTATGCAGCTTTCCTGAAGGCCATTTACTGTAGTGGCTGTAATGATGGCCACTCCCCTTTTGTGCGCGGTGACCTCTCCGGTATCGCTTACAGTGGCTACGTCATCATCGCTCGATGTCCAGACGACAGTCTTATCAGTAGTTCTGACCGGTTCAATAGTTGCCGTAATCGTATGACTATTTCCGACAAACAACGATAACTCCTTATCACTGAGAGTAATACTTTCGGGGAGGGTAGGGACGACGAATACTGTATATGTATCGCTTGTCTGGCCGGTGAATGTGGGACAGGTGACTGTTATATCAACATCTCCAATACCATTGGCAATAAGGAAGCACGTTTTGGGATCTCCCGTTTTGGGATCTACTGTTGCGATTGATTCGTCACTTGAATACCAAGTCAGGTTAATGATGGAATCGGGAACCTCTTCCGGAATTATATCTACCTCCATTTGATATGTGTCTCCGACTTCCAATTTCGGCATATTCTTAATAAAAATCTGTTTAACGTAAGTCTGGACAACAACTTCGCAGGTGGCAGTCAAGGTTTTATCTCCGCTTTCATAAATTACAGTAAGTATGGCATTACCATCTCCAATTGCTTTAATAGAGCCTTTTTGCTCAATATATTTTTCTCCCTGAACTGGATTAGCTCGATCTATCGATATCACGTCACTATATTTCGTTGGCAACGACCACCCGATTTGACTTGACTCCGGAGCTCCGTCAAGAACGACCAATACATCTATTGGTTCCTCCGTGCCTTTTTCCATTAATAACTTATCCGGTATGATATATAATCCCGGTTGGGGTCGCATCACCGTGACTTTACATTCGGCCGGCTCGCCTTTATATTTATAGTTGCTATTAAGGGGATCGATGGGAGTAGCTGTTATGGTTACTTCTACTTCGCCAATAGCTTCTCCTCCGCCAATAGCTTCTACCAAGCCCTCTTGAACTGTTGCTATTGAACTGTCGCTAGAGGTCCATCTTATATCTTTTACGGTTAAGGAGTTGTCAGGATAATAACTAACTTCAATCGAATCCGTATTAAAGCCTTCATAGCCCTTGAACAGAGTGATTGCTTTCGGTCTGATTGAGATTGTTGGCAAGACTCTAATAGTGGTTACATTTTTTTCCAATTCTACGTCTCGATCATTGCTGCTGACAAACTTAATATTGGAGATAGTCACATTACCTCCCCTGAAAGAAGTTGATGTGATTGGCAATGAGAAAAGAATTCCCTCGTTTCCCTCAATAGCCGGCTGTGGGAGTTTTGATGAATAAACAGCTATATGCAATACATCATCTCCTGAAACAGTTGAAACATTTGAGGTAATTTCATAAGAGCTATCCAAGCGACCCCGATTCAGGGTGACCTCAACTACATTATTATTCTTCTTGTAATTCAGACCGGAAGGGAGAGTTATATCAGCTTGAAAACCGTAGAAGGTATCACGATTGTCAAGCATAAACTCGAGAGTGGCAGTGCCATTCTGCACAACGTTGATCGGTTTGAGGTATAATGTATTATATTTTTGGGCGTAGGCGGAAGAAGCGGCGAAGCCGGCCAGCAGGATCAGCCAGAGGAATATTTTAGATAGCTTGTTCATCATCGTTTATATTGGAATCTAAAAAAAGCGATACAGGGGCGCACGGTGCCGTGCGCCCCTGTATAAATCATTTCACAAGAACCTTTTTCGACTTGCCTTCTACAGCAACTATGTAGATGCCCTTGTAAAGATCGATCTGCTCGGCATCGGAGGCGGGTACAGTGGATTTCACTACTCGCCCATCGATTGAGTAAATGCTGACCTTCTTACCTCTGGCATTTTCCAGAATCAGTCCGTCGGTCGAAGTGCGGACGGTGAACCCATCGGATTCTTCGGTCTCAACAGTCTCGATATTCTCGATTCCTGTAGAGATATTGCCGATTTTCGACGAGAGATGATAGTTTTGCGAAGAGACGTCGGAAGCCACGATTCCGGATATCGTTATATCCCTTGCCTCAACAGCCTTTCCGGCAACCAAGAGCTCGAGCAGCGGCTCATCGCCCCCGGCGAATTCGGAACACCCGATATCGAAGAGCGCTATGCGCACCGTGCGCGAATCGATTCTGCGCATGATCAACTTATGATCTCCGGCTCCCGTTGCGGCCTTCACATCTTCGAGAGCCATACCTTCAGGCACGGTGATATCTGCCTGGAGCGCCACAAACGGCAACTCCTCCTCAATCGCTACGGGCACAGACCAGACTCCTGACTCCTCTACAGGATTACCGATTACCAGAGCTCCATTGCCTGAGCCTGCTGCTGCGAAGGCAGCTGCCGGCGCTGCAGCCTGGACAGGCTCCGCAAGCGCTAATTTCACAGCGGCCGAGGCATCTGATACGGAAATAATATCGTCACTGTTTACATCAGCACCGGGCAGATAGTAGTATTCCCAGTTACCGCCCATCCAGGTGTTCCAGTTGGTGAGGTTAGCTCGGTTCTTCACCACATATTGGGCGATGTTGACGGCATCAGAGATGTCGAAGCCTCCGTTCCAGTTGGCATCGCCCTGCCGAGGAAAGATCTTAATATCATATTCGTGATAGTAGTTGTTTTCAGTCTCTACGCGCACTGTAGCGGGTCCTACACCCTTGATGGAGATGTTGCCGATCGTGTCGGCCGGTACAGCGACTCTCTTTTCTTTCGAGCTCCAGCCTTCATGAGAATGTTTCACCGGGGCTACAGTAGAGAAACTTGCTTTTGCTTCGGGATAATATCGGGCAAGCTGCCTTGTTGCCTTCGGTGTAATATAGCTTTCTATTATATTCTTCCCCTCTTGGTTCCTCATATTTTCTAATTTCATAGTGATAGCAGCGGTGACTCTGTCACCGGGCTGGGTCTCTACGGGGTTTTCTACTTTAACCGGATCTCCTGCTAAACCAAAGTCTGAGGGATCAAACGCTATGTTGGCGTCAGATTCAGTTTTAACTGCCACATATAAATTATTCTCCCAGGATTTCTGATACTTCGCATAATCTTTAGTCTGGACATATACGCGGCAATCGGGGTTGTCAAATCTCTGCTTCCCAATCAGAGCCGGATTAGCTGAGTAAAGATAGATATCCGTAAGCTCAGAGCAGGCATCAAACACCCCGACACCGATTTTTATGACCGATACGGGAACAGTAACTTCCTTAAGCATCGCGCAGTCGTAGAAGACCGAGTCGCCGATCTCGGTTACCGAGTTGCCGATATTCATACTGGTGATGCGGTCGCAGTTGGCAAAAGTCTTATTCTCTAATTTTTTCAGCGCCGCCGGGAGCGTGACGTTGTCGAGTTTGGAGCAATTCTCGAATGCCGACTCTCTGATGAAGCTGACAGACTCCGAGATATCCAGACTGATAAGGTCATTGCAATTCTTGAAAGCACGCACTCCGATTGAAGTGAGGTGCATCTCTCCGGCAACCTGGAATTCATGCAGGTGGTAGCAGTTTTCGAAGGCCGACTTTCCTATCGCGGTGAGTTTTTCGTGCAACTTAACCTCAGCTAAGCCGGCGCAATCGATAAACAGAGAATCAGTAATCTGAGTGAGTGCCGAAGGAATAGTCAGTCGCGAGATGGCCCAGCAGCCCTGGAATGCACCCACTCCTATACGGTAAACCGGATCCGGAATATTGACCTCTTCAAGGCCCTGGCATCCTTTGAAAGCGTGGGAGCCTATTGAGAGCAGAGTATTCGGGAGTTCTATCTTCTCCAGAATTGTATTACCTTTGAATGCTTCACGCCCTATCTGCACCACGGTATATGTCGTGCCATTGCTCTCGACAGTCGCGGGCACTGTAATTTCTTTCAGCCCAGCTCCGCCCTCGGTAGTGCCTACAACCTCGCAATAGGTATCGCTCAGTTTTCCGAATATAAGACCGAGGCCTCCGGAAGCTACTGGATCAGTTTTGGTGGTATGAGTCACACTACCGTCTTTACATACGATTTTGTAAAAACGGTTCCATGGCGCGGTCATCTGAGCTTCAATAAGAGAGGCCTTCGGGGCATAGAGGGTAGCCTCTCTTCCGGAATGACCCTCTTCGTCTTTTGAATCGGCCTTCATAAAGATTACATCGGGGAAAAGATTTTCTACGAATTCCCGCATGCTTTCAGCATCGTAAGTCACTTTTGAGATGCCGTAGCAGGCGTCGAAGGCGGTCGGGTCGATGGAAGTGACAGTGGCGGGAATATGAATCGATTCAAGAGCGGAGCAATCCTTAAAGGAGAAGCCTCCGATCGAGGTCAAATCCCCACCAAGGTCGATTTCCTTAAGCTTATTGCAACCGCTGAATGCGCTCTCGTCAACTACCTTTGTTCCCTTAAGAACTACAGACCCGGTAAGCGAGCTGCAGTTCATGAACGCTTCTTTGCCTATAGCGCCGACTGATTTACTGAAGGTAACTTTGGTAAGCTCTTGCATATCTGCGAAAGCACCATCCCCTATAGATTCAACATCGCCGGTAAATTCCACAACTGTGATCTGGCTGCCTTGGAATGCACTTCTCTCAATTGAGCCTATTGAACCACCGAAGGAGAGCCCGCTGATATCTAAGTCTGCAAAGGCGCGCTCGCCTATCGAACCGACGCTGCCGTTGAAGGTGATTTTTCCGGAAATACCGGTACGGACAAAGGCTTCCTTGCCGATTGAGCCTATCGTCTTGCCAAAAGTAACTTTTTTCAGAGTTGACAAGCCATCAAAGGCGCACTTGCCTATTGAAGTCAGTCTATCCGGAAGAACAATTTCCTCCGGGAACGACCCGCAACCCACGAATGCACTGTCGCCAATCTCAATCAGCGACTCGGGGAAATTGATTATCTTAAGGTTAGTGCAGCCCCTGAACGCATTGGCTCCAATCTTAGTAACTGATTTCGGAATGACTATCTCTGTCAGACCGCTGCAGCCCCTAAACGCATCCTCACCGATCTCAGTCAGCGTTTCAGGCAGAGTAATGCTCATCAATGCCGAGCAATCTTTAAGCGCTTCCTTGCCAATGCGCGTGATTCTCGATCTGCTAAAATCTATCGATTTAAGGTTATTACACCCCATGAAAAGTGAGTCGCTCAGCTCGGTAACATCTCGGGGAATGTTGATTGAAGCGAATCCGACGCACTCCATAAATGCCGCGGGCCCTATCTGATCGATAGATTGAGGCAGAGTCACATCAAAGGAGAAGGGGTTATTGTCATTTGTTATTTTGTAATCATTGGTAACCGTATAACTATCCAAAAGATCGAATGCCCTTGCAAATGAGTATGCACCGATTTTTTTCACTCCATCTTCTATTTTTAGAGTGCGTTTTTCTGACCTTCTTGTTCCCCAGGTGCCATTACTCCATGAATGAGGTAGCTCAGCAAACGCATAGTCCGGCACTTCGGTCATTGTTGCGGGGACTACAAGCTGCTGATCAGCAAAATATGTGCCTTTAAATGCTCCAATGCCCATTGAATTCACTTTCTTCCCTATCTTTGCCCCATAGGTGCGAATGAACGAACCCGCATCAACTCCGAAGAATCCGGGGTAATCCCCACGTGAAAAAAGGTCCATCATTTCGCTCGAATTACAAAATCCGACTGTGGAGAAAGCATAATCTCCTATCGTGGTCAAATTGTCAAAAAGGTTTCCAAAAGTTAGAATATTACCGACTTTTTCAGATTTTCCTTTGATATCTCCCTCACAGCCCGCCAGCTCAAATGCATGGGCGCCTACTGTTCTGACTCCTTCTCCACCAATAATATTATAGAACGGACATTTATAAAAAGCATAATCGCCGATAGTGGTCACAGTAGAGGGAATTTTGATGTTAGATATCAAATGCCCATTAGAGTCCAGCGCATGGTCGGCAATAGTAATGACACCTTCCGGAATTGATAAATCACCAGAAAATTGGTAACCGAAAAGAACCATAATGAGCGTGTTTCCTTCTTTATTCAAAAGTAAGCTATAGAGTAATCTATTTTCATCATCATACTTGCCGTAAACAGAATAATATTTATTATCCTGGTCAACATCGAAATCATTGAACTTTACTTTATCACCAAAACGGCTTAGATCTATATAGCCAGTAGCATTCATGCCAATGTATAAAGTCTTAGGGTCGTCGTCTTCTACGAAAACACCTTCATACGAGGTTTCATCGAACTCATAATCGCCGTAAGTGATTGGATTCATTTTCCAGCAATCTTTGAACGCATACGATCCGATGGATTTCAACGTTTCGGGTAAAGGTCCGAAAGAGGCCTGAACGCAACCATCGAACGCATGATCACCGATTGTTACAATTTTCTGAGGGATTGTTCCAATGACCTGAGGGTACCATGCGTATTCATCGTACCAATCGAAAGCAGCGGCCTCACATCCGGCAAAAGCATAGTCGCCGATAGTTTGGATGTTCTCAGGTAGAGAATTGCATTCCAATCGCTTGCAACCGTCAAAAGCGTGAGCGCCCACAGCGATCAAGCCTTCGTTGAGCGTGACCGAAGTGAGATCAGCACAACCGGCAAATGCGTATGGGCCAATCTCTTTCACATAGCCGGGAAGAGTGACACTATTTATTGTCTTAGGTGCTAAGAACACGATCTTCTTATCCTTGCTCATGAGCAGACCGTTCTGGTCGACAGTAAAGACCGTATTGCCCTCTTCAACTACGATTTCTTTGATATAGGGGCAGTCCAAATAATCATCAGCTTTGATTTCAGTGCATGATGCGGAAATGGTCAGCGTTTCAAGTCCCGCGCCCTTGAACAAATTCGTTGGGGGAATATCTTTGGGAAGTGAAATGCTTTTCAGCGACTTGCAGTTTTCGAACGCACGCTCGCCGATAAACTCAACCTTCTTACCGAAAGTCACCTTTTCAAGCCATTTGCTGCGGGCGAAAGCACCCTCGCCTATATGAGTCACACCATTGCCTATATCAATTGACCTAAGACCTGTCATCAAGTGTTCCCTGCGGGTGCTACCGGAATAATATGCAGTTGTATCGAGCCTGGAAAATTCGTCCATTTCATTAACAATCCCTAAATTATACAATACAGGCCAATATGTATAGCGGGAATCAGAAAATGCGTAAGCCCCTATTTTTTCTACATTATCGGGTATCGTGACCTGTTTTAGCGACAGACACTCGGCAAAAGCATAGTCGCCGATTTCGGTCACTCCCGTGCCGAAGTTAATGTTTTGCAATCCGCCAGTTGGAAGCATATTATTAGGTTCAGAAGGGGCATTGAGCCCAAGATGTGCATAGCCACACCCACGGAAGGCGTAATCTCCGATTTTTGTTATCCAGTTGGGAATTTCAATCGATTCTAATGCCTTGCAGTTCTCGAAGGCGTGAGCCGGGATTTCAGTCAAGCCTATTCCAATGCTGATCTTCTTGACTCCATCGCAGATAGTCCTATATCCGTCTGTATCATGGTCGCAAAACTCATCGAGATATCTGTAGCAACCGGCGAAAGCATACTCGCCCAAAGATTTCACATTGTCAGGAATAACGATTTCATTCAATCGGCGGCAATTCTCGAATGCATGGGCGCCGATCGTATGGACTCCTTTACCTATTGTAAGCTTTATCGGGTTAACTTGCTTTTGGACTCCTCCTGATTCACCTTTATCTTCGGCATATACATCATCTGTAAACCACACACTCTCCGTATTATATAAAATATCACTGTATATTGCCCGTACTTCGTCTTGATTCCACTCGTTTTTCTCTCCAATTTTAGAAGAAACTATACGGTGAGTGTATGGTCTGTTGATATGAGCCAGGCTACAGTTGGCAAAGGCGTAGTCACCGATAATCTCGACATTATCAGGAATTGTGATGTCGCCTAACAATCGGCAGCTATAGAATGCATAATCACCGATTTTTTCACGCCTTTGCCAATGGTGAGGTGTTCCAGACCTTTCCCCACCATTTTACGCATAAAGTTTGAGTAAACTTTGTTACCCTGGTTAAATTTATCTGTATCAAACATAAAGTCAAGTACACTTTGGTCGGCGCAATATGCGAAAGCGTATGAGCCGATGGCGGGCATGTTGTCGGGGATTTCTATTTTTTGCAAATTCTCACAATATGCGAATGCATACTCGCTGATGCAGCCCTCCTTGTCTTGAAATTCAGGGGCATTCTCGCCGAAAGTGACACTCTTCATTTTACTTCCTTCAAAGCAATGCGGACCGATGAATATGGCCGGATTGGCTATATGTACAGATTCGAGCAAATCGCAATTGCTGAAAGCATACCGCTCAAGGCGAGTGACTTTCGCCGGTAATTTAAGACTTTTGATCGGGGATTTCTCGAAGGCGTAGTCCTCGATTGTTTCCACATTTTCGCTTATATTTATTTCATCAGCGCTGTTGTTGGCAAACGCATATTTCTTGATTACGCGTATCGTATTCGGAATCTTGATAGACTTCATGTTCTGGCAGTTCTCGAACGCGATTTCGCCGATGGAAGTCACTGTGTAAACTTTTCTGTCATTAGGGTCAGTCACCTTTTCCGGAATCTCGACATCCTTCAGATTAAGGTAGTTGGCATGGAAAACCACCTCCACGGTATTGTCGCTTAGGGGGGAATAGGTGAGCTTGGCTCCGGTACCGGCCGGATACTGGTACTGGAATTCGTATCTGTCACCTTCTAACACCTGAGCGTGAATGGAAAGGGTCACCGCAAGCAGACCAAGAAAATAAAACAATCGTGTCTTCATTATGATGTTCCGTTTGTTCTTTTGTTGTTTTTTTAGTAATAATTATGCCCAAATTTTACAAGTGTGCACAATACAAAGGTACAAAGTTAAAAATAAAAATCAGTTAATCAACTAAAACAATCAGATTTTTAACAATCGCTTACAGAGAAACGCGAATACGGCCCGATTATTATATGGCTCCCGCGGAACCTGCATGGGAATTTTGATATACGGAAGCGATAGACTATCTTTGTGGAAAATTTTTGAGATCTAAGACTATGACACTGCTCGATCGTTTCCTTTCCTACGTGGCTTTCGATACCCAAAGCGACGAGGAGACAAATCTCACCCCCTCCACTCCGGGCCAGATGGTTTTCGCCCGCTTCCTCAAAGAAGAGCTTATGAAAATGGGGCTCGAGGAGATAACACTCGACGACAACGGCTATCTGATGGCTACTCTTCCAGCTACGACCGAGGCCAAGGTGCCGACCATCGGATTCATAGCGCACATGGACACCTCGCCCGACATGACGGGGCGCCACGTGAAGCCGCGCATCGTAAGCTCCTATCCGGGCGGCGACATAACGCTCAATAAGGAGCTCAACATAGTATTGAGCCCGGCGCAGTTTCCGGAGCTGATGGATTATGTGGGCGAGGATCTGGTGGTGACCGACGGAACCACGCTGCTCGGCGCCGACGACAAGGCGGGAATAGCGGAGATAATAAGCGCCGTAGAATGGCTGCAGCAGCACCCGGAGATAAAGCACGGCAAGGTGCGCATAGCTTTCAATCCCGATGAGGAGATAGGACGCGGCGCGCATAAGTTTGACGTGGAGAGATTCGGCTGCGAATGGGCCTATACGATGGACGGCAGCGCGATCGGAGAGCTGGAGTTTGAAAACTTTAATGCCGCGGTGGCGAAAGTGACGATAAAGGGCCGCAACGTGCACCCCGGATCGGCAAAGCATAAGATGATCAACTCGATGCGCGTGGCCACACAGTTTATGATGATGCTGCCGCGCTGGGAAACTCCGGAGCATACCGAGGGCTACGAGGGATTCTATCACCTCGTGGGGATTCAGGGCACCGTAGAGGAAACCGTGCTCACCTACATAATCCGCGACCACGACCGCGACCGCTTCGAGAGCCGCAAGAGGGAGATGGAGCATCTCGTGCGCAAGACCAATACGGAATTTCCCGACTGCGCCAGCGTGGAGATAAAGGATCAGTATTACAATATGCGCGAGAAAATCGAACCGGTGATGCACGTGATCGAAGTGGCCGAAAAGGCTATGCGCGAGGCGGGTGTGGAGCCGAAAGTGCAGCCCATACGCGGCGGCACCGACGGCGCGCAGCTCAGCTTCAAGGGACTCCCCTGCCCCAACATATTCGCAGGCGGAATCAACTTCCACGGCCGGTATGAGTTCGTGCCGGTGAGGGCGATGGAGAAGGCGCGCGACGTGATCGTAAATATCTGCCGGCTCGTGGCAGAAGCCTGATGGGCGAGAAGAGACTATATGTAGTGACAGGGCCGACTGCCTCCGGGAAGTCGGCCCTCGCTCTCGATGCGGCGCAGAGGCTCGACACCGAGATAATCGGAGCCGACAGCCGACAGATATATCAGGGCATACCTGTAGCTACGGCACAACCGTCGGCCGAGGAGCGCGCCCGGGTGAGACACCACCTTATCGACATTCTCCCCCTGGAGGCCTACTACAGCGCCTCCGCATTCGAGACCGACGCGTTGAGAATCAGCTCCGAGATCTTCCGGAGCCGCGACGAAGCGGTGGTGTGCGGAGGGAGCGTAATGTATGTCGACGCCCTTTGCAACGGCATCGACGAGCTGCCGACGATACCTGAGCCGATAAGAAGCCGCGCGCAAGAGGAGCTCCGGGAGCGCGGGCCGGAATATATGCTCGCGGAGCTGGTGCGGCTCGACCCGGAGTATTACGCTACGGTAGACCGCAGGAACCTCAAGCGCGTAGTCCACGCCGTAGAGATCTGCCGGGCCTCCGGGCTGCCCTACTCGCAGCTGCGTACGGGTCGGCGGCAGCAGCGCCCATTCAGAATAATCAAAGTGGCCCTCACGATGCCCCGCGAAGAGCTGTTCAGGCGCATCAACGAGCGCGTGGACCGCATGGTGGCGGCGGGACTCGAGGAGGAAGCGGCCCGCCACTTTGAGAAGCGAGAGCTCAACTCGCTCAACACGGTAGGCCTGAAGGAAATGTTTGCCGCCATGGAAGGAAAGATGACGCTCAAAGAGGCGATAGAGCGTATAAAGAAGAACACGCGCGTATACGCGAAGAAGCAGCTCACCTGGCTGCGCCGCGATCCCGGCGTGATCTGGCTCGAGCCCCCTTTCACCACCGACCGTCTGCTCGATTTGGGTAAGTAGAGTCTTCGGGGCAGCGCGCAAGTTTTTCGTAAAAAAATAGTCGGCGAAGAAGAAAAAATTGTCTGCGCAGAAGAAAAAAATGTCTGCGTAGAAGAAAGGCAAGAAAAAAATCACTACCTTTGCAGCCGGAAAGCTCTCAAGGGAGCAATTCACCGGTCCTATAGCTCAGTTGGTCAGAGCACCTGACTCATAATCAGGGAGTCCTTGGTTCAAGCCCAAGTGGGACCACATCAGAGTCGCCCCTCAGCGACTCTTTTTTTGTTGGTCAGAGCACCTGACTCACCGTGCCGTAACTGGCAGGGAGTCCTTGGTTCAAGCCCAAGTGGGACCACATCAGAGTCGCCCGTCAGCGACTCTTTTTTTGTTGGTCAGAGCACCTGACTCACCGTGCCGTAACTGGCAGGGAGTCCTTGGTTCAAGCCC
>CANRPJ010000031.1 GCA_947632485.1 uncultured Muribaculaceae bacterium
CTCACCGTGCCGTAACTGGCAGGGAGTCCTTGGTTCAAGCCCAAGTGGGACCACAGCAGAGTCGCCCCTCAGCGACTCTTTTTTGTTGGTCAGAGCAACCGCCATTTCGTGCCTGACGGAAAATTTTTCTGCCTCCGAATGACCCGCCTCAAATCATAAGGAGTTCAGTTACCTCACCTCAACATTTCTTAACACATTTATATGTTAAAAAAAATGTCTTTCTGCCAAGGAATTTTATATCTTTGCACTGCTATAACTAGCGAGCTGCACGCCATAGTGCCATTTGCCTGATTCATTTTGCTGAATCATGGTGAATTTAAGCCTCTTAGTTAGACAAACAGACATAGAACCCCCTCGAGAGTTCCGTTCACTGCCTAACAGCGGAAATGGCTTAGGACGCATAGTACATCTCGTCAGTTTTAAGTCACTAAAGGAAAGAAATTTGATATAAACTAACATTATACCTAACATGCACGTCCACGGCATACTCCGCACACTTGCCCGCCTTGTGCTTCCGGCTCTGCTCCTTATCCCGATGGCTTCCCCCACCGGAGCTTCCGCGCAGAACGCCGCTTTCAAGACCAATCTACTGACCGACGCCCTGCTGAGCCCAAACATCGGAGCTGAAATCGGCCTCGCTCCCAAATGGACCCTCGAGGCTACATATCAGATCAACGCATGGAGCGTAAGCGGCCACAACTGGAAGCACTGGTTCCTCCAGCCGGAGGCCCGCTACTGGCTCTGCCAACGCTTCGCCGGCCATTTCTTCGGCCTGCACGCTATCGGAGGTCAGTTTAACCTCGCTCATCTCGGAATCGGAATCGATTTCCTCGGATCCAACTTCAAGAATCTGCTCAACAGGCGCTATCAGGGTTGGGGAGCAGGTGCCGGCATCGCCTACGGTTATGCCTGGCCGGTAGCGAAGCACTGGAACGTGGAGGCCGAAATCGGAGTGGGCTGGATCTACACCCGTTTCGATTCCTACCCCTGCGCAGATTGCGGACGCCGCATCGACTCGAACCGCAGCCACAACTACTTCGGACCCACCAAGGCCGCAGTAAATCTCGTATACCTTTTCTAAAGACCGCGCCATGACCAGACACATATTAACTACCCTTTTGCTGGCTGCCGCTGTCGGCGCCTCAGCGCAAAACGTTGATAAATACGGCGTAAGCGGAATCGATATCCATAAGCGCCAGAACGATATCAGCGTGTCGTTCACATTCGATCCGCAGAAATATCATCTCGGCCTGACCCGCGAGGTCACCCTCGTGCCATGCATCATCTCTGCTGAAAGCTCTGATACTCTGCGCCTGGAGCCGATCCGCGTAGGTGGCAAAAACGCATGGTATTATGACCAGCGCAACAACGAATCCGGCCAGACCCCAATGCTGCGCGCCGGCAAGGGAGCGCCCGTGCGCTACGAGGCGAGCGTGCCCCTCGAGCAGTGGATCGACCATAGCCATTTCGCCATCGTGGCTCAGGCAGCCGGTTGCTGCCCGGGCACCATTCCGCAGGAGCCGCAGCTCACCCCGGTGGCCGACATCGACTGGCGCCCGCGCACCTATGTGGCTGATTTCGAATTCGTAACTCCTGATGTGGATACAATCAAGCAGTTCGATATCTCAGGACGCGCCTACGTCAACTTCAAGGTGAACCGCACGGAAATCGAGCCCAACTATATGCGCAACCCCGAGGAGCTCCGCAAGATTCTCAATACCATCAACGCGGTGCGCGAGAATAAGGACGCCACGGTGCGCAATATCAAGCTCACAGGCTACGCTTCGCCCGAAGGCCCGTATGCCAACAACGTGCGCCTCGCACGCGAGCGTACGGAGTCTCTGCGCGACTACGTCAGCCGCCAGTATCCCTTCCCCAAGTCGATCTATACCACTTCTTCGGTGCCGGAAGACTGGGCCGGTCTGCGCGACTCTGTTGCCGCCTCGTTCCTGCCTCAGCGCCAGGCTATTCTTAACTTTATCGACACCTACCCCGGACCGATCGAGAAGAAGAATGATGCCCTTCGCGCTCAATTCCCGCAGGAATACTCCTACTTGCTGGCAAATATCTATCCCTGGCTGCGCCATACCGACTATGTGATTACCTACAATGTGCGCCGCTACACCGATGTTGAGGAGATCCGCGAGGTTATGCGCACCGCTCCGGGCAACCTCAGTCTCAACGAGCTCTTCATCGGCGCCCGCTCCTATCCCGTGGGCAGCGATGAATACAACAACGCCTTCGAGCTTGCCGCAGCCCTCTATTCCAATAGCGAAATAGCCAACCTCAATGCTGCTAACTCGCTGATGAGCAGAGGCGACCTCGTAAAGGCTACCCAGTATCTCGACAAGGCCGGCACCACACCTGAGGCTATCTATGCCCGCGGAGTACTCGCCGCCTTGCAGCAGGACTACGCTCGCGCTGAGGCTCATTTCGCCTCCGCTGCCCAGGCTGGTTTTGAACCCGCTGTAGCAGCCCGCGAGCAGGCAGCGTTCGCCCAGTCAGCTCCCGACGGGGTCACCTTTCTGGAAATCACAGAATGAACTCTGAATCAAAACAATCAATAATAATCATAGCATTATGAAATTCTTTTCTTATCTTTCCTTCGCCGCAGCCCTCGCGCTGACTGGCTGTGCGTCCGACTTAACCGGACCAGACCCCACGCCTGACGATGGCAACCTTAAGGGAGGCCCCGGTGTGTATATTGGCGTAAACTTCAAGCCAAGTTCCCCCGGTGGCACCCGTGGATTCACCGATGGAGAAAACTCGTCAAGTAATGGTACTGAAGTTGGTTCCGACGTCGAGAACAATGTGAATGAGCTTATCATTGTGCTCGCTCGAGCCAAAGACAATGGTTTCATTGCTGCTTCTACTGTGACGAAAGATAACCTTCGTGTAGCCATCAATAATGGAGAAAGCGTATATAACGCAGTAGCAAAGGTTTATACTTCTTATCTTGAGGATTACTACGCCGATCTCAACGAGAATCCGGCCGAGGGTGAGGTAAACCGTAAGATAAACGTTTTCGTGTTCTGTAACCCTACCGGCGAGCTTGCAAAGGCACTTGATGGCACCCAATACGGTGATACGGACTGGGTTAATCTCGGCTGCAAGGTTACGGTTGAGGGTCAGGTTACGAATGGCTCTGTATGGTCTACCACTATGGGCGGTCAGTTCCTGATGTCAAACCGTGATATTGCCCTTCGTGAAATCCCCGGGAAAATTGAAGGTTGGGAGGCATATAACACTTCCGGAAAAGCTTTCAACCTTTCAGGTATGAACGGAGCCGACGGAGCAGTTGATGCCATCAATAATGCCAGCTCAGGTCGTGGTTCTGTAATTGTGGAGCGTGCCGCTGCACGTATTGACTTCCGCGACGGTTCGCCTGCCAATACTGCTGCCAACACATATCATGTGCTCCATGTCCGTAAGCCTGATGGCACCAATGATGAGGATAACCCGATTATCAATGTAGAACTGCAGAAGATGTCGCTCGTAAACATGAGCAATCAGTTCTACTATCTGCCGCGCGTTTCAGCTACCGGTCTTAATGAAAATATCACGCTCTGCGGACCTGAACTTCCTTGGTTCCAAGATGAGAATGGTACTTATCTTTCTACTTCCGGAAACTACGTAGTAGATTACGATGCCGGTAAGTACGGACTTCCCTTGGAGAAAGATTTCTCTGAATACTTCAACTATCCTTTCTTTAATAATGATGGTACGATCAACAATCTCTTTGCCGATGGCCTGGAGGACCGTTGGAGCACCATAACGATCAATGATGTATTGAATAATACCGATGAGGAGCACCCGACTGATCAGTGGACTGGTACAGAGAAGCACCCGTTAACTCCCGGTCAATACCACGTATGGCGCTATCTTACCGAGAATACCGTATGGGAGCCTATTTCAAATCAGATGAATGGTAACACTACCGGCGTGGTATTCAAAGGTAGAATGGTCGGAAATACCGATCTTCTCGACGACGAGGATGTGACTGATGATATGAAGGCTCTCATCAAGGCAGTGAACAGGAAGGATGCTGACTTCGGTAACTCTGATACCGCTCCTGTCATTTACACTTTCGGTGATGACAACGCAAATGTATATCTCGGTTGGGAAAAGGTTGTAGAAGCTGCCATTAATGCTTCTTTCTCATGGACTTATGGTGCCGGCAATGCAATCATTCCAGATTGGAACCGCACAAATACCCTCTATGAGGCTGTGTTCGGTTCTGGTGGCACCGGCTACGTGCTGAAAGATAGAGACGGTAATGTGATTTTGGATGATGATGCTAATCCTGCTTACACTGATCCTGAGCCTCTTGATCCCAATAGCGCTAACGCAAAGTGGATTGCATGGCACGCAGCCGGCCATCCCGGACCGGACGCATCTGACCCAAATGTTGCAAAAACCAATAAGGAATTCAAGGCTGCAGCTACCGCCGCAAGATTCACCAGCTACCAGAGAAGCGAGGATCTTGATTATGATTGGGGATACTACTGCTACTATTACTATTGGATTCACCACAACGATAACGGCAACGACGGCGTGATGGCTCCGATGGAGATGGCTGTAGTTCGCAACAACGTATATAAGCTGGCCGTAACCAAGCTCGGCCGTCTGGGTCACCCGCGTCTTACTGAGAATGATCCCGAGCCGCCGAAGCCTGACACCCCCGACGAGACCTCGAAGGTTTACCTCACCGTCGATACTCAGGTAGTGCCTTGGGTTGTACGCGTGAAGAATATCGAGTTCGATAAAAAATCAATACTGATTGTGGCTTCCGAGCCGCAGTCAGATAATAAAGCGCGCCAGAGGCGTGATGCTTCTGGCGCGTACAAAGCGGAAATAAGCGACTCCGCCCCGAACATAAGCTAACAACATCGCACAACGATATGAAATTCTCACTCCTGCCGCGCCCAATGCGGCTTACGGCCCGCCTGGCGGCTTTCTGCATGGCATCGCTCATGCTCTCGGCTATCACGACGTCGTGCAACGCCGTGATCGACGACGAATTGCCTGAATGTAAAGATGGCCTCGAACTCCGGTTTATTTATGACTACAATCTGGAGTTTGCCAACGCCTTCCCTTCGCAGGTAGATTGCCTCACGGTGCTTGTATATACTGAAGACGGCCGCTATGTAGGCACCTATACCGAGAGCGGAGAGCCTCTTAAAGATGAGGACTACCGCATGCATATCGATCTCCAGCCAGGTAAATACAATATCATAGCCTGGGGCGGCATGCAGTGTGACGATGCATCGTTCAGCTTCACCGCGCCTCCCGCACAAACCGCCATGGAGGCTCTGCAGGTAAAAATGAACTCCGGCCTGCTTACAAGCCCTACCGGACCGCATCTTCATAACCTCTTCTACGGCAAGATTCAGGCAGAGATTAAGCGCAGCAATAATCTCGAATATGAAAGCTACACACTGCCCATGATGAAGGATACCAACAATATCCGCATCGTGCTCGAGAATCTTAACGGCAAGTCGCTCTCAGACGATGATTTCGAAGTGACGATTACCGACGACAACACTCTGCTCGCTTGGAATAATGATGTTGTGCCGACCTCTACAGTTACTTATTGGCCGTGGGTCACCGGTACCGTAGAGGCCGGACAGATCGCAGGCGTGCCTGTAGATGACGCTTATGCAGAGCTTACCACCTCGCGTCTGCTTGACACTCACCGCACTGCCGCCCTCAAGATCCGCAATCTGCAGACGCAGATGGATATTATCGATGTGCCCCTGATTAAATTCTTGCTGCTTCTCAAGAGCCGTGATTTCGACTATATGGAGCCGCAGGAGTTTCTTGACCGCTGCAGCCGTTGGAACCTCACTTTCTTCCTGCAGGGCAACGGCACGTGGATGGACGTATATATCAAGATCGACGACTGGACGGTGCGTCTCGACGACATTGATTTCAGTTACTAATCCCTTTATCCGATGAGATTCTGTAAAAGACTGAGATATATGATGCTTGGAGCTGTGACGGTTTTTGCCGCCGCCTGCTCCTCGCAGCAATCCGACGAGCCTGATGTGCCAGACATCGTCCAGACTAAAGAGAAAGGTGATGTTACGCTCAGTCTGCGCGTAGTGATAGGTGAATCTTCACAGGCTGGAGATACCAGGGGCTTGCTGACCCGCGCCGGGTTTGATCTGGGCGATGACAACAAAACCGAACCGCCCACATCCGTATACGAGAAAGTGCGGTCATTGCGCGTAATCATCGTGAGGGATACCCGCTTGGCATCCGGAAGCGACAATTCTGATGATGATGTGGTAACAGAAGGAGTTATCGAGCATAACAGAAAAGTGATGGTAGACGAGGCTTCCGATAAAGTAGACCATCTCAACATACTCAACGATAATCTTGATTTTCTTGTAAACAGCGGTGAGAAGAAGCGGGTATATCTCTTTGCCAATGAGGAGGCTATTGCCGATGAGTTCGAGAAAAGTGTCGGCATTGCGCTCGATGCTATGATTCCCGGACAGATTTTCCCTACCGAAAAGGTACTCGCGGCGGAGTTCGGAAGAGAACTGGATCATGCCTGGCTTGACAACACGCAACTCCGCCAGGATCAGGTGACTGAGACTGCTACTAAGGCCGGTGTTCCCATGACGGAGCGCTTCCTGATAGATGTGCCTGTTCCTGAGTTTGAAAAGGTCGGCGATCACATGGAGATAAACTTCAAGCAGACAGAGACGCTTTTCGTAGAACGCATAGCCGTGAAGTTCTCGTTCCATATTTCTACTGCCGAAGGCTTCAAACCGACTTCCGAACCTTTGCGTGTTGATCAGATTCAGATCGGGGGAATAGCTAATAAAGGATATATTTTGCCTCGTGGTGTAAAGTACTCACCTGAAAAGTATGAATTTTCAGAAACAGGCGAGCGGTTTATCGACAGTTTCTCAGTGCCAGCCGATGCCGGCACTTCCAACTTCAACGTGTTTCTAACTTCGATTCCCGATAAATCAGAATATGTTCCCGTTCTCAAGCCTGGAATGGATCTAACAGTTAACCCCTATCTCTATGTGCCTGAGACCAAAGCTACGAGTGCTGACCAGATTACCGTTACAGTAAAATTAAGCGGAGGTGAAGAGTTTCATACGCCTGTGCCACTGGACCTTACTCAGATTCCGCGCAACACCCATGTAAAGGTCAATCTTATCTTCGGCAACAATACCCTTCATGCTACCGTAGACCTCGTGCCGTATAAGGAGGTGTGGCTCAATCCCGGCTTCGGATTCGATCCCTTTATGGTGCTTTACCTCAACACGTATGTAGAAGAGCTCACGGTCAATAGTACACTCCAACTGAGTGCTAAGGTTACTCCGGCATCGATTTCCGATTATAAAGTCACCTGGAGCTCAAGCGAGGAAAGGGTAGCCACCGTAGATAAAAATGGACTTGTTACGGCTAAGGCTGCAGGTACCACTACAATTACCGCAAGCACCGACAACGGTCTGAAAGCATCGTGCATCATCACCGTTAGTCGTTAGGGTTCCCGAAAAACAGTAGAAAAAATTGTACTGCAATATATAAATACAGGAAGAAATATAAGCAATGAATAATCGTTGGTTAAAATACTTGTTTTTTGCTCTAATCTCTACATTGCCATTCTTCGGTTGCAAGGAGGAGGAGCTTTATAGTCCTGATTATGTAGGCGACGGCATGGCACGTATTACCGCAACCGTAGACTACGAGCCACTTCGTGCTTCCCTCGACGGCAAGACCCGCGCCCCAGGCAATGCTATCAAGGATATCACGAAGCTCGCTGTTGTGGTGTATAAACCCGATGGAGAGCTCGTAAGAATCTGGAATAATGTAAAGATTAACTCGACAGAGCAAATCACGAACAATAAGCCTGGCGATTTCTCTGGTACAGTAGCTGAGAAAGCCACTTGCCGTGTAACCTTCGAATTTCCCGAAGCCATTCCCTACGGACGCTATAACATTTATGTGGTTGCCAACCTTGATAAAGATATTACCGAGGAGATGGCTTCCAGTCCTGAAGTGCTCAAGAGCCAGTCCGTAGAGTGGAAATTTGGGAACAATATGTCGGAAAACTCTCAGATGTTCGGATATATGACTATGGTAGGTGGAACCAACGAAACGAGCTTAGGTTTCGACCCTACGGAAGTAATCACTGTCAACAAGCAGAACATGTCGCTTCATTCGTGGGTGAAGCGCCTCGCATCTAAGGTGACTATCTCCTATGACGGTTCCGGCCTGAATCAGGACGTCTGGGTCTATATCCACAATGTATCGCTCCGTCAGATACCTCTCGAATGTAAACTCGGTGAAAATAATACGCCGACGAAAGCCGATGAGTTGACTGGCGACGACTATGTTAAGGGTAAACCCGCTAAAGGTTTTTCTTCAGGCCAGTATTTTTACTACGACAATAACGGTCTAACCGAAGGCACAGGTCAGAAAGACCTATTCCCTAGCGATAAACAGTATAACAACTGGTTGGTTATTGCCAATGGTCTACCGGAACAAGGTTCAATTCTTGTCAATAAGGATAAGAGAGAGATGTCTTCTCATCTTGAGTCCGATCCGGCTCTCTATTTCTATGAGAACATGCAGAATGCTAATCTGCCTGAGGGTTACGAAAAAGACGAGCGCTTCAACAAAACTCCCAAGCGTCCCGATAGTAATGACCCCGACAAGGCAGGCCAGAATCTTACCCCCGACATGGAAGGCAGTGACTATAAGGATCGTGTGCCCCTTGGCACTTTCATAGAGGTGGAAGCATATTACGTATCTGCTCCAACCGATCCAGAATTGGCCTCTCATAAGTCTGATGGCCCTATCAAATACCGCTTCATGCTCGGCCAGGACGATTCATTTGACTACGACGCTATCCGGAATCATCATTATAAGCTGACTCTCGGATTCAATGGTTGGGCGAATCAACCCGATTGGCATATAGAGTATTACGAGGAAACGCCGGAAATCGTAGCTACCGAGATGTATATGCCCTACCTCTATAACCAGTCAGCCGACTTTCCAATCCGTTTAAACGGAAAGGTGACAAAAGTAGAGATGCAGATTATAGAAAATAATTGGGGACCATACGATCCCGGACACACTACAACGACTCCGGGCTATATTGGAATTCCGGACGTGCCCGATCAACAAGTTGGAGACTATGTTCCAGACTATAATTTTGCCAACCGAATCACACAGTTCAGATGGAATCTACCCGTATATGCTAATACGTCCGGGTACACACAATCTGAGCCCAATCCCGGGAATGATGCTGCGTCTAGCAATTATCTCTATGGGCGTCACAATTCTACGGATTATTTTCATCTCGATGAAAATGGTGAAGAAGATAAAACTTAGCCGTATTGCGTCACTCCTATATGGGTAGGCTTCTTGCGTCTGCAACAGCCTACTGAAGACCTTGACATGACAATATTCGACGAAGAATACAATGGCGAGAGCTACAGATATGATGATGCCAGGGCAAGGCGAGGACTAAAGAATTATTATTTCGGTATGGGTGGAGCCGGAAAGTGGATTAATGGATCAGCTTCAAGTCCCAAAGGTCCTAACGACCTTTCGTATCGCGTTTTTAATGAATCAGATTTAACTAAAGGACCCCACGGAAGCGGTAACAACTCATGGTCTGTTGAAGATGTGGTAACAAATGGTGTAGAAGGCAAAGTAATAAATGTCAAGCTTTGGACTCAGCCTAAGACTATGATGGAAATATCTGGATTCTCGGGCAATAACCCATACGTGGCCTACAACCGTAAGGCTGTAATCAGAATTACGGCTTGGTTTGAAGGGAGGGAAAAACCTTTGCTGCGCTATGTGCCGATTATTCAGGCACGCCGTTTAGTGAATCCAAAGGGAATCTGGAGATCGACTTCAGCTTCTAATTCCTACTTCAATTTTACGCTTTACGACAACCAACAAGCAACTACGACTGACTTTAATCCTTTACAGTCTCGAGGAAGCTGGAGCGCAAAGGTTATTGCTCATAGTGGAGGCTCTATCACGATCAGTCCTTGGGGAGGCTCATTCTCTGCTACTGATGGGAAAGCTGATGTGGAAGGTAAAACCGAAAGCAATGTTACCTTTAAGATTAATTTCCCAGGCACAGAGAGCTACGCTCTTATTGAGATTCTATATCATGGTAAAAGCGCTAAGCACCTTGTTCTATGTCGGCAAGGATATTCTGAGCCGGTGCAGGTTGTTCCAGGAGGAGCAAAATGGAGTTCTTACTCACTGTTCAGCTGCGATGAAGCTGTTCCTTTTGGGGCACAGGATACTGATAATAAATATTACAAGGCAACCCTTACTAAGTCTCCTCTCGCATTGGGAACGCTATTTAAGAAGGGTAACTACAACGAAGGTATTCTAATATCGAACCTTAACCTGTATGGCCCTCGAGAAGCACCAAATCAAGGGCCGATGGAATTGTCAACAAATGGGGCAAATGGCAGTCCTTTGACAAAATCATGGTGGAATATACCTGGAATTGCCAGAAGAGATTACACTAATTATAACAACGTTAATGATGCACCAGGATATCTTCCAGATGGTGTTACTGCACGAAGCAATAATGCAACAAATGTGGCATTACCTTCTAATGCTACTTACATAAATTATTCAACAAAAAATTCGGAAAAGATAACTGGAACTTACAATTGTGCCACATGGAGATGGGCTAAATTTTATGCCACAGATAAAGACGGCAACGAAGATTATTATCGGGTGCCGACTTATGAGGATTTCAGTGATCTTCTTAGTGCTGATGTGGCAGTAGGGGTATTATATGGCGATGCTGCAACTGAACCAAAAAGTACTACTCTTGACGCTTATGGATACTTTGATCCTTCCAATTCTGCTAACCCCACCAATGCAGATCGAGGTATGCGAGGAGTATTCGTCTACAAAAGTTCGGATGCAAAAAATGTATTCTTCCCTGTAGGTACATCTGGCTATGCACGACGCACTATCCAGGGCTTTAACGCATCTACTTGGAGGAATGGTGGAGGAGAAATGCGTTATAGTGGTTACGCAGGTGTACTTTCACAACCTGGTAACTCGATGCGACCCATACCATACAATATGGAAAATGTGCAAGGAGCAATTTATTGGATGGCTCAAGAATATGATTCTTATTATCCAGGGTGGGAGATGAATATTTTCGACCTCAACTTTAATAAATTTGATTATCCGCTGAGCTTAGGTCCCTACGGAGACGCGGTGCCAATCAAACTTGTAAAAGACGATGGCTCTGGTAAGCCACTTCCTGCAGCGACTCATCGTAGTTCGTCCAAAGCTGTACGCTCCTCCAAAGCGAAAGCCTCCGCTACTAAGACAAGAAGCTCCGCAAAATCGAGAACAAGAAGATAAAGTATAGTTCTACTCAAATTATCTGGAAAGCAGGCTCACTCGGCCTGCTTTTCTATTTTCCTATTACTCCTATCATCTCTCTTCTTTCATGTGTCTCCAGGCACTGAGCGGACAAGAAATATCCTGCAGAGCGCATCCGGCATCATAATGAGCTAATTAAACTGCTACTGTGCTCATTGTTCTATATGATGCCGGATGCGAAGTACCGGATTATCTATCTGAGGGGCTGCGGAGGGCGGAGCGGCCGTAGGCGGCTACGATGAGGAGGCAGAGGAGGGGAAGAATAAATGAGAGGTTCACGGCAGAAATGCCTGCCACGTTGAGATGATCGATCATCAGCCCTTGGAGCGGCGGCAGCACCGAGCCGCCGAGTATGGCCATTATCAGCCCGGCGGCGCCGAGCTTGGAGTCGTCGGGCGAGAGACCGCGCAGCGCGATGCCGTAGATGGTGGGAAACATAAGCGACATGCACGCGGAAATACCCACAAGGCACCACAACCCGACCATGCCTCCCAACAGCACCACTCCGAGGGCGAGCAGAGCGCCCGCGAGAGCGAAGATGACCAACATGGCGGCCGGACGGAAATAACGCATCAGAGCGGTGCAGATGAAGCGGGAGAGGCAGAAGAGCACCATGGCAAGGATATTGTAGCGCTGCGAGATCACCTCGGCATCGCGCTCGCTGAAGCCCTGATTCATGAATACGGACGTGCCATACTGGATTATGAACGTCCAGACCATGATCTGCACTCCGACGTAGAAGAACTGGGCCACAACGCCGCGGCGATAGTCAGTATCGCTCCAGAGGCGCCGGAGAATGCCTTTTCCAGCGCTCGGTCTGCCGCTGTCGCCGTCACCGGGCATTCGCGCGAAGCAGATCACGATGAGAAGCACGAGGATCACGCAGCCGATAGCGAGATAGGGGCGGGTAAGGATCTCAAGGTCATGGCTCTTCACCGCTTCGAAAGCAGCCGGGTCAAGCAGTTTCCGTTCTTCGGAGCCGATAGGGCTGAGGCACGCCTGGATATAGTGCATAGCCACATACATGCCCGCCAGCGACCCGAGCGGATTGAAGGCCTGCGCGAGATTGAGCCTGCGGATAGCTGAGGAGCGGTCGCCGAGGGTCATTATGAAGGGATTGCAGCTCGTCTCCAGAAATGAGAGCCCGCAGGTGAGAATGAAATAGGCGGCGAGGAAGGGCCAGTAAGCACCAGAGAGGCAGGCGGGATAGAAGAGGAAGGCGCCGGCGGCGTAGAGCGCCAGACCGAGCATGACTCCGGCCTTGAAGCTGAAGCGGCGGATAAAGAGCGCCGCTGGAAGGGCCATAGCAAAGTAGCCGCCGTAGAAGGCCACCTGAACCAGCGCTCCTTCAGCCACACTCATGCGGAATATCTTGGAGAAGGCCTTCACCATCGGGTTGGTGATGTCGTTGGCAAATCCCCAGAGCACGAAGCATGAGGTGATCAGCAGTATCGGCAGCAGATATTTGCGGGTGGAAGTCATTCGGGGCGCCTGATCTTTATCCTTATCGCATCGGCCGGGATCTCATCAAACACCAAGGCGAGATAGCCTCCCCCACCGGCACCACACATCTTCCACGCCATCGCCCCGCGCTCTCGCCAGCGCTCTATGTGCTCAGCGACACCGGGCTGCATCATGGCCGGAAACATAGCCACCTGAGCCTCGAATGAAGCGGAGAAGGCTTTGGCAAAGGCGCTGAGATCGCGGCGCATGATCGCCTCCCAGCAGTCGGCAGCCGCCGCGGCGAGAGTCTTCACCTTGCCGGCATCGATATCCTTGCCCTCAACCACGCTCACACCGGCCTTACGCGGAAACATCGGGGCGAGGCAGAGGTGGTCTTCGAGCCATGAGAGAATGGCCTCGTCGTGGCATGACTCGATCTTGAGAGGCCAGTAGCTATTGTCGTACCAATGGCGCGTAAGGCCGCTCATGCAGATGCCTATAGCGTCTTGAGCCCCTGAGATATGGCCTTTGTTTTCAGGATCGTTTTCAAAGCAGAAGAGCAAGCGGGCCATCATCTCCTCGTTGTAGGCCGGCAGCTCGTAGGGCCAGATTTTTTTTGCAGCGTTGCGGGTAGAAGTTGACATTCCGGCCCTCTCCATAAACTCCTCAGTCGGCTCTATGGAGATAGTAAGAGCCCAGCCGGGAGCGTATTGCGACACGTAGGGCTGATCAATCCACGTTCCGGCCAAGTCGACCCGGTAAGGCAGGTGCGACTTCACGCCGGTGCGCAGCGAGGTAGTGGAGCGGGCTTCCAGACCGGCATCAGGCGTACGGTTGAGCTCGACGTATTCTATGCCCCGGCTACGGCAGAACTCGCGCTTCTCCTCAGAACCGCCATCAGTGTTGACCACAAACACATCGGGCTTGATGCGGTCTACGGTCTCCACGAAATCCATTATCCCGCTTCCGGGATTGATGCAGGCATCTGTGACATAGCGGATAGCCTTCACCATATAGAGGCGCTCCTTTTCCGAATAGACCGGCTTGCGGTTCTTATATGCCTCAATCGTCTTATCGGAGCCAATGCCTACGTAGAGATCGCCATACTGGGCCGCGGCGCGGAAAAACGCCACATGACCGCTGTGGAGCATATCATAGCAACCGCTGACAAACACTTTCTTACTCATCGCCCTTAGCAAGTTGAAAAATTCTATCCATGAGCTGCCATTTCTCTGTAGAGGCGGCCTGCGGATCAGCTCCCTGAAGCAGAGCTACATAGGCTTCCCATTCCGCCTGCCTGGGCAGACGGGCCAGACGGGCATTATCGCGCTCCCAGTCGAAATCGTCTTCAGTATCCATGATCATAAACAGCTGGCGCCCCGCGCGGTAGATCTGCATATCGATGATACCGACTTCGCGGATACCCTGCTGCACCTCGGGCCAAACGGCGGCGTGCACCTCGCAGTAGCGGCGAATAAGCTCCGTATCATCAGGAAGCGTAAGCGTCTGGCAAAATCTCTTCATCTAAAAAATGATTTCAAATTATTCGTCACTCTCAACATGCCCAGCAATTTCCAAAAGCGAGGCTGAACCCAATCTCCGCAGGCATACTGACTTTCGTTTTTCCAAGAGTCTGAGCGATTTACCAAAGAGCCACCTTTCCCAAAGAGCCTAAATCCAAAGAGGCGGTAGTAATTCCTAAAGCCTTAAACACTCTGCTCATCGAGGAAAGAGAAATACTCCTCCCCTTTTCGAGTCTTGAGATCTGCGCTCTTTGTACGCCTATTTTCTCGCCTAATTCCTCCTGCGTCATATTCTGAGAGAGTCGCGCTTTCTTTATAGCCTCTCCTATGCGGTAGGCATGTAGTTCCTCCTGAAGCTCCTGTTCGTAGCTATCTCTCTCGGGAGTGCCTTTTGCACCTATTATCTCGTCTTGAATCTCATCAAAAGAGTAAAGTTTCATATCTCCTACCTGTTTCATTTCTTATCTGCTTTTTTAGCCTCAAAATATTTTCTCCTTATCTCTTCGGCCTTAGCTATTTCCTTAGAGGGAGTCTTTTGTGTCTTCTTTATTATTCCGTTGGTAGCTACTACTAAGGTCTCCGTCTCTGTATCCCAAAACGAGAAAAGGCGGTAGGCTATTCCTTGATAGAGTGTACGAAATTCCCATATCTCCGAATCGTCCAATTTTTTGAATAGCTCTGCATCTTTAACTCCGCTCTGCACCTTTCGAATATTATAGGCTATCTTTTTTCTGACAGAGAAAGAGAGAGATTTGAGAAAGCTCCTCGCCTCCTCCAATACTACTAATTCAAAAATTTGACTCTCCATATTGTCATTAGCAATAACTCTGCAAAGTAACAAAATGTTTCCTAATTACGCAACAAATGACGTTCCTTACTATGGTCGATGATCGTCGCTGGCTCTAAACAGACACAAAAAAACTCCAAATAAGCCATCTAATTAGCTCATTTAGAGTAATTTGAGATTTGAGCGGTAAACGAGGCTCGAACTCGCGACCCTCAGCTTGGGAAGCTGATGCTCTACCAACTGAGCTACTACCGCATTCATAGATTAAACTGCCAACTACACCGCAAAGGTAGGCATTTTTGCGGTTATTCCAAAAAAATCTTTCGTTTAACTTACGCCGTTTCCAAAAGAATAGATACCTTTGTGTATGGTCAAACCGGATAATACTCCTTCACCCTCCGCCAATAGTCTGAACTCCAGGCAGAGCCAGGCCGTGGAAGCCACGGAAGGCCGCGTCAGGGTCGTAGCGGGTGCCGGATCCGGCAAAACAAAGGTACTCGCCCACCGCTTCGCCTATCTCGTCAACGATATCGGCATCAGCCCGGCCAACGTGCTCTGCATGACCTTCACCAACAAAGCTGCTCAGGAGATGAAGAGGCGCATCTCCGCAATGACTGACCGCGGCAACGTCAATGATTTTATCTGCACGATCCATGGCTTCTGCGTAAAATTCCTCAGGCGCGAGATCTATAGAATCGGCTATCCGAAGAGCTTCGCCATAATCGATGAAGACGACGGAAAGCGGCTCGCCAAGCAGGCTATGGCTGAATTTGGAATCGACCGCCGCAAAACTACCGCCGAGCGCTTTCTAACGAGTGTGGCGGCGTTTAAGGGCTATGATCCCGCCCGCTATATCTCGACTCATCTTATGCCCGGGGCGCCGCAGGAAGCCTCCGACGCCATTGTGCGCTACATCAAGCTTCAGCTTAAGCAGTATTGCCTTGACTACGACGACCTGATATATTTCACCATCTATATTCTCGACCGCTTCCCGGAGGCGAGAAAATACTGGACCGAGAAGCTCAATTACATAATGGTCGATGAGGTGCAGGACTGCACCGGCGACGACTGGAAGCTGCTCGAGCGCCTCGCCAGCCACCATGGCAATCTCTTCGTAGTGGGCGATCCGGACCAGGCTATCTACGAATGGCGCGGCGCGAATCCGAAGATATTCGTGAAGTTCAAGGCCGATACTGACGTGACCCTCGACCGCAACTATCGTTCCACTCCCGATATTCTCAACGTGGCCAATACGATAATCTCGCGCAATGAGAACCGAGTGCCGAAAGAGCTTTATACCACCCGCCTCAACGAGCGCCAGCCGGAATGGCATCATTTCAAGACCGAAGCGGAAGAGAGCGCATTTGTGGCCAAAACTATTGCCGATGCGATCGAGGCTGGCTCGGAGCCCGGCGATTTCGCAGTGCTCTACCGCGCTTCCCACCTGTCGCGACGCCTCGAGCAGGAGCTTCTGCGCAGCAAGGTGCCTTATACGGTGTGGGGCGGCGTGCGCTTCTTCGAGCGCATGGAGATAAAAGATGCGATGGCCTACCTCAACCTCGTAGCTCGAGGTGACGATGCCTCGCTTCGCAGGGTGATCAATGTGCCCTCGCGGCGATTCGGCAAAGCCTCGCTCGACCATCTGGCCGTACTCGCTGAAGGCGATGGCACCACGCTGCTCGAAGCCCTCCAGCGCCATATTGAAGATAAGAAATTCGCCCGCACCGGAGCACCGGCTCTCCTGGAGCTGCTCGCCTCAGCAAAGACGCTTATGGGGCAGATGAGCGTATCGGAGCTGGCCGACTATGTGCTGCGTCAAAGCGGCCTAACTGACTATTACCGCACTGATACTGAAGAGGAACGGCTCGAGAATCTATCGGAGCTGATCAATTCGATGAAGGAATTTGAAATCCGCCAAGACGAGGATTCCGACCGCACCCTCGAAGCCTATCTTCAGGAGGCAATGCTCTTCAGCAATGTCGATGTCAAGCCCGACAGCGGCCGCGTAAAGCTGATGACCATTCATCAGGCCAAAGGTCTGGAGTTTCCTACCGTATTCGTCGTGGGGCTCACGGAAGGCATTTTCCCGAGCCACCGCACTATCCGCGAGCGTCGCAAAGATGGCGAGGAGGAAGAGCGGAGACTGATGTATGTAGCCGCCACTCGCGCCGAAGATATGCTATACCTTACTGAGTCAGAGGGCTATATGAATGATACCGGCGCGCTCAAATTCCCGTCGCGCTATCTTACGGAGGTTGGCGAAGGCATGCTCATGCGCATAGGCGAACCCGATCCTGCGCTGCTCGAAGGCACGAGCAGAATGGTATCCATGCTCAACCACGAACTGGGAGAAGGCGAAGAAGGCCCTATGAAGCCGGGCTCGAGGGTGAGTCACAAAGTGTTTGGTGAAGGCACCATCGAGAGTTTCGACGCCGCCAACCGCTCCTACAAGGTAAACTTCGGGCCAAAAGGTATCAGAAACCTTCTGCCCCACGTGCTCACTCCTCTTTAACTCCGGAAATAAGTTTTTCGATTTCAGTGGCTACCGTCGCCACGCTGCCGAGCTCATGGCGCAGATGGCGCATCGCAGAGATACCTATAGCCCATACAGGTAGCCCAACGGGGAAAATAATCATCATCGCTATTCCAAGCCAGCGCCGATTCGATGGTTTGTAAACCCAGAGGCTCCTCAGCACCGGGAAATCCATAAGCTTGTTTACCACCATCGGATTCCTGCAGTTGCGCAGAGCCTCCACGTCAGACTCCAGAACTGCCGAAACCTCACCCAGACTCTTGGTGTCGATACCCTGAAGCCAATAGCGCGCATAATTCTCAAACCGCGGCACCCCTTTCAGGCATTCCTGCGCCGCCTCCTTCAGGGCAACCATGCGCTCGACGACCTCTGGAACAGGAATCTCGTTAATGATCACCTCCTTCACCTCTACCTGGCGCGACTGGCGCATGCCTATGAGCCTACCGAATAGTTTCAGGTAAGCATCTTTATCAAACACGGCGCTATCGTTCATCGCCTTATAGGTCACGTAGGCTCCGAGCGGCGCAAGCACCATCGTGGAAAGCCACATTCCGAACCAGATGCTCCAATGGCCGTCGCGAGCCATCTTATAGCCGGTATTGTCGATAATGTAATAGAACAGAAACAGCAGCACCGAAATAACCAGCGGCGTGCCGAGTCCGCCTTTCCTGATGATGGCTCCAAGGGGCGCGCCGATAAAGAAAAATATGATGCAGGCCACCGAGAGGGTGAATTTCTTCATCAGCTCAATCTCATGGCGCCTGATGCTCTTTTTCTCCTCAGAAAGCATCATGGCCCGGTATTCGAGATTCATCTTGCGGTTTTCCACATTCCTCACCGCCTCGTCGTATACCCTTCGCGCATCGCTGGCCGGGAGCTGCTCCAGAAGGGTATCCAGATTCAGCACCTGCTCCTTCGCTACTTTAATAGGCTTATACGGCTTCGGATCGCCGTCGGGGTTCACCTCAAACCTCAGAATTCCTCCTATCTTCTGCCGGCTGATTATCTTTGCGTTCTCTTCAGCCATGCTGTCTACCCGATGCCCCACGGAGTCGATCGTCTGGCGCAGCTCCGCGATATTCTTTCCTACATACTGGCGCCTCATCGTCTCATCATCAAGGCGATTGAAGTTGGCATCGAAAGGAATCAGCACCTCCTTATCGAGAAAATTCTCTCTTCTGAAGGGCACATTGCGATCCATACGCTGCTGTTCCCTCAGATTCTCAAACTGTTCGCCCTGCATCAGATGCAGATACAGATATCGGGAATCCTTCGTGAAGGCCATGCGCGCCGAATCGGCAAGCAGAATCGTAGAATTGTCGCCGCCGCGGCTTATGTCGTAGATCATCACGTCGTAGAGCATGCCCGTGTTCTGATCCTTATGATGCACGAAAAGGTTATAGCCGGGAATCTGATCGTAGAACACCCCCTCCGGTATCTCCACCTCCGGACTCTTCTGCTTCATGGAGAAAAGCAGAGTCCACATCTTCACCTGCGCCTTCGGAAGCACATCGTTCTGAAAGAAGAATGCTCCTACCGCAACCCCGCTTATCAGCACGATGAGCGGAGCCATTACCCTGACCAGCGATATACCCGACGCCTTCAGGGCCGTAAGCTCAAAGCGCTCTCCGAGATTTCCGAAGGTCATCAGGCTCGCCAGAAGAATGGCAAGCGGAAGCGCCATCGGCACCATGCTCACGGCGGCATAGAAGAATAGCTCGCCGAGCACGTCCATCGAAAGCCCCTTGCCTACAAGATCGTCGATGTATTTCCAGAGAAACTGCATGAGCACGATGAAGAGCACGATGAAAAATGTCATCGCGAACACCGGCAGAAAACTCTGCAGGATAAATACGTGGAGGCGCTTTATAATCCTCATCGGCATCTATGCCGCCGGCGCGGCAGCGCAAAGGTAGCCACAAAAAAGCGAAGCCGCAACCTCAGGCCGTCTTATGGTGGCGTTTGGCAGAAATTGATTCCGCCACCAGCCTGTAGACCCGGGTAGCTTTCAGCGCTCCCCTGCCGAATTCGAAGTGCCCTTCATGGTAGCGGTCAGTAAGCAGAGTCAGAGCCGCTATCTTCTCCTCTTCTGAGTCGATAAACTCAATCCTCCCCCGCCCCATCACGGAGGCGAAGTTCATCGTGCAGTAACCGCGCTCCTCCACTGAGAAAATCTCATGCTCGCAGTCCATCTCGAATGCCACGCGGCTATCGCGCGCCAGCAGATCCATCTTCCTGCCCTCCTGCGCGCTGTGAAAATAGAGCGTTAGCCTCTCGCCTTGCCATTCGCAGCCGAAATTCAGAGGCACGATGTGAGGATAGCCATCTTCACCGTTGATCGCAATGCGGCACACGTCGCACTTCTCTACTACTGCCTTGATCTCCTCAAGATCTGTTATCTCTCTATCTTTTCGTCTCATTATCTTCTACTTACTGTTTCGAAAGCTGCCTTTTCAGCCAGGGCACCGCCAGAGCGGCCTTAAACCCATGGCTCGGCGAGTCGCAGTTCACGAGTCTGAAAAACTCATTCAGATTCAGTCCTTCCGGAAGCTCCTCGAGCTCCGACCGATCGGAGGCATCGGCATACTTCGGATAATGGTGGCACTCGGCATTTCCCTTCCCTCCGGAAAGTTCGTAGGCCTCTCCTACGAGCCGGAAATCCCTGTCAAGCCCGCCCTCTGTCAGGAGCACAGGACGCGGAGCCATCGCCGCAACTATATCGGGAAAGTCAAACTCCAGAAGGAAGCCCGGAATAAGGTGCTCTATCGAGTTGGGAAACGGCCTCCGACCCTCGCTGTCGAGCGCCGTGAGCACCATGATGCGCTCACGCGTGCGGCATAGGAAATCGTTGTAAACAAACGCCTTGATATCTCCATCGAGCATCGCAAGAGCCATCATCGGCTCCGTGCCCAGCGAAAAACCGCTCACCCCGATGCGCTCCGGATCTACATACGGTTGCTTCTTAAGCCATTCCAAAGCCAGCCTCTGCTGAAAAGAATTGAATCCCAGATAGCTCCAGCCCGCCTCAAGAAGAAGTCGCGAAGAGGTGAGATAATCGGCGCGCCCGCAATCGGCCTGCTCGCCGAATGATACGTTGTCAACCGCTACCGCCACGAGCCCCGCTTTCGCATACTCGCGGGCCATAGCGTTGGTCGACGGATTATCCACCGGCGGCTGCTCCAGAGCGAAATCACCTGACCTCACACCGGAAAGATACTCCTTCGTGCCTCCGAAGCCGGGAATGCAGAGCACCGCCGCTCCGGGTGACTCCTCCGTGACGCTATCGGGAATCAGCACCAGAAAACTCACCACCGCAGTCTCCAGCGGATAAGCCTCCCACTTCTCAACCCGGTAGCCATCATGACGCGTCTCGGCCACCTTACGTGGCTCCTGCGCAGGCAGAGCCGGGTGACGCATAAGCCGCGCCATTGCGGTCCGCACCGAATCGCGCCAGCCGGCAAACTCCTCAGGCTTCATGTCAGACCTGAACTCCAGCCGCGGCTTGCCGCTCAGCAAAGACTGCGTCATGCCCCGTGCGCTCACATGGCGACCGTCGCTGCGCGGCCTCACCACCAGACTATCGTTATTCTCCGCTCCCCACGCTTCGCAGAGAGCCGTGGCTGCAACCAAAGCCACCAAAAAGCATTTAATACCCATCACCACAAAGATAACCCAAATTCCCGACCCCACCAAACCGGCACCCCCCCAGTTCATGTGTTCAACTTACTCTTTTCCCTCCGATGTTTTTTGAGGGGACGCCGAATGCCGAGGCTCCGTAGGGACATGCCTTTGGCATGTTTTCCATTAATCCATGATAATCAGCAAATACAGCGTGGACGCGAAAAATCGCGTCCCCACGGGGCAGGAGGATAGGAGGGTTGACGGCCTTGACACGATTTTGAGGTTATAGTGCTGAGGGATAGCAATATAACACCTTTTCCATGTCAAGGCTGTCAAGGGGCCTTTACGGCCGCAGGGATTTGCTCAAGAAGTTGGACGCGAAAATTCTCTGTTTACGGGCATTTTATTAACTTTGCAGCATCATTAAAGTCTTATTAAAATTATAGACCATGACACTCTTCGAACGCCTCACAGCCAAGGCACAACAGCACCCGCAGCGGCTCGTGCTCCCGGAATCGACTGAACCCCGCACTCTGCAAGCCGCCGACCGCATTCTGGCCGACAAGATAGCCAGCATCACTTTCCTCGGAAATCCTGAGAAAGTAATCGCAGCTGCCAATGAACTGGGACTCACTCACATCAAGGAAGCTACAATCCAGAGCCCCGATGATACCGAGTTTACTGAGAAATACGCAGAGCTCTTCGCCGAGCTGCGCAAGAAGAAGGGCGTGACGCTCGAAGATGCTCGCTATCAGGTGAAGAACCCGCTCTATCTGGGCTGCCTGATGATTAAGAACGGCGATGCCGACTGCATGGTGGCCGGTGCGCTGAGCCCGACATCGAGTGTGCTCCGCGCTGCTTTCCAGGTGCTTAAGATGAAGCCGGGCATCTCGGTTGTGAGCGGTGCCTTCATCATGCTGCTCCCTGAGGAGGTTCCTTTCGGCGACAACCACATGCTCGTATTCGCCGATTGCGCCGTAGTGCCCGAGCCCACGAAGGAGGAGCTGGCTCAGATTGCCATCGCTACTGCAAAGACTACCAAAGATATAGCCGGACTGGATCCCTGTGTGGCCATGCTGAGCTTCTCAACCCGCGGCTCTGCCAGCCATGAGCGTGTTGACAAGGTGCGCGAGGCTACCGAGCTGGCAAAGGAGATGGATCCGACGCTGAAGATCGACGGCGAGCTGCAGAGCGACGCTGCAATCGTGCCGAGCGTAGCTAAGCAGAAGGCTCCTGACAGCCAGGTAGCAGGCCACGCCAATACGCTTATTTTCCCCTCGCTGGAGGTGGGCAACATCGCCTATAAGCTCGTGCAGCGTCTGGCAGGCGCCGGCGCAGTAGGCCCGATCCTGCAGGGTCTGGCAGCACCCGTAAACGACCTTAGCCGCGGCGCTACGGTCGACGATATCGTGAACACCATCATCGTGACCTGCAACCAGGCTATCGGTGACAAAAACCTTTGATATAGAGATGAAGATCTTAGTACTCAACTGCGGAAGCAGCAGCGTAAAATATAAGCTGATCGACAGCGAAAGCCATGAGGTGCTTGCTGAGGGCGGCGTAGAGAAAATCGGCCTGCCTGATTCTTTTCTGAAATTCAAGCGCCCCGACGGCACAAAGGGAATAATCGAGGTAGAGATGCCCGATGCCAAGGCTGCCGTAGGCAATGTGCTCAAGGTGCTTACCGATGAGAAAGAGGGAGTGATAAAAGACCTGAAGGAGATCGATGCCGTAGGACACCGTGTGGTGCACGGTATGGATAAATTCTCCGAGTCGGTGCTCATCACCCCCGAGGTAGAGGAGAAGATTAAGGAATGCTACGTAGTGGCTCCTCTTCACAATCCGGCCAACATGACGGGTATCGAGGCTGTGACCGAGCTGATGCCGGGCACTCCGCAGGTGGGCGTGTTTGACACGGCTTTCCACCAGACAATGCCGGCAAAGGCCTTCATGTACGCACTGCCCTACGAGGCTTACGAGAAATATGGCGTAAGGCGTTACGGCTTCCACGGCACGAGCCACCGTTACGTGTCGCGTCGCGCCTGCGAATTCCTGGGGCTGCCATACGAAAAGCAGCGCATCATCACCTGCCACATCGGCAACGGCGGCAGCATCACGGCGATTGAAGACGGCAAGAGCGTAGACACCTCTATGGGTCTTACTCCTACCGAGGGCCTGATGATGGGCACGCGTTCGGGCGACGTGGATCCGGGTGCGCTCGTATATCTGATGGAGTGCATGAACCTTGATGCCGAGGGTCTGAGCAAGCTGGTCAATAAGCAGAGCGGCGTAGCAGGCGTGTCGGAAATCTCGAGCGATATGCGCGATATTGAAGACGCTGTGGCCCGAGGCGATGAGCGCGCACGCCTGGCTCTCGACATGTATGAATACCGTATCCTGAAATATATCGGTGCCTATACGGCTGTGCTCGGTGGCGTCGACGTGATCGTATTCACCGGCGGCGTAGGCGAGAACCAGACGGGTACGCGCGAATGGCTCTGCAAGAAGCTGGCCTATCTGGGAGTGACCTTCAACGCCGAGGCTAACAATACGCGCGGCAAGGAGATCGAGATTTCCGGTCCGGACTCGAAGGTGCACGTGGTTGTAATTCCCACCGACGAGGAACTGATGATTGCCAAGGATACGGCAGAAATCGTAGGCAAGAGCAAATAATACCTGATGCTGCTCGACGCCATTTATTGGAACGCTGACCCCGTACTGTTCTCACTGGGCCCTATCTCGGTGAGATGGTACGGGTTGGCTTTTGCCGTAGGATTCATAATCGGCTACGACATAGTGGCGCGCATGTATCGCCACGAGGGGGCTCCTGAGCGCTGGCTCGGCATTTTGCTGGCTTATGTGCTGGTGGCTACCGTGGTGGGCGCACGCCTCGGCCATGTGTTTTTCTACGAATGGGATTATTACGGCAAGCACCCTGCCGAAATCTTGAAAATCTGGAACGGAGGCCTGGCGAGTCATGGCGGAACGATTGCCATAATCATAGCCTTGTTTCTCTACTCCTGGATAGTGACGAAGAAACCGGCATCGTGGGTGTTTGACAAGATTGTGATAGCGATAGCTCTGGTTGGCGGCCTTATCCGACTCGGCAACCTGATGAACAGCGAGATCTACGGCGGTCCTACGGATCTGCCCTGGGGCTTCGTGTTCGAGCGTAATCACGAGGTTTTGCCGGCGCACCCTACCCAGATCTACGAGGCGCTATGCTATTTCGCGCTATTCGGGCTGCTGATGTGGATGTACTGGAAAAAGAACGCCGAAGAGCGCCCCTGGCTGATTACGGGAATCTTCTTCATCGGTATCTTCCTTCCGAGATTTCTGATTGAGTATGTGAAGAATGTGCAGGTAGCTTCTGAGTATGAGATGATTGCCAAATATGGCATGAATCTGGGCCAGATGCTCAGCATTCCTTTCATATTGCTCGGCATCTTCCTGGTGGTATGGGCTATGGCGCATCCGCGGAAGCATTTCACCTTCCCCAACCGATTTGCCGACGCTCCTGCCGATACTAAACCGAAATCTAAACGCTGACGCACAAACCGCACACACGAAAGCGCGCCGAGGAGCTACCCCGGCGCGCTTTCTTTTTCTTGTAAGGGAATCAGACTTCTACATCTGTAATATCTACCTGAGTCTCTGCCTCCTGAGCAGCTTTCGACTTGCGGGTGGTTCTCTTGGCCGGCTTCGGAGCCTCTACAGGAGTCTCTTCTACTCCCACGAGAGCGCCATCGACCATGATGCGTCCGCAATATTCGCATACGATGATCTTCTTGTGCATCTTGATTTCGAGCTGCCTCTGAGGCGGAATCCTGTTGAAGCATCCTCCGCAGGCATTACGCTCCACGGTTACGATTCCGAGACCATTGCGAGCGTTTTTACGAATGCGCTTGAAGGCGGCGAGGGTATAGGCATCAATCAGAGGCTCGATCTCCTTGGCCTGCTCGCGGATTTTCTCTTCCTCCTGGCGGGTTTCCGACACGATCTCTTCCAGCTCTTTCTTCTTCTCCTCAAGCACATGCTTGTTGTCAGCCAGCTCCGACTCGTCGGCCTTGATCTCTTCGAGCTTTACTTTCTGGCGCTCCTGAGCCTCGCGGATATTCTTCTCGGCAAGCTCGATCTCGAGGGTCTCGAACTCCTTCTCTTTCTCCAGGAAAGAATACTCGCGGTTGTTGCGCATATTTTTGATCTGCTCATCATAGCGGGCCACTTTCGCCTTATGATCTTCAATCTGGCCGGTCTTTTCCTGAATATATTTCTTCAGGTCGGCGATTTCATCACGATGGCGCTGGCAGCGGGTCTGATAGCGCACGATCTCGTCTTCGAGGTCCTTCACCTCGTTGGGGAGCTCGCCGCGCAGGATTTTGATGCGGTCAATCTCAGAGAGGAGCGTCTGCAGACGATAGAGGGCCTTGAGGCGCTCTTCCACGCTGAGTTCTTTCTCAGTTTTCTTTTCACTCATATCTTTCAGAGAGTCAATGTTTCTAAATGAGGTATCTCACGGGGTTCCGGTCGGTCTCCGCGAAATAGGCTACAAAGTTAGGGAATTTTTCGCGGATTATGCGTGAGAAAATCTCTTTGGTGCAGATCTCTCCCTCATAATGACCTATATCGGCTATCAGAATCGACGGCGCATAGGAGGTGAAATCATGATATTTCACATCGCCAGTCACATAGACATCGGCGCCTGAGGCCACCGCCTCATCAAGCAGAGAGGCACCGGCGCCGCCGCAGGCAGCCACGCGATTAACCACAAGCTGAGGCGACTCGCCGGAATAGCGCAGAGCCTTAACATGGAACCGCTCCTTCAGTTCGCGCAGAAATTCAAGCGCCGGCAACGGACGGGGCAACTCACCCACCACTCCGAGACCGACCCTGCTGTCGCCGCTCCGGGGCGCCAGAGGAGCCACATCGCGGAGCTCAAGCCGCCGCGCAATCTCATGGCTTACGCCTTCCCATGCCGCATCAAGGTTGGTATGAGCGGCATAGATGGCTATATCGCGCTTCACGGCTTCGATCACGATGCGCTCTTCGGGAGTGAATCCCGCCACCCTCTTGAGCCCTTTGAACAGAAGCGGGTGGTGGGATATGATAAGGTTGCAGCCCCTGCGCTCAGCCTCGGCCACTACTTCTTCCGTGACGTCGAGACAGAGAAGAGCGGCAGTGGCCTCCAGGTCGGGATTGCCGACCTGAAGACCTGCGTTGTCATAGCTCTCCTGAAAATCGCGGGGAGCAAACTCCTCGATAGCCTGGGTTATTTCTGCTATAGTAGGCATCTCTATTTCTTCTCTTCTTCGAGGTCGAGCTTAAGCTTCAGCTCCTCAAGCTGAGCGGGATCGATGGGCGAAGGCGATTCATTCATCACGTCGCGGCCACTGTTGTTTTTCGGGAACGCGATCACGTCGCGGATACTGTCGAGGCCAGCCACGATAGAAACGAAGCGGTCGAAGCCAAGCGCCAGACCACCGTGGGGAGGTGCGCCGTACTTAAATGCGTTCATCAGGAAGCCGAACTGCTCCTGTGCGCGCTCGGGAGTAAAGCCGAGAAGCTCGAACATCTGATCCTGCAAGGCGGCATCATGGATTCGGATTGATCCTCCGCCAAGCTCCGTGCCGTTGACCACGATATCATAAGCCGTGGCGCGGACTTTGCCGGTATCTGTCTTGAGCATCGGCACATCGTCGGGGTTAGGCGAGGTGAAGGGGTGATGCATGGCATAGTAGCGCTGCGTCTCTTCGTCCCATTCAAACAGCGGGAAATCGACCACCCACAGGGGGGCGAACACATTCTTATCGCGCAGTCCCAGACGGTTGCCCATCTCCAGACGGAGCTCGCATAGCTGCTTGCGCGTCTTCATTGCGTCGCCGCTGAGCACGAGCAGAAGATCGCCGGCCTTAGCGCCAGCCTTCTCTCCCCACTCCTTGAGCTGATCTTCGGTGAAGAATTTTCCGACGCTGCTCTTCACGCTGCCGTCAGGCTCAAATTTCACCCACACGAGGCCCTTGGCACCTACCTGCGGGCGCTTCACGAACTCTGTGAGCTCATCGAGCTGCTTGCGGGTATATGAGGCGCAACCTGGCGCTGCGATGGCTACCGTGAGCTCTGCATCGTCCATAACCTTGAATCCTTTGCCTTTCACGAGGTCGGTAAGCTCTACGAAAGGCATTCCGAAGCGGATATCGGGCTTATCGCTACCGTAGAGACGCATGGCATCGTCCCAGGTCATGCGCGGGAAAGGCTCGGTAAAGTCGATACCCTTCACATACTTGAAGATATGCTTCACCAGACCCTCAAACATCTGAATAACATCTTCCTGCTCTACGAAGCTCATCTCGCAGTCGATCTGCGTGAACTCCGGCTGACGGTCAGCGCGAAGGTCTTCATCGCGGAAGCACTTCGCAATCTGGAAATAGCGGTCATAGCCGCTCACCATCAGGAGCTGCTTGAAGAGCTGAGGACTCTGCGGAAGAGCGTAGAATTCGCCGGGATTCATTCGAGAAGGCACCACAAAGTCGCGTGCGCCCTCCGGGGTAGATTTCACCAGAATCGGGGTTTCAATCTCCAGGAAGCCCTTTGAATCGAGATAGCGACGGATCTCGAAGGCCATCTTATGGCGCAGCTCCAGATTCCGCTTCACGCACTGTCTGCGCAGATCGAGATAGCGGTATTTCATGCGGAGGTCATCGCCGCCGTCGGTATTGTCTTCAATCGTGAAGGGAGGAATTTCGCTCTTGTTGAGCACCTTAAGACCCTTAGCAATAATTTCGATATCGCCTGTAGGGAGCTTATCGTTTTTGCTTGCCCGCTCTGCTACCTTGCCTTCAATCTGCACCACATATTCGCGTCCCAGCGCGTTGGCGGCCTCGAAAAGCTCCGGAAGGTCAGTATCAAACACTACCTGCGTGATTCCGTAGCGGTCACGGACATCAACGAAGGTCATTCCACCCATTTTTCTTACTCGCTGCACCCACCCGGCCAGCTTCACATTCGTGCCTGCATCGGCGAGCCTCAGCTCACCGCACGTCTTGGTTCTGTACATCTTTGCTAAGTTGCAGTTTTTCCTACGGCAAAGTTAGCTATTTTTCCGCTTTTATCCTCACCCCCACCCCACTATAAAACAGTTCGGGCGCCAAAAGCTAAAAGCCGGCGCCCGAAACGATGATTATTCCCACTCAATCGTGCTGGGTGGCTTTGAGGAAATATCGTAGACTACGCGATTCACTCCCCTAACCTTGCGGATAATGCCGTTGGATACATCGGCCAGGAAATCCCAAGGCAGATGGCTCCAGGTAGCGGTCATACCGTCGGTAGAGTTAACGGCACGAAGAGCCACGACGTTTTCATACGTGCGCTCATCGCCCATCACGCCCACGCTGCGGATCGGGGTGAGAATCGTAGCTGCCTGCCATACCTTGTCATAGAGTCCCCAGTCTCTGAGACCTTGAATGAAGACATGGTCTGCTTCCTGAAGGATACGCACTTTCTCGGGGGTAATATCGCCAAGGATACGCACACCCAGACCGGGACCCGGGAAGGGGTGGCGCCCGATCAGCTCTGCCGGAATGCCGAGGGCGCGACCCACGCGGCGCACCTCATCTTTGAAAAGCAGTCGCAAGGGCTCTACGAGCTTGAGATGCATCTTCTCGGGAAGACCGCCTACGTTGTGGTGGCTCTTGATAGTCATACCGGTTATGGAGAGGCTTTCAATCACGTCGGGGTAGATAGTGCCCTGCGCGAGCCATTTCACATCTTTAAGCTTCTGAGCCTCACGATCGAAGATGTCGATAAAGCCCTTGCCAATAATCTTGCGCTTCTTTTCGGGATCAGTCTCGCCGCGCAAAGCCTCGTAGAAGTGCTCCTTGGCGTCGACTCCAATCACGTTGAGCCCCATCTGGCCATAGTTTTTCAGCACCTCCTCAAATTCGTTAAGGCGCAGCAGGCCATTATCGACGAAGATGCAGGTGAGGTTATGACCGATAGCTTTATTGAGCAGCACGGCAGCCACAGTGGAGTCAACGCCGCCGGAGAGAGCCAGCACCACCTTATCGTCACCGAGCTTCTCGCGCAGAGCCGCTACGGTGGAATCGATAAAGGATTCCGAGGTCCAGTCCTGCTTCGAGCCGCAGATACCCTTAACGAAATTGCCAAGCACAATCATGCCATCTTCGCTATGATACACCTCAGGGTGGAACTGCACGCCCCACGTCAACTCGCCTTCAATCTTGAATGCAGCGTTTTTCACGTCGGCCGTGGAGGCTACATTGCGGAAAGTATCGGGCTCGCTCTCGATGGAATCGCCGTGGCTCATCCAGACCACTGAATGGTTTCTTACACCCTGCATCAGAGGGTCGGCCTCGTCATGCCATACGAGCTGCGCCTTGCCGTATTCGCGGGTATCGCATGAGGCCACGCAACCGCCGTCTTCGCGGGTGAGCAACTGG
>CANRPJ010000032.1 GCA_947632485.1 uncultured Muribaculaceae bacterium
CTCAGGTGAGCAGCGAGGACATCGTATCCGCCCAGAACTCAAACGTGATGCAGTCGCTGTCGGGTAAGGTAGCCGGTCTGAAAATTCAGACGACTTCATCAGCCCCTGGTTCAGGTACTAATGTGACGATCCGCGGTCTCGGCTCGGTGCAGGGCTCTAACCAGCCGTTGTATGTAATCGACGGTATCCCTACCGCTTCGGGCGACGTTAACACTGGTGGTAACCGTCTTGCAGCCTATGGTCCAGCCAGCCTTTCACCGGAAGACATCGCATCGATTACGGTTCTGAAGGGTGCAGCTGCAACGGCTCTTTACGGTTCCCGCGCTGCTAACGGTGTAATCATGATTACCACGAAGAGTGGTAAAGCCGGTAAGGACAGGAACTATACGATCACCTATTCCGGTAATGTCGCTGCTACCCGAGTGACTAACCTGCCCAAATTCCAGGAGCATTTCGGTCAGGGCTGGGGCGGTCTCCAGACTGTGATTGAGAACGGCTCTTGGGGTCCGAAACTCGATGGCTCAGTTCAGGTTTATGGTCCTGTCTACAATTATCAGCAGCTTGCCCACTACTATGACCTTAAGAAGAATAATATCCGCGACTTCTTCGATACCGGCTTCTCACAGACTCATAATGTGGCTCTCTCTGGTATAAGCAACGACAATACAATGACTTACTACCTGAGCTACAGCTACACCGGCACTGACGGTATCATGCCCGATGATCACGACACGTATAACCGCAACAGCTTCTCCTTCCGCGGCAGCTACGAGCCTGAGAAATGGATCAAGATCTCGAGTGCAGTGAACTTTGCAACTTTCAAGACAAAAGCGGTTAGCCAGGACGGTAACTCATCTACGATGATTTCCGATATCTACAACTTCCCGCGAGACGTGTCAGTAATCGACATGAAGGATCTCAACAACCAGTTCAACGGTTTGAATGCGTATTACACACCTTACGGATTCTACAACCCCTATTGGACTCTTGAGAATGCTTACAATGAGACGAAGGGTAAACAGGTGTTCGGCCGCATTCAGGCTGATATCAAGCCTTACGATAAGCTGACTCTTACCTATCGTTTCGGTTTTGACTACTCAGACCTCGACTTGAAAAACGGTTCTCCGCAGATTCACCGTGAAGACGCGCTCATCAACTATGATTTGATGAACCTCAACGGCTTCAACTATGGTAACGATTGGAATCCCGATCTTGTACAAGGCAAAATCTACGACTACTATTCACGTCGCCACGAGATCAATCATGACTTCATGGCTAACTGGGGTGATAAATTCCTCGATGACCGTTTTGATATTCGTGTTACAGCAGGTGTCAATATAAATGAGCGTGCCAGCTCATATCTTCAGGGTCAACGCAATAACCTTGCTATAGCATCAGGTTTTTGGGCAATAACCAACGGCGCGGACTATGACACTCTGAGCGACTATCAGAGCCTCCGTAGAAGTGTGGCTCTCTACGGAGACTTCAACTTCGGTTGGGACGAATGGCTTTTCCTCGACGTCACGATGCGTAACGACTGGTCATCGACTCTTCCAAAAGATCACCGTTCGTTCTACTATCCCGGTGTAACCTTGGCCGGCATATTCACAAAGTGGATTCCCGCCAACAATATCCTCAACTTCGGTAAGGTTCGTCTCGCTTATGGTAAGACTGGTAATGATGCCGGTGTATACCGTGTAAATACCACTTACTCCTCAGCAAGCTTTGTTAACACATGGCAGTACACCACGTTCCCCCTCAACGGCGTGAATGCATTCGTTTCAAGCCGTTCTGCAGGTAACCCGGATCTGAAGCCTGAGATGAACACCGAGTTTGAGACCGGTCTTAATCTGCGCTTCTTCAACAATCGTCTGGAAATCGACGCTGCTTACTATAACCGAGTAACCGACGGCCAGATTCTGCCGCTTACAGTGGAGGCAGCTACAGGTTATACAAGCCGCTACGTAAACTTCGGTAAAGTACGCAACCGCGGCGTTGAATTGATGGTTAACGTTACTCCTGTAGAGACCTCTAAGGTTCGTTGGGAAGTTGGATTCAACTGGGCTCTCAACCGCAACCGCGTGCTTGAGCTTCCCTCTGCCTCCGATGATACTAAGGTGCGGCTCGGCAGTCTTGGCTGGGGTGGTTCTTCCGGTATCACCATGTATGCTGAACAGGGAATGCCTATCGGTACGTTCTGGTGTCAGGTGCCCCAGTACGTAGAGGATCCGGCCTCTCCCTTCTATGGCAAAATGATTACCTCTGGTGGTCAACCTTTGCTTACCGAGAATCCTGTATATACGGGTATGGATATGAACCCGAAGTGGACCGGTGGTATCAACACCTCAATCTCCGCTTACGGTTTCACTCTTAGCGGTCAGCTCGACATGAGCCTCGGTGGCTATCGCTTCTATGCAAGTGCAAACTCGATGACATTCACCGGTAACGGTTATCAGACTGACTATAACGAGCGTCGTCCGTACGTAATCCCCAACTCTGTAGAGATTCTCGATGACGGCACATATCGTGAAAATACAACTCCTCTTTATATGATGAGAAGTGGTAGCCAGTCAATTCAGGAATACTTCACCGGTATTACTCAGAAAGCAGGCGGTTGCTTGAACTACATGGTCAACAATAGCTATATGAAGCTCCGCAACGTATCGCTTACCTGGGACGTACCCAAGAAGTGGGTGAAGGCTATGAAACTTTCTCAGGTAGCAATTACCGCTTATGGTAATAACCTCTGGACTTGGACGAGCAAACGTAACTACTATGGTGATCCTGAGGTTACCACTGGCGGTAACTATGACTCGAGCCTTGGTTTCGGTGGTAGCGCAACTGCCAACCCGACCTATGGTGAAATTGGTCTAAACCTCAAAGTGACTTTCTAAAGCAAACTTGAGATGAAAAAATTAATATCATTCGGATTCGCGATCGCTACTGCACTGGCATTCACCGCCTGTGACAGTTACCTTGACGTGAACGACGACCCCAACAACCCTACTGAACCCAAACTCTCTCCCAGCGAGATCTTCCCGGGAGCTGAGGCTGCCTACTTCAACAGCATGGGTGGTACCTACAACTACTATACCGGCTTCCTTACCGAGCAGTATGCCACCATCTCCGGTGTACAGCAGTGGGGAAAATTCGGCAGAAATGAGTTTGTAGACAGCGATACAGACAGTGGCTACCGCAACTTCCTCGCCGGCATGATCCTCAACGCAACTACGGTGATGACCAAGGCCGAGGCATCAGAAGACTGGGGTACATATCTAGCCGGTCAGGTGCTGAGATTCATCGGATTCCAGACTCTGGTAGACTGCTATGGTGAGTCTCCCTACACAGAGGCAATGGATCTCAACATTACGGCTCCTCACTGGGATGCAGGTGCTGATGTGTACGCAGCTATTTTGGCAGAACTTGATGAGGCTCTTGCTAAGCCTATCAACCCGTCAGGTACTATGTGTACTAACCTGCTGCTTGCCAATAAGACTGCAGGTGAATGGATCAAGCTTGCCAAGTCGCTCAAGTTCCGTGCTCTCATGCGTATCAGTAATGTGCAAAACGTGCAAAGCCAGCTCGCTTCACTGATAGCAGAAGACAACTTCATCACTGAAGATGCTGCATGGAAAGGCTTCTGGGCAGCTCAGGCAGAGAAAGGTAATCCGCTGTGGCTTCAGTGGCGCGGTACAGGTAACTCTATTCCAAACTTGAATCTTAACGTCGCTCTCCAGCGTGTTTACGAGGCTCCTGGTGAGGTCGATGCCCGTGAGTTCCGCTACTGGAATGCAGCTAATGATGGCACTTATATCGGCTGGGTAAGCGGCAAAGATGCTGGTGGTGAAGTTGGTGCAGCTTACAATGGTAAGGGCAACGCAAGTTGGCTTAATATGGCCTACGATGACCCCATCTACTTGATTACGGTAGCTGAAATTGAGTTCTTCAAGGCTGAGTACTATGCCCGCTACGGCTCCGCTGCTGATGCAAAAGCTCATTATGAGGCCGCTGTACGTGCATCGTTCTCTAAGACTGCAGGTCTCGACGAAGCTTTAGCTGATAACGTGCTAAGCTATTGGAGCTATGACCAGAATAACTGGGCAAAGTGTATCGGTATCCAGAAATGGGCTCACCTTGCATGCGTGAATCCGTTTGAGTCCTGGTGTGAGATTCGCCGTCTGAAATATCCAACTTATGGTGGTGTTAATGGAGAGCAAATCTTCGATGGTACAAAGAATGGTACTGTCAATGCTACAGTTCTGACACCTGGTGATCTTTATAATCCTTGGGATAACCGCATCCAAGCCAATACGATGATGCAGAGATGGCCATATCCACAGGCATCTTACCAAAACAACCCCAATACCCCTAAAGAATTTAAGGGTTTCACAACTCCTGTGTTCTGGGCTGAATGATTTCTGAACAAAAAGAACAGAAGAAATGAAAAAAAGTATATTATTCCTCGCCACCCTGCTGGTGCTTCTCGCGACAGGAGCTTGCAGCAAAGAGCACAACGAGCCTTGGGTAGTTAATTATCCTGAGGTGAACTATGAGGGTAACAGCCGACTCTATTGGGAAGCAGGAACCCCGTTCGTAGCTCCAGGTCTGACCGCAGTGATCGATGGCGAAGACGTGACCAACACGTTGGTTATGACTACGAGTATGAATGTCGAGAATCCGCAGCCCGGCTATTATACCGTAAACTACACTTACCCCATGACGGGTACTTCAGTAGCCCTTCTTACTATTGAGGTATTTGTAACTGACGCTTCAGACAAAATTTCAGGTTGGTACACCACAGATCCTGAATCAGTCCGCGAAAATGAGTCTGGACCTGAAAGCTTTGCAGCAGGTAAGGATTTCACCCTTACAATCCTGAAAAAAGCTGACGGCACTTATGCAATTAGCGACCTTCTCGGAGGTTACTATGATCAGGGTCGCGGCTACGGCTCCGGTTATGCACTTCGCGGTGTATTCGACATCGACGGAAGCGATGTTACGCTTGATTCGTATACAGTGATTTCCGGATGGTCAACTAATCCTGTTGAAGACTTTGCTGACGGCTCTTATGATGCTGATACCAATAGTCTCCACTGGGTAGTAGAGTACGCTGGCACACCCTTCGATATTTATATCACCAAATACATTCCTGAGTGATGAAGAAGTTTATTTATATAGCATTCGCTCTTTTGACGCTGGGTCTTAACTCTTGCGGGAAAGAAGATGTAGGTGGAACAGCCACCCAAGAGATGTCTGGCCAGTGGTATGTGACCTGGTCATATCCTGACGGTACCCGCGCTGCTGGTTGGGACACTTCGATGACTTTCAATTCATCTGCCAATGTTCCTAATGAGATGCTGGTAAGCGATCAAAATGGCCAGATGCTCGCTGCATTCTGGGATTACACAGTCAAAGTAACTTGTGATCCTGAAGCCAAGACTTTCGCAAGCGAAGGCTGGGTTGATAACTACAACTATGATTGCAAATGTCGCATTACCAACGGTAAGATAACTCCTAATGGTGCTACAACACCGACTGGTCACCCGGCAGATGCTATCGAGTACGACATCGAATTCGATGACGATCCTGATGGCACAATCTGGCATGTAAGCGGATTTCGTCAGACTGGTTTCCAGGGTGACTTTATCTACGATTAATTCTATCCTTCTAACTAAAAAGGTTTCTGAGACTGGAGGGGGCGCCGAGGGGTGCTCCCTCCTCTGTTTCTCCTCTGATTACTAATAGACCGGAAAGCCCGCAGAGCTAACATTTAGAGTATCGTCTGGAAAAGCCCGCAGCGCGGGCTTCTGAGGGTAACCGCGGGTGAAAACCCGTGGATTTGTAAGTTTCAGATATTTTCAGTAACTTTGCATCGACAAACATAACAGGACGCCGTCTTCGCGCAGCTTGTAGGATCCAGCCTTGAGCAAAAGCTCAGTGAGGGTGGATTCCTGATTTTTTATCATTGCAAACCGAAGAATGGCTCTCTGCTACACAACATTAATAAGGAAACTAAAACAAAGACCAAATTATGGCTACTTATCTGACCCAGGAAGGCTTCAAGAAGAAAATGGAGGAACTGGCTGCTCTTGAGGCACAGCGCCCGGCCATAAAGCAGGCCATTGCTGAGGCCCGCGACAAAGGAGACCTCTCGGAAAACGCTGAATACGACGCCGCCAAGGAAGCTCAAGGCCTCCTCGAAATGAAAATAGCACAGATCAAGGAACTCGTGGCTAACGCACGAATCATTGACGACAGCAATGTGGACACCGATACGGTAAGTCTGCTCAATAAGGTTACGATACGCAACGTTGGCAACGGAGTGGAGATGACCTATACGATCGTGACCGAAAACGAAGCGAATCTGCGCGAACGTAAGATTGCGTCGAGCACACCGATTGCCCAGGCTCTCATGGGGCATAAGGTAGGCGACCGAGTGAAGGTGCAAGCTCCGGCAGGAGAGATGGATTTCGAAATTCTAAAGATTGAACTCTAATATGACTATCTTCTCAAAGATCATTGCCGGAGAGATTCCCTCATATAAGGTGGCGGAAAACGATAAGTTTTTCGCCTTTCTCGACATAAATCCGGTAGGCTGGGGCCACACTCTGGTGGTGCCCAAGCAGGAAACGGACTATATCTTCGACCTCAGCGACGAGGATCTTGCGGAGATGACCGTATTCGCCAAGCGCGTGGCCAAGGCTATCAAGAAGGCGCTTCCCTGCCGCAAGGTAGGAGTGACGGTGCTGGGTCTCGAGGTGCCCCACGCCCACATTCACCTTGTGCCCCTCAAGAATGAAGGTGACATGGACTTCCGCAATAAGATCGACTCCCCTGATCCGGAGAAGATGAAACAGATTGCGGCAGCCATAGCCGGAAATTTCGAATAAGAACACCAAAACCGATTGTGCTCCCCTGCCATGATACGCTACGATGAGAATTTCATAAAGCTCTACGAGAAGAGCTTCATAGAAAACTGGGATCTTCCGGCACTGACGGATTATCCTACCGGTCGCACGCTCACCTACGGCGATATGGCGGAGCGGATAGCGAAACTGCACCTGGTGTTTCGCAGCATCGGTCTCGCTGAGGGCGATAAGGTTGCGGTATGCGGCAGCGACAGCATTGAATGGGTCACGGCTTATATGGCTACCGTCACCTTCGGGGCTGTAGTCGTGCCGATTCTCGCCGAGTTTAATCCGGCCGACGTGACCCACATCATCAACCATAGCGAAGCGGATCTGCTCTTCATGAGCGAGAATATCTGGGAGCAGATCGACCCAGCCTCGCTCCTGCGGATCAAGGGCGCGATAGGACTCACCACTCCCCTCTGCTGCCTCTACGAGAGAGAAGGCGTGGACCTGAGCCGGCACCTGAAGCTGCTCAACCGGAGATTCAGGAGACAGTATCCGGGCGGCTACACGTCGGAGCACGTAAAATATGCGAAGCGCAGCGACAGCGAGCTGGTCGAGATCAACTACACGTCGGGCACCACAGGCTTCTCTAAAGGCGTGATGCTCACCGGGAGCAACCTCGGCGGCAATGTAGGCTTCGGCATCCAGTCGGAGCTGCACTACCGTGGCTCGCGTGCGCTCTCGTTTCTGCCTCTCGCTCATGCCTATGGCTGCGCCTTCGATCTGCTCACCCCGCTGGCCGTAGGCAGCCATGTGACCCTCCTCCGCAAGCTGCCTTCGCCGAGAGTGCTGATCAAGGCTATGGCGGAAGTGAGGCCGAATCTGATTCTGTGCGTTCCTCTGGTGCTGGAGAAGATCTACAAGAGTCAGATTCTGCCGATGATCTCGCGCGGCGCCATACGCTGGACCTTGGCAGTGCCGTTCCTCGACGGCTATGTCTACTCCAAGATCCGCAAGAAGCTGATCGATGCCTTCGGCGGCGAGTTTGAGGAGGTGATAGTAGGAGGCGCCCCGCTTAACCATGAGGTGGAGGAGTTTCTTAACAAAATCAAGTTCCCCTTCACCGTGGGCTACGGCATGACGGAATGCGGCCCCCTGGTGAGCTACACTCCCTGGCGTGAGTTCAAGGTAGGCTCGTCGGGACGCGTGCTTCCCAATATGGAGGCGAAGATTCTCTCCGATAACCCGGAGACGGAAGCCGGAGAGGTATGCGTAAGGGGTCAGAACGTGATGCGCGGATACTACCGCAATGAGGAGGCTACGAAAGCGGTGCTTGATACCGACGGCTGGCTGCACACCGGCGACATGGGCACGCTCGACCCCGACGGCACTCTCTATCTGCGCGGCCGCTCCAAGACGATGATTCTGACCGGTTCGGGTCAGAACATCTACCCCGAGGAGATAGAGGCGAAACTCAACAATATGCCTTTCGTGGCGGAGAGCCTCGTGCTTGAGCGCAACGGGCGCCTCGGAGCGCTCGTCTATCCTGATTATGATGCCCTCGACCGTATGGGAATACCGCATCAGGATATCGACAAGACAATGGAAAATGTGCGCGAGGAGCTCAATAAGCTGCTGGCACCCTACGAGCGCATAGCTACAATCACGGCTGTGCCCAATGAATTTGAGAAAACACCGAAGCGCTCGATAAAGCGTTTCCTTTACACACTAAAGTAATAACCAATGACAGAGACGATATATCTCGCCGGTGGCTGCTACTGGGGCACCGAGCATTTCTTCAAGCAGCTCAAGGGAGTTGTAGATACGGAAGTAGGTTTCGCCAATTCGAAGGTGGAGAATCCTGACTATAAGCTGGTATGCACCGGTACGACCGATGCGGCTGAAACGGTGCGCATCGAGTATGACCCGAGCGAGGTGACGCTGCCCTTCATGCTGAGCCTCTATTTCGATACGATCGATCCTGTATCGGTAAATAAGCAGGGAGGCGACGAAGGCCGCCAGTACCGCACGGGCATCTACTATACCAATGCCAATCAGCTTCCGATTATCCGCACTGCTATGGAGGAGCTTCAGAAGGAATATTCCGAGCCGCTTGCCATCGAGGTGATGCCTCTGGAGAATTTCTATCCTGCCGACCTTTCGCATCAGGACTATCTGGACAAGAACCCTCAGGGCTATTGCCATATACCGGTATCAATGTTCCGCAAGGCGAAGGAGCTGCGCGACCCGGCCACCCAAAACGGACGCTTCAAGCGTAAGGACGATGCCACTCTGCGCCGCGCGCTGACTCCAGAGCAGTATGCGGTGACGCAGGAATCGGCTACCGAGCCGTCGTTTCTCAATCCCTACTGGAACGAATACCGCAAGGGCATTTATGTAGACATCACCACCGGAGAGCCCTTGTTCCTCTCTGCCGACAAATTTGAGTCGGGCTGCGGCTGGCCGAGCTTCAGCCGTCCGATTGAAGACGCTCTTATCGAGGAGCGCGAGGACCTGAGCCGCGGACGCCGCCGCACGGAGGTGCGCAGCAAGACGGGCGATGCCCACCTCGGCCACGTATTCAACGATGGTCCGGAAGAACTCGGAGGCCTGCGCTACTGCATCAATTCAGCCGCCCTGAGGTTCGTGCCTCTCGAGGATATGGGAAAAGAGGGCTACGCCGACTATATCCGGCTCGTGCGCTAAGCCTAAGAAGCGAAAATTCTTTCTACTATAAGCCCGGTGGCACCCGCCTTCCGGGCTATACAGTCGCCCGCCTGCTTTCCACTGCGCTCCCTCGCTTCGCGGTTTTCAAGCATGAGAGATGCTGCCTTGGCGAAGCCGGCGGCATCTTCTACAAGCGATCCTCCACCGTTCTCGCGCAGCTCGCGTGCCTCCACGAATTTGGAGCAGTTGGGGCCGTAGATCACGGGAATGCCGTAGACGGCCGCCTCGTTAATGTTGTGGAGCCCTGCGCCGAAACCGCCTCCTACATAAGCGAGGTCGCCATAGGCATAGAGCGAGGAGAGAAGTCCGAAGCAATCAATTATGAGAGCCTGCTCTCCGGCGGGCTTTCTTCCTTCGCGCATCTCGCTGAGCAGAAGCGCTCCACCCTTAATCTGACCGCGCAATTTTTCCAGACGCGTAGCGTCGAACTCATGAGGGGCGATTATCGCCTTTACCTCAGGATGGGAATTGAGCCAGGGCAGGTAAACAGCCTCATCTTCAGGCCAACTGCTGCCCACCACGAGCGTCATATTCTTCTCGCCCTTGAGGAAGCTATCTACTTCAGCCACAGGCTTGCGGCCCGCCTTTACCTCAAGCACGCGGTCAAAACGAGTATCGCCCGCTACGGTGCTATCGATCCCGACCGAGGCCAGCAGCTCGCGGCTTCTTTCATCTTGCACAAAAATTCCGGTAAAGCACCGCAGCCAATAGCGATACCAGGCCGTGCGCTTCTTAAAGAAAACCTGGTCGGGTCTGAATACCGCCGATACGAGGTAAGTTGGGACGCTATGATTGCGCAGCGTACGCAGCGCATTGCGCCAGAACTCGTATTTCACGAAAATAGCCATCTCCGGACGCACAGCCTCCCAGAAGCGGCGGGCGTTGCGCGCGGTATCGAAAGGTAGATAGCAGATGCAGTCGGCACCCGCATAGTTCTTACGCACCTCATAGCCGGAAGGCGAGAAGAAGGTAAGCAGAATCTTCTTCTCTGGGTGCTCGCGGCGAATCCACTCAATGATCGGCCTTCCCTGCTCAAACTCTCCCAGCGAGGCGGCATGAACCCAGATCCAGTGGCCGTCGGGATCTATCTCCCGGCGCAACTTATCCCAGATCTCCTTATGCCCTTTCACCATCTTGGCTACCTTCGGATTGCGCAAAGATGCGGCGCGCACTCCGAGAGCATAGGCACGGATACCTGCATCATAGAGAGGCGCTTCAAGCGCAATTCGAACAGCCTCTGAGCACCACGCCCGGAGGTCGCGAAGCTTTGATGACAGGCTCATTTCTCTGCAGGAACGGGTATTACCTCTATCGCGCGGCGGATACGGCGAACCACCTCCTCGCGCGGCATAAGCTCCGTGATATCGAACATGTGGGGGCCTCTGCAGGCACCTACCACGGCAAGGCGGAAAGCGTTCATCACATTGCCCAGATGGTAACCCTTGCCAGCAATCCAGTCGAGCACTATCTTCTCAGCATTGGCCGACGACATATCATCGATACCTTCGAGCACTCCTATCAGCTCCTCCATAATAGCGGGAGTATCCTTATTCCAGCGCTTGCGCACATCTTTCTCGGCATAGGTCTCGGGCGCCTTGAAGAAGAAGTCAGCCTGTTCCCAGAGGTCGGGCAGCAATTCAGCGCGCTGCTTCACCATGCCGAGCGCTTTTGCGGTATATTCCGGATCAGCCTCCACGCCTTTCTCTTTCAGAATCGGGACGAAGAGCTCTGCCAGTTTATCATCGGGGGTACGCATAAGGTATTCGTGGTTAAACCAGAGCCCTTTCTTATAGTCGAACTTCGCACCGGCCTTTGAGCAATGTTCAAGCGAGAATTTCGAGGTGAGGGTGTCTACGTCCATCAACTCCGAATCATCACCCGGATTCCAGCCGAGGAGAGCCAGGAAATTGACCACGGCCTCGGGCAGATAGCCGCGTTCGCGATAACCAGACGAGATTTCTCCGGATTTCGGATCGTGCCATTCGAGAGGGAACACCGGGAAGCCGAGCTTATCGCCATCGCGCTTCGACAGCTTTCCGCTCCCCACCGGCTTGAGCAGCAGCGGAAGATGAGCGAATTTCGGCATCGTATCTTCCCACCCGAAAGCGCGGTAGAGCAGCACATGGAGCGGCGCCGAAGGAAGCCATTCCTCGCCGCGGATCACATGGCTTATCTTCATCAGATGATCGTCAACAATATTTGCCAGATGATAGGTAGGCAGATTGTCGGCGCTCTTGAAGAGCACCTTGTCATCGAGAATATCCGAGTTGATTTTCACCTCGCCGCGAATCAGGTCATTGACCACTACCGTCTCTCCCGGCTCCACCTTAAAGCGCACCACATGCTGCACTCCGTCGGCTATCAGCTTTTCCACCTCCTCAGCCGGCATCGAGAGCGAATTGCGCATCTTGAGGCGCGTAGAAGCATCATATTGGAAGTTGGGCGTAGCCTCGCGGGCCGCGGCCAGTTCTTCCGGGGTATCGAAAGCTATGTAAGCCTTACCTGCAGCTAAAAGCTCATCAACGTGCTTGCGGTAAATGGCAGACCTTTCGCTCTGGCGATAAGGCGCGTAGGGGCCTCCTTCGCGCACACCCTCGTCGATCCCGATTCCGAGCCATGCGAGCGACTCATTGATATAATCCTCAGCCCCAGGCACGAAACGCTGGGAATCAGTATCTTCTATACGAAGAATCATCTTTCCGCCCAAGCTCCGGGCAAACAGATAGTTATATAAAGCCGTGCGCACCCCGCCGATATGGAGGGGGCCTGTAGGCGAGGGTGCAAAGCGAACCCTTACGTCGGTAGCGTTGTCCATTGTTGTTTCTTTAGTAGTACTCAGGCTATTTCAGAGGCTCGAATTTCTTTCCGTCCCATTGGAAATGGAGCAGAGGCTTCTGGAAAAGCTCAAGAATCTTTATATCGTCTTGATTAATGTATTCTTTAACGGTAAGACGCGCTGTAAGATCCTGCGAATCAGCCGCAAGATTATATTCGATGGTCGGGAAGGGCACCATCTCCCTGATTTCGTCCATCGAAGTAAGCGAACCCTTAGGGATATCAAAGAAATCCTTAAGCTTCAGCGGCTTGAGAAAATTCTTTGCAGGTAGCTCCTTCATAGAGGCATCGAAAAATCGCAGCTCGCTATCATTGCTGGCACTTGCAGAGGCGATCGTATAGCATACCGCCACCACATCGCCTTTACCCTTCCAGGGAAGCACCTTGATCTGAAGAGTGCTCACGTCGGTGATCTGCACTTCGATAAAATCAGGAGTAACCTTCTTTAATACCGAGCGGCCTTCGAGGGCATTCGGAGCCATCCAGAGACTGTCGGCATCGTAGTAGTCGAGCATATCGAGTCGGGTAGACTGATTGATCAGGTCGAGTATCGAACCGGGCATCTCCACAAAGGCGCGTCGCACCGAAATGGTATCGCTGCCTGCCGGAGAAGCATAAGCCACTCCGGTAGCAGCGCCTATAATCATAGTCAGGGAAAGGAGCAGCGCTCTCATCTCTTCTTTTTCTTTATAAAGATATCGTAATTTCCGTTGTACTTCGCTTTTTCTGCAGCCGGCTTCTCCTTTTTCGCTTTCTTCGGCTTAGCAGGAAGCAGTTTGTGAGGATCCTGTCGCTCAGTGCGCTCTGCCTTCTCCGCCCGTCTTACGGCAGCCGGCTTCACGGGTTTCCTGCGCCCCTTGCGGGCATCATCGCTCGCTACGGTCGCATTTACCTTCACACCATAGAAATCGGCATGACGCAAAGCATCAATTACCCTGCGGGCATCTTTCTTCCTCACATCGAAGAGAGTGGCCGAAGGAAGAAGGTCAATTCTCCCCACATCAGGTTTCGGGCCAGTGACATTTGAATTAATCAGGTCAAACAGGTTGGCAGGGAAAAAGCCATCTGTCTTGCCTATATCGAGGCGCAGACGCTCAAAACCTTCTTCCGCTTCGCGGTTAGCCTTATCAGCATCACTGACACCCCGCTGCCTGGCCTTACGGTCGGCCCGCTCTCCACCGCGGTCGCGACCTTTCCGCTCAAGCTCGTTGAGGTCGATATCAGGCATATTCTGATAATACTGGAGCAGACGGTTAAACTCAAGCGAAAGCACTCTCTTCAGCAAATCCTCTTCAGAAAGCCATTCCAGCTTCTTGCGCACTCCAGGCAGATACTTGTCGATCTCCTTTTCATCGACCTCTACCCTCTCGAGCCTGTCGGCCAGATTATAGAGCTGCTTTTCTATGATATGCTCGGGAGTAGGCACCTTCTTATATTCGAAGGTCTTACCTATCTTCTTCTCAATCAGGCGCAGTTTGCTCTGCTCGCGTGAATGGATAATGGCTACGCTTACTCCGGTCTTGTTAGCGCGACCCGTACGCCCGCTTCGGTGGGTATAGACAGCCGTATCATCTGGCAGGCCATAGTTGATCACGTGGGTCAGATCATCTACGTCAAGACCACGAGCTGCCACATCGGTAGCCACCAGCAGTTGAGTAACATGATCGCGGAATTTCCGCATCGCCAGATCGCGCTGAGCCTGCGAAAGGTCGCCATGAAGACAATCGGCATTATATCCGTCGGCTATCAGCTTATCGGCGATCTCCTGCGTTTCTCTCTTGGTGCGGCAGAAGATGATACCGTAGATATCCGGATTATTGTCAGCTACACGTTTAAGCGCCAGATATTTGTCGTGAGCCTTCACCATATAGTAGATGTGCTTCACGTTTTTGGCGCCTTCATTCTTATTACCGGCCACAAATTCAATCGGGGCCTTCATGAACTTTCTGGCAATCTGCGCTATCTCCTTAGGCATGGTAGCCGAGAAAAGCAACATCTTGCGATCTTCCGGCACATGGGTAAGAATCTCGTTGATATCGTCGATGAAGCCCATATTGAGCATCTCATCGGCCTCATCGAGTATCACTGTGTGAACATCGCCGAGCTTCACCTCTCCCCTCGTTATAAGATCCAGCAGACGTCCGGGGGTAGCAACAATCACCTGCACTCCCTTACGGAGCGAGCGAATCTGACTCTCGATGCTCGATCCGCCATAAACCGGGAGAATCCTAAGCCCGTCGACATATTTCGCGAAGTCGGCCATATCGCCCGCTATCTGCAGACACAGCTCCCGCGTAGGAGCTATCACGAGCGCCTGAGGCACTTCCTTATCGACATCTATACGCTGGAGCACGGGCAGTCCAAAGGCTGCCGTCTTTCCGGTACCGGTTTGTGCCAGACCAACTACATCGCCTTCCTTATCAAGAAGATGAGGAATGACCATGGCCTGGATCGGCATGGGATGCTCGAAGCCAAGTTCTTTAATAGCTTGCAAGAGGTCAGGCCGCACGCCCAACTCTTCAAAGGTCTTGCTATCTGCTTCCGAAGGCTTTTCCGCCTCCTCCAATGCTTGTTTTGCGGCCTTTTCCAAGGTTTGCAGTTCTTTTTCTTCTTCCATAGTGTGCGTGTTTTTCACTGTCCTGATTCGGACCCTATATGTGAAGATAACGCCCGCTAATGGTAAAATTCTTAATTCAAGGCGTGAAATTACTAAAAAATCTTCAAATATCTTCCCATAACTTTGCTATAACATGGAATATGACTACCTTTGAACATGAAACACAGATTACTTACCGCAGGAGCGCTGGCCATGCTGGCGCTGAGCGTCTCGCCCGGAAGCGAGGCGTGTACCAATCTCATAGCAGGAAAAAAAGCCACTAAAGACGGATCGGTGATGATCACTTATGCAGCCGATTCTCATAGTCTTTACGGCGATCTTCACAGCCGCAGGGCCGGAATCCACGCGCCGGGCACCATGCGAAAAGTAGTTGACTGGGACTCCGGCAAGCCCCTCGGAGCCATTCCTGAAGCTCCCGTGACCTACAATGTGGTCGGAAATATGAACCAGCATCAGGTGGCGATTGGCGAAACCACATGGGGAGGCAAGCGCGAACTGGTGGATACGACAGGCAACTCCATAATCGACTATGGCTCACTGATACAGATAGCCCTCGAGCGCTCGAAATCGGCGCGTGAAGCTATTGAGGTGATGACCTCGCTTGTAGACCAATACGGCTACGCAAGCAGCGGAGAATCTTTCTCGATAGCCGATAAGGACGAGGTCTGGATCATGGAGATGATCGGCAAGGGCGCAGAGAAAGGGGCAGTATGGATCGCCGTCAGAATCCCCGATGAGGCAATAGCCGGCCATGCCAACGAACCCAGAATCCGCAAGGTTGACTATAAGGACAAGAACAATGTGCTCCATTCCAAAGATATGATCAGCTTCGCCCGCAAGCGCGGCTATTTCAATGGAAAAGATGAGGATTTCTCTTTCGCCGACGCTTATTGCGATCACGATGCATCGACCCGACGCAGCTGCGACGGCCGCGTCTACAGCTTCTTCCGCCGTTTCGCTCCGGAGGAGAAAGATGCTGAATGGTACGCCTGGTGCAGCGGAAAGAGCGATGAGCCGATGCCGCTCTATATAATCCCCACGCGAAAACTGGAGCTCGCCGACATGCAGGAGCGCATGCGCGACCATTACGAAGGTACTCCCTTCGATATGACTCAGGATATCGGCGCCGGAGGCCATAAGGTGCCTTACCGCTGGCGTCCGATGGATTTTGAGGTCGACGGACAGAAATATACCCATGAGCGTGCCATCGCTACGCAGCAGACGGCCTGGAGCTTCGTAAGCCAGAGCCGCAACTGGCTCCCCGACGAGATCGGAGGAATCTTCTGGTTCGGAACCGACGATACCAATACTACGGTCTATATGCCTTTCTACTGCTCGATGACGGAAGTGCCCCATGAGGTGGCGGTCGGCAACGGCGATCTGCTTAACTACTCCCCCACGAGCAATTTCTGGATGACCAACTGGGTAGCTAATCAGGCTTATGGCCGCTACGACCAGATGATACCTGATATCCGCAAGGTGCAGCAGGGTCTCGAAAGCAAATATCGCGATAGCCGCGCCGCTAAAGACGCAGAGCTGGCCGCGCTTCACGCTGAGGGAGATCTGCAGGCGCTCACGGCAGCCGTCAATGCCGAAGGTGCAGCCATCGCCAAGGAAGCTACCGATGCTTACCGCGATCTGGGTCAGTTCCTTCTCGTGCGCTACCTCGACGGCAACCGCAAGAAGATTAACTCCGACGGCACATTCAAACTCAACCAGTATGGTCTTCCCGCTTCGCCTGACTTCCCGGGCTATAGCAAGGAATACTATGAGAATGTGGCCCGTACGAGCGGCGACCAGCTGAAACTCAACTAATCTTATCAGCATCTATACAGAGAGAGGCGCCCCGGTCGGGCGCCTCTCTTTCTTATTAAGCAATGATTGTTTATGAGAGCTTGGAATCGTTGGCTATCAGCCACTCGGCAATCTGCACCGCATTGAGCGCGGCGCCTTTACGGATCTGGTCGCTTACAGTCCAGAAGGTGATTCCCTTCGGGTCGGTAAGATCCTTGCGAAGGCGGCCTACAAACACATCGTCACAAGCCTCCAGATTAAGCGGCATAGGATATTTCTTCTCCGCCGGGGAGTCCATCACCGTGACTCCGGGAGCCTTCTCAAGAGCCTCGCGCACATCTTTAATGTCGAGCTCATCGGCAGTACGCACCCAGATAGCCTCGCTATGGTTGCGAAGCACAGGCACGCGCACACACATGGCGCTTACGCTCACATCAGGCTTGTGCATTATCTTGCGCGTCTCATTATGCATCTTCATCTCCTCCTTGGTGTAGTCGTTTTCGAGAAACACATCGACCTGCGGAATGAGATTGTAAGCGAGCTGAGCGCTGAATTTTTCTACCGTGGGGGTCTCGCCACGCTCAATCTGACCATACTGGCAGCGGAGCTCCTCCATAGCTGCAGCTCCGGCACCGCTTGCCGCCTGATAGGTAGCCACGTGCACACTTTCAATAGGCGACAGGCTTTCGATCGGGGCAAGCGCCATCACCATCTGGATCGTAGTGCAGTTGGGATTTGCGATCACTCCCCGCGGACGGTCGAGAGCGTCGGCGCCGTTCACCTCCGGCACGACCAGAGGAACGTCGGAATCCATGCGGAAGGCGCTGCTGTTGTCGATCATCACGGCTCCGCCCTTGGTGATAAGCGAGGCGTAGCGCTTCGAGGTGCCAGCGCCCGCCGATACGAGAGCTATATCCACTCCGCTGAAGTCGGACGCATCGGTAAGCTCTTCCACCTCGATCTCCTTGCCTCCGAACTCATATTTCCTGCCTTTGCTCCGGGCCGAACCGAAAAGTCTCAGAGACGCCACCGGGAAATTCCTCTCGGCGAGCACCCTCATCAGCTCCTGGCCCACGGCGCCGCTGGCGCCTACAATGGCCACATTATATCCTTTTCTCATCGGAATAACGAATCTTTACTGCATTCCGCTCGTTGCGACTTCGCGGCTTATCTTCTTCACCAGACCCTGGAGCACCGAGCCGGGGCCGAGCTCCACGAATTCAGTAGCACCATCTGCCACCATTGCCTGCACGTCTTGAGTCCAGCGCACGGGAGCTGTGAGCTGCTTGAGCAGATTTGCCTTGATCTCAGCGGGATCAGTATGGGGCTTACCATCGACATTCTGATAAACCGGACATACCGGAGTCTGGAAATCGGCTGCCTCGATAGCTGCGGCGAGCTCGTCTTGCGCGGGTTGCATCAGAGGGCTATGAAAAGCGCCGCCTACCTTCAGCTTCAGAGCGCGCTTCGCTCCTGCGGCCAGCATCTTCTCGCATGCAGCGTCGATACCTTCGATAGTACCGGAAATCACCACCTGACCCGGGCAATTATAGTTAGCAGGAGCCACTACATCGTCGACCTCCGCGCAGAGAGCCTCAATCTTCTCATCAGGAAGAGCCGGCACGGCAGCCATCGTAGAGGGCTTCGCCTCGCAGGCCTTCTGCATGGCCTGAGCGCGAGCAGCCACCAGCTTCAGACCCTCTTCGAAAGAGAGGGCACCGGCAGCCACAAGAGCGGAAAACTCGCCGAGGCTGTGGCCGGCTACCATGTCAGGCTTGAAATCATCGCCTAAGCTCTTGGCAAGAACCACACTATGAAGGAAAATTGCGGGCTGGGTCACTTTTGTCTGCTTCAGGTCATCTTCTGTACCGGCAAACATCAGGTCGGTGATGCGGAATCCGAGCACCTCGTTGGCTTTCTCAAACATGGCGCGGGCCTCTTCATTGTTGTCGTAAAGGTCCTTACCCATGCCTACAAACTGGGCACCCTGGCCTGGAAAAACATATGCTTTCATATCTTTAAGATTTTTACGGTTGCAAAGTTAGCATTTTTCATCTAACCAGCCCCCTAATATCAGAGCATGCAGAAAAACGTAACGAGGAAAGGCACGGAGAAATCGACCAGCACGCCATGATAGACCGATACTGGCACGAACTCCGATCCAGCGCTCTGGGTAATAACCGGCAGCGTGGTATCCATCGAAGTGGCTCCGCCCGCGCTTATGGGTGCCAGGCGCCCGAAGAAGCGGGCCATGAGCGGAGCGAGAAGAAGCGTGAAGATTTCGCGGAGCACATTGGCAAGAAGGGCGGTAGTGCCGAGGGCGGCACCACGATATTCGGTTATGAAGATGCTCGAGAGGGAATAGTAGCCGAATCCCGAACCCACAGCGAGAACATCGAAAAGCCTCAGATGCGGCAGAAGGATCGCGGCAAAAGCGGCTCCGCAGAGCGTGCCGGCCACCGTCATCAGCGGCAGCAATGCCATTCGGAAATCAAGATGCCGGAATTTTCTGAGTGTCTCCGGATCGTTGCCCAGTCCGAATCCCACACAAGCCATAAGAGCGCACAGGGCAAGAAAACCGAGGTCAATGCCCTCTCCTAAAGGGCGCGCGCCTACTACGGGTCCTAAAAGGCACCCGAGAGCGAAGAAACTTAGGGTGATCAGACTACCTTTCATTTTATCCACCTCCAGAGCAGGCCGGCTGCCATGATGCTGCCGAGAGTAGCCAGAAAAGCTATGATGAGGGCGTCGATGCCAAGTGTAGGCAGGGCCTCTACTATCTGGGGGTTACCGCCCACCTCGAGTCCGAGCAGAAACAGCAGGAGCCATACCAGAACCGTAGTCACCTTTCCGATCCATGGCAACCGGCGCCGGCATATCACCCCCAAGAGGAGCGACCCCAACATTATTCCCATTATTATCAGCATAGCAACTGCAAAGTTAGCAATTTCAATTAAGCCTGAAAATATCTCCTAAACAGGCACCCTGAGCGGACATTCGGACACAAAACGTCCGATTTCGGACACTTTTTAATTTTTGATATTGCTGATTATCAGCAATATAAATTCTTGGCACGATTATTGTTACTCAAATAAGCAAACTGACCTGACAATTCTTATGGATAGAGAAATACCGAAATCCGAGCGCCGAAAGGCCGCGCTGCGCAAAATCCTTATCTGGGGCGGGGCGGCAGCCGCTACGGGCATTGGAATCGCCGTGGCGATGAGTATGATAAATCCGAGCGTGGAGCTCTCCGATCTCAAAGTAGGCACCGCCGAGATCGAGACGCTTGAGACCACCGTATCATGCTCCGGACGCATCACGCCCGCATTCGAGGAAATCATCATCTCGCCGATTTCTTCGCGCATCATCGACGTCTACGCCCATGCCGGCGACAGTCTGCGCGAGGGCGACCCGATCCTGCTACTCGACCTTGCCAACACTACTTCCGACCTTGAGAAGATATCCGACAACCGCAGCATCACCACTCTCGACGCTGAGCAGACGCACCTACTCAACGTAACGAACCTCAAAGACCTCGAGATGCAGGTGAGCATCAAGGAGATGGAAGCGGGGCAGGCCCGGCAGCAGTGGCTCAACGAGATTTATCTCGACAGCCTCGGCAGCGGCTCGGGTGAGAAGGTGGAGGAAGCACGCCTCGCCTACGAGCGCTCCCGCCTGCAGCTTCAGCAGCTCCGCGTGCGCCTTGAGAATGAGACCCGCACCGCCCAGATAGCCGAGCGCACGAAGCAGCTTGAAGTGAGCATCGCCTCGCGCAATGAGGCCACCCAGACCCGCCTGCTGGCCGACGCCCGGGTGAAAGCTCCGCGCAGCGCCGTGCTCACCTCGATCAGCGCATCTGTAGGCCAGCCGGTGTCGCAGGGTGACCGCCTCGCCACGATCGCCGACCTCACGCGCTTCAAGGCCGATGGAGAGGTGGCCGACGTCTACGCGCCTTTCATAATCCCAGGCGCGGGCACCACTGTGAAGATCGGCTCCAAGAGCTACCACGGAGCGGTGAGCCATGTGGAAGCCGCCTCTTCCGACGGAATGATGCGCTTCTCGGTGCTGCTCGATGAGGATTCCGAAGGGCTACGCCCGGGAGTGCGCGCCAACCTCTACGTTACGGCTGAGGAGATTCCCGACGCCCTGACGATACCGAGATTTCCGGACTATTCGGAGCCCGGGAAATACACGCTCTTTGTATTCACATCGGATTCCGAACTTGAACCAGTTATGGTTTCGCTTGGGGAAGCCAACTATGACCGGATTGAGGTGAAATCCGGACTTAAACCGGGCGACCGGGTAGTGCTTTCTTCAATGAAGCGCTTCGACGGTGTAAGGGCAATCAAAGTGAAATAACAGAAATATCAAACAGATATGATTAAGAACTATTTCAAGCAAGCCTGGGCCTCCGCCTGCCATAACAAGGTCAGCACCTGCCTGTACCTTTCCGGAGTGGCGTTGGCCGTGACTACGGTGATGGTGCTTAGCATAGTTTTCCATACCAAACTATCACCCATCTATCCTGAGTATAACCGCAACAGAATGGCCTATGTCCCTGCCTATGGGTGGATTAAACCAGAAGCGGGTAAAGGCTCCTCGGGCTTTCCCTGGCAGATTCTTGAACCTCTGTTCGGCAATTTGGAGAATGCCGAGGCGCTTTCAATAATTGATGTTGGAAGTTCGCCTTCCAATATCAGCGCCGAAGGAAGCTTCAATAATCAGGAGGTTACGACAAAATGGGTGAATGACGGATTCTTCCGGGTTTACACTTATGATTTCTTAGCCGGCTCACCTTTCACTGCCGTCGAAATCTCATCAAAAGCGAAAGTAGCGATTCTTGATCGTCCCACAGCAGAAAACTTGTTTGGCTCCGTAGATGGGGCGATCGGCAAAACCGTTATTGCAGAGTCAATTCCCCTAATCGTAAAAGGGGTTGTTAGAGAAGCGTCACGACTCACCGAAGAAAGTTACGGCAACTTCTTTATGCCCTTATCCCTGAATGCCGGTTATGGTAAGGAAGCAGATTATGGAAACTACAGGCCAACTATTTTATTGAAAGAAGGGTCGAATATGGCACAGCTGCGCGAAGAGCTGCTCATGCGCTATAAAGCATTGACTCAGGCTCATGCAAAGGTTAATGGAATAGTCTACGATCTGATGGATCAGCCGAAATCACATTATACCCATTCTTTCAACCCCTGGTCTTATCCTGGCTATGAGAAAAAAGGGGGCAGCGGCGTAGTTCCGTGGCAGGGCTAACCAAAATATTCGACTGACTCGGTACGTTATATAATAACCCCCA
>CANRPJ010000033.1 GCA_947632485.1 uncultured Muribaculaceae bacterium
GAAATTTTCCAGGTTTCTGCTTGCCAAGAAAGAGCGTCAAGTAAACGCTTTTTCATTATGTCTGCAGACCCACCCTCGAAGCCCAGACCGGGCTTCCGCAATGCGGTCTACGAATGCAAAATTACAAAAATTGTCCTGAAATGGATAGGAATAGGGAATTTTTTATTCTTTGTTTTCTACATTAACAATACATTCAATCGGTTATGGGAATTCTTAACAAGATCAAGTGTTTTTCGATACCCTTTATAAACACGTAAGTTATGTAGAGCTAAATCCCTGACTCTATGCTTGGTTCACTTCCTTTATATGATATTATTGTGGAATAATGGTTATTTGCAGACCCGCCGCGACTCCGACCGCTTCTCCTGAAACTTTAATCCGAGCAATGTGCACTTTTTGCACTATAGTACCTATTGAGCCTACCAAATAGTAGAAAGGAGCATAAAGTGAAGAACTGATTGAAGCTTTAGTTCATTCTATTTTGGAATATAGATGGGTTGCAGAACTACCGACCGCGAGGAAATCAGTAATCTGATGGGCACCAGCAGAGCGCCTCTCGGCGCTCTGCCGATACCCAGCTGCGGCCCGCCAGTGATATCAGATCGCTTGGCGGGCCGCAGGCTTTATGGTCAGGGCTTAATCGCTTTATTTCTTGTTGGCGAATCCTGCGGGGGTCTTGCTGAAGATCGAGTGGATGCGGTTCATGTCAAACTTCGGGGAGCGGTCATAATTGTAGATGCCGTTCTGCTCCTGCTCCACGTCGGTGAGCTGAGTATAGCAATAGCCTGACATATAGGGCACGGCGAGAATCACATCGGTGAGGCCCGCCAGGCGGGTATAGAACTCGTCGAGAGTGCGGGGACCTTCGCCATAGCCCCAGGAATTTTCTGCAAACTGCTTGCCGTCAACCCATTTTATGCCACCATATTCGTCGATGTAGAAGGGCTGACCCGATGATTTCACATCGCGGCGCGGATCGCAGCATACGTATGTTCCGTCGGGGTTAAGCTTGAAATAATCTACGAATTTCTCAGGATCCTGCTCGTAGGAGTGAACAGTCCAGAGGTCGGTCACCACATGGTAATTGCCGCTAACGTCGTTTACGGGGCGATAGTCGAGATTGTGAGTCAGGTCGTACGTATCGCGAACCAGGCGGTCATGCTGCATGGCGGCCTCGCTATCTACGGGGCGCTCCCATGTTTCGTTATAAGGAGTCCAGGCTATAATCGAGGGGTGGTTGCGGTCGCGCACCACGAGCGCTTCCCATTCGGGCAGGAAGTTGCGGGCGGCTTCTATATTGTTGGTGTTTACACCCCAACTCGGCGACTCAGCCCAGGTGAGATACCCGAGCTTATCGGCCCAGTAATGGAAGCGTTCGTCGAACACCTTCTGGTGAAGGCGCGCTCCGTTGAATCCGGCGGCCATAGATAGCTCGATATCTTTCTTCAGATCGGCATCGGTGGGGGCGGTCCAGATTCCGGTAGGATAGAAGCCCTGGTCGAGCACGAGCCGCAGGAAATAAGGCTCATTATTTAGGTAGAGGCGATCACCTTCCACATGCACCTTGCGCATGCCTGCATAGCTGGCCACTTCATCGATCACCTTACCGTCTTTATCTTTTACTATCAGGTCGATATCGTAGAGGAAAGGCGATTCGGGCGACCACGTCTTAGGATTCTTCACATTGAGCGCTATCTCCTGTCCGGGAGTGGCTTTGCCGTTGGCGCGGGCCACTACCTTGTCGCCCTCCTTTAACAACACCTCTATGCTCTGGCCGTTGAAGCTATTATAGGCCGGTTTCACGAGGAAGCGGCTGTTATCGAGATCCGGAACGATATATACGTTTTTCAGGCCGGCGGCATCGACCGGTTCCATCCATACCGTCTGCCAGATTCCTGTGGTGCGCGTATAGTCGCAGCCCTGCGAATAGTAGTTTGACGACTGCTTGCCCACCGGCTGCACTCCGCTGCGCGTATCGTCTTCCACTCTCACTACCAGGTCATGAGGCTTGCCGTCGCTTATAAACTCCGTGATATCGAGTGCAAAGGGCGAGCTGCTTCCCCAGTGGCGCCCTACGAGCTTGCCATCAATATAGACCGACGAGAAATAATCTACTCCCTGAAAATTAAGCATGGTGCGCTTCCCTTGCCAGTCGGCCGGCATCTGAATCGTGCGGTGGTACCACATGGCGGGGATAAAATCGGTGTATTTCACTCCCGAAAGCTCGCTTTCCGGACAGAAGGGCACAATAATCTTGCCATCGAATCCCTTGCTTTCAAAGAATTTGCGGTCCATTCCGCTCTTGCCGAAATCGAAGGTGTAGCTCCATTCGCCGTTCAGATTCTGCCAGTCGGATCGCTCAAACTGTGGGCGGGGATACTCCTTACGAGGCACCGAGCTCCAGGCCGTGAGTGCCGACGCCAGCAGCAGCCCGGCGCTTAAAATCGTCTTTAGTTTCATCTTGTCGTTATTGTTATCGTAAAGTTGTTCTCAGCTGTACAAAGTTAATTAAAAAATGCCGCGTGGGAAAGGCCTCTTGACAGCCTTGACATTGACATGGGCTTAATCTGCTGATTATCAGAAAGAGAGGCTTGAAATCGTGTCAAGGTAGTCAAGCCGCCTTTTCAGGCCTTGAGCTTATAGCCGATGCCCCGCAGGTTGATTATTGCTATTTCAGGATCGTCGGCAAGATACCGGCGCAGTTTGAAAATAAACCCGTGGAGACGGTTGAGATTATAAGGATCATCGTTTTGCCATACTACTTTCATCAGTCTCGAAGCCTCTACCGGCTCATTCTTATGGGCGGCGAGCTCTTTAAGGAGCAATGCTTCAAAGTGGGTAAGTTCGCGAATGTGGTTTCCTCTTACCAGTTGCTGCGGAGCTATGCGCAGCCGGTAGGAGCCTATTGAAAGCTCTTCCTGGTTCTGATGGTGCCTGCGAAGCAGAGCTTTCAGGCGGGCCAGCAGCTCCTGCATGCTGAAAGGCTTCTTGAGATAGTCGTTGGCACCGAGCTCCAGCCCCGTCACAATATCTTCGATAGCTCCTCTCGCCGTGAGAAACAGGACCGGTATACGGTCATCGGTCTTGCGCAACTGTTTCACCATCTGGAATCCATCTATGTGAGGCATCATCACGTCGGCAATCACGGCGTCGGGCTTTTCCGCTTCGAAAAGCCGGAGCCCTTCGAAGCCATTGCGCGCCTCAACTACTTCATAGCCCTCGCGGCGGAGCATATCGGCTACTATCATAGAGAGCGTAGCTTCATCTTCCACTAATAAGATACGGCCTTTCATTGCCTGGAGAATCTGATTATGAATTCGGTGCCTCTGCCTGGCCGGCTTTGCAGGCTAATGGTCCAGCCGAGGCGTTCGCAAATGTTTTTCACGTAGTATAGACCTATTCCATAACCTCCGGCGGAGGCGTTGGCGTCAACCCGGTAGAAGCGTTCGAATACACGCGACTGATGGCGCGAGGGTATGCCGATACCGTTGTCGGCCACTCTTATGCCCTCTTCATCGGCGATGATCCTAATTGTCACATGCTCAGCTGAATACTTTATGGAATTGTCGATAAGATTCGATATGATATTGGCGAAATGCAATGGGTCGGCCATAATCTCAAGGTCAGGAGGTGAGACTTCGATACGGTAGTCAACCTCTTTGCTCGACTTCATGCTCAGGTTGCTGCAGATCTCCTCGAGCAGGGGTCTCACCTCTATAGGCCGGAGGTCGAGAGTCAAGGTGCGACGTCTGCGGAAATCGGTTGATAAAATGCTCTCTACCATAGCGGAGTGGCGTTGCAGCTGTTCCTGAATGATGCCGAGGTATTGCTGAGTGCGCGTTTTGTCGTTGCTGTCGGGATAGCGCAGTAGTGAGTCGGCTGCCGAATAAGCGATGGCTACGGGAGTCTTCAGTTCGTGGGTCATGGAGTTTACGAAGCTCTCTTTCATCTCCTCAGCGGTGCGCATTTTGCTGATGCATCGCCACATATAGATGAACGTGAGGGCGAACACCAGTATCAGCAGCGCAGTACAGAAGATTATTCCGCTCATCTGACTTGCGATAAGGCGTGGTAACGGCGTGAGATAGGCTGTGTATTTATATCCCATGTAAGGGTTGAATATGGCCTCGAAGCGTTCGAGAGAGGCTTTTTCGGTGAGGCCAGGATTGGCGAGGAGCACTCTGTCGGAGGCTCCTTCGAGCTGCACGTGCACCGTAGCCGGTTGTAATCCCCTCGCCTCAAGCCTCAGCCTCAGGAGACTGTCGAGGGGTTGGAGCCTCACGGGCAGAATGGAATCCATCTGCAGATGCATCTGCACGCTCATCTCCCCGATCATCTGGTTGACATAGAAGCGACTCTTGTCGGGCTTATGGCGCGAAAGCTCGCGGCTTTCGCCGTAGGTATTGTCTTCGAGCATCACGGAATCGCCCCGGCTATCGTATTTTCCGCTAATCGTGCGCCCTTTCAGGATATCGTAGGCATGGCCGTAATCCAACTGATGCTCTATTCTATACCAGAGCTCGTCGATGTCTACTTCTCTTAGGGCGGCCTTTATGTCGCGCTCCATATTGGCTCGGATCGACTGGTATAGACGCGCCATATAGATGCCGTCGCAAACCAGAAGAATCAAAGCCGCGATGGTAGAGAGAAGGGTAATGATTCGGAAGCGTTTCATCTCCATGCCTCAAATTTACTTCAACTTATCCGGTTTCTTGCTATCGGCTAAGACAAACTAAGACTAACGAAGCTAAAAAAAGCAGCGTCTACTGCAAGAGGCGGTAATTTCGCTGATATGAAACGAATCATTACCATTATTATCGCATCAGTATCGGTATCGATAAGTGCGCAGACAGATTCAGTGGCCGTAGGTGAGCTTCAGGAAGTGGTGATCAACGGCGAGAAGCCGCAGCTGCGGAGCGCGGCAGGAGTGATGACAGTAGATCTGCCTTCAATCGTGAGCGACAAACCGGTGACCAATATTCTCGAGGCTCTGGCATATTTGCCCGGTGTAGCTACAATCGACGGCCATCTTGCTATTGCGGGAGCCTCCTCCACTACCGTAATAATTAATGGCGAGGAGCGCCAGATGTCGGCGGAGCAGATCTATCGTCTGCTGGCAGCGATGCCTGTAGGGCGCTTGAAATCGGTCGAGGTGATGCATGCGGCTCCGGCCCGCTATCATGTGAGAGGAGGGGTAATCAATGTGGTGCTGAAGACTCCCTCTGTGCTCGACGGGCTCCAGGGTCAGGTAACCCTTGAGGGCACACAAGAGTACTACGCCTCTTTCGGCGGCGCTCTCTCGGCCGCCTATGCCTCGGGCGGCTGGACCTTTGATCTTGACTGGAATCCGGTGTCATCGCGGTCGTGGGGAGCGCAAGACGATCTTTCGCGCCACCGGCTTGCCGACGGGCTCCATGTAATAGAGCAGCATGACCGCCAGTCGGGCAGGGCGCTGACAAATGTAATATATGCTTCCGCAGGCTATAAGATAGGGGAAAAGCATACAATAGGCGCTTCCTATAGCGGGCAAATCAAAACCGACGCCAGATCAGATAATTATTCTACGGGCACTTTCGGCAGTTACCTCAACACGGGCCGATATCTCGGACCCCAGGGTTTACACTCTATAGACCTTACTTATAAAGCGCCGTTCGGACTCTCGCTGGCAGCCGGTTATCTCGGTTACCGCGAGGAGCGCCAACAGCGAATGGTCAGTATAGCCGACGATGAAGTTGAGGTGAGCTCCGATAATTTGCAGCGTATAAACCGCTGGAGAGCCAGCATTGACATGGAGCATTCCGTAGGCAGGCTGACCGTAGGCTACGGCGCCTCTTACCGGCTCGGGCGCGACCGCAGCGTGATGCTCTATAAGGTGCCCGATAATCCGGGATTCGTGAATACATTGAATGAGCACACTGCCGAAGCCTATCTGAGCGCCTCCGCATCTTTCCCGTGGGGATTGTCGGTACAAGGTTCCATAGGCGAGGAGCTTTACCGCATGGGAGGCCATAATCATTGGATTTTCCAGCCATCGCTCGGGCTAACGTTCTATCGCAGTGCGAGGCATATCTTTCAGGCCTCGCTGACTACTGACAGGGACTATCCTTCTTATTGGACCCTGCACGAAGGCACCGGTTATCTTAGCCCGTATAGTGAGATACGGGGTACTCCGGATCTGCTGCCCTCAACCAAATATTCTGCCAATGTGGCCTATATATGGAAGCAGAAATATGTGGCGCAACTCTTTGTGAATGTCACTGATGACTATTCTGTGCAGCTCCCTTTCCAGGATCCAGGCGAATTGAAGCTGATTTTTCAGGAGCTTAATTTCGACTTCAACCGCAAATATGGTTTCAATATTGTAGCTCCTTTTAATATTGCCGACCGGTTGGATATGCGTTTTACCTCCCAGGGCTATTACAATAGGGTGAAAGCAAGCGACTTTCATGGCCTGAGCTTTGACAGGCGTAAGTTTGTGATCTATGGGTCGCTGCAGTCTTCGCTGCGTATCATCGGGGGTCTGTCGCTGAGTCTCGATGTGGCGGCAATATCACCTTCGCTTCAGGGCATTGCCGACCTCTCGGCTCTGTGGCGCGTAGATGCCGGTGCTAAGTGGACATTTGGTCGCGACAATGCTTGCGAACTGACCCTTAAGGCCTCCGATATATTCAATCGCTGGTCGCCGACAATGCGCATAGACCGTTGCGGTCAGGACTACCGGATGCAGATTTTCGACATGAGCCGAGCCTGGAAACTGGCTTTTGCCTGGCGCTTCCATGGCTTCAAACCGAAAGACCGTGACCTCGATACCTCCCGCTTCGGTACCTCCTCCAACTAACTATCATTCCACATGAATTGTGATTGAATGCTATTTCAATAATGTCAGATCACTATCTTTATTTTCCATCACACATAATCAACTCATATCATTATTCCCTCATGGGAAACCATTTCAGCTGATTGTCTTACACTTATTGTGGAAATGTAGTTTTTTGTTAATTTTGCATTATAGTGTCAGAATCAGATGGAAGAAAATACCCTCATCAGCTCCTCACCCTTATCGGAATCTACTGATTCCGGTCTAATTCATATTGAAAATCTCATTCATGTTATTAGGGGACAGCAGGTAATGCTCGACAGCGATTTGGCTTGACTGTATGGAGTAGAAACACGTACTCTTAATCAAGCAGTAAAACGTAATATCGAGAGATTCCCGCAGGATTTCATGTTTCAGCTGACTAAAGACGAAGCAGAAAAGTTGAGGTTGCAAATTGTGACATCAAGTTCAAGGTCACAAAATGTGATCTTGAAACGAGGGCATAATATCAAATATCTTCCTTATGCTTTTACAGAAAATGGAGTGGCTATGTTAAGCAGCGTGCTTCGGTCTAAAACAGCAATAGAAGTTAACATTCGGGTAATGCGTGTCTTTACTGAAATGCGTAGTTTTCTGATTAGCAACGCACATATGTTTCAGCGACTTGAAACTTTAGAGCATCATCAGCTTCTATTGCAAAAACACCTGAGCGAAACAGATAAGAAAATTGAGGAGGTGCTGACACGCCTTGATGATAAGGAGATTGCTCCCATTGAAGGGTTCTTCTTTGAAGGACAGATATTCGATGCCTATACGCTGATCTCTGATTTAGTCCGTAAGGCAGATCGTCGAATCATACTTATTGACAATTATGTTGACGATCATGTTCTAAAAATACTTGATAAACGTAAAGATGGAGTCTCTGCTACAGTCTACACTAATCCTCGCAATTCACAGATCAATCTTGATATTAGAAGACACAACGCCCAATATCCTGAAATCTATCTCAGGCATTGCACTAACGTCCATGACAGATTTCTGATAATAGACGATACGGTTTATTTTATCGGAGGTTCGATCAAAGACCTCGGAAAAAAGATCGTAGCGTTTAGTCAAATGCACCAATCCCCTGACGACATTCTATCTAAACTCAGATAATATTCTGAAGATCCTTATTGCAATCGCCTGGAACACGATTGTGGAATACCTTGCCGACTGTCACGATGTAAGGAACACGGCACAATCCATCAAGATCTTTGCTCGTCATTTCCTTGACAGCCGTCAGTTTGACAAAGGAAGCAAGGAGTTAGATCGTCTGACCTCCAATTTCCCTTCGGTCCTGGAGGAAGTGGACCGGACACAGAGCCGAGGATTCAGACGGTAAATACAATTCAACTAAAATAAAAAATCAACTATTATGAAAGAATATGTATGTTACACCAATATTGATAAATGAACCTTCCATGCAGAGGACGACATCGATGCAATGCATGTTGCCCTGTATTATTGCTATATTGATAGAGAGGAATTCATTAAAATAGAGTATGGACTCTATTTATCAAGGCACAAGGCTCTTCGGATCTGTCTGATTGACGATAAGAACAACATTTACACCCTATGATCCTCCGATATAGAGTCTTGAATACTGGTTATGAGGAGATTTTATCGTAGAGAATATTAAAATCTCACATTTTTTTTAACTTTGCTTTCGGAATGGCGCGTCCATTCTACGACATTTTAGTAAAATAAGAAGCGTTATGCTTATCTTGCAACTTGAAAACCTGAGAAACTTTCTATTGAGCAAGGATAGCATAGTGGTTCTCGCGCTTATAGCGTGGGCTGCTATCGTTGTATCTGCTCATAGGCTTTCTCAGGGCCTTCAAGTTGGGACGTGGCATAGTTGGCTCACGTTTTTTATAATTGTATTTATCAATAGACTCAATGAAAATTAGAAAATAATATGAAGAAAACTTTATTGTCGAATTTTATAAATAGTTCGTTAAAAAACTCAAATCGATGAGAATAATTATCGCAGGTGCCGGAGAGGCTGGAGTTCATTTGGCCAAAACATTGTCAGCTGAGAAATTCGATGTAGTGGTAATTGATAAAGACTACGCAAAATTGGAGGATTTGAATGGTTCTGATCTGCTTGCAATCAATGAAGATCCATTATCATTGAAGGTACTTTCTGATGCCAGGGTCGATAAAGCTGATATTTTCATATCGCTTCTGCCGGATGACTCCGAGAATTTGCTTGTATGCATTATGGCTAAAGAGCTTGGAACTAAATGTACTGTAGCAAGAATCAATAGAGACTCGCTGGCAATGGATGATACAAAACAGATGCTTTTAAGTAAAGGTGTTGACCATATCGTATATCCCGAGCATTTGGCAGTACTGGAAGTTGAGTCGGCACTCCGACACCCTTGGTCAAGGCACTGGTCTGATTTTGGTGAGGGTAAACTTATACTGACGGCGGCAGTCGTAACCGCTGATTCATGCCTCTGCAATCTTAAGCTAAAAAATTTCGGTCCATATGCATCTAAGTTCCACATCTCTGCAATCACTCGCGGTAGAGAAACGATAATACCAAATGGCAATACAGTTGTGCTTGAGGGAGATATAGCATATATCTCAACTCTTTCTGGCAACGATGAAGCTATCGGCACTCTGTTTGGCAAAACAGATTCTAAGATAAGTAAAATCATGATTGTGGGAGGCTCACGTATCGGTGAAATGATGGCACGACATTTAGCAAGACAATATGATATAATGCTCGTTGAAAAAGATAGATCTCATGCCACCGAATTGTCGGAAACGCTTCCTGACGGAATAGTCGTAGCTCACGGAGACGGCCGGAGCATGGAATTCCTTGATGCTGAATATGTCAAGGATTTTGACGCATACCTTGCTTTTACAGAGTCGTCAGAGGGTAACATTATAGGATGTCAGATTGCAAAGGAGATGGGGGTGCATAAGACAGTTGTAAAAACCACTTCTATCGACCTTGTGGCAGAAGCAGAGAAACTTGGTATAAGCACGGTAGTAAACAAAAATCTGCTCTGTTCAAGCCGTATTCATCAAATCCTCTTGAACGCGGTGGAAGAAAAGTGTCTGAGTATGGCCGGTGCCGATATAAATGTAATGACCATCGCTGAGCACTCATATGTAACCGGAAATAAAATCAAAGAATTAAAATTACCTCATGGGGTAACTTTGGCCGGAGTGATCAGAGATGGGGAAGGTCTGATGGTTCATGGGGACACGCAACTGATTGCAGGCGACCGTGTCGTGGTTTTTATGCTTCAGGGCACGTTACTTTCGATAAGGAAACTGTTTTGCCAAAAAAATGGATAGATAGATGAAAAAGTTTGTCAAACTAAATTACTCTGTGATTTTCCGATTATCAGGCTGGCTATTGGCGATTGATTCATTTTTCATGCTAATTGCAGTGATTGGAGGATATTTGCAAGATAGTAATTTCATATCATCATTTTTCATAATAGCGCTCATAACTTGTATAATCGGGATCTCTCTTTCAAAATCACTGAAACCGAAAAAGGAGATTCTAACGCTCCATGATGCACTATTTCTGACGTCATTTATTTGGATTTCGTTTTCGATTGTCGGTGCCATACCATTTCTTTTTGGCAAACATGCTATAAGTTTTGTTGATGCCTTATTTGAGTCGTCTTCAGGATATACGTCTACCGGGGCATCGGTAATCATTGATGTGGAATCTTTACCATCGGCATTGCTTTTATGGCGCTCCATTACGCAGTGGGTCGGCGGTGTTGGAATAATCATTTTCTCATTGGCTGTGATACCTATGCTGTCGAGCCGCGAGAGCGTTAGACTATTTAATGCAGAGGTCAGCGGTCTGACTTCAAAGAAATTCCGCCCTCGTATTTCGCAAACAGCCAAGGGCACTATTTATATTTATAGCGGATTGACCCTTGCTATGACTTTATTGTTGTGGGGCGGCCCAATGAGTTTTTTCGATGCTGTCAACCAATCAATGGCCACATTGTCCACCGGCGGATTCTCTACACGCAATGCAAGTATAGCCGCATGGGATTCATCGTATGTATATGTTGTAGCCATCGTATTCATGTTCCTGGGGGGTGTCAATCTCCAGTTGATGTATTGGAGCGTATTAGGTCATCCCCGGCAGCTGTTGAAAAATGACACATTCAGATACTACGCTATTATAGTAATAGCAGTAAGTATATTTGTAGTTTTGTCGCGCTATTTTACCGGACACTTTGACGGTTTTGGCTCAACTTTTATTACATCTACATTCACCGTTGTCTCAGCCATCTCATCGACCGGTTTTCTCTGTATAAACTTTGAGCCTTGGGGCACGGAAGTATTGTTTGCACTGCTCATCATAATGTTCTTTGGAGCTTGTGCTGGGTCAACAACGTCAGGTGCAAAGACAGACCGGCTTATCTTTCTTATAAAGAACACGCGTAACTCGTTTTATAAGACCATACACCCTAACCATCTACCGGTGGTGAGAGTTAACGGTCAAATCATCTCTCACGAAAAGGTGAATGAGGTTATTGGTTTTCTGTCTATCTACGTGGTGATTGTTGTGCTATGCAGTATGATTATAGCAGCATTCGGACTATCACTGCAGGACTCCCTTTTTGCATCCATATCGTGCATGAGCAACATCGGCCTAGGCTATGGCGCGACCGGCGTTGAAAGCTCATTTGCTTCATTGCCAAACATATCTAAAGTAGTGCTGTCATTAGAAATGCTTATCGGGCGTCTTGAAATATTTACTTTTGTCATAATATTCCTGCCTACATTCTGGAGAAGATAGAAAACAGGGATCGATCTCACTCAATAGGGTGAAACAAGAAGTTCTATCTTATCCCTCATGTTCACCTTAATTATAGATTTCATCTTCCTTGTTTATCGCAAGATGTGTTTTCTGTTGGACACCCTGCTATCGCACCTGTCCGAAAAAACACCCTTGCAAAGGGAAACCCAGTTATAATCATTATCATACCGTTGTGATTGCTTTCTACAACCTTATCAAGATAGTTTTTCTTTCTATTCTCATAACACTCCGAGCAATTGTGATTTGTGACACTTATTCGGAGTACGAAGTTAATTGTGTATTTCACTCCTTCCGATTTCTCTGGAATATTCCAACAGAAAGATTTGAGGACGAAAACTATTGTGTTAGAAATCTTTTCAGTAATTTTGTATTGCTTACTCCTAAACTAAAGAATATGAAAAAGCTATCAATTCTCTTCTTGTTCGTTGCCTGTCTTATAATGACGGCATGCAGTAAAGACGAACCGGTTACACTTGAGAACATCGTCGGTGCATGGGATTTACAGTATCCGGAAGGACTTCAAACGGAGGGTTATGTAGAGTGGGAATTTAACTCTAACGGTCAGCTCTTTATCCGATCTTACGACGTATTCGCCGGTGATCATACTTCCAGGTTTGATTATTTAATTTCAGAAGAGAAAAAATCTCTGACGATTTCAGGAGATATCACAGATTCAGAAGGTGAAACAGTCCATGATACGTTTGCTATATATACGATTGATAAACTATCAAAAAAGGAATTATTAATCAAGCAGTCGTGGGTGAATACCAAATATGAGGATTTAGCGCCGGAATATAAAAATGTTTTTCTATTAGGAGGTTATAAAGAAGAGTCCTTCAGACGCTGGGCTTCAAAATAGAGAGCAAGCTGCTACCATAAAATAGAGTCGGGTGGAATCCTTTCTGTAGGTCTTCACCCGACTTATATTTTGCATTTATAGGCTGCCTGAGGGCGCTAATCCGGAAGCGGAAGATCAGGAAGTCAGGAATAAGAGGTTTACGGCGCGAAGACTCTTTCCATTTCAGGAGTTCGGTATCTATGTTTCTTGCAAGATATGCCATCGTAAATTGGTCATTTCGGATTACAAAGATAATCAATGGTTTAGGAAAATCCAAAGGAATAATTGCCCGATTTTGGAAAAAATCCAAAGGAATCCGATTTTTAATGGCATCGAATCCGATACATTTATGCCTTTTCTAAATTTCCGAACCTCCCCGTCAAAATGTTCGATTCCTACGATTCGGAGGTCGATTTACGCTACCGGGAGCATCAGGATTGAGTCGAGGATATCGAGAGCCTCGCTTACTCCCTCTACTCCGTTGATCAGTATCGAGTTCTTGCCCAGCTTTTTGCGGAGCTCACAGCGCTTCGGGTGGAGCTGCACGTAGCTGAGCACGCGACCAAATGCCGCACTATTGTAGTAGGCCTGGTTATCGTCGCCGGTAAAATATACGTACATCTTTCCTCCCTTCAGCGTGAGGCGCTCTATGCCGAGGCGTTTGGCAGCGCTGCGCAGGGGCACGACCTTGATCAGCTCCTCCGTAACCTTAGGAATCGTGCCGAAGCGGTCGCGCAGATTAGTCCGGAAGGTCTCAATCTCTTCCGGCTTCTCCATATTGTCGAGCTGCTGATAGAGGCTTATGCGCTCGCTCTCCTGCGGCACATAGTCGGCCGGCAGGCGTAGCTCCAGGTCGCTTTCGATCGTGCAATCGGCCACAAATTCCTCCTCCTGACCGCCGTTTACGTCGGTAAAGGTGTCGGCAAACTCCTCCGTCTTCAGCTCCGTCACAGATTCTTTAAGAATCTTCTGGTAGGTCTCATAGCCCAGATCGGCTATGAATCCGCTCTGCTCCGCGCCCAGCAGATTACCCGCTCCACGGATATCGAGGTCCTGCATCGCTATGTGGATACCGGCGCCGAGGTCGGAGAAGCTCTCGATAGCCTGCAGGCGACGGCGCGCCACGGGGGTAAGCGGAAGTCCCGGAGGCACAAGCATATAGCAGAAGGCTTTCCTCCAGCTGCGCCCTACTCGGCCGCGCAGCTGATGAAGCTCGCTGAGGCCGAAATTCTGCGCGTTGTTGATTATGATTGTATTTACGTTGGGCATGTCGATACCGTTTTCCACAATCGTTGTGGAAAGCAGCACATCGTAGTCGTGAGCCGCAAAATCCAGCACCGCTTTCTCCAGTTTTTCGGGAGCCATCTGGCCGTGACCGATCACCACGCGCACGCCCGGCACGAGGCTCTTCAGCTTCGCCTCCAGATCGTGGAGCTGCTCTATGCGGTTGGAAACCATAAATATCTGGCCGCCGCGGCTTATCTCAAACTCTACCGCCTCGCGCAGCAGATCGTCGTCGAAGCTCGCTACGGTGGTCACGATCGGGTGGCGGTTGGCAGGCGGGGTATTGAGCGAGCTGAGGTCGCGCGCGCCCATAAGCGAAAACTGCAGCGTGCGGGGAATAGGGGTGGCCGACATGGTAAGCGTATCGACATTCACCTTCATCTGCTTAAGTTTCTCTTTTACAGCCACGCCGAATTTCTGCTCCTCATCTACCACCAGTAGCCCCAGATCCTTGAATTTCACCTCTTTGCCTATCAGCTTATGGGTGCCGATGAGTATATCTATTTTCCCCTCTGCCAGCTCCTGGCAAATGCGCTTCACATCTTTAGGCTTGCGTGCGCGCGACAGGAAATCGACCTTTACGGGCAGATCCTTAAGGCGTTCGGAGAAGGTGCGGTAATGCTGCATTGCGAGCACCGTAGTGGGCACCATCACCGCCGTCTGCTTGCCGTCGACAGCCGCTTTGAAGGCGGCCCTTATGGCTATCTCTGTCTTGCCGAAGCCTACATCGCCGCATATCAGTCTATCCATCGGCCGGTCGCTCTCCATATCGGCCTTCACTGCCTGTGTAGCCTTCAGCTGGTCAGGCGTATCCTCATAGATGAAACTCGCCTCGAGCTCCTGCTGCAGATAGGTGTCGGGTGCGAAGGCGTGGCCTTTCTGCTCGCGGCGGGCGGCGTAGAGCTTGATCAGGTCGCGCGCTATATCTTTTACTTTCGATTTGGTGCGCTCCTTAAGGCGGTTCCAAGCTCCCGTGCCGAGCTTATTGATCTTGGGAGGCAGTCCCTCCTTGCCGCGGTATTTGGAGAGCTTATGGAGCGCGTGGATGCTCACCATCAGGATATCGTCGTTCTGATATATGAGCTTTATCATCTCCTGTGGCTTTCCGTTAGTATCCGTGCGCACAAGCCCGCCGAAGCGTCCGATGCCGTGATCCACATGCACTATGAAGTCGCCCACCTCTATCTGTGCCAGCTCCTTAAGGCTTAGCGCCAGTTTGCCGCCACGCGCGCGGTCGCTCTTCAGATGATATTTATGGAAGCGGTCGAAAATCTGATGGTCAGTGAAATAGCACACCTTGCGCTCCCAGTCGATGAATCCCTGCGCGATTGTAGCGCCCACCACCGGAGTGAAGCCGATGCGCTCTCCCCTCTCCTCAAAGATTATACGTAGTCGCTCAGCCTGTTGCGGCGAATCGGTGAGCAGCAGTATCCGGTATCCCTCGCTTTCGAGCCGCGTGAAGGATTCCGATATCAGATCGAAGTTTTTATGATAGGGCGTCTGAGGCGCGCAGTCGAAGTCTATTCTCGCCTGAGCCTTGAAGCCCTGATCCGCTTCCGGCCCGGCCTTAAACTCTATCTGCTTCATCTCAGCCAGGCGAGCGGCAAAGGCCTGAGGGTCAACCGTCTTATCCATAGCCTGAGGATCGCCCTCATCGCTGAGAAGCACCGATTCCGACACCTCCTGGCTGCAGATGGCCTCCACGCGGCGCACCACATCGACCACGCTGCGGCAGAACACCGGCGTCTTCGCATCGATGAAATCCAGCAGAGAAACGTTCTCCCCGCTCCCCTCCCCGATGCGGCCTATTATGCTGATGCTCTCGAGCCTCGCCTCGCTCAGTTGCGTCTCCACATTGAAGCTCCGCAGCGAATCTACCTCAGTATCAAAAAAATCGATTCGGTAAGGTAGCTCGGAAGAGAAAGAGAATACATCTACTATCGAGCCGCGCCGGGCAAACTGCCCCGGCTCGTACACGTAGTCAGTCTTTCGGAAGCCCAGTTCCAGCAGACGGTCGGTCAGCGCCCCCATCTCTATCTCCTGGCCGCGCCTGAGCGTCAGGGTGCTGTCTTGAAGCGTCTCGTCGCGGGGCACCTGCTCCGCCAGAGCCTCCGGTGAGGCCACGACCCAACGTATCGCTCCCCGTCGCCAAGCATCGAGCGTCTCCGTGCGCAGAATCTGCATCGGCAGGTCCGGGTGGCCATACTTTATGTCGCGCTTGTAGCCGCTCGGGAATATCGCGGCGGCATCACCGCCGCAGATGCGGCAGAGATCATTGTAGATATAGCCGGCGTCATCAGGATCGGAGGCTACTATGAGCCCCGGGCGCTTCTTCATCTCGAGCGCTCCGAAAAGCATCGCGGGTGCCGACCCGGCCAGCCCGGTGAGCACGGCGCGTTTCGTCTTGCGGTCGGCCAGCAGAGCCTCCACGGCCTCCTTGCGCGCGCCGCCGGCGAAGAGCGCGTCAGCCTCTCCTATGGTCATTTCCCTTTCGTATTGCTCTGGCCTAAGATAGAGGCCAGCTTATCGCGGTCGCGCAGAATCTCTACGGCCTTGCTGAAGCCCTTGTCATGGTTCAGGCTTTGCCGCACCTCGCCCCGCTCATAATATCTCCTCTGCATCAGCTCTGAGGCCAGATAGGTCGATATCTGGTCGCGGTGCTGGTCGAGGTCATGGTTCAGGTCATGTTTCAGGGTCGTGCCGAGCGCGTCGAGCTGCTGCTCCACCTCCGGGGTCACGTAGCCCTCAGCCTTCGCCACCTCCTTGAGCTGCTTCACCAGATCCTCACACACCTTGTCGTATTTGAGCTGCGAGGGGTCTACGAAAGCCTTGAATTCATCGTAGATCTCATCTGTGATCTCAAAATCCCCAGGAGCAGGGATATTGGGATGCTCGGCGAGATATTTGGTAGCGAAATCAAACACGATATTGTCGCGCACCAGATTGTAGACCAGTCGGTTCACCGTGCCCCAGTCTACCGTGCTGTCAGGTATCAGTCCTCCTCCGTCGCGCACCTCGCGGCCGTGGGCGGTCTTATACACGTTGGTCAGGCTGTCGGGCGTACGCGCCACTGACCCGTCGGGGTTACGCCGGCTGTAGTCGAGCGCCTGGATAAGGCGTCCGGAGGGTATGTAATATTTCGCCACAGTCACCTTCAGCACCCCGTCGTAAGGCAGAGGCCGAGTGCTCTGCACGAGTCCTTTTCCATAGCTTCTGCTGCCCACGAGCACCGCCCTGTCGAGGTCCTGGAGCGCGCCGGCCGTGATCTCCGAGCTCGACGCGGAGCCGCCGTCGATCAGCACTGCCAGAGGAATATCAGGCAGAAGAGGAGCTTTGGTTGTCTTATAGATCTTCTCATTGAGCTTGTCGCGACCCTTGGTGCGCAGCACCTCGGTACCCTTCGGCACGAAATTGCCTACTATCTCCACGGCGCTCTCTACCAGGCCGCCGCCGTTGCCGCGAAGGTCGAGCACCACTTCCTTCACCTCCGGATTAGCCTTGAAGCTCTCCAGAGCCTCCCGCACCTCTTTCGGCGAGTCTTCTATAAAGCCCGTGAGCTGGATATAGCCCGTGCGCCCGTCGATCACCCCCCAGTAGGGCACACTCGGACGCTTCACCTTCTTGCGCTCAATGGCGAAGTTAAGCACCGAATCCTGCACGTAAGGCCTTATCACCTCTACATTTACTATCGATCCGGGCTGCCCTTTGAGCAGGTCGCTCACCTTCTGGGAGCCTATCTTACGCGTATCCACGCTGTCGATGCGCACTATCCGGTCGCCCGCCTTGAGGCCGGCCAGGGCCGCAGGGCTCCCCTCGTAAGGACCCGACACGTAGGTGCCGCTGTCGGCACGCTGCACGATGTAAGAGCCCACGCCGCCATATTCGCCCGTCTGCATTAGCGTCAGTTCCTGCTGCTGCTCGGCGGTGTAATATTCCGTGTAGGGATCTACCGTGGAGAGCATCGCCCCCACGGCCGTCTCGAGAAGCTCCTCGCTCCTGATCGTGTCTACATAATTGCGTTCCAGCTCCTTGACGAGGGCTGTAAACGTATTGAGCATTCTTGCTACCGCCGCGTCGTGGCTTTTCTGCGCCAGAGCGTGCGCCCCCGGCCACAGGAGGCAGAGGGAAAGAATGCCGATTACGGAATATCTGCGGTTCTTCATCTTTTTCGGCCTTGTTTTTATTTCTTTTCCGCAGTGTTAACGGATTGGGTGCCTGTTGGGTTCTCCGTAGAGCGCGGATAATCGATAGTGAAATGAAGGCCCCGGCTCTCCTTGCGGTCCATCGCCTGACGCATTATCAGGTAGGCCACATTGATTATGTTGCGCAGTTCGCAGAGCTCTCGGCTCGGCTTGCTCGTCTTGAAGAGCTGCTCCGTCTCCTGATAGAGTATGTCCAGACGGTTCCAGGCCCGCTTCAGCCTCAGGTCGCTGCGCACGATGCCTACATAATAGCCCATTATCTGGTTCACCTCCTTCTCCGACTGCGTTATGAGCACCATCTCTTCCGGGTGAGCCGTACCCTCGTCGTTCCATTGCGGCACATCGCGCCTCAGCTCGTAGCCCTTGGCTGACTCAGAGGCATGCTTGGCGGCGGCGTCGGCATATACCACAGCCTCTATCAGCGAATTGCTGGCCAGGCGGTTGCCGCCGTGAAGACCCGTGCAGGAGCATTCGCCCACCGCATAGAGCCTCTTGATGCTCGATTCCCCGTTGAGGTCTACCTTGATGCCGCCGCAGAGGTAATGGGCCGCCGGAGCCACGGGAATCATATCTTTCGTTATGTCGATGCCCAGCGAGAGGCATTTTTCATATATGTTCGGGAAATGCTTCTTCGTCTCCTCGGGATCCTTGTGCGTCACGTCGAGATATACGTGGTCCGTGCCGTGGAGCTTCATCTCCGAATCAATCGCACGCGCCACTATATCGCGCGGAGCAAGCGAGAGCCGCGGATCATATTTGTGCATGAACTCTTCGCCGCCGAGATTGCGGAGCACGGCCCCGTAGCCCCGCATCGCCTCCGTGATCAGAAACGATGGGCGGTCGCCTGGGTGGTAGAGCGCCGTGGGGTGAAACTGGATAAACTCCATATCCTGCACCGTACCCTTGGCACGATACACCATCGCTATGCCGTCGCCCGTGGAAATCAGCGGATTAGTCGTAGTAGTATATACCGCTCCTACTCCGCCCGTAGCCATCAGGGTGATTCGCGAGAGGAAGGTATCTACCTCACCGGTAGCCTCGTTGAGCACGTAGGCGCCGTAGCACTCTATATCGGGTGTGCGCCGGGTCACCACCTTGCCCAGATGATGCTGCGTGATGATCTCTACGGCGAAATGATTCTCGAAGATATCGATATTGCCGTTTGCTCTCACCGCCTCCACCAGGCCGCGCTGGATCTCCTCGCCAGTATTGTCGGCATGGTGAAGAATGCGGAACTCGGAATGACCCCCCTCACGGTGAAGGTCGAAAGTGCCGTCTTCCTTCTTATCGAAGTTCACGCCCCATTTTATCAGCTCCTTTATCTGCCCGGGAGCCTCGCGCACCACCTTCTCCACCGCTGCGCGGTCCGACAGCCAGTCGCCGGCTATCATGGTGTCTTCTATGTGTTTGTCGAAATTATCGACTTCCAGATTCGTCACGCTTGCCACCCCGCCTTGGGCTTTCGCCGTGTTGGCCTCTTCAAGACCCGATTTGCAGATAAGCGCCACCCGACCCTTGTCGGCCACTTTCAGCGCAAAGCTCATGCCGGCTATGCCGCCGCCAATCACCAGATAATCATATTCGTAGACCATCGTTAGTCCTCCTTTCTTTCTCTTTGCCCGGTTTCCGCATGAAATCAGGCCTTATATCTCCGCAAAGTTACAAAAAAAGGAAGTATTCCATTCGGTTCCACATGGCCGATGTATCGTTAAAAAGGAGTAAATTTGCTGTCGGAGCAGACGGCTGGTTGAGGTTCAAGCATGCCGACAGCTGCCTGATACCGATTTCAAAGATCTATACAGCTATGACTACAGAAGAATTTATCCGGATCATGGACTCCGGCGACCTTATTCCCGCCGGCTCGCCCATTCACGCTAAGATGCACGAGCTCAGTCAGGAAGCCATACGCATCACGATGGAAATCAACAATGCCTACCATACCGCCGGGGAGATCGTGGCCCTTATGTCGG
>CANRPJ010000034.1 GCA_947632485.1 uncultured Muribaculaceae bacterium
GCTCTCTAAGAAAGAGAACCTCAATTTCAGGCTTTACAAAGGGAGTAGAAACGGCTCCCTCCGGAGAGGAATCCGGAATGCAACAACCTACGCAACAATAAGAAAAACAACACAATAAAAACAACTAACCTAAAGCAACATGAAGCAACGAAGATTTCTAAGGCAAGTGGTCTTTGCCCTGCTGGCGGTCCTGTTAGGGACTGCAGTTGCGTCAGCTCAGGGTAATACTCTGAATGGCGTTGTGGTTGACTCCAACAAGGAACCGCTTGTAGGTGTGTCAGTCACAGTAAAAGACACCAAGACCGGAACGATGACCGACATCGACGGTAAATTCACTCTTCAGAACCTCAAGAAGGGCGCTAAGATTCAGTTCTCTTATGTAGGTTATGATTCCAAGACAATCACTTACAATGGTCAGGCCTCCGAGACCATCGAGCTGAGCGAGAACGATACGCAGCTCGACGAGGTGGTGGTTGTGGCTTACGGTGCTCAGAAGAAGTCGACCTTTACCGGTTCAGCTACTTCCGTAAAGGGTAACGAGCTTGAGAAAGTGCACGGTACCGGTTTCGCCGAGGCCCTGCAGGGTGTCAGCGCCGGTGTGGCTGTCAACACTCCTGGTGGTAACCCGGGTTCGAAATCCGACATCCAGATCCGTGGTATCTCCTCTATGTCTGGTTCCTCCGCTCCTCTGATCATTCTCGACGGTATGCCCTTCGACGGCGACCTCACCCAGATCAACCAGGGTGATATCGAGAACCTCTCGATCCTGAAGGATGCTGCTGCAACCTCTCTTTACGGTTCGCGTGCCGCTAACGGTATCATCACGATCACCACTAAGAAAGGTAAAACTGGCAATGCTACGGTTAACTTCCGTGCCGCTTGGGGTACCAGCGATCAGGCTGTGAAGAACCCGCAGAAGTCAGACCCCTGGCAGCAGCTCGAAAACCGTTGGTATGCTTACTACTATGACGGTCTTTATGAGGACGGTATGACTCCTCAGCAGGCCGGTGATTATGCTTCTGCCAACGCTCAGAACCAGATGCGTCTTACCACCGACTCCAAGGGTAACGCTATCTACGTTTCGCCGTTCAGATATATCAACGAGCCCTACGTGCTCCACGATGGCAACGGTAATCCTTACATGAACCCCAAGACCGAGATTATCTGGGACCGCGAAGACTGGGATCCGTATCTGGTGGGCTTCAAGGCAAAATTCCGTCAGGAATACAACGTTGACGTATCCGGTAGCCTCAACAACGGCAAGACCGACTACTTCTTCTCCGGTAGCTATATGGACGATAAGGGTTACTACCTGAATCAGTACTACAAGCGCTACACCTTCCGCGCAAAGGTCAATACCCAGATCCGCGACTGGTGGACCGCCGGCGGTAGTGTAAGCTTCACGGCCAACCGTCAGAATGAGTCCGGTGGTTCTCGCGCTATGAACAACTATTCTTCGCTTTCCGGCCTCTTCCTCCGCAACGAGGATAACACCGATTGGGTTTACTCTGAGAAGACCGGCAAGAGAATGTACAACTACAACAAGTACACCTCTGGCTTCTTCGGTATCCACTCGCTGAACAATGGCGGTGACTACTGGAACAACCCCAACGACGAGTCGTTCAACAACAATCAGGGTAGCATCACGACCTCCAACTTCTATACGGAGTTCAAGCTTCCTGCTGGCCTGAAGTTCCGTTCGGCCATTAATATGGACAACTACCATTCACGTGGTATGAGCTATGACTCAGCTGTGCATGGTGGCGACCAGCTCGCTCCTTACGGTGTGACCGTGAAGACCAATGGTGGTTACGCATGGCGTAGTAACTATACTCAGCGTTCCACAACCTGGAACAACATTCTCTCCGGCGAATGGCATGTAGGCGATGTGCACAATATCACCGCAATGCTCGGTCAGGAATGGTATCAGTGGGACAGCCACTATGAGCAGGGTGACGGTAGCGGCATCATGGAGCTTGGTAAATATGAGCTCGCAAATACTACTAAGGAATTCTGGGTAACCGGCGGCCGCGACAGCTACGCACTTCTCTCTTACTTCGCACGCGCTGAATACAACTACGATCAGAAATATTATCTTTCCGCATCGTTCCGCGAGGACGGTAGCTCCCGTTTCCATCCTGACAAGCGCTGGGGTAGCTTCTGGTCAATCGGCGGTAGCTGGCGTATCTCCAAGGAGAAATTCATGGAAGACGTGACCTGGATCAACAACCTGCAGCTCCGCGCAAGCTACGGTACCAACGGTAACGATAAGCTGATCACCCGTGGTTCCAATGGTCTTCCCGGCAGTGAGCTCCTCTATGCATATCAGGCTACATATGGTTCTGATGACCTCTACCTCAATTCCGGTCTGAAGCCCCTTACTCTTCCCGCCAATGATCTGCACTGGGAGAAGAATGCACAGTGGAACGTAGGTCTCGATTTCCATCTCTGGAATATCCTTACCGGTACCATCGAGTACTATTCCCGTACTTCGAAAGACCTGCTCTATCAGGTACAGATACCTTCATCAGCAATGGTAGGTGATATCTCGGGCTACAACACTAACCTCGGTGACCTCCGCAACAGCGGTCTCGAAGTAACCCTTAACGCAACCATCTTCCGCAACAGGGATTGGAACATTAACCTTGGTGCAAACCTCTCGACGCTGAAGAATGAGGTGACGAAGCTCGCTACCGATCCGTTCAATTTCGCAGGTGTAGCTTGTACATACAGAATGGAAGAGGGCGGTTCTCTCTTCGATTTCATCGCTCCGAAGTATGACGGCCTTAATCCTGAAACCGGTAAGCCGGGCTGGCTCATCAGAGACGGTGAAGACGGCTGGGTACGCACGGAAGATACCGCTGCTGTAACTACCGATGACTACATTAAGGTAGGTTCTGCTCTCCCGAAGGTGTTCGGTTCGATCACTCCTTCTATCCAGTACAAGGGCTTCGACCTCAGCGCCATGTTCTATTACAGCTATGGCAGCTACATGAGCGACTACACCTATAAGGAGCGTATCCTCAACAGCGAGGCTATCGGTATGGCATGGAACCTGATCCAGAACCGCTGGCGTCAGCCCGGCGATAACGGCGAAGATATGATTCCCCGCTGGTCGGCACGCACTAACGGTAACGCCAAGTATGCTACCAACTTCGTATTCAAGAATGACTACTGGCGCGTGCGTAACATCACGTTCGGTTACTCTCTGCCGAAGTCGATCCTGAAGAAGGCTACTATCGAGAATCTGCGTGTTTATTTCACAGCTACCAACCCGTTCACATGGGGTGCTGCTGCTAAGCGCTGCACTGACCCCGAAGTCGGTATCACCGGTAATACCTACAACGGCAACATGGCCGAGGATAACGGTGTACAGGGCTCACGCCGCATATTCATGGGTGGTATTCAGGTTACTTTCTAAAAGGTGTTACATTTGTAATCAAATTAACTGACTAATCATGAATAAGATAATAAGAACAACCTTAGCCGCAGCGTTAGTAGGTCTGATGTCAGTATCCTGCTCGGATCAGCTCAACACCGGCTCTTACACAGATATTGAGGACGCGGAGGTGCTATATTCTGTGCCCCAGCTCAATAAAGTGCTCGTATCTACCTATAAGCAGCTTCTTTTCAACAGCGATGGTGAAGACCGCGTATTTGCCGGTCTGGCAGGATTCGCCATGTATCCTGACCTCGGTGGAGCTGATGTTACCTCTACCCAGAATATGGGTGGTAACCAGTGCACCTCATACGAGTACTCCAATGACCGTACTCTCGCAGACAAGAACCCTGAGAGAATCTGGTTCATGTGCTACAACGTAATCAACCGATGCAATATCATTCTTTCTCACATCGATGATGCTGATGGCTCCGATAGCCAGAAGAAGGATATCAAGGGTCAGGCTCAGGCAATTCGTGCGCTGATGTATTTCCATCTGATTCAGAATTTCCAGCAGACCTACGCGATTGCCAAGCAGAAGAGAGGCGTGATTCTGCGTCTTACTGACGAAGATGAGAACTCGATGCCGTTCTCTACAGTAGAGCGGGTATATGCGCAGATTGTTGAGGATCTCAACAATGCGAAGAGCAACCTCAGCAACTGGAGCAGAAACGAGCCCTATGAGGTTAATACAGATGTAGTAAATGGTATTCTTGCCCGCGTATATCTCGTTATGAACAACTGGAGCGGTGCTTACGATGCAGCAAAGGCTGTTTATGCTAACCATTCTACTCTGATGACCAGAGATCAGTGGCGTTCAGGCTTTGACAAGATGATCAGCAGCGGTATCGCTGAGGTATTCTGGGCAATGCCTACCACAGATAACAATAACCTCGGTGGTGGTACAGTGTTTAACTTCTGGTACAACCAGGACACCTCCTACGGTGAGGGATTCAACGACGGTCCGATCTACGGCTTCCTCAACTTCTTCGCTACCCAACAGTATGTTGACCTCTTCGAGACGACCGACGACCGCTACATGTTCTGGCACCGCGACGGAAATGTTGACCCTGAGATCAACACGAAGTGGGCTTATGACAAGTTCAAGCATTATGGTGACGCAAACGGTACCCAGGGTGGTAATACCCGTCCGGAGATTTCGCTGATGCGTTCTTCCGAGATGCTTCTGATTATGGCCGAGGCTGCCGCCAACATGCCTGAGAAGAGAGGTGAGGCTCTCTCACTGCTCAACACTCTGCAGCGCGCACGCAACGCTACTCCTTCCAACGGCAGCGATCTGCTCGAGGATATCTATAAGGAGCGCCGCAAGGAGCTTCTGATGGAAGGCTGCTCAGGAATCTATGACCTGCTGCGTCTGCAGAAGCCGCTTATCCGCGAGATGGCTTGCGATGCTAACAACAATGCCGGCCACTTCCGCTGGGGCGTGCAGTATCTCGATGGTTACAGTGCTACTGATGCTGCTCCTGTGGGCCGTCTCGAGAGCAACGACTACCACTTCCTCTGCCAGATTCCGGAGAGCGAGCTGCTGACCAACAAGGCTATCAGCACGAGCGACCAGAATCCTTTCAAGGGACAGTAAAGAGAAATTGCTGGCGGAATAAGGAAACTGAAAAATCCTTATCCTAATTCGGAGAGCGTCGGGCTTCGGCCTGGCGCTCTCTCAGCATTATTAGTGGGGGCTGACGCATTCCCGCCTTGCAGTAATTTTTGCTGATCGGTGAGGAATGATTAAATTTGCGGTGGAATGATACAAAGGGAAGAAAAATCGGTCTATTCCTGCGCTGCCGGGAGCGGTTTATTCGCGGGTCTGTATCTGTGCGTGCTCGCCGGGCTCTTCTTCATGAGCCTGCGCGAACCTCTTGCAGGCGCAGCCATTCTTCCGGTGGGGCTTGGTTTCCCGCTTCTGCTTGCCTGGCAGATGCGCAGATGGGTGCGCGCCAATCCGGCGTATGGCAAGATCTGGTCTCTCTGGCTGGGCGGGATTTATACGTGCATTTTCGGGAGCCTGATCGCGGCGCTGTTTACCGCCGTGATGCTGCTCTTTGTAGTGCCCGGATTCCTTAGCCAATATCTGATGCAGGCGGCCGAGGTGCTTGCAGGCTCCCCCGCGGCAGGCGACTATGAGCTGGAGATCGAGGTGGCCCGCAGAGCTGCTGAGCGCGGTATGGTGCCTTCACCTTTGAATTTTGCCATGACCATGGCGTGGGCCACATCGTTTTCAGGATCGCTGCTTTCGCTTGTGCTGGCGGCGCTTCTGTCGCGTGGAGGCCTGAAGAGATGGGTGGCGGTTGAAAGACCATAATTCGGATAAAAAGATGGATATATCGGTAGTAGTGCCCCTGTATAACGAAGCGGAGTCGCTTCCGGAGCTTTACGAATGGATAGCGCGGGTGATGCGCGATAACGGCTTCAGCTATGAGGCGGTGTTTGTCGACGACGGCAGCACCGATGGCTCGTGGGAGGTGATAAGGAAGCTGCAGGAGGCTGACCCGGATCATGTGAGAGGCGTGCGCTTCTCGCGGAATTATGGTAAATCGCCTGCGCTCAACACCGGTTTCCAGCGGGCTCAGGGCGATGTGGTGATTACCATGGACGCCGACCTTCAGGATAGCCCCGACGAGATTCCGGAGCTCTACCGAATGATTACCGAGGAGGGCTATGATCTGGTTTCGGGCTGGAAGAAGAAGCGTTACGATCCGCTCTCGAAGACACTGCCTACCAAACTCTTCAATGCTACGGCCCGGAAGGTGAGTGGCATCAAAAATCTTCACGACTTTAACTGCGGCCTCAAGGCTTACAGGAAAGAGGTGGTGAAGCATATCGAGGTCTATGGCGATATGCACCGCTATATACCTTATCTTGCGAAAAACGCTGGTTATAAGAAGATAGGCGAGAAGGTGGTGCACCATCAAGCGAGAAAATATGGCAAGACGAAGTTCGGTCTCGACCGCTTTGTCAACGGCTATCTCGATCTGGGCACCCTCTGGTTTCAGAGCCGCTTCGGGATCAAGCCAATGCATCTCTTCGGGCTTTTGGGCTCGCTGATGTTTGCGGTAGGCTTTCTGGCGGTGCTTACGGTGCTGGTGCTCAAGATTGTGAGCATGTGTTCAGAGAACTATGCCTTCTATGTGACCAATTCCGTGTATTTCTACCTTGCGCTGGCCTGCATGGTGATGGGTCTGCAGTTCTTCCTTACGGGATTCATAGGCGAGCTGATAACCCGCAATTCAGCTGAGCGTAATAACTATCTGATAGCTGAGGAACTCTGATATGGGTAAGACGGGCCTCACCTGCGTGCTGACGCTTTTCGCTGCGCTCCTTCTCCTCGAGGGATGCACGACCAACGACTGCAACGACAACCAGAACTCGCTGCCGCTTGCCGGCTTCTATTCGAGCCAGGCGGTGCCGCAGGCGATTTCGGTCGATTCGATCAGCGTATATGGCCTGCGTGCGCCCGGCGACAGTCTGCTGCTTGATTCGGCCAAGAATGTGCAGGAGGTGTATCTGCCTTTCAGGATCGACGAACCGACCACTACCTATGTGCTGAGCTATCACCAGAAGGCGATTTCGGATTCGCGGCTGAACGATACCGTGACTTTCCGCTACCGGTCGGAGCCTTATTTCGTATCGATAGGGTGCGGTGCTATCTACCGGTATGTGATGGAGGGGATTGATTATACCACTCATATCATTGACTCGGTGACCTGTCCGGAAGGAGTGATCACCAATGCGCCGATGCAGAATCTGCGGATTTATTTCCGCGTGGAGGAGAGCGAGGAGGCTCCAGGAGCCCAATGAGAAGGCTGATTCTGATATTCGCGGCACTGGCTTTGGCCGGGGGAGCGCTCGCGCAGAGGGTGATTACGCCGGTAAAGACAGATGACAAGAAGCCTGCCGAGAAGCAGCTTTATTACTATGACCTTCACGGCGAACCGCTAAAGGAGCCTGTGCGCTTTCTGGCTGAGCTCGATACCGTGACCAACGTGCGTTCCGGTCCGGTGTATCCGCTTCTCAACGGCCTGACTCTGGGAGTAAATTTCTTCGATGGCATCCTCATGGCCGCCGGACAGAAGTACGGCAGTTTCGATGTGAGCGCCGACCTGTCGCTCCACAACTGGTTCTTCCCCGTGGCGGAGGTCGGGATCGGTTTTGCCAAGAATACCCCAGAATACGGTAATTTTACCTACAAGGGGCTGCCGTCGGTCTATGCCAAGCTGGGTATCAACTACAATTTCCTCTATAAGAGCAACCCCGACTATCAATTTTTCTTCGGACTGCGGTTCGGCTTCTCGGCGTTCAGCTACGATGTGACCGACATCACTATCAAGTCGGACTACTGGGGTCAGACGAATACCTTCGACCTGCCGCGCCAAAATGCCACGGCAATGTTCGGAGAGGCTCTGATTGGCCTCCGGGTAAAGATAGCAGGGCCGATCTCGATGGGGTGGACGGCGCGGTTTCATGGCAAATTCGGCACTCCGAAAGGTCAGGACTCGCAGCCCTGGTTCATTCCCGGCTACGGAGCCAAAAGTCCGCTTGCCGCCACATTCTCCATCTGCTACTCTCTGGGCTGGCCGAAATCGAAAATGAAGGAGAAGAAAGAAGATGCTGACAGCTCGCTGCCTCTTCCCCCGCCGCCGGCTGATCAGCCTGACGAGACGGAGCCTCCCGCCACTATTGCACCTCAATCTGATGATTCCCCAACCTTATAAAGCCTCCGAAGCCCGCTATGGGGGCAAAATGCGCTATCGCCGGAGCGGACGGAGCGGAGTGCTACTTCCGGAGATTTCTCTTGGCCTATGGCATAATTTCGGTGCCGAGGCGCCTTTCGCGCGTTCGGAAGAGATGGTGCGCTATGCCTTCGACCACGGTATAACTCATTTCGATCTCGCCAATAACTATGGCCCTCCCTACGGGTCGGCTGAGACTACTTTCGGGCAGATTATCAAGCAGGGTCTGGGCAGGTATCGCGACGAACTGTTTATCTCCACCAAGGCGGGCTATGATATGTGGCCCGGTCCTTACGGCAACTGGGGTAGCCGCAAATATCTCATGGCGAGTCTCGACCAGAGCCTCCGGCGCATGAATCTCGATTATGTGGATCTCTTCTACTGCCACCGTTATGACCCGGAGACTCCTCTGGAGGAGACTCTTCAAGCACTTGTAGATGCGGTGCGCCTGGGGAAAGCTCTCTATGTGGGCATCTCCCGCTGGCCTCTTGAGGCAGCAGCCGTGGCCTACAGGTATCTGCGCGAGCGCGATGTGCCCTGTCTGATTTATCAGGGGCGCTACAATATGGCTGACCGCGAGCCGGCCGCTTCCGGTATCCTCGATCAGGCGCAGGCAGAGGGTGCGGGTTTCATAGCTTTCTCCCCGCTTGCGCAGGGACTGCTCACGAACCGGTATCTGAATGGAATTCCGGAAGATTCGCGAATGGCGGAGGGCAGATTCCTTAAGACAGCCGCGCTTACTCCCGAGAGGGTCTATGCTCTGCGCCGGCTCGACAAGATAGCTTCCGGGCGCGGCCAGACGCTTGCAGAGATGGCTTTGGCATGGGTGCTCGCCGACAAGAGGGTGACGAGCGTAATCGTAGGAGCAAGCTCCTGCAGGCAGCTCGCCGACAATATCAAGGCTATGGACTCTCAGGCCTTTACCGCCGAAGAGCTCGCGGAAATAGATCTTCTTACTAAAGCTTTTTGATCAGTCGGGCTGGATTGCCGGCCCATACCTCCCGGGGAGGCACGCTTTTTGTGACTACGCTGCCGGCACCGATTGTGGAGCCTTCGCCGATAGTGACTCCCGGCAGTATCATCGCGCCTGCTCCAATCCAGCAGTCGGGGCCGATAGTTACTGGTTCGCTCCATTCTACTCCCTGACGGCGCTCCTCGGCGGTGATGCCGTGGCAGGCAGTAAGCAGGCTTACGTTTGGCCCGATGAAAGCGCGGTCGCCTATCTTCACCTTGGCCTCGTCGAGGATCGTGCAGTTGAAATTGATGTAGCAATCAGAGCCGATCTCTACGTTGTAACCATAGTCGCAGCGGAAAGGCTGCAGCACCTTTACGCGCTCCCCGCATCTGCCCAGAAAGGAGCGCAGTTTGCGGTCGAGGGCCTCATCATCATCGGCCGGAATGGAATTGTATTCCTGGATAGTGCGGCGCATCTGCTTCAGTTCTGCGCGGAGTTGGGCGGAAGTCTTGGGTTCAGTCATTGTCAACAGTCGGGTAAAATGGGAAACGGATAGTGAAGCGCGTGAGATGATCGTCGGAGCTTGTGCGCAGCGAATATCGGCATGAGTGGCCGCGGAGCACTGAGGCCACAAGCATCAGGCCGAGACCCTGCCCGGTCGGCTTTGTGGTGAAGAGGGGAGTAAACAGTTTGTGGGCTGATTCCGGAGCTATGCCTCCGCCATTGTCTGTCACCGTCAGCTCGCGCTTCCTGGGTTCGACGGAAATCACTATCTTGCTGCAGCCGGTGCTTTCGGCTGCATTCTTCACGATGTTGGTCAGTGCCCTGTCAAGCAGCACGGAATCGATGTGAGCCGTCAGCTCCTCCTGAGGAAGGTCGATGGTCAACTCCACCGATTTCTGGCTGCAGAGAGCCTGCAATTCAGCTCTACGGCGCAGCAGCCACGAGGTGAGGGAGAGTGGCTTTAGCACCGGACGCGGCAAGCGCGCCAGATCGGCATACTGGCCGATGAAGCGGCTCAGCTCTATCATGCGCTCCGAACAGGCGTCCACAGCCTCCGCCTCATCTGGCTGCAGCCCCTCGGCCACCACGCGGAGAGTAGCCGTAAGCCCGGCTGTAGTATTGTTGACCTCGTGGGCGATAAGCCTTACAATTTTTTCATAGGTCTCGCTTTCGGCCTTGGCGGCTACGGAGCTCACGTCTTCAATCATGAAGAAAGTATGCTCTACTCCGAGATCCATATATTTGAGGCGTGACAGCCTGTAGCGCCGCTCATCGCCGAAGGCCAACTCTTCTGTAAGCTTCCTCATAGATACCAGAGCGCGAATAAGCGGCGAATCGATCTCGCCGAGCGGGGTGCCCGGAGGGAGCTCGGTTCCGGCATAGAGGGAGGCGGAAGGATTAGCTATGATGATTCTATTTTTGGTGTCGAGGGCAATTATGCCGAGAGGGGAGCGCTCCACAACAAGGCTGAACACCCTCTCCTGGCTCCTCATGCGGGTCTGCTCCTCCTTGAGGCGCTCCAGGAGGGGATTGAATGCATCGGCTATTACGTCGACTTCCGGTTGCCCCACCTTGCGCAGGCGCGATTGCAGATCCTGCCCCTGCAGGAGGCTGAGTCCTGTGGCGAAGGTTCTCAGAGGGCGCACGAGGCGACTGTAGAACACCACCAGAATGATGAGGCTCAGGAGAGCCAGCCCCTCAGCTATATAGAACCAGACGTTCTGCTCATGCGAAGCCTGAAAGAGCACCAGAGCGCATAGCCCCGTGAGCAGGAGAGTGAGGATTATGAAGAAGTGAGATAGTTTCACCGCTTGATGCCGTATTTTTCCAGCCGCCGGTAAAGCGCCTGGCGCGATATGCCCAGAATCAGCGCTGCTTTAGCGAGATTGCCCTCGGCCTCCTGCATGGCTCTCGCAATAGCGTTGCGCTCCTGCTCTCCAAGAGCGCCTATTCCTCCGAGATTCATGAGACCTAAGGAATTGAGGTCATCAGCTCCGATTATGGGCGAGTCTGACATCAGCACCGCGCGCTCCACCAGATTGCGCAGCTCGCGCACATTGCCGGGCAGCGTGAGCTCCGATAGCATCTCAAGCGCATCTTTTGAAAACTTCGATCCGTGCTTCGCCCTCTCCGCGAAGTAGGTTGCCAGCAGAGGTATGTCATCACGCCTCTCGCGCAGCGGAGGCAAAGTTATCGTGATGAGATTAATCCTATAAAAAAGGTCTTCGCGGAATCGTCCCTCGGCTATCATCTTGGGTAGCGGCGCATTAGTGGCGCTGATCACTCTCACATCTACCTTCCGCGGGCGGCTCTCGCCGAGGCGCTCAAACGTATGCTCCTGAAGCACCCGGAGCATCTTTACCTGCGAGGAGGCATCCAGATCGCCGATCTCGTCGAGGAAGATGGTGCCTCCGTCGGCGGCTTCGAAGCGACCCTCCCGGTCGGCCACAGCTCCTGTGAAGGCGCCCTTCTTATGCCCGAACATCTCGCTTTCAAAGAGGTCGCGCGAGATTCCGCCCAGATTCACCTTTACGAAAGGAGCGCGGCGGCGCCGGCTGTTGCGGTGAATAGCCTCTGCCAGAAGCTCCTTGCCGGTGCCGTTTTCACCAAGAATCAGCACCGGAGCGTCAGTAGCGGCCACCCGGGCAGCGGCTGCCAGCACCTTGTTCAGCGTTGCGCTGTTGCCGATTATGCCTCCACGGTCGAACTCTCCATCTGCCGGTGCAGTTGCATTGAGCTCGGCATGAGTGCGTATCTTCCCTATCAGGACTGAATTATCCCACGGTTTGGTTATGAAGTCGGCCGCTCCGGTCTTCATTCCTTCTACCGCCAGCTCAATACTTCCCCACCCGGTCATCAGAATCACCGGCACGTCAGGGTGCAGAATTTTCGCTTTCTGCAGCAGTTCCAGTCCATCGCGGCCGGAGGTGTCACGGTGAAAATTCATGTCCATAAGGATCAGATCCGGCCTCTTGCGCTTGAGATAAGCTATCGCTTCCTCGGCATCGTAGGCCATTTCAACATCGAACCCGGCCCGCCCCAGCACGAGGCGCAGCGAAGAGAGCACACTCCGGTCATCGTCTACCGCCAGAATCATCATAATGCGAAGTTAATCATTTTTATTGTAGGAAGGTTTTGAAATCGGCCTCTATATCCGTGCCGGTCTGAAAATCGCGCAGTGTGAGGCTCCGGAGGCGGTAATAATAGTACCAGTAGAGGTACAGCTGCTGCAGATATTCGCTTCTGGCCTCATCTTTCTTCACTTGGGAGTCGTTGAGGTCGAGGGTCGAGATTCGGCCGCGCACGTAGGTCTCTACGTTGGTTCGATAGCGCGTGGAGGCGATTTCGTCAGCCTTCGCTGCCAGAGCCACCTGCTCCTTCTGGTTGTTGAACCGCTCTACGAGCAGGTAGAGATCCTGCTTGAACTCCGACGTCTCCTGCCGCAGCCTGCTCTCTACCACATCTCGGTTGCTTTGGGCCACCCTGACCTTCGCCTTGCGGCGACCCCAGTCGAGTAGCGGTATTGATACTCCGATTTCTACTACCTGATTGTCTTTAAGTGGATTATAGGAATCCTGAAAAGTGGATCCGGTGCCGGTGTAGCCGATCTGTGCAAACAGTGAGATCTGCCGCATCGCACCCTTCGCCCTCGCTATCTCATAGTCAGCCTCCAGTTGCCGGCGCCTGATATTGAGAGCGAAGGAATTGTGGGCATCGGCGTAGGCGAGCACCTCGTTGAAATTCACATGGTCGAGCTGCAGCTCAGCGGGCGTCTCCAGAAAGATCTCCTCGCTGTCGTCGATATCGAGAAAGTTCTGAAGGGTGAACCGGGCATTCTTAAGCTCGGAACGCGCAGTGGTCAGCGCCGCCTTTGCGTTGAGCAGGTTGAGGCTCATCTGCAGGCTGTCGTTCTTACTGATCTGGCCCATAGTGCGTTTTCTCTTCGCTATCTCATACAGACGCTCGGAGTTGTCGGCGTTCTGGAGGCAGATGCTCAGTTGCGCCTCCGCTCCAAGGAGGTTGAAATAGTAGGTTATGGCCTGCATGGCCACCCTCTCGCTTGCTTCCAGAAACCTTGCCTGTGCCTCCTGGTAGCGCACCGGTTCGATGCGGCGGTTCCACCTGAAGGTGTTTACCCCGAACACTGGCTGCGTAAGCGTAAGCGCCACAGGCACGCTCATGAAGCGGTTGAATGGGTCAGGCTTAAGCTGTCGCATGAAATCGAGGCTCGTGCGTAAGGCTATCGTGCCGCCAGTCAGCGCTATGTTCTGCTGCAGCGAGAGAGTGCCGTTGATACCGAGGTTATTGTTGTGCACGAAGGTGTAGGAGCCATCTTCAAGCTGATACGAGGAATACTGCTTCCTGAAGCTCGGCACGGTGCCCTGTAGCGTCACTTCCGGCAGTTGGTCGGCGCGGAAAGTCCGGTATTCCCACCAAGCCGTGCGCAATTCGTTGAGAGCTACCGCGGCATCTACGCTGTTGAGCCGGGCCAGGTCGATAGCCTGGCGCAACGTGAGATTACGCTGCGCCGGCAGTGAGGCCACGCAGAGGAGCAAAGTGGCTGTGATGAGGTAGCGCATCATTCTGTGCGGCGTCCGTCGAAGAATCTCACTACGCGGTCGGTGTCGGCCGCCTGAAGCTCATTGTGGGTCACCATCACGATCGTGCGTCCGTCGTCGGTGTTGAGGCGATGGAGCAGATTCATGATTTCGGCGCCAATCTTGGAGTCGAGGTTACCGGTCGGCTCGTCGGCAAGTATGATCTTCGGATTGCCGACAACTGCGCGGGCAATCGCCACTCGCTGGCACTGTCCGCCGGAGAGCTGCGAAGGGTGATGCTTGAGTCGGTTGCTGAGTCCTACCTTGTCGAGCACCTCTTTCGCCATTTCGTGGCGCTGGCGGGCTCCGATGCCGCGGTAAATCAGAGGCACCTCCACATTATCGAGCACCGACAGCGATTCAATCAGATGGAAGCTCTGGAAAATGAATCCGAGGTTCTCGTTGCGGAAGCGGGCAAGTTCGCGGTCACCTAAGGCGGAGGCCTTGCTTCCGTCGATAGTCACGGTTCCTTCCGTAGGGCGGTCGAGAAGCCCCATGATATTGAGCAGGGTGGATTTACCGCAGCCCGAGGGCCCCATCACCGACACGAATTCGCCGGGATCGACGGTAAGGTTCACATTATCGAGAGCGAGTGTCTCTATCTCCTTGGTGCGATAGAGCTTTGATATTTTATCGAGAGTTATAAGTGCCATAATTGTATAGTTTTATCGGTTATTCATCTTTAAGTGTGACAGCGGGATCCACGCGGGCGATTCTTCTTGCCGGAATCCAGATACCGATTACGACTGCCACGAGCATGAGCGCGAGAATGATGAGCGCCACGATTCCGAAGTGAGTCCAGAAATCGGTAACCCAGGTTTTGGGAATGTACCAGTGATTAATGTAACGCGCGGTAGCCAATCCCTTTCTCAGAGCGTATTGCAGATATATAGCGCTTCCGAGAATCCATGTTACGGAAGTAAGGATAATTCCCTCCCAAATCAGAGTTACCGTAATGTGGTGCGGTCGGGCTCCAAATGCTTTCATAATTCCCGCTTCTCCGGCACGCCTACGCGTTTGCAGCCATACGGTACCGATCACTCCGAGTGCCATATTTATCAAATAGAACACCGCCATGAAGATACCGATTCGGTTTGCATTCGTATAGCCCTGAGTGTACTGCAGTTCAGCGCTCTTGTCGGCATAAGTGCGTAGCTCCACCGGGTGATAATTACCGATTGATAGCTTTTCATTGAGGGCATTGCGGTTTTCATCTACAAATTTTGCCGGGTCAATACCATCTTTTAGGCGGAACACGATTGTGAAGTATTCAATACTAAGATTCTCTTTTGTAGCGGGAATGAACATACAGGTGTTGTTGGGACCAACGGATTTAGGGCGAACATCGTTAGTAACTCCAACGATTCTCTTCTCTGTCTGATTTTCCCCAACGGTCATTCCCAGAATTTCTTTAGGCTTTTTACCTAACCATTGAGCTGTAGATTCGCTTATAATAATACCATCAGAGGGATACCCGAGCTCCTGAAGCTCCTTGAGACTGTGGCCATCTACCGGTTTGATACCGTAAGTGGCAAAGAAAGGGGTGCCTTGCAGATACATGATACCGGTTACCGAAACCGTGTCGGTATCAGTATAAAGCCCTCCATTCCAACTGCTATGCCCTTCAATCTCGTAAGAAACGACTGTAGCGCTCTCCACTCCGGGGAAACTACTGATCGTGTTGAGTATACGATTGAAATTATCGGAAACAGAAGCACTGTCAGCCGCCTCCGCGGAATATTTTGAAGAGGTTGAGGGATAGCTGTCAATTGATATCTCCGCAAGTCGGTTGGAATCATACCCTAACGGTTGATTCGCATAATAAATACGCACAACTGTCGGATCAACAATCACCCATGCGAGAATGCTCAGAATAATTAGTTCGAGCGCGAGCCAGCCGTAGACTTTACGCTGACTCCAGAGATTTTTCAATGCTATGCGTATCATCAGAGTTTCTGGTTGAGTGATTCTACAATAGGCCGGCGCAGAGAGTGCCAGGCCGGCACAAGTGAACTTACCGTATTGAGCAGAAGAGCCGCTCCCAGTGCAATCAGGAATAAAACGGGCGAGAAGAGCATATCAAAGTGAACCGAAGTGTCGGAATACATAGCCACATACGAATCACTGATGGTAAAAACCCAGTCGCGGAAGCAATATACCAGCACCCAAGCAAGCCCCAGGCCGATAATCGATCCGGCTAAAGTGAGAATAAAATTCTCAGTTACCAGTTCGCCAAGCAGCCGCGTTCGCGCCGCACCGAATGATTTGCGGATTCCAATTTCGTTGGCGCGTCTTCTGATATTGCCGGAAATCAGACCGCTCAGGTTCAAAGCCGGTACCAACAAAAGCACAAGGCCAATCCACACATACTCTTCAATTCCATTTTCCCCGGCGTCATAGTAAGGCGAACTCCAAGGATTGAATGTAAGGTCATAGTGGCTCCTGGGTTGATCGAATAATATGTATTTAAGATCATCTACCTTCGCCAGTGTCTTGTTCCATACCTCAAATCTGGAAGATATCTCAGCTCTCAGGCTCTCCATATCTCCTTTTTCGCGAAGCAAAATTATTATTCTGTAAGGACCCGCTTCTCCCTCCTCGTTGTAATCATCTCGTATGGTCAATGGTATATAGACATTGGCGTAGCTCATGGGAGTGAGTCGGGAAGCTTCGCGTACCACTCCCTTTATGGTAAGCGGTGTTGAAGCGTAGGTAATGGTCTTTCCTATAGCGTCTTCCACTGATCCGAACATCGTCTCAGCCGTGAGCCGGTCAATAATCGCAACTTTCGACGCTGAGGCTACCTCAGCAGCAGTGATTGGCGATCCGGCTAAGAATTCGTAGGTATAGACCTGGAAAAACCCGTCGTTGACCCATTGGGTGTTGAGTTTCAACTCCTTATCGGAACCTTCTACTCCGATTAGGTTTGTCTGTCTGCTTTCGTTGCGGATTGCTACCGCTTCGGCATTTTTAAGGTTTCCGAAAATAGGATCGAGCATTTGCCAGGGAAAGCCCCAGTTACCGCTGCTATTTTCTCTCTCCCACCAGCATGTCTGCACATAGGCCATGCGATCGCGGTTGTTTTCCGGATAGATGGGTGAAAGTTTAGTATGAAACCCTATGCTCAGAATCATCACCGTAGCTACCGCCAGCGCCACTCCGGAAAGGTACAGGCAGGTGCTGACCTTGTTATGACAGGCGGAGGCCCAGGCTTGCTTGAAATAGTTCTTAATCATATCTGTTGCGCTTATTTGTTATTCTGTGCGGCGTCCGTCGAAGAATCTCACTACGCGGTCGGTGTCGGCCGCCTGAAGCTCATTGTGGGTTACCATCACGATCGTGCGTCCATCGTCGGTGTTGAGGCGATGGAGCAGATTCATGATTTCGGCGCCGATCTTGGAGTCGAGGTTACCGGTCGGCTCGTCGGCAAGGATAATCTTCGGATTGCCGACAACTGCACGGGCAATCGCCACGCGTTGGCACTGTCCGCCGGAGAGCTGCGAAGGGTGATGCTTGAGGCGGTTGCTGAGTCCTACCTTGTCGAGCACCTCTTTCGCCATTTCGTGGCGCTGGCGGGCTCCGATGCCGCGGTAGATCAGGGGCACCTCTACATTATCGAGCACCGAGAGCGATTCAATCAGATGGAAGCTCTGGAAAATGAATCCGAGATTCTCGTTGCGGAAACGGGCGAGTTCGCGGTCACCTAAAGCGGAGGCCTTGCTTCCGTCGATAGTCACGGTTCCTTCCGTAGGGCGGTCGAGAAGCCCCATGATATTGAGCAGGGTGGATTTACCGCAGCCCGAGGGCCCCATCACCGACACGAATTCGCCGGGATCGACGGTAAGATTCACATTGTCGAGAGCGAGGGTCTCTATCTCCTTGGTGCGATAGAGCTTTGATATTTTGTCGAGAGTTATAAGTGCCATAATTGTAATGTTTTATCGTTTATTCATCTTTGAGAGTTACAGCAGGATCCACGCGGGCGATTCTTCTTGCCGGAATCCAGATGCCGATTACGACGGCCACGAGCATAAGCGCGAGAATGATGAGCGCCACAATTCCGAAGTGAGTCCAGAAATCGGTAACCCAACTTTCGGGGTAGTATCGAACACCGTCAAAGGTATTGAAATATTCAGCCTCTGCCAATCCACTTTTAAGAGCATATTGGAGGAAAATCAAGCTACCCATAATCCAAGTAATGGTGGTAAGGATAACTCCCTCCCATATCAGGATCGCAACAATGTGGCTCGGTCTTGCGCCGAAAGCTTTCATTACTCCCGCTTCGCCGGAGCGTCGTTTTGTCTGAAGCCATACAGTACCAATCCCACCTAAAGCCATATTTACTAAGAAGATAGCCAGGAATATTCCAATTCTGTTGGAGTTGGTATAACCTAAATTGTAACGAAGTTTAGCGCTCTTTTGGGAATATGTTTCAATATTGCTCATATACAGATTGCCTGATGTGAGCTTTTCCTTCAGGGCATTACGGTTTTCGTCTACGAATTTTGCCGGATCAATGCCATCTTTGAGGCGAATAGTTATGGCAAAATTGTCCATGTTGATCTGGCTGCTATACATCAGTCCCACATTTGATCTATGAATAGGGTAGAACAAAGTGGTATTTTGCGGTGATGCAGAATTCAATCTGACATTATTAGTTACGGCCGCAATATTCTGTTGCATGCCCCATATTGATACAACTTCTGTTTCCTGAGGAGTTTTACCTAAACCGTCCATTACTGATTCTGTAACTATCAATCCAGCGTAACCGGTTTCTGGATTTTCAAGCTCCTCAGGAGTCTTACCATCTACAGGTTTAATTCCGTAGGTGGAAAAGAATGGCGTTTCAGCTAAGTAGAAGGTTGCATATGTGGGAACTGTGTCGGTTCCAGAGACGAGATGAGGCATATAGCCGCTTCTACTTTCAATCTCATATGCTACTATCGTAGCGCTTTCTACCCCAGGCCAGGTTGATATTCTTTCATAGAGGCGGTCAAAGTCTTTAGCCATTTCTACGCTATCGGAAGACGCTGCAGAGTATTTTGGGGAGTAGTCCGGGTAAGTTGTAATATTAAGATAGGCAAGGCGGTCGGAATCGTAACCTATCGGCTGATTGCCATAGTAAGAGCGCACTATGACTTCATCAACTATTACCCAGGCGAGAATGCTCAAAATAATGAGCTCAAGGGAAACCCAGCCGTACACGCGGCGTTGGCTCCAGAGGTTTTTCAATGCTATGCGTATCATCAGAGTTTCTGGTTGAGGGATTCAACAATAGGCCGGCTTAATGCTCTCCATGCCGGCACGAGAGAACTTACCGTGTTGAGAAGCAGGGCCACGCCAAATGCGATAAAGAAGACAACCGGAGAGAAAAGCATTTCGGATTGTACTGCGGTATTGGAGTAAAAAGTATCATAATCCCTACCAATAGAAAAGATCCAATCCCGACAAAAATAGATTACGAGCCAAGAGATTATCAGTCCGATTAAAGCTCCAGCCAGTGTAAGAATAAAATTCTCGGTCACCAGTTCGCCAAGCAGCCTTGTGCGCGCGGCTCCGAATGATTTACGGATGCCGATTTCATTGGCACGGCTACGGATATTACCTGATATGAGTCCGCTCAGGTTAAGGGCGGGTACGAGGAGCAACACAAGGCCAAATATCAGGTATTTGTTTATGTCTTTTTTCGGAGCAGCGGCGTAGTTCCGTGGCAGGGCTAACCGAATATCCGACTGACTCGGTACATGAAGAATGGCAGG
>CANRPJ010000035.1 GCA_947632485.1 uncultured Muribaculaceae bacterium
CGAAATCTGCTGTATTCTGCCGTGAGCAGAAAAATAAAAAACGCTGAAACTGTCATTGTTTCAGCGTTTTGCGGTGTTTTTCACGACACCAAAGTGATCCGCGTGGGGCTCGAACCCACGACCCCAACATTAAAAGTGTTGTGCTCTACCTGCTGAGCTAGCGAATCATCATTGCGCTCTCCCTAAGAAAAGCGCTGCAAAGGTAAATCTTTTTTTTCATTCACGCAACATCTTTCTCATTTTTGCCCTCCGGAAGCTTCAAATTTGCATGTATTAGTTCTATTTAACTATTGCTATCACCGCCCGCCTGCTGTCCGAAGGTTATTTTTTGTAACTTTGTCTTATTATGGATTCTTGCGTCATGCCTCCGCTTCCTGAAGATTTCAGAAAGGAAATCCTCTCTTTCCCCGGCCTCGACGGGGAGGCCTTGCTGCTGGCCCTCGACAAACCGCCGGTGGTAGGCGTGCGTCTCAACCCCGGCAAACCAACCGGTCTTTTTGCTGATGCGGAGCCTGTTGACGGCTGTCCTGCGGGTCGGATTCTTTCCGACCGACCCAACTTTGCCCTCATGCCCCAGTGGCACTCAGGGGCTTTCTACGTGCAGGAGCCCTCTTCCATGCGCCACGGCTCCCTCCTCGCCCGCGCCATCGAAGTATCTGGTGCCAAAGAGGTCCGAATCCTCGATATGTGTGCGGCTCCGGGAGGCAAGACTACCGCTATGGCAGCTGCTATGCCGGAAGGTTCATTACTGGTGGCCAACGAGTTCGACTCCCGCAGAGCCTGGATACTCAACGAAAACGTGTTGAAATGGGGCGCGCCCGGCGTCGCTGTTGTCTCCTCCCCTACCGACCTCATTACCGAAGCGGCGCCTGACGCTTTCGATGTGGTGGCGGTCGACTCGCCCTGCTCCGGCGAAGGAATGATGCGTCGCGAACCGGAGGCCCGTCGCCAGTGGACTCCCGGCCTCGTAGAGCAATGCGCGGCGCTGCAGCGCAAGATCCTTTCTGATGCTTTTGTTACGCTCCGACCCGGCGGGGTGCTCATCTACAGCACCTGTACCTTCAACCGCAAGGAGAATGATGAAAATGTAGCCTGGGCACAAGAGGAGCTCGGCCTGGAGCTCATCGGCGAGCCGCGCCGCTATATGCCTCATCTTGACCGCGGCGAGGGTCTCTTCACCGCCTTGCTCCGCAAGCCCGCCGATCTTCCCGGGCGTCCCCGCCGGCTTAAGCCCTCCCGCCGGGTTAAGCTTCCCGAGGGCTGGCTCTGCGGCGAATGGGCCGGAATGGCTACTCCTGACGGTGCCCTGTGGGGTATAGCGCCGCAGCACCTCGATTTCGTAGCTTCTCTCACTGCGAAGCTCAATGTGCTCACCCCCGGCGTCCCGGTAGCTGTCGCCAAAGGTCGCAATCTGGCGCCTGCTCCGGAGCTCGCCCTCTCTCAGGCTCTCAACCGCGATGCCTTCCCTCTTTCGGAGCTCCCTCTGGATCAGGCACTCGCATTTCTTAGAAAAGAGGCGCTGCCTCTGCCTGCAGCCACGCCGAAAGGCTACGTGGCAGTCACTTACGATAATCTCCCCCTCGGATTCGCAAACAATCTCGGATCCAGGGCCAACAACTTATACCCCTCGCAATGGCGACTGAGAACAAGAATCTGACAAAAGCCACCTGGCCGGTGGTAGGAATGATGTGTGCCGTATGCGCAGGCGCTGTAGAGAAAGCCCTGGCGGATACGCCCGGAGTGAAGTCTGCCACCGTAAGCTTCGGCACCGCTACAGCCACGGTGGAATGGAATCCACAGGTTGCTAATGCCGACCTGCTGGCCGACCGTGTGAGCGCCGCCGGCTATGAGCTTATAATTGAGCCTGAAGAGGAGCGCGCCGTAGAAGCTCAGGAGAAGATGGAGCGCGAAGCCTGGCGCAAGATGAAGGCGCAGACCATCTTTGCCTGGGCAGCCACTATCCCCCTGATGGTTATCTGCATGGCTCATCTCCACTTTCCCGGCTCCGACTGGGTCATGTGTGGCCTGGCGCTCGCCGTGATGCTCGTAAGCGGACGCGATTTCTACATTCGCGGCTGGAAAAGCCTTCGCACCGGCTGGGCCACGATGGATACCCTCGTAGCTCTCTCCACCCTCGTAAGCTTTCTATTCTCTCTCTTCAACAGCATCTTCCCCTCCTTCTGGCAGTCGCGCGGCCTCACAGCCGGGCTCTACTACGAAGGAGCAGCCATGATCATAGCCTTCGTGCTCACCGGCAAGCTCATGGAGCTGCGTGCCCGCGGACGCACCGGAGCTGCCATTCGCGCCCTGATGGGCCTGCGCCCTACCGTGACCGACCTGTGCCTCCCCTCGGGAGAGGTACGCGAGGTGAAGATCTCCGAGGTGAAGCGCGGCGACGTAGTGCTCGTAAAGCCCGGCATGAATATCCCGGTCGATGGTGAAGTCACTGAAGGTGAGACCACTGTAGATGAGAGTATGCTCACCGGCGAGCCCGTGCCCGTGGAGAAGCGCCCCGGCAGCCACGTATCGGCCGGCACCGTCAACGGCCGCGGTGCCATTCGCGTGCGCACCGAAGAGGTAGGCCGCGCCACCGCCCTGGGCCGCATAATCCGGGCCGTAAGGGAGGCTCAGGGCTCCAAGGCTCCGGTGCAGCGCCTTGTCGACAAGGTAAGTGCCGTTTTTGTGCCCGTAGTCATCGCCTGCTCCCTCGTAACCCTCCTGGCCTGGCTCGGCTTCGGAGGCGCTGAGGCTCTGCCGGTTGCGGTGGTAGCCTCCGTATCCGTGCTGGTCATCGCCTGCCCCTGCGCCTTAGGTCTGGCCACTCCCACCGCCATCATGGTCAGCATAGGCCGCGGAGCGCGCATCGGAATCCTCGTGAAAGACGCCACCGCCCTCGAGCTCCTGGCTCGCGTCGACGCCATAGCCTTCGATAAGACCGGTACCCTCACCTCCGGCGATGCTGCCGACACCATTCGCCCCGAAAGCAAGGCGGTGCTCGAAGAGCTTCGTCGCCAGGGGATCAAGACCGTGATGCTCAGCGGCGACGTGGCTGAGCGCGCAGAAAAGATAGCCCGCGAGGCAGGGATAGATGAGGTAGTGAGCCGCGCCACCCCCGAAAGTAAGGAAGAAGCCATCAGGCGCCTTCACGATCAGGGCTTCGTCGTAGCCATGGTGGGCGACGGCATCAACGACTCCCAGGCTATGGCCTCAGCCGACGTGTCGGTAGCTATGGGTACCGGTACCGATGTGGCCATGGAGACCGCCCAGGTCACTCTCGTAGCCGGACGCCTCACTGATATACCCCTGGCAATCAAGCTCTCGAGAGCCACCCGCAAGATAATCCGCGAAAATCTCTTCTGGGCTTTCATCTACAATATCATAGGCATTCCGCTCGCCGCCGGGCTGCTTTACCCCCTCTGGGGCTGGCTCCTCTCCCCCATGGCCGCTTCGGCAGCAATGGCCCTGAGCAGCGTTTGCGTAGTTACCAATTCCTTAAGACTTAGAAAAATAAAACTGAAATGAAGATCAAGACAAATGCTAAATGTGCCGGTTGCTCGGCTGCTATCAAAAAGGCTCTCTCAACCTTAGCGCCCGCCGAGGAGTGGGAAATCGACCTCACATCTCCCGACCGCGTCCTCACCTATACCGGTTCCGACGAGCCGTCGGTCGATGCCGTTGTAGCCGCTGTGCGTGCAGCCGGTTTTCAGGCGGAGATCCTCTGACTTCTTAGTCCTGCTCCCGATAGCCGGATTGACGACCTTGACACGATTTTGGGGTTATGCTGCTGAGCTATAGCGATATAGCCCCTTGTCAATGTCAAGGCTGTCAAGTGTCCTATCCGCAGCCTCACTAAATAACATATGATTGATAGTAGATTTTATTTTGATTCTTCAAAACCAATTGCTAATTTTGCCGTATCTTTCATACTTCAAACCGTTAAGGGCATGGGGCGCGGGAGTGTATCTGAATAAATAGGGGTATTTTATATCTGTATTACAGTCTTTTATACCTTATAAGGGTAATACCCATGGAATGGGTATCTGACGGTAACCCCGAGTGGCAACTCGGGGACTATCGTAGAATAAGACTATAAACCCACAGCGTGGGTCTCTCATTTCTGGTGAAATTCAGTATCGATATTGATTTTTCTGCTACTTGCTTGTGCTTAGTCGCGTGCAGGCCCCTTGACAGCCTTGACACGGTTTTGGGGTTATATTGCTGAGAGATAGCGATATAACCCCTTGTCAATGTCAAGGCTGTCAAAGGTCTTGTACGGAGGAAGGAAGCTTGACAGCCTTGACACGAAAATAGCCTTATACCTCAGAGTATCAACTACTAACGTTACAATTCGTGTCAAGGCAGCAGCTATCTGATGCATTCGCGCCTCTCGGCGCTGCCCCGCAATATGTACGAGGATATGAAAGTAGGGTAGGTGTGGCTTAGTGAGCCGCGAAGCGGTGAGGTCATTGTTAACCCCGTACGACCGAAAGGGAGTGCGGGGAGAAGAGCCCAAATCTCAACCTGAGCTGCGGAGCTGCGATGTTATAGTAGCCTGTGTATGAGCAGAGGGAGCAAAGAAGTCGCTAATGAGGCACCCACGCTGTGGGTTTATTGCGATGGGCGACGTAGTGCCGCGGGTTCGCACCCGCGGTTACCGTCAGAAGCCCATGCCATGGGCTTTTTCAGAAAAAAGTTGGGGTGGGAGTGTCACAAATCGGGCATTTCTCCGTCATGTATATAAAGGCCAAAAACTAAACTTAGAACCATGAACATGTTTTTATTAACTCTTGCGCTGCTGATTAGCGTAGCTTTCAATGCTTTGGGAGCGGTGATACCGCTGCCACCTGATACAATTAAGAAGGATACCATAAACCTTAAGAATCCTGACCTATCATTCAAAAAGAGTACAACAGACGGCGACACCACCAAGTTAAAGGAAATCGTCGTGGAGGGTCAGACTGTAAAGCATAAGGGGAATCAAGACGAGTATGTGGTTACGAAGCAGATGCGTGAAGGTACTATAGACGCAGGCGATCTTATCGGCAGAATTCCCGGTATTTACTACAATCGGGTTACGAAGGAATTAAAGTATCAGGGCTCAGGGAATGTCAAGATTCTTGTGGATAGTCTCGAGCGTGATGAATCCTATATAAAACGTCTTGGATCAAAGCGTTTCGATAAGATTTATGTGATTAATAATCCCGTAGGTCAATATTCGGACTACGATGTTGTGATCAGTCTGCATACCAGGCACCTCTACGAAGGCTATGAAGGATACTTGTCTGGCGATGCCGCGATGCGTCCGGGTTCACGTAACGGGCATGGAAAAGAGATGGAAAAGGTGAATGGAACCGGCGATTTCACTTACACAAGAGAGAAATGGAACTTTGCCGTTTCTGGCTCTTATGACTGGAACAGAACAAACTCCCTTGAGATGATCAGTGAGGACTACACCCACAACGATTATAAAACGAAAGATCTCCCTGTTGATAACAATACCCCAAATCAAGGGCGCCTTTATGGAGACGGTAATTTAAGAATGGCGTCTGACTATTCATTCAACCGTGATCACGTGCTGTCGCTTTCAGTGAACTCCACTTTATATTACTCCAAAAGAATAACAGATCATCTTCTCCTTGAAGAGTCCGGAGCTATGTCGCGTGAGATTAGAAGAAAAAACTGGAATAATTACAAAAATAATCTATCTTTTTCGGAAATACTTCAATATCAGGGGACGTTTGGAGCATGGAGAACAATGTTATCCTTCGGCCTTACGCAGGTTAGTTATCAGAAAGTCTATGGCGTGTGGAGATCAGAAGGGTATTCTCTTTCTGATAATAGGGATGTGAGCATAAACTATGGAGTTATAAATGCTAATGCCTCACGTTCCTTTGCGAACAATAAATTCATGATTAGTATTTATGAATATGTAATATGGTCAAACTTTAAAGATAAGCGTACGGGGAATTTGCAGCTCCTTTCAGAAAGTCATGACGTGAGGAATTCATTTGGCGTATCGCTTAGCTATTTTCCATCTAACAAAGTATCAGCAGGTGTGAATGTCGGCTCCGGCCTGATAAAAAGTTCGGCATCAGGTATTAAGAGCACGAAAATTTCCCCCACATTAGGAAGTTGGGTTGCGTGGTATCCATCAAGAAAATTTGTAGCGAGAATTAATTATTTCCTCTCTTCAGACCCCGCCTCTTTAGCAATAGCTCAAGACTATGGCCAATTTACAGACTCTTTAGAATGGCAAGGTACTAACCCGAAGCTTAAACCGGTTACGAACCATTCGCTCACTGCCAGTATTACCTTATGGAATTGCCTGAGTCTATGGAGCAGCTATGCGAGGGGAAACAATGCTTCATATGACATAGCCACGCTCGGTTATGGAGAGCGTCCTGACGGACTGACTGGCTATTACGTAAGATATATGTGGGAGAACGGCACCAGTCAGAGTTGGAATACATCGGCCACATTTTATTGGAGTTTCGGAAAACAATGGCGCATTAATGCCTCGGTAGGATTTAAGGAAATGTATGCTGCTTGGGAGGGGTATTCTCTGGAAAAGACAATGTTTACGAATGACTGGTCTGTTCAGTTTGTTACCACCGATCAATCCTGGGAATTTTATTTAAGCGGCAGCCTGGCACCGACCTTATATATTGGTCCCCAGATTAAGAGTTACGAGAACACCGACAACTACGCTGTTACAGTTATAAAAAATCTATTCAGAGGTAGATTGCGTATCATCGGGATGTGGAACATTCCCCTGCATTTTGCAAATGGCCAGCAACGTTGGTTATTTAATTCGGAACCGCTTATAAAAAGAATTGATAGCAACAACCAATTCCGGAACAATAACCGCATTCGGATTAGTGCTGAGTTCCGTTTCAACGGAGGCGAGCGGGTAAGGAAGCCCAACGTGTCAACTATGAACATACAATTATAGCAAACCCAATGTTAAACATAAAGTTTACACAAATGAGCTCAGTCCTGTCGCACATTGACACGATTTTGGGGTTATATTGCTGAGGGATAGCGATATAATCCCTTGTCAATGTCAAGGCTGTCAAGGGGCCTGCGCGGAGCTATGGGCTGGAGTGGCGATTTTTTGCTATCTTTGCCTATCATAACTGATGCAGCAAATGAAGCGACTTACCCTTTTTCTTATCCTTTCGGCAGCGATGGCTTCGGCCGGAGCTAAGGTTGTAACTGTGACAAGTTTCGGAGCCATACCCGACGACGGGCTCGACGATGCTCCGGCTCTGCGGAAAGCGGCTGAATATTGCCGCACCCACAGCGGCACTACTCTCGAATTTCCGAGGGGCGTATATAATCTCCACGACGATGAGGCGGCGGAGATAGAGCGAAAGGCTCAAAGCGGAGAATGGGGCGGCTGGATTGACGTAAGCGAGCGCCTATTCCGCCACGATGCGCCTTACGTGAAGGGGCTCGACTTCACCGGAGCGCGCGATCTTACGATCAAAGGGCGCGGAGCCACGCTGCTCGTTGACGGCTGGATGCAGGTCATAACCCTTACCGGCACGAAAAACGCTACAATCGAGGGGCTCACGATAGCAATGAGCCGCCCGGGAGCCACGGTGGGCCGCGTGGTCTCTACAGGGCCTGACAGCTTTGAGATGGAGTATGACCCCAAGCTCTACACCTATACCGACAGCCTCTGCTATGGCCGCTCCTACATGTATAGCAAGAAGCGCGACCTGATTTATCCGGGTTGGGTCACGGGCAACACTGTAGTGCGTCCCGGCCGCGTGCGCTTCAATTCCAAGGCTAAGCCGGAGATCGGCGATTTCTGCGTGCTGCGCAATGGCGGCCATTATCGCCCGTCGATACTGATAAAGGAGGCCGACAACACTACGCTGCGCGATGTGCGCATCATGGAGCATGCCGGAATGGGCGTAGTGGGCCACATGAGCCACGACATTACGCTCGACGGCCTGCAGGTTGTGCCGCAGCCAGACCATGTAGCCTCGACCACTACCGATGCCACTCATTTCACCTCCTGCACGGGCCTCATCACGCTGCGCAACTGCAAATTCCGAGGCCAGGGCGACGACTGCACCAATATCCACAATTATTACTACCATTTCTACCCGCAGACCGACGGCCGCACGGAGTTACGGGTGGAAGGCGCCGACCTCCACGCCCTCTCGCTCGACTATCCGATGCGCGGTGACACCATGCTGGTGATCAACCGGAAGAATATGGCCGAGATGGGAAAATATCGCGTTGATAAGGTTGATACCTCGGAGAAGGACTGGACGGTTATGGTGACCTTCGACCGGCCGCTGCCACCGGGAGCCGATACGACCTGCTACATGGCCAACCTTACGCGCTCACCACGGGTGCTGATCGAGAACAATACGGTCGACAGCCATCTGGCCCGCGCTTTCCTGATAAAGACGAACAAGGAGATCGTGATCCGCGGCAACTATATCAGGGGCTCCACGATGTCAGCAATCAAGCTGGGCGGCGAGATCGGCTGGCATGAATCGGGCCCGGTAGAAGATGTGCTTATCGAGGGTAACTATATATCCAACTGCGGAATAGCCTGCGGCGACAACGACGGCAGCTGCGTGAGGACGTCGACCGAATCGCCCGAGACGCCTCCTTACGTGAACCGCAACATCACGATCCGCGACAACGTGTTCCAGATCGACAATCCCATAGCCATATATCTTGAAGATGCCGAGAAGGTAGATATCTACGGCAACCTCTGCAACAAGCCCGACTATGTGAAGACCTCCAACTGCGGTGAGGTAAAGGTGACGTATTGAGCCTCTGCCGGATCAGAGCTGCCGGCGCGGGAAGGCATCGATGAAGGAGCCGGGGGTGATATTGATTACATCAGCTCCGCGCTTCCTCGCATAGTCGGCAATAAGATGATAGCTCCGGAAGGCTATCGTAAGGCTTTCGAGCACATTGTGGAGATGCACTCCGCTATAGACCGAGGCCACCCGCTCGCGCTCCGTATTGTTATCTTCGTAGAAATGAGGCTGTATGGTCACTACGCGATTCTGGTCGTCGACGCTCAGCGTGCGCGTCCAGGAATGATCGGCGCCGGCCACCATCACCGGTGAGAATCCCTCCCTGAGCGCCAGCATGATAGCCGGAATCAGCACATTGCGCGGTCGGGGCATGCCCCAGCCCCGCTTCCATGCAGAGTGGCGAAACCATCTGAAACCATCTACCGGGGTCATGTTGAAGCCCTTGACCCTCACTTTCGACTCCTCGAGAAGCCGACGCGTAGCCTTCACCTTCGGGCAAGGCACATAGAGGGTGACCGCCCACCCGGTAGCCTTCAGATTCTCCCACAGGCGGCGGAGATTCTCATCGGGCTTCTTATTCCAGAAATGCGGGTCGGCAAGCACATACCAGCGCGGCTTCAGCTTCTCCCAGGCGAAGGTGTTGGCGGCGAAATTTACCGCCATAAGCTCCTTCGAGGCGAGCCAGTCGGAGTGGCGCTCCATAGTGTCGGCCAGGCTCGGCCCGTTGCCTAAGATTACCATCGCCTCAGAAGGCTTATGAGTCTCCGGGGCAGATGCTTTCCTGCTCTTCAGCAATATCTTGACCACCGAGGCGAGCGTAGCCCCGAATTCCGTGAGGAATTTCATGGAGAGGAGCGGCGATCAGTCGAGCAAAAATGTAACCGCCACCGTAGCAGTGCTTTCCTGCGGGGTGCCGTCGGTCGTGGCCGGAATCCATGCCGGCATGGCTGCCACCACCCGGAGAGCCTCGGCCTCAAGGTCAGGGTCAATAGCCCTCACGATCTTAGGGTCTTTACGGGAACCGTCGGGGAGCACGGTGAATTTCACCTCGACCACTCCCTCTATGCCGCAGTCGGCCGCATGCTTGGGATATTTCACATTGGCAGCCAGATACTTTGCCAGAGCTTCATCGCCGCCGGGAAACTGCGCGGCCACCGTCTCCGCACGCATGCCTGCAGCTGCGAGGAGCAATAAGAGCGTAAGAAAAATCTTTTTCATTTCAGGTCGTTATTTGGGTTCTGGAGGCTGTCGATAAGCCCCTCACAAGCGTCTTCAAGCAGGTCGAGCACATTCTCAAACCCCTCGGCACCCTCGTAATATGGGTCGGGCACACAGGTAGCCCAGGGGTGCTGCCTCACATAGTCGGCCATTCTCACCACCTTGGCCTCCGCCTCCGGCGAGGGAGCCAGCTCGCGCACATCGTCGAAGTTAGCGTCGTCCATCGTCACGATCAGGTCGAAATCGAAGAAATCCGAAGTCGAGATCTTACGGGCGCGATGGGTCAGGTCGTAGCCGCGGCGCCGGGCGTGGGCTCTCATGCGGCTGTCGGGGAGCTGCCCGCGGTGGCCTCCGTAGGTGCCGGCAGAATCGAACTCAAACTCAGCTTCCAGCCCTCTCTCAGCAGCCACGCAACGCGCCACCTCCTCAGCCGCCGGACTGCGGCAGATATTGCCAAGGCAAACGAACAGTACCTTCTTCATAGACCGCAAAAATAAGCAATTCGCTTTTCTCAGGCAAGTATTTGCCAATAAACCGCTCCCGGTCAGAAAGCAGGAAAGAACGATACCCGCTTGCAAAAACACGCGCAAAAGGTTATCTTTGTAACATGATATATCAGGCAGAGAAATGCCGCCTGACCAACATTGATTCAACAACATGAAAATAAATAAGTTAACCTCTCTACTGATTCTTATGGCCGCCATCACGGCAGCTTTCGGAGCCTCGGCCCAGAGAAGCCGGCAGACCCTGAAAAACTGGGATTTTTCTCAGGATAATTCCCGGTGGGAAAGCGTGACGGTGCCCCACGACTGGGCTATCTACGGGCCTTTCGACCGGAGTCATGACCTCCAGAAGGTAGCCGTGGAGCAGAACGGAGAGACGGAGGAGACCTGGAAAACGGGTCGCACCGGAGGCCTCCCCTTCATCGGAAAAGGCTGGTATAAAACCACTTTTGAAGTGCCTGACACGGCGGGCAAGAACCTCACGCTGGTCTTCGACGGAGTGATGAGCAACGCTCACGTCAAGGTGAACGGCAAGGAGGTGGCCTTCTGGCCCTACGGCTATAATTCATTCTTCGTAGATGTGACTGATGCCGTGAAGCCGGGCGAGAATCTGCTGGAGGTAGCCTGCGAGAACAAGGAGGGTCAGAGCCGGTGGTACCCGGGCGCGGGAATCTACCGCAACGTGAACCTGATCACGACCGACAAGATTCATATCCCGGTCTGGGGCACGTACGTGACTACTCCTGAGGTAAGCAAGGAGTATGCCACCGTGAAGCTCCAGATGAAGATTGAGGGCGGAACCCGCTCGGAGAAATGGCCTTACGGCGACGCCATAGGGGTGAAAACGGAAATAATCTCGCCGGAGGGAAAGGTAGTGGCCACGCAAAATTCCACCTACATTTCTCGCGGACAGGAGTTTACACAGAATTTCGTGATTGACCGTCCGCAGCTCTGGAACACCAGGACGCCTTATCTCTACACTGCGCGCACCACCCTGAGCCTCGACGGCCGCACGCTCGACACCTACGACACGCGCTTCGGAATCCGCAAGCTCGAATATATCCCGGAAAAAGGCTTCTTCCTCAACGGGGAGAATACCAAATTCAAGGGCGTATGCAACCACCACGACCTCGGTCCCCTCGGAGCCGCGGTAAACAAGGCGGCGCTGCGCCATCAGATCGAGCTCCTCAAGGAGATAGGCGTCAACGCTATCCGCACCTCCCACAATATGCCCGCCCCTGAGCTCGCCGAGCTCTGCGACGAGATGGGCATGATGCTGATGATCGAGCCTTTCGACGACTGGGGATTCAGGCCGAAATCGCCCAACGGCTACGGCTCGCTATTCGGCGAATGGGCTGAGAGGGATATCACCAACATGGTGGAGCAATTCCGCAATAACCCTTCGGTGGTGATGTGGTCTATCGGCAATGAGGTGCCGAGCCAGTGGGGAGAACCGGGCATTGAAGAACTGACGATGCTTCAGGATCTGGTGCACAGTCTCGACCCGACGCGTCCTGTGACGTGCGGCATGGACCAGGCTGTGTCAGTGATTGAAAACGGCTTCGCAGCCGCGCTCGACATCCCCGGCTTCAACTATAAGCCTCAGTTCTACAAGAAGGCGTATGAGACTCTCCCGCAGAAGCTCACGCTCGGCTCGGAGACGGCCTCTACCGTATCTTCGCGCGGGGTCTACAAATTCCCCTTCGTAGTGGCCGATACGCTGATGTACCCTGACAATCAGTCGTCTTCCTACGATTCAGAGTTCTGCTTCTGGAGCAATATCCCCGATCTGGATTTTGCCGCCGATGAAGACTATCCCTGGAATATCGGGCAGTTCGTATGGACCGGATTCGATTATCTCGGCGAGCCTTCGCCTTACGACACCGATGCCTGGCCGAGCCATTCGAGCCTCTTCGGAATCTACGACCTCGCTTCGCTGCCGAAAGACCGCGCCTACCTCTACCGCTCTGTGTGGCGCGACGACTCGCCCACGCTCCATGTGATGCCCCACTGGAACTGGGAGGGGCGCGAAGGCGAGACTACACCCGTAATGGTCTATACCTCATGGCCGAAGGCGGAGCTGTTCGTAAACGGAGTGAGCCAGGGTATTCGCCAGAAAGCCAAGGGTATGAGCATCATACCTGAAGATAAGACGGCTGAAAACCATTACCCGGATAAATCCACCCGCGAGGCTATGGACCGCTACCGCCTGATATGGGACGATGTAGTGTACCAGCCAGGCGAGATCAAAGTAGTGGCCTACGATGACAGCGGCAACAAGACTGAAGAGAAAATCGTGAAGACAGCCGGCAAACCCGACCATCTGGTGCTCACCGCCAACCGTAGTTCCCTTAAGCCCGGCGAGGAAGACCTGGCTTACATTACGGTTCAGGTGGCCGACAAGGAAGGCAATATCGTGCCCACCGACAGCCGCGAAGTGAAATTCCGGGTGAAAGGAGCCGGTAAGTTCCGCGCCGCCGCCAATGGCGACCCTACCTCGTTGCGCCTCTTCCATCTGCCTGAGACCGACCTCTTCAGCGGCGCCGCCACAGCGATAGTGCAGGCGGCCGACGAGCCCGGCAGCCTCACCCTCGAAGCCTCGGCCAAGGGAGTGAAGCCCGCCAGCATCACCCTGCAAGTGAAATAATTCAAACTACATTTATATCACCCTTAAAATCCATCTCAAATGGAATTGAAAGAAAAAATCAGAAAAACTTTTCTGGAGCGCTTCAATGAACCCGGCACCGTCTACGCATCAGCCGGCCGTATCAACCTCATCGGCGAGCATACCGACTATAACGGTGGCTTCGTGTTCCCCGGTGCCATCGACAAGGTGATCATGGCCGAGATCCGCCCCAACGGCATGGAGAAGGTGCGCGTGTTCAGCATCGACATAAACGAGTATGTAGAGTTCGGCCTTAAGGAGGAAGACGCTCCGAACGAGCAGTGGGCCCGCTATATCTTCGGCGTATGCCGCGAGATCCAGAAGCGCGGCGGCGTAGTGAAAGGTTTCGACGCCGTATTCGCCGGCAATGTGCCTCTCGGAGCAGGCCTCAGCTCTTCAGCTGCCCTTGAAAGCTGCTTCGCTTTCGCCCTCAACGATCTCTTCAACGGCAATACGATCGATAAGTTCGAGCTCGCCAAGATCGGCCAGAGCACCGAGCATAACTACTGCGGCGTGATGTGTGGCATCATGGACCAGTTCGCCTCCGTATTCGGCAAGAAAGACAACCTCATGCGCCTCGACTGCCGCTCGATGGAGTATGAATACTTCCCCTTCAAGAGCGATAGCCATAAGCTGGTGCTCGTCGACAGCCGCGTGAAGCATGAGCTCAAGGATTCTCCCTACAACAAGCGCCGCGAGAGCTGCGAGCGCGTAGCCAAGAAGCTCGGCGTAGAGACTCTGCGCGATGCCACTGCCGAGATGCTCAACACCGTGAAAGGTGAGATCACGGCTGAAGACTATATGCGAGCCAAATTCGTGATCGAGGAGAAGGAGCGCGTGCTCGACGTGTGCGATGCCCTCGTGAAAGGCGACTACGAGACCGTAGGCAAGAAGATGTATGAGACCCATGACGGCCTCTCGAAAGACTATGAGGTGAGCTGCGAGGAGCTCGACTTCCTCAATGATGTGGCGAAAGAGCTGGGTGTAACCGGTTCGCGCATCATGGGCGGCGGTTTCGGCGGCTGCACCATCAACCTGGTTAAAAACGATCTCCACGATGATTTCATCAAGGTGGTGACCGACCGCTTCAACGAAAAATATGGCCACAAGCCGGAGATCTACGACGTAGTGATTTCCGACGGTGCCCGCAAGATCGAAGACTGATGAAGATCACCGAAAAGAAGGTAGCCTCTAAGAAAGGCGATATCACCCTCTACCGCTTGGAGAACTCCCACGGCGCCGCCGTGGAGCTCTCCTCGCTGGGAGCGGGAGTGCTGGCGGTTGAAGTGCCCGACTCGAAAGGCAAGATCGAGAATGTGGCTCTCTCCTACGCTGATCCGACCGACTATTACTACGATGGCCCCTGCCTGGGCAAGATACCCGGACGCTTCGCCAACCGGATCAAGAAGGGGCATTTCACCCTCGACGGCAAGGAATACCAGCTGGCCATCAACAATGGCGGCAACGCCCTTCACGGCGGCCCCGAAGGCTTCCAGAACCAGATCTGGCAGAGCCAGGCCCTTCCCTATGGAGTGCGCTTCACCTACACCTCCGCCGACGGCGAGGAGGGCTACCCCGGCAAGCTGACCGTAGTGGCTGAATATCACTGGAGTGAAGACGATGTGCTCGATCTGCGGATCACAGCGGTGACCGACGCTCCCACGATCCTCAACCTCACCAACCATGCCTATTGGAATCTCGCCGGTGCCGACAGCGGCAGCGTGCTTGGCCATAAGCTCCGCGTCAACGCCTCGCGCTATATCGTAGGCGATCCCGAGCTCTGCCCCACCGGCGAGCTCGCCCCGGTAGAAGGCACTCCTCTCGACTTCCGCCAGGCCAAGGAGATTGGACGCGACATCAAGGCCGATTTCGATGCCCTCCGCTATGGCAAAGGCTACGACTTCGGCTGGGTGGTTGACCGCGAGGCCGACGGCTCGGTAGTAGAAGCCGTGGAGCTCACCGATGAGAAGTCAGGACGCCGCCTGGTGATCAGCTCGACCTGCCCTGACGCCCACGTATATACGGGCAACTGGCTCGCCGGCTCGCCCAAGAACCGTAGCGGACGCAGCTATGAGGACTACGACGGAGTGGCCGTAGAGCTTCAGCGCTTCCCCGACGCCCCCAACCACCCCGACTTCCCTTCGGCAGTGCTGAGGCCTGGAGAGCTCTTCGACGAGCGTATCCGCTTCGCATTCTCCGCAGAATGACCTTTTTACCAAATAAAAACTCATCATGAAACGCAAACTTAGTTTAATTCTTTTCTGCTGCCTCTGGGTCTTCGCTGCAGTGGCAGCCGACAGCGACCTCGCTAAAAAGCTCTCTAATCTCCCGGGAGTGAAAAGCGTAGAGAAACTCGAGTCAGAAAAATTCCCTGAGAAATATCTGGTGCGCTTCGAGCAGCAGGTTGACCCGAAAGACCCTTCGGCCGGCACCTTCACCCAGCGCGTGATCGTATGCCACAAGGGCTACGACAAACCTACCGTGCAGGTGACCGAAGGCTACGGCGCACAGTATGCCCTCTGGCCCCGCTACGAAGATGAGCTCTCAAGGCTCTTCGATACCAACGTGATCTTCGTGGAGCACCGCTACTTCCTCGACTCTACCCCCGATCCCTGCAACTGGGATTACCTCACGGCCGAAAATTCCGCTTACGACCTTCACAATGTGAATAAGGCCTTCAAGCAGCTCTATCCCGGCAAATGGATCACCACCGGAGTGAGCAAGGGCGGACAGACCACTATGATCTACCGCTCCTTCTTCCCCGACGATGTTGATTTCTCGGTGCCCTACGTTGGCCCGCTCAATACCGCTGTAGAAGATGGTCGCCACGAGCCTTTCCTGCGTGTGGTCGGTACTCCTGCCGAGCGCAAGAAAATTCATGATTTCCAGCGTGCTGCCCTCAAGCGTCGCGCCGAGATCCAGCCTCTGATGGAGAATTATATCAAGGAGAAGGGCTACAAGTTCCGCATTCCGATGGAAGAAGTGCTCGACTTCTGTGTGCTCGAATACCCGTTTGCATTCTGGCAGTGGGGCAACGACGTGAACAAGATTCCTGCCGCCGATGCCGATGCTGAGACTATCTTCAAGCACCTCATCTCCGACAGCGGTCCGGAGTATTTTGCAGAGGATCAGCCCAATATCCCCTTCTTCGTGCAGGCCGCACGCGAGCTGGGCTACTACGGCTATGACACTGTCGGCCTCGAAGATCTCCTCTCTATCAAGACCCCCGACGGCTATCTGAACCGCATCATGCTCCCCGCCGAGCTGGTCGACAAGATCGAGTGGCGTCCGGAGGTATCGCAGCAGGTCTATGAGTACCTCAAGAACAACGACCCCAAGATGATTTTCATCTACGGTGAGATCGACCCCTGGAGCGCTACGGCAGCTCCCGCCTTCCCGGGTAAGGTCAACGAGCAGGTCTATGTGCAGCCCCGTGGCAGCCATAAAGCCCGCATCAGCAACATGCCTCCCGAAATGAAGGATAAGATCATGAAGCAGATCAACGCATGGCTCGCCGAATAAAGCCATCGCGCCTGAAAAGCATAGCAAAGAGCCGCTCTCCGGAGCGGTTCTTTCTTTTTTCATAAGGAACTGCAGATTCAGATTTTTTCCTATCTTTGCAAATGAAAATAGAGCCTAAGAGTAGGCTCATCATCTGAAAAGGTGTTATTTGAATTATCTTCTTTTTAGTAAATTCTCGCAAAATTCGCTAATAGACAGAAAGATAATGGCAGATAACGCCTGCATCGGCAGCATATACCTACCCCTATGGGAGTATCTATATGTCTTCTCGGTGTGGGTTTGCTGTCTATCTTCTGTCTAAGGTGATGCGAGAAGCCTACTAAAAGAGATATGCAGAATACAATCCCACGCCTTTTCTTCACCTAAAAAACCTGCTTTATCGGGATTGTAAAGCAAACAAAAACTGTTTTACAATGAAACACAAACTTTTCCACTTCCAGAAAATGGTTGCCATCGCCTTATTGGCTATGATGGCGATTGGCATCTCAGGGTGCAGCAAAGACGATGATGAAGACGATCCTAAAACATCTTCTCTTAGCGGGTCGTCATGGACTGTACTCTCCGATGTCGATGACACGACAGGCGACGTAAATGATGAAGTAATCGGTCTACAATCTCTTTCCAGAAAGACGGCAATGTCAAATTTACTCCTAATGTAGGATACAACTACGCCAAATGGTCGCAGAATGGAAGCACCCTGCGGATCACCCTCGGAGAAGATGGCTACCCCGACGATTATATGGAAGGAACTTTCACTGTGAGCGGCAATAAAGCCACCTATAAATACGCCTGGTATGATGCCGATGGCGAACAGTGGGGCGATGACGAGACCGGAACCATGACACTCCAGAAAAAATAAGATTCCGGAGAAAAGCAGCGAAAAATCGCTCATTATTAAAAGAGCTTGGTGACCTCACTGAGCTCTTTTCTATTGGTGCGTATAGGGTAAATGATTATCTTTGCCTCGAAAGAAGATGCCCATTTTGTTCGGGCATCGTAACTTCAGTTACGATCAATCATTATGAAACTTACCCGCTACCTCCCCGACCTCCCGGAAGATCTCAAGCCGCTGATGAATGCCGCGCTGACAATGGCTGAAGAGGCCGGACGAATCCACCTCCAATATTTCCGGAAACGCAATCTTGAACAGGCTACTAAACTGAACGACAGCGATGTAGTGACCATCGCCGACAAGGAAGCGGAGGCTTCTATTAAAACCTATATTCATCAGCACTTCCCTACCCACGGCATCATTGCCGAAGAATCAGGCAAAGAGCAGGAGGAGAGCGAATGGCGGTGGGTGATCGACCCTCTTGACGGCACTACAAACTTCTCCGCCGGGCTTCCGGCATTCTGCGTATCTATCGCTCTGGAGCGAAATAAGGAGGCTATTCTGGGGGTGATCTTCGCCCCTTACCTTGAAGAGTGCTTCTATGCAGCAAAGGGCAAGGGAGCATGGCTCAACGGAAATCCTATCCGCTGCTCCGGGAAGACGGAACTATCGAAAGCTGTGGTGGCTACTGGAATGCCGTATGACAGGAATGATAACCCCGACAATAATCTTGCGGAGATCAACAGAATGGTATTCAAAGTGAGGGGAACAAGAAGACTCGGAGCCGCGGCGATGGACCTCTGCTATACGGCTGCCGGTTTCCTTGACGGCTATTGGGAGCTTAACCTCAACAGATGGGACGTAGCCGCCGGGCAGCTCATAGCCGCCGAAGCCGGCGTAGTCGTGGAATCAATCCGCTCAGACCGCCACCATTCGGTGCTCGCCTCAAATCCAATTCTTATCTCAGCGATGCGTAAGGTTCTGTTAGAAAGCGACTGAGACTGAACAATCGGCACACAATCCGGGAGCGACCACTTTTGCAGATGGCCGCCCCCATGATGTCCTTGAGATTCAATAAGTCATCTTAGGCTCAAGCTCCTTCGCCTGATCAACCATCTTTGCGATTTCGCTTTCCGCAGGCACCCTGTTACAGAGATTGCGGGCCTCGTTTACCTCTACAAGCTTAGCATGGAGATTAGCCGGAACGCGATGGCGCAACTCCTTTACGGTGTCGACTCCGGCCGCCTCAAGGAGCTCGGCAAACTGACCGGCAATGCCCTTGATCCTGAAGAGATCAGCATGATTAGCCCACTTCAGGATCAGTTTCTCTGAGATTCCGGTCTCCTCAGCCAGTTTCTCACGACCCTTCTTCGAAGCTGCCTTTTCGAGCAGTTCCTCCGTGGTTTTCACTCCCGCTGCGATCAGCTTATCAGCGTAAACTTCGCCGATACCTTCGATCTCGATAATCTTGTAAGCCATTTTGTTTGATAATTGAATGTGTGAATGCCAATAGGTTATCTTTGTCTCTATATAACTCCACAACCGCGACGTTGGTTTTCCGCGGCCTTAATAAAACTCAATTTTTCAAACAAATACTCACGTCTTACTACTCAACCAATATGTTTACTATCTTCACATCGTGTAAGCGATAGGAATGAATAAGAATATAAATACTCTAATAATAGGATATTTAGCCTTGATATTTATTTATAATTTGATTCCTTTTATCTCTGCTGATAGGCTTATTTTGTTACTTTAATTGCTACTTATTTGTTACTTTTGAAAATATTTTGTAATTTTGCATCAGTAAAATGACCATAGAGTAACAAAAATAATTCTCATGAAT
>CANRPJ010000036.1 GCA_947632485.1 uncultured Muribaculaceae bacterium
TACACTTGATTATCAGTCGTTTGCAGTTTTATGATATTCTGTGAAAGTATAAGTTCGAGAGCCTCTCTCTCCGCCAAAAAAAGCCTGATTATCAGGCTTTTGTTGTGTTAACACCCAATTTTACATACTTACAGGAGTAAGAGGTGTGTGTTTTTCTTATGGGAAATCGCAAGTAGATGGGTGAAGGTTTTCCAGCTTCTACGTGGCGATGAGGCGCTCTGAGGTGTGACGTACCTCGCGGCTGTATGCTTCGCATTATGCTCCGGAAAGAGAGATTGCTCTAAATCGAAAGGATCGGGTAGTTGAATACTTTCTGCCTCCTCCTCTTCTTGTATGCTACGATTAGTATGATTGTCAAGACGATACTTGCAAACCTCAGGATGTTAGGAAGCATCGAGCCCACTGCATTTTCATTTCCTTCAACCGGGAATACTATCCAGCAAAAATTCATAAACATGTGGAGCCCGATAGCTACCCATAGGTTAAAGTTGCATTCTACATAGGCCCAGCTGAAATAGAGCGCTCCAAATGCCGTGACGCCAAATGCCATTAATGAAGATGTCAGGCTATATCCTTGATACAGATGCCCTAATCCAAAGAGAACAGCTGGTACTATCACTGCCCATACGAAACCAATTCTTCCGTATCGGAAAAGCTGTCCGAAAAGGAATCCGCGATATACAAGCTCTTCAAAGAATGCGGCAAGTATTACGTTGCGGAGAAACGTATCCAGCGACAGATTATGGTCGAAAGAGCCGATTATAGGCGATCCGATTAAAAGGGGGCTACAGCATATAGCCGCGAATACGATGCCCTTAACAAAACTTTGGTTCAGACCCAATGATTTCAGGATGTCGGAGGGTCTGTGCAGGCATAAAAGCACCGCAACCATAATGGTCATGGTGATCAAGCCTCTTATTAAGAGTCGCAGCGATGCGAATCGAATATTAAGAGGGTGATAAAGCAGTGGTGCATTAGACCATGTGAGGTATACGATGGTAATGCCGATGAGAATAAAAATTAGCCGGGCTATACGGTTTTTCTGAATATATCTAATCATACGTGATATTTTGGCATTCCTGAAGTATGGCGACAATGCAAAATTACAAGATTTTTCCTGACTTTGGCTGATGGAGCGTCAAAACCTGTGTAATAATCAGTTAATACTCTTATCAGCGAAATAATGCCAGAGGGGAGCAACCATGAGCGCTTGCTTGATTTTATCCTGTTTCCGTTACGTTAATAGCCCGGTGTTGAGGTGCCGGGCTATTAAGGATTCGGTATTCTTTGTAGGTTATGAATTGCGCTTGCGGCGTGGCTTTGCAGGCGCGGCGTCTTGAGCTTCCATGAGCTTGCGGGCCTCTTCGAAGGTGAGCTTAGTCGGATCCTGAGTCTTCGGCAAGCGATAGTTCACGGCTTTCTTCGCTCCCTCCGGCTTATAGGCCATATAGGGGCCGTAGCGGCCGTTGAGCACCTGGAGGCCTGGCATCTCTTCAAACTCGTGGATCAGTTTGTGGGCCTCCGCATCGCGTTTGGCGGCAATAAGTTCGGCGGCGCGCTCAAAAGTGATAGTGAGCGGTGACTCATCTTTCGGTATCGATACGAAGAGCGAGCCTACCTTTACGTACGGGCCGAATCTTCCGGCAGCGGCCGTCACTTTCTCACCGTCAAGCTCACCGAGTGTGCGTGGTAGTGCAAAGAGCTTAAGCGCTTCTTCGAGAGTGATATCGTCCATGCTCTCTCCTTTTGGCAGGCTTGCGAAGAGCGGCTTTTCCTCTTCCGAGGCTGTGCCGATCTGCACTACCGGACCGAAGCGTCCGATCTTCACTGATACCTGGCGGCCGCTTTTCGGGTCTGTGCCGAGCACTCTTTCGCCCACCTTCTGCTCCATTCGCATTCCGCTGATTTTCTCTATATCAGGGTGGAATGAATCGTAGAAATCTGAAATCTCCTGCTGCCAGGGCAGTTTGCCCTCGGCTATCTCATCGAATTTCTCCTCCACTCTGGCGGTGAAGCTATAGTCGAGTATGTCGGGGAAATATTCGGTCAGGAAGTCGTTGACGATCATACCTACATCTGTAGGCACGAGACGCCCCTTGTCGCTGCCGGTATTCTCGGTGCGGTCTGCTTCCTTGATTTTCCCTCCCTTCAGGGTAAACACCTTAAACTGACGCGGTTTGCCCTCTTTTTCGCCACGCTTCACATAGTCTTTCGCCTGAATCGTAGAGATCGTGGTGGCATAGGTGGCGGGTCGCCCGATACCGAGTTCCTCGAGTTTTTTCACGAGTGAGCCCTCGTTATAGCGGGCTGGAGCCTGCGTGAAGCGCTCTGTAGCGCTGATCTCTTTTGCTTCGGCTTCTTCCCCTTTCGTTACCGGTGGCAGCAGGCCTTCGTCATCATCATCGTCAGTGCGGTAGATCTTCAGAAAACCTTCGAATTTCACTACCTCTCCTTGGGCGCGGAATCTCTCCTGCCGCTTCGGATTGGCAAAGTCGATATCTACGGTAGTCTTTTCCGGTTGCGCGTCGGCCATCTGCGATGCCACGGTTCGCCTCCAGATGAGTTCGTAGAGCTTCTTCTCCCGGTCGGTACCCTCGATGGTGCGGTTGCTTATGTAGGTAGGGCGGATAGCCTCGTGAGCCTCCTGAGCGCCTTTGGATTTGGTATGGTAATTGCGCACATGAAGATACTCCTCCCCCCACTGTGCGGTCACCGCCTTGGAGATGTCAGCCAAAGCCATTTTTGAGAGATTGAGCGAGTCCGTACGCATATAGGTGATGAAGCCTTCCTCGTAGAGCTTCTGGGCTACGCTCATGGTCGTATTGACCGAGAATCCGAGCTTTCGGGAAGCCTCCTGCTGCAGCGTGCTGGTGCTGAACGGCGGAGCCGGACTGCGGCGCGTAGGCTTCACTTCTACCTCTCCTATGCGGAACTGAGCGGAGGAGCATACGCCAAGAAACTCTCTGGCGCTCTCTTCGGAGTCAAGACGGCGGTCGAGCTCACCCTTGATCTCACCCTGAGCTGTCAGAAAATTGCCGGTGATCCGGAAGAAGGGCTGAGGTTTGAAATCGCGTATCTCTTTCTCGCGCTCGCAGACCAGTCTTACTGCCACGCTCTGCACGCGGCCTGCCGAAAGCGCCGGCTTTATCTTGCGCCAGAGCACGGGGCTGAGCTCGAAGCCCACGATGCGGTCGAGCACTCGGCGCGCCTGCTGCGCGTTGACGCGGTCAAGGTCGATATGGCGAGGGTGTTCGATAGCGTGCTGTAGGGCCGGTTTAGTTATTTCGTGAAACACGATGCGGTGCGTCTTCTCCGGATTCAGTCCGAGCACCTCGCAGAGATGCCATGCGATAGCCTCTCCCTCGCGGTCTTCATCGGAAGCGAGCCAGACCTTATCAGCCTGCTTCACTGCGGCCTTCAGCTTACGCACGATCTCTTTCTTGTCGGCAGATACCTCGTAGATCGGCTTATAGCCGTCTTCAATGTCGATACTGAAGTCTTTTTTCTTCAGATCACGCACATGGCCGTAACTCGACATCACCTTGAAGTCGGGTCCCAGAAACTCTTCTATCTTCTTCGCCTTTGCAGGCGACTCCACAATCACCAGGTTTTTCATCTCTACATCTGAGGCAAACTCAAATAGCTCCGGTTGCTTGAGCAACCTTTCCGGCGGGCAAAATTACTATTTTTTTCTCATTAAACGCTCCGCAGCAACATTTCCTCTACTCTACGCGTGTGCGCACGGGATTTTTTAACTAACTTTGACCGGAATATTCTCATACTACGCATATGAACCGCAAAATCCTTTACATCTCGGCGGCCGTCGCTATGGTGGCCCTGGGCAGTTGCTCGAAGAAGCTCGGGCAGTTTCAAGCTAATTATTTCTCAACCGACCCCACTCCGCTGGAGACTGTCGGTGAGCGTGTGCCCGCCACGGTGACCGGGTCTATCCCCGCCAAATTCATGGTGAAAAACGCTAAGGTAACGGCTACACCGGTGCTCGTGTACCAGGGTGGAGAGACGGCCGGCGCAGCTACCGTGATTCAGGGCGAAAACGTCAGGGCCAACGGACAGGTAGTAAGCTTTGACAATGGCGGAATGGTACGTATACCCTTCGATGCCATCTATGAGCCCGCTATGGCGAAGTCAGATTTATATCTTGACTTTACGGTCGACCAGAATGGCAAGCTCTATGCTTTGCCGCGTGTGAAAGTAGGCAACGGTGTTGTGGCTACATCTACGCTTGCTTCGGCCAAGACGGTGAAGCCGGCTGTGGCTAAAGATAAGTTCCAGCGCGTGATTTCAGAGAAATATAGCGCTGATATCCATTTCCTTATCAATCAGGCCAACATTCGTGCGAACCAGACTAATTCAGCTGATTATATAGATCTCAACCGCCGTCTGATTGAGGCTAATGCAGCTCCCAATCAGGAAATTGCAGGTCTTACGGTGAATTCCTACGCTTCGCCTGAAGGTACTTTGGCCTTCAATACCCAGCTGGCCGAGAAGCGCGAGCAGAACACCACGACACTGGTTGAGAATCAGCTCAAGAAAGATAAGATTACTGAATTCGGCGAGCTTACAAGCTCCTTCACCCCTGAAGACTGGGAAGGCTTCCAGGAGCTCGTGGAGAAGAGCAAGATTCAGGATAAGGATCTGATTCTGGCAGTGCTCAAGATGTACCAGGATCCGGAGCAGCGCGAGAAGGAGATTCGCAATCTCAGCTCCGTGTTCGATGAGCTTGCCGACCAGATTCTTCCCCAGCTCCGCTATTCGCGCGTAATGGCCCAGATCAATGTGATCGGTAAGAGCGATCAGGAGCTTATCGATCTCTTCAATAAAGATCCCAAGGCGCTTACGGCCGACGAGATTCTCTATGTGGCTACCCTTACGGACGACAACACCAAGAAGATGGAGATCTATAACGCAGCTTCTAAGGTGTATCCCAACGACTACCGCACTTTCAACAACCTCGGTATGACGCAGTATGTGGCCGGCGACTACAATGCCGCAAAGGCTAATTTCGAGCGTGCCGCAAGCATCAATCCGCAGAGCAAGGAAGCAGAGATGAACCTTGGTCTTATCTCGATGCTCAACCACGATCTGCGCGCCGCCAACGCACAGCTTGGAGCTGCAGCCGGAGTGCCCGAGAGCGGCGACGCGCTCGGAGTGTTCTATCTCCAGCAGGGTGACCTTAACAAGGCTCTCAATGCCTTCGGCGATGCCAAGACCAACAATGCTGCCCTGGCTCAGATTCTTGCAAAGGATTACAGCGCAGCCAAGTCTACGCTCGCCTCAATCCAGGTGCCCGACGCCACCACCTATTATCTTACCGCAGTGCTCGGTGCCCGCACCAACAACGAGAATATGGTGATGAGCAACCTTCGTCAGGCCGTGAAGCTCGACAATGGCCTTCTCAGCCGTGCAAAGGCCGACATGGAGTTCTCGAAATTCAACCTCAGCTTCCTCTAAGAGTGACGATAGAAGACGCACAGAAAGCCGTGGACCAGTGGATTCATTCCGTGGGCCACGGCTATTTTTCTGAGCTTACCAATATGGCTCTCCTTACGGAAGAGGTCGGTGAGCTCGCCCGTATTATAGCCCGGCGTTACGGCGACCAGCGCCCCAAGCCCGGTGAGCACCTCGATCTGGCGGAAGAGCTCGCCGATGTGCTGTGGGTCACGATCTGCCTTGCCAACCAGACGGGAGTAGACCTCCATCAGGCTCTCCTCGACTCTCTTGAGAAGAAGACGCGCCGCGATTCCGGCCGCTTCTCCTGAACCATACTCCCTAAGAATCCTCTGCAGCATGGAAAGAATCCCTTCTGGAACTCCAGAAAAAGAGAATGAGATAATAATGTATCAACCTGATGCCACGGTAAAACTGGAAGTAAGGGTTGAAAATGAAATCGTCTGGCTTACACAGAAGCAAATGTCAGATCTGTTTGGACGAGATCGAACTGTCATAACCCGCCATATTCATATTAATAATGTCTTTTCTGAAAATGAACTTGATGAAGAAAGCAATGTGCATTTTTGCACGTTGTAGTTTTTCATGCGTGTGTTGTTGCTTTTACTTAACAGATATATATGAGTGAATCTTCTGAATTTAGCGGATATTTCGGGATGGAATCTGGTGATTCTGTGGAGTCACAGTTAGTGACGGAGAATATTATCGGAACGGGGGCTACGTGCACTGTTTATCGAGTGAGAAAGGACGGTGTACAGGTGGCTCTGAAACGTCTTAAACCCGAGCTTAGATTGAATGCCGCTTTTGTCGCTGCCTATCGTAAAGAGTTCGAGATAGGGATAAGACTCCGACATGATGCATTGCCTGTATTCAAAAGGTTTCGCGCTGATCAACACGAGGTCTATATAATAGAAGATTTCATTGATGGAGTTAACCTTAAAGACTTCCTCTCTGCAGAAGATGGGAAGAAATATTTCCGCAAAGAGGAAAATGTCAATATATTTCTGAATCAGCTACTCGACGTAGTGACATATCTCCACCGGAGCGGTGTAATCCATTGCGATCTGAAGCCAGAAAACATCATGCTTAGACATAGCGACCGTGCCGTGATGCTGATAGATCTTGATAAAGCATATTGCGACACTCATAACCTTACCCATGGTGGTACTCGCGGAATGAGTGATCCATTGCCCCCAACCGATAAGCCTACCGCTTCAAAAGATTTCGCTGCTATCGGCCGTATAGCTGAACTGATATGTGGTGGAGAAAAACAGACATCTCGAAAATACAGACGTTTTTGTAATTTTTGTGCCAAATCAGGAATCACTGCCGATGAGCTCCGTCGAGTATTACAATCCTCACGACAAATCTTGAGGACTTTCACGGAGATAGCAATATCGTGTGTAGGTGTTATTCTTTTGCTTACCTTAGTGTTCTTCAGGAATGGTAAGATGCAAGTATCCGAAAGTGGAAAAGAATTGAAAGCAACCTCGATAGATGCTGAAGCGAACATATTAGGAACAGATGAATCATACGCCTACGAATCTGAGCGATTTGTCGGTTATCCTACAATGACCGAATCCGAGAAACTCTCTACGATAAAGTTAAAGTCCACATACCCAACGGAGATGAGCCATGATTTTGATATCCGGATGGCCGAATACATCAAGGCCGCTGAGGAAGCCCTTACCTATCTTAGGTCAGGGAACATCTCCGAGGAGGGACTCCAACAGATTGCTACCAAGCTTGAATCGCTTTGGTCTTCATCCTACAATGGAATGTTGGATGATTACCGCAAACACTGCCCAGATGCTTCCGAAGCTGAGATATATCAAGCTGTTATAACTGCATCCGGAAGCAGTAAAGCTTTCCGAGTCATGAACGCCTACACTAAAGAGTTGCTTGATACTATAAGAACAAGAAGCGAAATTGCTGGCTTATAGATACGATCTCATTGGGAATGAAAGGAAATCTACCTATCAGCAATCAATTTAGTTTATGAAACGCATTTATCGCGCCTAACAACCGGCTGTCAGCTACAGTAAGTCGCTGATCTATACTCCCTAAGAGTATGAGCAGTTTAATCAAAAATTCTATATTTTGAGCATCACATTTATTATTTAATAAGCTCTAAGATTTTAAGAGATGTCAATCCTCCGTCTTTTCCACCGCGAAAAGGTCCTAGATTTGCTCCATCACGGATCACATCCCATGCAATCAGTTCCTGGCCTTTGATGAGATGCCTGACCTTTAGGTGATCACCTTCTTTTAGTTTGCTTTTTTTAGTGTTATCAATCCTAAACTCACAGTTGCCCAGGTAGGTCATAATAACCACTCTTGATGGCTCATAAGTTAACTGAACGCGACTCCCTTCGGGCAACCGGGAAACATCAATGATATCAAAAGTTGTGAACTCCGAGCTGATTTTCTGTTCTCCGATATCGCTAATCAGAGCTTGCTGACTGCTATATCCGAGCCATTTTGCCAATATCTCCATTGTTGAGGAGCGGGGGATACGGTGACGCTCCTTTGATTCAGGACCTACCAAACCCAGCATACGCTTCATTGTCGTTTCGCTCAGTCCGATTTCATTTGCCAAAGGGGCGCAATCGGAAGAATAAATCTGTTGCTTACCATAGCGAGCCTTAATAAGTTTAATTATTGATTGAGGAAGCATTATGATAGTATTTAATTACCTTTTAATAATCATTAAGATTACAGGATTTTTCGGAATCTCACGAGTCTTTTCTTACTAATATAACGATTTAATGAATCCATTTCTTGAAATGGATTCATTAAATCGGAAAGTCCTTAACAGGCGAATGATTATAGGCCGAGATCCTTAAGACTCACACCGCCTACTGATTGGATATTATCGATACTTTCATTGGCTACTTTTGCTGAGATCGATGCCAGTTTAGCCGCCAGTTTATGAAGTCGTTGCAACTGCCTGGAGTTCATCTGCTTCTCTTGAGCCTCCAAGTTATTCTGAATAGACTCGGCTTTTGAGGCCATACTCATGACGCTCTCCAAATCAACATGTCCTGATTGGAGCTTAGAGACGTATCTATCGAAATCATTGATCATAGACTCATAGTCATCAAGCATCTTATCGATATTTGAATTATCATCGCTAATCTCAGAGGGTGAGACTTCCTCTGCAACTACGGCTGGTTCAACAGCTGGTTCCTCCACCGCTATAGCTTCAATCTCTACATGCTCGTAACTATCATCAGATTGAGAAGAGGAGTTGTTATGATTATTTCCACAGGAGATAAGGAGTCCTGCTGTCAGCAGCATGACCAAATTCTTAAAATTGTTCATAAAAATTTTATTAAATTAGTTCTTATTATTTTGAAGTTTCAGTAATCTGCAACGTTGATATTTCACGATAAATCATCAAGTTGCCTTTCTTGGACACATACGTTTCCCCCAGAGGTGCACTTTGAATTGTCCAATCATCATTGTCATTGAGAGAGGACACAAAGTTGTAACAATCAGTCATATCGGGAAAATAAATATGGATACCCTTTGTTCCTTCCCCATCATCGTCAAAATCTTCCACATATTCAACTATGACTTCGTTCTTTGAGTATTGTGGCCAGCCGGTAACTTCATTTTGGCTTTCGGTGAATCCCCTTGTTATCAGCGTCTTTTGATTGAATGATAGATGAGGGTAATCAATGAAGTCGCCTAGTGAAATGAGTTTCGAGACGGGTAGCTCTAATTCACAATCAAAAGCAACCCTGAATGTCTTCGCTCCTTTTAATTTCTCCGGCCAGCCCTCGATATATATACTTACTTCACCTGTTTCTCCTGGTTTCAGACCAAGAAATGACAACGACATGAGAGGATTAATATCCTCCAGCTTTGCCCTCTCAGCTATTAGGGCTTTCCCTTTATCGTTGAAAATAGCGTATCCAATCCCAAACTTCACGATTGTGCCTTCTTCAGATTCTTTTATTCTTTTCACTTTGAAGGATAATTTGCTTGAGATTTCGGAAACAGGATACTCTCCTTCCACAACTTCAAAATACTCTCCCAAGTTACCGGTGATCTTGCAGGTAGCCGGAGCGAGGGAAGTAGGCATCTTCTCTTTGCAGCCTGCGAGTATTAACGGAAATATCAGCAATACAAGCAGCGCTAAAACCGACGATACATTCCATTTCATAATTGCATGTTTTTTGAAAAATATAGGATTTCGACTCCTATGCTCATTATAATTCACTTTATTAATCACCCATTTTTATGCTCTATTCAAATAATGAAGGGATAAGAATGAGCGCTTTTACATTACATGCATCAATTTTGCATTAATCTTGGCAAGTCTTGCAGTTTGAGAAGGTGTCAACACAGACCCTGCATTTTCGAGTTTATTCTGCAATTCCTGCGCCTTTTCAAGCATGCTCTCCATCTTTGATGCAGCTGAAATATCACCGTTTAGTGCTTTTTTATAGATTACAATGTATTGATCAACATACTTCTCATATGTATTAAGTATTGAATCCCAGTCGGAAGATGATCCGGACGACGCACTCCCTCCTGAAGTCGATTCTTGATCCTCATATTTTTTATATGCCGATGTAAGGCGGAAAGTCGCTGGATTTTCATCATCCTCAAAATTAATTTGCCAGCGTACATTCGCAGTTTCTCCCGGCTTAAGTTTAAGTGCTTCAGCCATATCTGCACTGGAATACATGCCGTTTAATCCTCCCTCTGTGGGTGCTCTTTTGGTGACTACGTCTCCTGAAGCATCAAGAATCTCAATTCCAAAACCTACATTTCCTGACATCCCTACGGATACCGTACCCATAGGCTCAGTCGTTTCTGGTTCGAAATCAAATTCCTTATCCGTACGTCGTATTTCCACCGTCAGGATAGTATGAGTATTATCCATCATTGTACGGTAATTCTGTGTGGTGGTATATTCTCTCTCCACAACTTCATAATAGTCGGACAAATCACCTTTAATGTTAGTTGTTACCGGAGTAAGCTTATATCCATCTTCAGAATTATTCTTATTGCCACAGGATGAAAGTCCTACCGATACCAAAGTACTTATGAAAAGTACATTGAAATTACGGTTCTTTAAACTTTTTAGATTCATTGTTTATATGTTTAAAATTAATATTTTTCGTAATAAAGCCCACCAAAGAAGTTTCAAACTATCCCGTCATGATCTATTCTTTTCGGAGCTTATTTTGCTGCAAAAATACTTAATCTATCACGTTAAGCATGAGTTCATTTTGTTCATTTATCCTCCTTTGCTGCTTGCATCGACATTGCAGGACATAGAGTACCTGACTTCGTCAATGCATAGCCCAAAATTCGTCAGAGAATAATGGGGCGATGGTAGCGATGGTAAGGTTATAGTTACAATGCACAAAATAGCTACTGCAAAGAAAGATCCCACCATTTTTCAGTAACCGTAGATTGTGTAACAACTTTTCTGCTCATTATGAGTTACAAGCCGCCGGATTCTCCTCTTTGGCTTTGGGTTAAATATAAAAAGCGTGAGAACCGTACCTGTTGCCCATTCTTCAAGCAGAGGCCCTGGAATTGCCCATCACTGTAGAACGGACAACGCAGAAGCCTCACGCAGATATGTAGGACATACCGGAACTTACGCTCTCGCGCAAGTCATGGCGGAAAAACATATCCATAAGGCATCTACTATTGTCTCATTCTTGACAGTGATTAGAAATTTTCCAG
>CANRPJ010000037.1 GCA_947632485.1 uncultured Muribaculaceae bacterium
ATAACTATCGAAATGCCGGGCGAAAGCCCAAACTTGACCCGACGGTGTTCCGATGTACGGTCAATTTCAATGCTCAGGAACACGCCAGACTTATCGCCATGCACGAGCGGTCGGGAGTGGAATCTATGGCAGCGTTCATAAAAATGCAATTCTTTGGCAAGCCATTCAAGGTGTTTGTCATAGATGAGAATACCCGAAAATTCATAGACCGCCTTTCAGCCCTCAACTCCCAGTACCGTACACTTGGCGTAAGTTATGACACTTTGGTCAAGACGTTAAGAGAGAATTTCACCGAAAAGAAAGCAATGACTGCCCTATATCGTCTGGAGCAATACACAAAGGAACTTGCCCGGATAAACAGGCAGATTGTTGATCTCGCCAATAAATTTGACGAGCAATGGTTGCTAAAATCTCGTTAGGCAATTCTCTTTATGGAGCAATAGCGTATAACGGGGAGAAAATCAATAAAGAGAAAGGTCGTGTACTTGATACAAACCTTATCTTCAATGACGGCTCCGGTCAGCTCAATATCGGTCGTGTATTCGAGGATTTCAAACGGTGGATGCCTTCATCCACACGTACCGAAAAGCCTATGATGCACATTTCATTGAATCCGCATCCTGATGATAAACTGAGTGATGTTGATTTTACCCGACTTGCCCATGAGTATATGGAAAAGATGGGGTTCGGTGAGATGCCATATCTCATAGTGAAGCACGAAGATATCGACAGGCACCATGTTCATATCGTGGCTCTAAGGGTTGGAACTGACGGTAGATGTATCTCCGACAGGAACAATTTTTACCGTAGCAAGGAGATAACCCGGGAGCTTGAGAAAAAATATGGATTGAAGCTCGCTGAAAGAGAAAAGATTACTCCCGATATGCCCATCCGTAAGGTTGACCCTGACGGAGACATAAAGCGTCAGGTTGCCAATACTGTCAAGATGGTTGGTATGCGTTACAAGTTCCAGACTCTTGGAGAATTCAATGCAATCCTCTCCTTATATAATATAAGGTGTGAGGCGGCCGACGGAAGGGTTAACGGTCGGGAATATCATGGGTTGGTATATCATGCTACCGATGATGATGGCAAGACTATCTCAACTTCCTTGAAGGCTTCACGACTTGGAAAGTTTGCAAGCAGAACAGCGATTGAAGCACGGTTTGAAAGAGCCAAGGACAAGATTGACATCCGTCCTACAAAGAGAATAGTCTCCGAGGTCATGAGCCGGTCATCCGGTAAAGATGATTTCATAGCCGGACTCCATGAGCAGAACATAGACCTGATTCTACGCTACACGGACGAGGGTCGAATTTATGGCGCCACTTTCATTGACCATGACACAAAGACGGTTCTGAACGGCTCTCGACTTGGCAAAGCATTCTCCGCAAATGCTCTTGACAATTGGTTCAATAGTACCGAGGAAAGACCTGTTACTCAGCTCAGTGAACAAGAACCGCCAGAGAGAAACGTACGTCAGGACAGCAACGACGAACAGACTACAGCACAACCTCAGGAACAGGCTCCAAATCAGACTCGTCCCTCCACGACTAACAGAGATAATTCGGACGACTACGACCTCACTATTCCCGGACTGGATCTATTTCAGCAAGGTCAGAGTTTCAATCCGGACGAAGAAGAATTTATACGTCGCATGAAGAAAAAGAAGAAGCGCGGTAAACGACCGAAACATTAACGATATTATTAAATGTCACAGCAGGAAGACGATCTCAGGTCTCTGGCTAAAATCATGGATATGCTCCGTGGGGTCAGCCTGATTCTGGTGGTCGCCAATATCTATTGGTTCTGTCAGTCGCTCATCGGTGGCTGGCGGTTCCACTCCGAGACCATGAAGGTGCTCGCGAATCTCAACGAGGCGGGAGGACTGTTCAATAATCCTTGGAACGCCAAATGGTGGGCTTTGCTTCTGCTTGCCCTCTCTTGCTTTGGCACCAAAGGTGTCAAAAATGAGAAAATCAAATGGGTGCAGATCTGGTTGTTCCTTAGTGTCGGTTCAGCTCTATTCTTCCTCAACTGGTGGATGTTGTCAATCGGTTGGACTGTCATCTATATCGTAACAACAGCGGTGGGCTTTGTCTGCCTTCTGCTGGGAGGTGTATGGATGAGCAGATTACTGAAAAACAACATGATGGATGACCGTTTCAATGATGAGAATGAATCATTCCAGCAGGAAACACGCCTGATGGAAAATGAATATTCAATCAATCTGCCCACCCGGTTCTACTATAAGAGACGGTGGAACAAGGGCTGGATAAACGTGGTGAATCCTTTTCGCGCCTCGATAGTGCTTGGCACCCCCGGCTCCGGTAAGTCATACGCAGTCGTCAATAATTTCATCAAACAGATGATAGAGAAAGGATATAGCGCATACATCTACGATTTCAAGAGCCCGGATTTGAGCATTATAGCATACAATCACCTTAAAAAGCACCTCAAAGCCTACGGCAAGACTCCGCCTAAGTTTTATATGATAAATTTCGATAATCCGGAACGCAGTCACCGCTGTAATCCCATTCATCCTAATTTCATGTCCGACATAGCCGATGCCTACGAGAGTGCATATACTATTATGTTGAATCTCAATAAGTCGTGGGTTCAGAAGCAGGGTGACTTCTTTGTTGAATCTCCAATCGTACTGTTCGCAGCAATTATATGGTTTTTACGCATATACAAGGATGGAGAGTATTGTACGTTTCCACACGCCATTGAATTCCTTTGTCGCAGATATGAGGATATATTCCCTATCCTTACCAGCTATCCTGACTTGGAAAACTACCTGTCTCCATTTATGGACGCATGGCTTGGAGGTGCGGCGGAACAGTTGGCCGGTCAGATTGCATCGGCAAAGATACCGCTGTCCCGAATGATTTCGCCACAGTTGTATTGGGTGATGACGGGCAATGATTTTACTCTCGACATCAACAATCCCAAAGAACCGAAGATTTTGTGTGTCGGCAATAATCCTGACCGCCAGAACATCTATGGCGCAGCCCTCGGTCTTTACAATTCCAGAATTGTCAAACTAATCAACAAGAAAGGAATGTTAAAGTCCGGAGTTATCATAGATGAATTGCCAACCATATATTTCAAGGGTCTCGATAATTTGATAGCTACCGCCCGTAGTAACAAGGTTGCCGTATGTCTCGGCTTTCAGGATTTCTCCCAGTTAGAGCGCGACTATGGCAAACCTGAAGCCGCCGTGGTGATGAACACCGTCGGCAATATCTTCTCCGGGCAAGTCGTAGGTTCTACCGCCAAGACCCTTTCGGAGCGTTTCGGCAAGGTACTCCAGAAGCGACAGTCCATATCAATCAACCGTCAGGATGTAAGTCAGTCTATCAATACACAGATGGACAGCCTTATACCTCCGAGCAAGATTTCAACTCTCACTCAGGGTTTCTTTGTAGGAGCGGTAAGTGATAATCTGACCGAGCGCATTGATCAAAAAATATTCCATGCGGAGATTGTAGTTGACAGCAAAAAGGTTGACGCTGAAATGAAAGCCTATGAGCCTATTCCAATTCTAACCGATTTCAAGGATCCGACGCCCGACAAGCGTCAGATGAAGGCTGATATTCAGGCTAACTATGACAAAGTAAAACAGGATGTTCGCGATATTGTAAGCGACGAACTTGCCCGTATCGCATCGAATCCGAAACTCAGGCACCTGCTTCAACAGAAGGGGTGACACCACAAATCCACAACATAATAATGACTAATAATTTTAGCAGTCGAGGTTATGACCTTGACTATTACAATCTGTTCCTGCGCAATTATTTATCGGAGCACAGATTCCCCGAAGCTGATGACGATACATTCATTGCGACAAGGGCGGAGAAAGCCTATGATGTTTTTGTAGCATCACGACTGGCTGGAGATGAATATTACATTTCAAGTGAGAAAGCAATGGCTGCTCTTTATGAAGGTCTTGAAATTTCAGCTTATGATTTTGTCAGCGAGATATTGATGAACGAATTTACTGACCAGATTTCATTAGAGGAAGAATCCATCGAATTTTGGACATATACATTCCTTGAAGAACTGGCACCGGAGTTCAGAGATATAGAACTGAGCTATGAATGGTTAAACACTACTGAAGGAGCGGTTTTTAGACTTACCATCATAGGACGCATAACATTATTCTTTGAGAAATATGGCCTTTAACCGATTACAGACTATGCGCGACAACATCGAGGCTATACGGATGGCGTTTAGCCTCGGTGTCAAGGGGCGCGGGGCGCAGACTGCCGAGGAGATTGCGGTGCTGCGCAAGTATGCCGGGTTTGGCGGGTTGAAGTGTATTCTCAACGATGCCAACGAGCTGGCGGATGCCGCCAAATGGAGTAAGTCGGATATTGAACTGTTTGCACCTACGGTTGAGTTGCGTCGCCTTATCCACGACTATTCGCATGACGACAAGGAGTTTAACCGCTATATGGAGTCGCTCAAGGCGTCAACTCTGACGGCGTTCTATACTGACAACCGTATTGTGGATGCAATATCCGACACGCTGAAATTTCAGGGTGTCGAGATAAAGAGTTTTCTTGAACCCTCTGCCGGTCAGGGTGCTTTCATTGATTCTTTTCTGCGCAATGACCGATACCCCGGTGCCGAGGTACTGGCATACGAAAAGGATTTGCTCACTGGCAAAATATTGTCTGCGTTGCACCCCTCAATACTGACCCGCATAGAGGGCTTTGAAAAGATTGAGAGCGACTTCAACGGATATTTCGATGTTGCCGCCTCAAATGTGCCGTTTGGAGACTTCGCTGTTGCAGACCCGGCGTATGCCGTGAGCAAGGAGATTGGCTACCGTCAGGCGGCTAAGTCGCTTCACAATTACTTCTTTCTCAAAAGTCTTGACCAAGTTAGAGAGGGCGGTCTGATTGCCTTTATAACATCGCAGGGTGTGATGAACGCTGCCAGTCCCTTTATCCGCATGGAGCTTGTGAAGCAGGCTGACCTTGTGGCGGCGTTACGTCTGCCCAACAACACTTTCAGCGAAAACGCCGGAACAGATGTAGGCTCTGACCTGATTATTTTCCAGAAGCACACCGAAAAGAAGTCCTTGTCGGCGGATGAAGAGCTTTTCATTCAGTCGGTAGTTGACCGGGGTACAAAAGTGCCGGGCAATAAATTCTTTCAGGCTTTTCCGCAGAATGTAATCTGCACTGATGCAAGGGTGGGTACTGACCAGTATGGCAAGCCTGCCATCGTGTACCACCATGACGGAGGTATAGACGGCATTGCCGGGGATTTGCGCAAGGCACTCGATGAGTCGTTGCACCTGCGCCTGAATCTGGAATTGTATAATTCCAACGGTATCAAGCCGCCTACACCTGACCCGGTATCGCCAACTCCTACGCCTACACCCAAGCAGGAGGCGAAGGTGGAAAAGAAGTCAAGCCTTACCAATACACCTCTGATGCAACAGTATCAGGAGATGAAAAAGAAACATCCCGATGCTGTACTTCTTTTCCGAGTTGGCGACTTCTATGAGATTTTTGGCAAGGATGCCGTCACAGCCTCGGAGATTTTGGGTATAACCTTGACTCGTCGCCAGACTGGTATTGACAGCCGCATAGAATTAGCTGGCTTTCCACACCATGCCCTTGACACCTATCTGCCCAAACTTGTGCGGGCCGGCAAACGTGTGGCAATATGCGAACAGTTGGAAGACCCGAAACTGAAAAAGACACCCAAACAAAAGGTGGTCGAGACGGTTACACCCAACCAACCGCCAAAGGTAGAGCCGAAGCCTGATCCAAAGCCTGAATCTCCGAAAGTAGAACCCACCAAAGAGATAGAGACCGACGGCGGACCCGATTATACCGATAATCCCGACCCTCGTCTGTATGCCTACAATCTTTTTGGCGAGTTGGAGCCAATCGGCAAGCCCCGACGTCAGCCGAAACCCGCGGAGGATGCTCCCAAGCCGAAGCCAAGTGTTGAGGTCAAGGACATTCCTGTCAAGAAATTCCGTCTGCTTAGTGAGAAGGAATTGGAATTTTATGGCTCTCTGAATTGGGAGGACAATCCGCCAATCAACGGTTTTTATGAAACCATGATGTCGATTGCCCACCGTCAGCTCGAAGAAATGCGTCTGGAGCGTGAGGCGGAAGAAGCCGCCAAACAAGCCGCTGCCAATGGCGAAACTATCCAAGAAGGTGGTACCACAATCCAGCGTACCGAAGGAGACTTCATTCCCGGCCAACGCTCTACTGTCAAGACAGAGCCTGTCAAGGTCGATATGTCGCCACGTCCTTTCTCGGAGGACATTCAGTTCTTCCACCACAACGGCAGTATGGTCGTTCAGGACGGTCTTGTAGGATTTCTTTCAGAAGTCCGCAAGAGCGGTGCCACATTTAACCCTCTGGAATTAAAGCCGGAACAGGCAAAACGAGCCATGCTTTATGTCACCCTGTCGGAGACATACCAGCAACTTTACAATTACGAGGCTGAGACACATGAGCCGTCGGAACATCTGCGCGAACACCTCAATCAGTATTACGATGAGTTTGTGGAGAAATACGGTAATCTCAATGAGAAGCAGAATGTGAGATTTATATTGATGGATGCCAATGGGCGTGATGCACTGGCTCTGGAGCGCGGTGAGAACGGCAGATTTGTCAAGGCTGATATTTTTGATCATCCGGTTTCTTTCGCTCTCGATGAAGTGACAAGTGTCGATACTCCTATGGAGGCTCTATCCGCATCGCTCAACAAATACGGCGAGGTCAATCTCGAATATATGTCAGGTCTGGTGGATATGGACGAGGACACCCTTACCCAAAATCTCGAAGGACACATATTCTATAATCCGCTGGTCGAAAACTACGAGATTAAAGACCGCTTCATAGCCGGAAATGTTGTTGCCAAAGCTGAAGCAGTCCGCTCATGGATTGACCGAGAGGAAGAACGCATCAAGAGTTTCCCCGGATATGACGGTGTTGAACCGTATATCGCCATGTCGAAAGACTCCCTCAAGGCGTTGGAGGAGGCCCGGCCCCGTCGCATCGAGTTCGATGAGCTTGACTTCAACTTCGGTGAGCGATGGATTCCTACGGGTATCTACTCCGCTTATATGTCGTACCTGTTCCACACCGATGTGAAGATTGCCTATTCTTCCTCAATGGATGAATACTCGGCTGAGGCATCGAGAAAGAACATGACCATATGGGAGGAGTTCTGTGTCAGAGGCTATTACCGTACCTACGACGGTATGAACCTGCTGAAACACGCGCTCCATAACACTGTTCCCGACATCAAGAAGTCGGCTGGCAAAGACGAAGATGGTCATGACATCAAGGTGCCTGACAACGAGGCTATCCAACTCGCCAACACAAAGATTGACGAGATAAGGAACGGATTCAGCGAGTGGCTTGAAGCCCAGTCGCCTGAGTTCAAGGAGAAACTCGTTGACCTCTACAATGACAAGTTCAACTGTTTCGTCCGTCCGCAGTATGACGGCAGTCACCAGACCTTCCCTGACCTCAATATGAAATTATTGGGTGACAGGTATGGAATCCACTCCATTTATCAGTCACAGATGGACTGTATATGGATGCTGAAACAGAACGGCGGTGGCGTGTGCGATCATGAGGTGGGAACAGGTAAAACGCTGATAATGTGCATTGCAGCGCATGAAATGAAGCGTCTCGGGCTGGCTCACAAACCGATGATTATCGGTCTTAAAGCCAATGTTGCCGAGATAGCCATGACCTATCAGAGTGCCTATCCCAATGCAAGGATTTTGTTTGCCGATGAAAAGAGTTTCAAGGCCGACAACCGCGTGGCGTTCTTCAACCAGATCAAGAACAACGACTATGACTGTGTGATAATGTCGCACGACCAGTTCGGCAAGATACCGCAGTCGCCGGAGATGCAACAGCAAATCCTTCAGGCGGAGCTTGACACGGTAGAGGAAAACCTCGAAGTGCTGAAACAGCAGGGACACGACGTAAGCCGTGGTATGCTGCAAGGTCTTATCAAGCGTAAGGAGAACCTTACTGCAAAGATTGCGACCATTCAGTACCAGATGGATCAGAACAGAGATAATGTTGTAGACTTCAAGCAGATGGGTATCGACCACATTTTCATTGACGAATCACATCAGTTCAAGAACCTTATGTTCAACACCCGACATGACCGTGTGGCGGGCTTAGGCAACTCGGAAGGCTCACAACGTGCGCTCAATCTTCTCTACGCTATCCGTACCATTCAAGAGAGAACAGGTAAGGATTTAGGAGCGACATTTCTGTCGGGTACTACAATCAGTAACTCGCTTACTGAATTGTATCTGCTGTTCAAGTATCTTCGTCCGAATGAGCTTGAAAGACAGGACATCAGGTGCTTCGACGCATGGGCGGCAATCTTCGCCAAGAAGACCACTGACTTTGAGTTCAATGTCACCAACAGCATAGTGGCAAAGGAGCGTTTCCGCTACTTTATCAAGGTGCCGGAACTGGCGGCTTTCTACAATGAGATAACGGATTACCGCACAGCCGAGGATGTAGGTGTTGACCGACCGATGAAGAACGAGATTCTTCATAATATCCCGCCGACTCCACAGCAGGAGGCCTTCATAGAGAAACTGATGAAGTTTGCCGAGAGTGGCGACGCCACGATATTGGGACGTGCGCCGTTGTCGGAGACTGAGGAAAAGGCGAAGATGCTTATTGCCACGGACTATGCCCGCAAGATGGCACTGGATATGCGTATGATTGACCCCAATGCGGAAGATGACCCGAACAACAAAGCCTCGCACTGTGCCAAGATGATTGCTGAGTATTATAGACAATACGATGTCCAGCGTGGCACACAGTTTGTATTCAGTGACTTGGGGACATATAAGACCGGCGAATGGAATGTCTATTCCGAAATCAAGCGCAAACTGATTGAGGATTACGGTATTCCGGCTCATGAGATACGCTTTATTCAGGAGTGTAAGACAGAGCGCAGCCGAAAGGCTGTCATCGAGGCGATGAACAGTGGCGATGTGAGAGTTTTGTTCGGCTCAACGACAATGTTGGGTACCGGAGTCAATGCACAGCAGCGGTGTGTCGCGGTCCATCACCTCGATACACCCTGGAGGCCAAGCGATTTGCAACAGCGTGACGGTCGGGCAGTTAGAGCTGGCAACGAGGTTGCCAAACTCTATGCTGACAACAAGGTGGATGTAATCATCTACGCCGTGGAGAAATCTCTGGACTCCTACAAGTTCAATCTCCTTCACTGCAAGGCGACGTTCATCGACCAGCTCAAATCCGGCGCACTCGGAGCGCGAACCATCGACGAGGGTGCTATGGACGAGAAAAACGGCATGAACTTCTCGGAGTATATGGCTATCCTCAGCGGCAACACCGACCTGTTGGAGAAAGCCAAGTTGGAGAAGCGTATCGCGGCATTGGAGTCAGAGCGCAAAGCCCACAACAAGGGCATTTCCGATTCCAAGTTCAGGCTCCAGACCATCAGCCACGACATTGCCAACAACGAGGCAGCAATCAGTCGCATGAAGGAGGACGCCGCCCGTTATGCTTCGGTCGTTCAGCGGGATAAAGACGGCAACCCCGTCAACAATCTCACTATCGACACCTGCAACCTCCGTGACGAGCAGAACATGGGTATTCACCTGCAAGGGCTGGCGATGAAAACCGACACCCACGGTCAGTACAAGCGCATCGGCGAAGTCTAT
>CANRPJ010000038.1 GCA_947632485.1 uncultured Muribaculaceae bacterium
CGGCTTCATCGCCATGTCCGATACCCATGCCGCCTGCATGAACTTCGTCAACGCACTGGAGAAAATCCCCGGCATCATCGAGCAGTATGAGGAACGTACAGCCAAACTCAAAGCCGACGTACCCCAGCTCGAAGCTATCGTAGCCAAGCAGTGGAGCAAAGAGGAAGAGTTGAAACAACTCAAATACGACCTCGCCGCCCTCGACCGCAAAATCACCGCCGCCCTCGCTCCCAAGAAAGAGGAGCAGGAGGGAGAAGAGAACAAGCCGCAGCCCGATACCCAAAGGGTCGAAGTAAGAGATAACCCGTCTCAGGCAACCGGCCCGAAGGAAACAATGGTTGCCGAACCTGCGTCTCCCGGTTATCGCCAGCGAGAACCGTTAAGTTCCCGCATAATAATCGGAGGCTGTGGAGCCACTCCGCCCGTAGGGTTTCGCGCCGCCGGCCCCAAACTTTGAGAATATGTCAGCCGCCATGACAGCGAATGAAATTCATTGTCATGGCGAGCTGATATTATTTATATCCAACAGGTATCCCATGAATATTCATTTGCTTGTATATCATACTCCGTGAGAATCCACAGGCCCTTGCAACTTTTGCAATACATCCCTTATGATCACGGATAAGGGCTTCAAGTCCCTCCCGGGTATCCGGCAGGGATACCTTCAGGAAATCATCCTGTTCAGAAGTGATGAGTGACAGATCTCCGACTCCGATTTCCCTCATTCTGGCTGTTGAGATGGCAGACTCCATGATCATGCTCATTTCCTCGATATTCGCCGGCCAAGCATAGTTCCTTATCAGTTTCTCGGCAGCGGATGTGAAGGTCATTCCTTTGCCACGTCCCTTGGCGCAATGCAGCTCCACCATGGCTTTTGCCATTGTCACAAGCTCATCCCGGTATTTTGCCAGCGGGCTTACGGACATTGTTGTATTCATCAGAAGATTATACAATCTGGCTGACACTTTGTTGGCTGAGACCAGTTCCGGCAAAGACTTGTTTGTCGCAAAGACTATCCTTCCCTCGAACCTGACCATATGACCTGTCTCCGGATTACGGCACAAACCTCTTTCAAACACATCCACAAGCACCTCCTGCGCCATAAGAGACATATGAGTGAAAGAGCGGAAGTAAACGGTGCCCTTGTTGGCTTCTCCGAACAATGCCTCGAAGTTCTCCCTCAAAGCCTGTCTGTTGGACTGGCAGTCCCTGTTCTCCCGATATGCGTAGTCAAATTTCTGGCGTGGATTACAGTCAAGCACCAGAAAATTGTAAGCGACACGATTACTCATGCAATGTACCAGCAATGCAAGAGGCTCTTTGCCGACACCTTTCGCTCCCTGAAGCAAAACGGGACATTCCATTGCCGACTTTTTACCGATAATGCGTCTGAGTTCCTTTTGCCCGACGGTTATGTCCCTTACCCATGTCAGGTCCGGATGGTTTATACTCATCGAGAATATGACCTTGATGAGATGGTCTATATCAGCATGGTCAGAATAAAACCTCTGGTCAATACCTTGGCTGTATATGTTTTTGATAAGGTTGGGAATATCGGTACGCATATAGCCGTGGGTCTTGAATGAACCGGGCATATGCGCCTTGGCCCAGTGGATGAGTCTTCTACCGCTGCCCTCGAAGTTGGTCAGGTCAGCTATAAGAGAATCAAACTGACGGGTCTTGAGCATCTTTTTCGCTTCGGTGATATTGTTTACGGTCTCGAAAGCATCACCGAATTTTCGCAATGTCTTCGAGTAATCGGCAATGCTCTCATCCGACGCGCTGTACAGCAATATTTTCTGCACCCCGTGGCAGTCTGAGGCAGGTTCTTGTGGGATTGTCTTGCGGGGACGTGACATTTATGGAATTTATATATCTGTTAAATCATACTATTGCATTTAAAGAGAAACAACTCTAACAATCAAATAGTTGTCCGCCATAATGATTTTAACATTCAGATTGATTCACATAATAAAAGTGTAATCAGATGTGTTTTTGAATTTTCAGTGTCACTTTGTAACACCTTAACAGACAGAATAAAATACAAACACATCCAGCCGCTGTCGTGTTTGGATTTCGCAAACGGGCGACAAATTAGTCCGCCGGATTAAAGTTACTTCAAAAACTATGGATATGACATTCACCCTCCTGAAAACCCGGTTCTTCCTGAATCTTGAAGACGGGAATGAAACCGACATGAAAGCGCACTATGAGGATATGCGCTCCATAATCGTCTCATTCGTCCACAGTTCGCTGAACTGGCGTGAGATACATACCGGACTTACCATGTTCATCTCGGAAGTCTCCCATATCATCGGAGACACCATCGGGAAGAAACTAAGGGGATACGCGGCCCGTATCCTTGAAATAGCCAAGGGGCTGCTTCGACAGCTGGAACTCTTGGTGGAAAATGGCGTCACGGTGTCATGCGAGACCGGTGAGCCGAAGTGCGAGGAATCACCGAAAGTTGAAAAGAAGGTCAAGCTCTCATCTAAATACACCGCTGTATGTGAAATCATCAATATGGTAATCTCCATGAAGATGATCAACGGCGGCAATATAACGAGCAATGAGATTATCACTCGTGTGCATCGTCTGTTCGGTCTGGACTATTCTTCGGATAAATACTACAAGACCAGAGGCGAAATCATACGCAGATGTCCCGAAGACGGAGACAGGGCATATTTCCTGATGTCAGCTGTCAGAACGCTTAACAGCGAGTATGCCAACGCATAATCCACGGTTCAACTACCGAATACTACCGATAAAACAGACGAATTTCATGATGTTCTGATATGGCATGAAAGGTAATCAGTTGAAATCCAGCAATAATATCATGTCGAAAAATAATTTGAAAATTTATGTTTCGGTACTACCGGATTACTCTATTAACCGCCGGATTTTTACCCGCTAACTTTGCAACATCAAACCAAAAGAACCCCAAAATATGGATATGACAAAACCACCTCCACAACCACCGGTCAACGCCCAGCCATATCAGAAATGGATAATGGACACATTTGGAGTAGCATTATTCCTGTTGTCAAAAATCGCCAACTCTCTGGCTGAACTGGTGTCCAAGACAAACCGTGTGCGGCTTAGCTACAAAGGCAAGACCATAATAATGGTGCAGGACATAGCGATAGGTCTTAACCTGAGTACAAGAACAATAAAACGCTACCGCAGCGATGAGAAACTGAAATATTATATCAGTCTTGACGGACATACGGTATTTACCACCCAGGAACAGTTCGATGAATTTATCGAAAAGAACTTCGTCCATTCCGATGACCCGAGAGCCACCGATATAAAGGATAGAATCAAACAGAACGCCAATAAAGGCGTAAACTCAAAAACAAAATAATTTATGGAACAACTCCAAGACCAGGAGGTGCTGATTGCCCGCAACAACGAGACGGGACAGGTAGGCGCGGTCGTCGGTCAGAATCCCGACGGCACCCCGAAGATGGCAGACGCAAAGACTGCCAAGTTGAGCGACCTCGTTAAGTTCAACAAGGGGCAGAACCCCCTCGAAGCGTTCATGTCAAACTTCATCCGTCAGGCAAAGAACCCCTCTCTGTTCGGATTCTTCAAACTCCCCGCCGACCGCTATGACGCAATTGCTCCCGCAATGGCCGACCTTATCCAAGACCCGGTGTCAAACGGCGAGATGCTCAAACCTTACGAAGTAGATGTGAAGTCTGTGGCTCAGACGCAATCGCAAGAACAGACCCCGGTGCAGGAACCGGAGGTAAACCCTCAGCCCGAGCCTGACAATGTACAGAGCCAACCGGAGGCGGCAGCCACGGCGATTAAGGCAGCTCCTATCGACCCCAACAAAATTGATTGGGCAACCATCGAAAAGGAGTGGGGCGTGACACGTCAGCAACTCGAACAGAACGGAGACCTCCGGCAGATGATTTACAATCACAAGTCTCCGAATCTCGTCCGAATTGCCCCCGTGCTCGATGGACAGCGCATAGAGGCGGATGCCAAACTTTCGTTCAAGCATAATCCTGACGGAAGTATCACTCTTTCGCCCCATTTCATGAAGAGTCGTCCCAATCTTGAACAGGAGTATCGTGGCTATACATTCACAGAGCAGGACAAGGCTCAGCTGCGCAAGACCGGCAACCTCGGTAAAGCCGTTGACCTCGTTGACCCGAAGACAGGAGAAGTACAAAAATGTATTGTCAGCCTTGACAAACTGACCAACGAGATTGAGAGCCAGACGGTGGATGGCACCTATATAAAGCCGAAAGTCGCCAATATCGAGCTGACAATGAGAGAAATCGGAATCCTGAAAAACGGTGGCATTCTGCCCAAGAAGTTTGTAAAACTCGCCGACGGTCGAAAATTATATGCTGACCTTCAGTATAGCGTCGAGAAGCGCGATGTCGGATTCAATTCCGAACCTTACCGCAAGGAGAATCAGGAACTCCGCAATAAGGATGCTCAGACCCAGGCACCTGAAGGTGACAAGCAGACACAGGGCAACTGGCTCGACAAGGACGGCAACATCAAGCGTCTGCACCAGTGGTGCAAGATTCCGCTGGACGAGCAGAAACAGGCCGACTACATGGCCGGCAAACTTGTCCGTGTAGGAGAAAGCAAGGATAAGTTCGGCAACGACTGCATCATCTATGTTCAGTTTGACCCACAGAAGGGGCAGCCGGAGACCACCCGCGAATATCCTGACCGCAGCAAAGTTGTCGGCATCGCCGAGGAAAGCAAGACTCAGCTGTCCGTCAACAACGACGGTCAGACCAACGAGGCGACAAAGAATATCCGAGAGCCGCTCCGTAAGGGTCAGACTGAACCCAACAACGAGACCCAGCAGAAGGAGCAAAAGAAGTCCAAAGGTCCCAAAATCTGATCTCACCACTATCCGCAATATTGAAATAATCTGACTGCCGCTATGTCGCGTGCGCAAGCGATATTTCCGGTATCCCTCCCGCCCGACATGGGGAGGTCGCGAACTCCCCGTGTCATTCATCCACCACTCAATCCGAGATTCATCTCTCTCCAAGGTTGCAACCGGCGACCGCTCAAAAAAATATTCACCCTCAAAAAATACTGACATGAAAGTCATCATTACAGAAACCACCGCCGTGGCTTCCGCCATCGCTCGCGCCCTCAACGTCAACAACAAAGTATCCGCTCCCGGCGTTTTCTACGACGCCAAGACAGCCGTCATCACTGTCCCCAAGGTCTTTATCGCGCCCTATGGCGTCGGAGTACTCCCTGGCAAGGACGCTCTCCCCATAGTGCCTGAGCGATACTCCTACGGCCTGCGCGTCACACGTGGCGAACCCGGACGCAACGGTGTCTCCGCCGAAGATCAGGCATACGCCGATTATATCGGTGATCTCATCCGCGGCGGCAGGGAAGTGGTTTTCGCTTCCGACGGTGGTGCCGACGCGCAAGGCAGGTTCTCCAATATCTGCCGATTCTTCAAGGTCGGCGCACCCACAAGCAGAATGTGGGTGACACGTCTGGAGAAAAAAGCACTGAAACGAGCCTACGAAACCCGAGTCCGCGGTCGTGCCATGTACAATCTCGCCCAGTCCGGTCTTGTCGCGATGGCAATGAATGAGGCGTTCAAATACAACGTGACCGAGGCATACCGCGCCATGTTCCCCCGGCTCGTAGATCCTATCTGCCGTCAGGATATGCTTATCCTTGCCGCGACCAACAGCTATCTCCGTGATGATGCCGCCGCGCGTGCGGCTCACGAAGTGGTCACCACTCATTCGCTCATGGTCAGCGGAGAGGTGCTCGGTCAGACGGTGAAGTTCTATCCGACAACGACCTATGCTTCTAAGGAAGACTGTGCCAAGGCACACGAAGCTATCACTGCACCTGGGACTCTCACATCCACCTGCGTGGAGACAGACGATGAAATCAGCGAGGCTTCGGCACTCTACACCCTCGCCACATTGCAGGCCGATGTCTGGTCCCGTCTGTCAATGCCATTCGCAAAGACCCGTGACATTGCAGAGCGTCTCTTTCTGGACGGGCTTATATCGTCGCCCTTCACCAATAATCCCAAGCTCCCGGAATCCATGCGGGGATACATCCTCAAACGCTGCCGCTGGGCAAAGGGTTATCCCTTCGCCGCTGACGAGGAGGTGCCCCACACTCACGGCATCATTACCACCGGCAAGAAACCTTTCATGCCCGACACTGACACACAGGCCGTATATGACATCATCGCAGAGCGTTTCGACGCGGCCATGACCGGTGCGACGGTGTCAACCGAACTCATCATCGGTATGGAAATCGACGGCACACCCTTCTTTGGCACTATGCCATGGTACTGCTGTGACGAGGTCCCCTCCTCGGTAGAAATCAGGATAACGGGTAAATCCTGCTTTACCCACAAGAGCAAGGCTCCCGAGCCCCCGAAGATGAACGACCTGCTCGGTGTGATGGCGACACTGATGCGCAAACTTTCCGACCGCTTCAATCCCGGTATGCCGTTCAGCGCGGACAGCCATGATGTCACCGATGCCCTGGACCGTCTCCGCAACAACGGTTTCATAATCGACGTATGCGGGGAGCCGGTAATCTCCGCCGATGGCAGGCTGCTTCTGGCAACATTCGACGAGACCTATGCGCTGGAGAACCTTCTCGCGGATCAGGTAGAGGCAGAACGCCTCTATGCGAATCGCAAGATGAGCAAGGGCGGCGCGAAACTGATGGCTGAGTTCGGCAAGCGCATCTATGACAAGACCGAGCAGCTCATCACCGACAGCCGTCTGTTCAGAACCACTCCCGACACTCACGTGTGTCCTATATGCGGCCGACACTCTGTGCTGCGCTATCCCCGTGTCATGAAGTGCCACGTCTGCGGCTTCACCATGCCCTTGCAGTTCATGGGGCATAAGTTCAGCGAGAAGGAGATACACCATCTGCTGACCCACCGCTACACTTCGACAATCCCCTTTGTCAACCGACGCGGCCACGAGTTCTATGATGCCGTGGTGATCGGCAAGGGCAAAGGACTGGAATTTGCTCCGGTCATGGCGAAAATATATTGAAAACCACTGCCGATTGGAAATAAATCACTAAATTCGCAATCGAATCGCAGTCATGAATTATTCTGATTGTGGATTTAGTGGTGGCCGACGGGAGGGATCCCGTCGGCTTTTTCAATTGGAAACTTCCTGAAATTCACAAAAATGGAAGTAGTACAGATTGAAAAAGAGGTGCTTGACATGATGTTTGAGCGTATGGCATACCTCCATGACATGATACACACGCTGTTTGACAGATTGCGGGATAAAAAACCGGGAGACTGGCTTACTCTGGAGGAAACCGCCGAAATCCTGAATATCTCGACAAGGCAGGTGCGCAATCTTCAGAACGGTGGCAGAATCGGTTTCATACGTCATGGGAGAAAATGCTGTTACAAGGCAGAGGATGTTTACGCCATCATAATAAAGGAGGGACACAATAATGGGTAGATACTATTCAAAACACGACGATGCGATAAAAACCTTCTTCGCGCAATGCAAGGATTGCACCGACATGGCCGGCCGGCTCATCTCCGGCCACAGGCCGACAATCATGGGAAAGAGATTCATGACGGACGCGCAGTTGTCAGACCATCTGAATATCTCACGCCGCACATTGCAACAGTACCGCGACAGCGGCAGAATCGCGTTTTATCGTCTTGACGGCAAAATCCTGTATGACGAGGACGATGTGAGGGATTTCCTCGCATTGTCATACCGTCCTAAATTTGAAGACTGGGGCACCTGAAAAAAATGCGGCAACCGGAGCTGTTTCCGATTGCCGCATTTCCTTTGTCTGATTGTTCAGAATGACATGCCGTTGAATTTGTTGCGCATCGTCTCCATATCCTCGGAAATGGTCTTGTCAAGCATTTTCGCATATATCTGCGTCGTTGTTATATCGCTGTGACCAAGCATTTTGGAGATGGTCTCCAATGGAACGTGGTTGTTGAGCGACATAGTGGCGAACGTGTGCCGGGCGATATGGGTCGTAAGATGCTTCTGGATTTTCGCGAGGTCGGCAAGCTCCTTCAGATATGCGTTCGCCTTCTGGTTGGTCATTACCGGAAGGACAACACCCCTCGTCACCACGGTGGGATGGTCGCGGTATTTCTCCATTATCTTCACCGGAATCTCCAGCATGGGGATGATGCTCATCTCGCTTGTCTTTTCACGGGCCTTCCTTATCCACATCTTCCCGTCCGCGTCGGTCGATATGTCGGAGCGCCTGAGAGTCTTGATGTCGATGAACGCGAGGCCGGTGAAGCAGCAGAACACAAATACGTCTCTGACACATTCGATACGGGGGAAGCCGCTGAGGTCGAGGAGCATGAGGCGGCGCAGCTCGTCTTCGGTCAGGAAGCCCCTCTCGGCCTTTGTGCGCTTGAAACGCTTCCCGATGAACGGGTCATCCGTTATCCACTTGTTTGCGATGGCATACTGTATCACATTCTTCAGGTAACGGAGATAGCGGACGGTCGTGTTGTTGGCGCATTCCTTTGTCATGCGCAGGAAATGCTCAAAATCCTGGATGAAGCCTGCGGTCACGTCCTTGATGGGGATGTCGGTCTCGCCCAGCTTCAGGCTCATGAACTCTTCGAGGTAGGTCACGCACCGCTCCCAGCGTCCGAGGGTAGTCTTGCAGATGTCACCGCGCTCGCATTCTTCCTTGCGCTTGACGTTGGTCTCGCGGAAAACGTCGCACAGCATCTTTGGCTTCTCGACCAGTCCGAAATAATGGTTCTTTAGAATCTGCGGATTGATATACTTGCCTTCTATGAGAAGACGGTTGTGTATCTCGCAGAAGCGGGACCTCATGTTTTCAAGGAACTTGTTCAGCTCGATGTCGCGCCGGGACTTGCCGAGGGTTTTCTGGCGTCTCTGGTCCCAGTTGTCCGGATTGACCTTCCTACCGATTGTAAACTCGGTCTTCTGGCCTGCCGTGGAGATTCTGACGTAGATGGGATATTCGCCATCCGTGATCACGTGGGGCTTTCTCGGAAAGAAAGTCATTACAAAAAAGGATTCTTTCATACGTTGCGGATTTAATGGTTACATAAAGATAATCATTATTCGCCGGATTGTCAAGCCGGGAAGAATCCGTATCATCAGAAACGCAATATCAGGGTGTCATCGTGAGAGGCGTGAGTCGGCGACTCACGGCAAAGCTGCGCAAAATACAGAGGCTCGAACCTAAAAACGTCAATTAAACACCGGATTTAGTTAAGAAGACTTTCATTTCTTAAATGATGTTAAGAAACAAGCATCGTCCTTTCCAAAAGTGGTGTCGGGGATAGCTGAATGTGAACCCTGCGCCCCACATGGTGTCCGCTTTTTCATGGGATAAGTATCCCGGTTTCAGCCGACTCACGGCAGGAGAGGGAGGGGTGGCTCACGTCTGCGTCACTACCGTGAGTAATTTGACTCACGTTTGCGCGACTCACGCATATATCACGTCTACGCTCCGAAATCTGCTGTATTCTGCCGTGAGCAGAAAAATAAAAAACGCTGAAACTGTCATTGTTTCAGCGTTTTGCGGTGT
>CANRPJ010000039.1 GCA_947632485.1 uncultured Muribaculaceae bacterium
CCGCTATCCGGACACTCGCGCCTGCTTCGCAGTCGCTCATGCCCGGTTTCTCTATATCTGCGTGCCTCGCGGCACTCATACAATAATCAAAACTTTATACCTCTGTACCACACTCAACACATATTTCCTACGTACCTCCGGCACTCTGAGTGTTGGGGATGCCGCTATCCGGACACTCGCGCCTGCTTCGCAGTCGCTCATGCCCGGTTTCTCTATATCTGCGTGCCTCGCGGCACTCTGACAATACAATCACATGTCCATACCTATGCACCATGCCCTACGTGCCTAGCTACACTCTGGGTGTGAGTGTCACTCATCCTGATACTCGCTACATATATGCCTTATGTCAGAGTACCTCTGGTCGTAGGGGTGATTTTGTTAAAAAAGGCGTCTACAATAGTTAAATCTTCGCTGCTGTTGAACCCCGGCCGCGGTGTTGAAGTTATAATGCCAGAGAGCGCAATGATTCCGGCTCCGGCGAGAGCACGCAGACACATTTGCGGATGCCAATGCCTGAGAAAATCGTAAGATATCGGCCGTTCAGAGCGAGTGCACGCTTTGTTTCCACCCCTGTCGGATGCCAAGCTGAGTTGGATATGCTGTTCTCATGGAAGATAACGGAATATGTTCGGTGGCATTCTTTCAGAGGGTGTGGAGAAATCAGATTGGTGCCTCCGGACATATTTCTCAGGTAGTTGAAAGGAATAACATCACCTTTTCGTAACCTTGATGTGGCGGGGTCGCATGGTGGAAATCATGAGGCCCCGTATTCCTATGTCTGCCTGATGCTTACTTACTCCAGCCAGGCGCCGGTCACTACTGCCTGCTGATTGCCGTAGCCCTGGAGATGAAACACGATATCCACGAAGTCGACAAGGTCGCCCTCAGGCCGCTTCTCGCCGAAAATCGGGAGTTCGCGGGGAAGCATGGTGGGAAACTGCGCAGGCACGGTCAGCACCGGAGCTGGCTGAAGATCAGTGAGATCGACCTTCACTATTCCCTGGGAGTCAGGCTTCACGGTACGGCTCCACCGGAATCCGTCGCGGTCGGTCACTCCGATTTCCACTTCCGCGCCGTGCGGAGCCTTTACCTTGGCCGCCAGGCGCTTTTTATCGGCTGCTCCGGGTGCGGTTGAGGTATCGGCACCTACATAGCGGCGCACTATCAGTTTCGAGTCACCCTCGGCGCGCGCCGAGGCCATGTAGGAGTCAGCCTCCGGCAGAGCTCCGCTCCTATAGCGCAGCGAGGCGGAGTAGTTGTCGGGTATAAGGCTGGTATCCATATCCTTAAGATCTTTATCCGGCCTTATCAGGGCTATGCTTTCAGAGGGATCGCGCAGTTCAGTGGAGTAGGCCCCTTCAGCTGTGAAGTTCCAGTCGAGCGGAGTGCCTTCTATTCCTTGCGGCCAGGTGGTAGCACGTCCATCTTTGAAAGTCACGATGTTATATGCGATTGTTCCGGATTCCGGCGATGTAGGAATCTCCGCCTTATAGGTATATGGGGCGGTTGGAGTCATGCGATATAGCCGGTTGTCGTCGCGCCAGAAAGATACGTCGCCCGGGTAGATGAGAACCGAGTCGGGGGTGAGAGTGCCGAATACTGTTGCTTCGATATCAAGCGGAGCCCCGCTCCGGGCATACGTCTTCGGAGTATGCACCACCGTCTGCGGCCCCGCGTTCTGCTTAGGAGCGGTAAACTCGGTTAGCCCTACGCCACCTACTGTCTGGGGAAGGTTCACAAATTCAGGCGCCTGAGGATCAGCTCCAAGCAGCCATACTCCGGGGCTAACCGTAAAGCAACCCTCAGCTGCCTTACCCGCCTTCAGCACAGCGCCGTAGGCACCAAGCTGCCTGAAAGTGAACTCCGGGCCAAGATCGGGCAGATTGATGCTCATGGGGTGGGAGGCGTAGAGAATCTCGCCTATCTGGCGCTTAAGGCTTGTTTTCTTGAAAGGATCCGAGGTAAGCATCACGTCGGGCCATACCTCGAGCCTCCATACTCCGGGCGCTACGCGATCGAGGAAATAGGCACCGCTGCCGGGGTAAGTCACTACAGGCGAGCTGCCTACTCCTGCAAGCTGCTCGAGGGTACTGGTTTGCAGAGGAGCCGTTGAGGTAGAGTTGCTGTGCAGGAACCGGCGGCCATCGTTGAGCTCGCTCAGATCCTCCTTGAAGCTCACCCGGAAATTACCGAACACCGTATCGGCAGGATACGTACCGAAATCTCCTCCCCGTGGCAGTTGCCGGGCTGCCTCGGCGGCTATCATCATGCTCAGCGCTTTGCCGGGGGTATAGCCCAGATTCAGGAAATGAGTCTGGTATTCAGTGTTGTAGGGAGCCAGGTCAGTAGGATCGTAGGCAAACTGGGTGATCCATTGGAATCCTGCCTTGCGGAATGCTTTTGCCGTGGCCGGATAGAGATGAGAATATAGCACATCGGCCGGGTCGAACTCATAGACTACGCGGGCTTTCGTATCGAATCCGGGCAGATCGGTCCAGGGAATCGAATAAGAATCGACAACCGGCAGAAAATTGCCCTTCCTCGTACGCCCCGCCACGAGCCCGGTGGGATACCACTGATAGGTAGTGCCGTCAACGTCAGCGCGGTAATAGGCCGGCGTCACGTCGGGGTTATGGGTCACATTGTAGAGTATCGGCTTCTCCACGCCCTCCTCCCGCAAGGCTGCGGCCATTCGGTCGATATAGGCCTGCACGCTGCCTATAGAGCCGGTGTGACAGGGTTCATTGTTGATTTCCAGCGCTATTATGGCGTTGTCGGCCGCGTAGCTGCGTCCGGTGTAGGGATTCACATGGCCTACGAGCTGCCGCAGATACCGCTCCTGCGCGTTTTGCGCGTTAGGATTCTCGTGGATATCACATTTATCATAGTCGTAGGTGAAGGCTCCCGTATCACGGTTCTTCTCGGGGTATCCGTTGCCGAAATTGGTCTGCGCCGTAAGCACAATGTCGATTCCGCGGTCTTCAAGCTGAGCTATCAGATAGTCGAGCAGGTCAAGATGGTCATTCTCAATGAGATTTCCGAGCGAGTCGGCTATCTCCGCTTCCCAGATATGGAGCCGGAAAGCGTTAAAGCCCAGCCTCGCCATCTGCTGCACATCGTTTCTTATGGCCTCTTTGCGGTCGCGCCCCAGATAGCCGAGAGCCCGGTAGGCGTGGGCAAAAGGAGCGGTATAGTTGGTGCCGTAATAGCTCACTTCCTCGCCCGTGTCAGACCGGCGCATCACTCCGTCGTCGTCCACAACGATCTGATATTTCTGTCGGTCGGCTCCTCGGTCGGCCGCCGCCGTGAGGCCCGCACAGGTCAGAATGGCGGCACTGCATATCAATTTGGCAAGCGTCATCTCATAAGTTTTGGGCAAAAGTACCAAAAAATAAGTAATTTTGCACCCGCGTTTGGTCCCGTGGCCTCCAGAGTGAGGTCTGAGGGGTAAAAGGGAATCGGGTGAGAAACCCGGGCAGACCCGCTACTGTAAGTTTCAAATTCCTTTGTGTCAGAATGCCATTGGCTAAATGCTGAGAAGGCGACCATAAGGAGAAGCGAGCCAGGATACCTGCCGGCGCTGATAATTATTTCAAACATCTCGAGGATTAGATTTTGAAACTTATGAAGACGAATTTAGATTTTCCGCCTTGGACTGACCCGCATTAGGCATCGGGAAGCCGGATTCGAATGACCGGCATGAGCCTCTCGCATAGAAGAAGGCTCAAGGGCTCCGTTGAGCCCAGTTTCCACTGTAGATATAACTTTTTTAACTAACCCAAAACTATTTTTTGACCGTACACTACCATGTTTACGATTTTTCATGGATACCATCTTGTGGAGAAAATCCACATGCAAAATCTCTCGAAAAGATTCAAGCAGTCGAATTATCTGAGGATGCTCGGGTGTGCCATTCTGGCGCTCATAATCTGCTGGTTGCCGGCTGATACGTTTGGAATTGAAGGTCTTACAGTGATTGAGCAGCGAGTGATAGCCCTGTTTGTTTTCGCCGCTACGATGTGGCTATGCGAGGCGCTTCCCGCCTGGGGCACCTCATTCCTTATTATTGTGATAATGCTTCTTACGGTGAGTGATGCGCCGCTATCGTTCTTCTCGGTAGGCCCCGTGGAGGGTGAATATGGCCGTCCGGTGCCTTACAAAAGCATCATGGCCACTCTCTCCGACCCTACCATCATGCTTTTCCTCGGTGGCTTCGTGCTCGCTATCGGCATGACCAAGACGCGCCTCGACCTCTATATGGCCAAGATTATGCTCAGGCCCTTCGGCTGCAAGTCGCATAATGTGCTTCTCGGTTTCATACTGGTCACGGCTATCTTCTCCGCCTTCGTGAGCAATACGGCTACCGCCGCCATGATGCTTACCTTCCTTACCCCGGTGCTCAAATCGATGGGTGATGACCGCAAGGGCCAGGTAGCACTCGCAATGGCCATCTGCATCGGTGCCAACGTGGGAGGTATGGCCACTCCGATCGGTACTCCTCCTAACATCATTGCCCTCGGTTATCTCAACGAGAGCCTCGGCATCTCTATTCAGTTCGGCGAATGGATCGTGAAGATGCTGCCCTTCGTGCTCGGTCTGCTCTTCATAAGCTGGATCACTCTGCGCGCTCTCTACCCTTTCAAGCAGAAAGAGATTCATCTTACTATCGAGGGTGAGCTCAAGAAAGACGCCCCGACCTATACGGTTATCATCACCTTCATAGTCACCGTGTTCCTCTGGTGCTTCGGAGAGGTGCTCCATGTAGGGCTCAACAGTTATATCGTGGCTCTGATTCCAGTGGCTGTATTCATTTCGACCGGCATCCTGGGGCGTCGCGATCTCGAGGAGATCAACTGGGGCGTGCTCTGGATGGTAGCCGGCGGTTTCGCACTCGGCCTCGCGCTCAATTATACCCGCCTGAGCAATCATCTCGTGGAGGCTATCCCGTTCGGCAGCTGGTCGTTCCTGGTGGTTACCATCGTGGCCGTGGCTCTCTGCTTCTTCCTCTCCAATTTCATCAGCAATTCCGCTACGGCAGCCCTTCTCGTGCCGATTCTCGGTGTGGTGGCCGGCGCAATGCAGGGTGCTACAGGCAATGAGTCGATACCGGCCCGTATGCTTGTAGCTGTAGCCGTAGCTGCTTCTGCAGCGATGATGCTCCCCATCTCCACGCCTCCGAATGCCATTGCGAGCTCTACCGGCATCATTGAGCAGAAAGATATGATCAAGGTAGGTGCGGTAGTCGGTGTCGTAGGCCTCGTGGGAGGTGTGGCATGGCTGCTGCTCGTATTCTGAAGTATAGCAATTTATCAATATAATGATGAGGAAACTTTTTATAATCGCTCTCGCCGCCTTTTCGGCGGCGGGAGCCTCAGCCCAGGGCAAGGATTTCTCCTTCAAGTTCTATGGCCGGGTACGCGCGGATCTCTTCTACAATTCAAGAGCCAACGTCGAGACCGTCGACGGCCTCTTCTATATGTATCCGAAGGATCATGACTACGACCCCGACGGCAATGATCTCAACGCTACGCCCCAAGGAAGCTTCTACAGCATCTACTCGCGCCTGGGAGTAGATATCGTTGGCCCAATGATCGGAAAAGCCAAGAGCTCTGCAAAAATAGAGCTCGATTTCCGCGGTTCCGGCAGCACCTATTCCATTGCCCGCCTGCGCCAGGCCTACGTGAATCTTGACTGGGGGCGCACCGACCTGCTTATCGGCCAGACCTGGCATCCGCTCTATGGCGAAGTATCCCCATCTATTCTCAACCTCTCGATGGGAGCACCTTTCCAGCCTTTCAACCGCAGTCCCCTCATAAGAGTGCGCTACAACATTCCCGCCGGTCTTCGTTTCACGGCTTCCGCCATCTGGCAGAGTCAGTATAATTCGGCCGGTCCGGAGGGGAAAAGCCATAACTATCTGAAAAATGGCATGGTGCCCGAAATCTTCCTCGGTATCGACTATATGCGCGATGGCTTCACCGCCGGTATCGGGGGTGAACTCCTTTCTCTCAAGCCCCGACAGAAGAGCGAAATAAATGGAGAGACCTACAAGGTAAATGAGCGGGTCACCTCTCTTTCCGGCGAGGCTCACGTGAAATATAAGGCTCCGATGTGGACTGCCTCAGCCAAGACAGCTCTGGCCAACAATCTTACGCAGGCCTCCATGCTCGGCGGCTTCGGCGTGACTTCGGTAGATCAGCGCACCGGGGAGCGGGAGTACACCCCTTTCCGCCATTCGGCCACCTGGGTAAACTTCGTATATGGCAAGAAATGGCAGCCGGGCGTCTTTATCGGCTATCTGAAAAATCTGGGCACCAGCAAGCCTATTACCGGGGAAACCTACGGAGTAGGGCTCGATGTCGACCAGATTTTCGCCTCCTACTGGCAGCTTACATATAATCTGAAAGCCTGGACCATAGGCGTGGAATTAAGCACGTCGACCGCATGGTATGGCAAGATGGATAATGCCAACGGACGCATACGCGATGCGCATTCCGTGACCAACTATCGCGCTCTCGGAGTTGTAATGTTCAGTTTCTGAGCCTCTCAGGCAGCTCTGGCATAGCGCCTTTCTGGGTGCATACGAAGGCCGAGGTCTCCACTGCTATAGCATGGGCCTCGGCTACGCTTTTCCCTTTCATAAGGCTCGAAATAAAGGCTGCGGTAAATGAATCGCCCGCTCCCACGGTATCGGCCACTTCGACTTTCGGCGTGGGCTGGAAGGAGACATCTGAGGAGGTAAACACATAGCTGCCGCTAACCCCGCAGGTCAGGATAAGCATTTTCAGATTGAATTCATCGAGAAGCCTCCGGCTGCACGCCTGCTGGTCAGAATCAGGATAGCCGAACATGCGGCTTACCGTGATGAGCTCTTCATCGTTGATTTTAAGGATATTGCATCGCTCCATCGAGCGGCGCAGCACCTCTTCGGTGTAGAAATTCTGGCGGAGATTCACGTCGAACACCACGAGCCGTTCCTCGCCCTGCGGCATATCGTCGAGAAAGCGGTTGATAGTATTCCGCGATGTCTCGCTGCGCTGAGCCAGCGAACCGAAGCAAACGGCTCTTGTGTTTCTGGCAAGCTCCTTCAGCTGAGGAGTATAGGGAATATTGTCCCAGGCGGTATTCTCCTTAATATCATACTGTGGAATGCCGGCTTCGTCAAGTTCCACCTGCACTGTGCCCGTTGGATAAGCCACTACTTCGATAAGATAGTTGAGACCTCTGGCGGCGAAAGTTTCCAGTATCTCCTTTCCCAGGGCGTCATCGCCCACGGCGCTCACTACGCAGCTCGGCAGGCCGAACTGCGCCGCGTGGTAAGCAAAATTCGCCGGCGCGCCGCCGATTTTCCGGCCTTCGGGAAGCACGTCCCATAGCGCCTCGCCCATTCCTACTACAAGATCTTCCATTGCTTAGAATTGCGTATAGCTCTCACCCGCGCGAAATCGTCAGGTGAGAGCTATCGGTAATGAATTGATAGTTTCTGTTTTATTCCTTGATGCTGCTGTTTATGCGGCGAAGTTTTGCCGAAAGTAGGATACGGTATAGACCGTAGCAGATGAAGGAGATACCGATGTAGAGCCATACAGCTATGCCGCCGGCTACCGGGCCTGCAAGAAATAATATCGAGAAGATGATAGTCATCAGCAGGAGGCCTATCAGCCAGCCGATCCAGAAGGAAGCGTAGTTATAGATCACCAGCGATTCGCTTATGGCGTTGATGGCTACGAAGATGATGAAGAGGCCAATGGCATAGATAAATGCAGTGGTCATTGCTGCGACGGGAAGGGCAAACAGCCATATCGCGCAGAGAATCTCGATGATACCGTAGGCGAGCGACCAGCCCCAGCCATAGTGGCCTCCCATATTGGCAAAGGCATATACGAGGTTTAAGAAGCCGGTGGCACACAGGCAGATGCAGAAGGCATAAGCCAGAATGGGGAGTGATGATTGAGGACTGCACAGGCACCAGATGCCAATGGCTATGGCCACGATTCCGGTGAACATCGGCATCCACCAGTAGCGGGATATACCCACGAAGTTGTTCAGATTTTTCATAGTTGATGTGGAAGTAATTTGTTTCTATTTGCTATTTTAACGACCGGGCACGTTAAAAAGTTGACCGTATTCCGCTCTTGGAGCCGATTTGATTGTTATAAAGGCATGGTAACCGAAACTCACCCTTTGGAACCCTTTCTGCCCGAAAATGCCAGAATACTGATGTCGGGTAGTTTTCCGCCACCGCGCTCACGCTGGTGCATGGATTTCTATTATCCTAACCGGCAGAACGATATGTGGCGTATCTGGGCTTATATAGCTACCGGCGATAAGAACGCCTTTATGCTCCCTGACGGTAAAACCTTTGATAAGGATAAGATTGTAGCCTTTTGCCGAAGCATCGGGCTGGCGCTTACTGATACGGGCGAAGAGATTGTGCGCCAGAAGGGGAATGCCTCCGATGCTCATCTTAAGGTGGTGAAGCCGAGAGATTTCTCCCGGCTCCTCGGGCGCATACCGCAGTGCCGTGATATTGTGCTCACCGGAGAAAAGGCGGTAGAGACCCTTGGCGCTACAGTAGGGTTCAAAAAGATTGATGTAGGCGGGTATGTGGTGACGGATTATTTCCCCGGCGCGCCCGTAAGAATCTGGAGAATGCCCTCATCGTCGCGTGCATTCCCGCGTTCGGTAGAGTGGAAAGCGGAGTATTACCGGCGCGTTCTTGATAGCCTCAATTCCTGAAAAAAGAGGTTCGGAAGGTCTATTATTGATTTCTTTACTTTTTATTACAAAAATTAACACTTTGTAAAGCTCTAACTGTTAGAGCTTTAGCTTTGTTTTGTTGTGAACAAATAATTGAGAAATTTATTGTAAAAAAGCTTGCGTGGAGGTGAAAATGGCAGTAACTTTGCACTCGCAATTCGGCGGTGAGCCGGTCAGACGAAGACTGAATCGAGCTGGCTGAATTGCTTAGAACATTGAAAAAATTGCGACAGACAGAAGCAGCGCGCCAGATTGGTTGAATCTGATCTGGCG
>CANRPJ010000040.1 GCA_947632485.1 uncultured Muribaculaceae bacterium
AAGCACGACTGAAACCCTTGTAACTCAATTCTATCACTATTTCTTTCCGCATTTCACTTTTTTGTAGTAACTTTGTAGCAGTAAGATGCAGGTAAGCCCATGCCCAGATCATTGAATATGCCGCGAATCATCGACGATATGCTGGATTCCATAGGATTCGGCAGCCGCAAATCCCTCGGCCTGGCCTTAAGCGGCGGAGGGGCCAGAGGATTCGCCCATATAGGTGTGTTTCAGGCTCTTGAGCAGTTCGGACTGAGGCCCAACGTGCTATCGGGAGTATCTGCAGGCTCTATAGCCGCCACCCTTTACGGCGCAGGGCTCACTCCGGTTGAGATAATGGAATGCTTCGGCGAATACGGGCGTTTCAGCGACTTCACGGAATGGACAGTGCCGAAAGCAGGTTTTTTCCGTCTCGACAAATTCGCGCGCATCCTCGACTCCTGGCTTCCGGTAAAGAATCTTGAGGAATGCAAGATTCCTACGGTAGTATGCGCAACAGACATTGACCAGGGGAAATCGGTAGGCTGGGCTAAAGGCGAGATTGTGCCGAGGGTTATAGCAAGCTGTAGCATTCCGGTGATATTTCACCCTGTGAAAATCAATGGGGTGCATTATGTAGATGGCGGAGTGCTCCGCAATCTGCCGGCATGGGCAATCCGTAAGGCCTGCACTACGCTGATAGGCAGCAACTGCAGTCCTCTGAAGCGCAATTATAAATACCATCATTCCATAATCGACACTACTCTGCGCACCTTCCAACTGATGATGAAGGCGAATGCCTTGCAGGATCTCACGCTCTGCGACCTCGTGGTGCAAAGTGCGGGACTGGCTGATTTCAACACGTTTGATGTTGCCAGCATGAAAAAGATAGTCACCTCGGGCTACGATGCCGCCTGCAAGGTGCTCGAGAACACTCGACTCTGAAAACGCTATGAAGAAAAAGGAAAAAGAGAAACTCATAATTTACCAGGCGTTTCCAAGAATTCTTACCAACAACAACGCCACCTGCGCCATAGGAGGCACATATAAGCAAAACGGCAGCGGCAAACTTGCCGAGATCTCCACCCGTCTCCTCGATTCTCTGAAAGATTTAGGGGTGAATGCCTTATGGCTTACAGGAGTGATCGAACACGCTACTAAGACGGCCTTCCCGGAAGCAGGAGTGCCGGCGGATAATCCTTACGTGGTGAAGGGAGAAGCCGGATCGCCTTATGCCATAAAGGATTACTATGATGTGGCTCCGGCGCTTGCAGTTGATCCCGAAAAACGCCGGGAGGAGTTCGGAGAGCTGGTAGCACGGGTGCATGAATCGGGACTAAAGCTGATTCTTGACTTCGTGCCTAACCACACCGCCCGCCAGTATCATAGCGACTGTGCCCCTGAAGGTGCGACAGATTTCGGCGCCAACGATGATTCCACATGGTATTTCCGATCGGAAAACAACTACTATTATATTACTAATCAGCAATTTTCGCCTTCGATTCCTCTTGGAGATGGCGATGATGCCTATATCGAGTTTCCGGCCAAAGCCACCGGCAACGACTGTTTCAACGCATTCCCGTCAGCTACTGATTGGTTTGAGACCGTAAAGCTCAACTATGGTCACGATTATGGCGACGGGTCAGATCATTTCGAGCCTATACCTTCCACCTGGAGAATGATGGTCGATATCCTCAAGCACTGGGCTTCGCTCGGAGTCGACGGCTTCCGCTGCGATATGGTGTTTATGGTGCCCCTCGCTTTCTGGCATTGGGCCATAGCGGAGGTGAAACGCGATTACCCGGAAGTATTCTTTATCGGAGAGATTTATGATATAGGACTCTACCGTCCCTTCGTGGACTATGGAGGCTTCGACTATCTATATGATAAGGTAGGTCTTTATGATACCCTCGTTGGAATCGAGACCATGAACTACTCAACCGCGCGGCTCACCGGCTGCTGGCAGGCTGTAGAAGGTCTGGGTGCCAGAATGCTCAATTTCCTTGAGAACCACGATGAGGTGAGATATGCCTCCGACGTCTACGGTCAGACGCCGGCCACCGTGATTCCGGCGCTTGTAGTCAGCTCAATGTTCTCTACCGGTCCATTCATGATCTATTACGGGCAGGAGCTCGGCGAAAGGGGTGAGGAAGATGAAGGCTATGCCGGTCATAATCACCGCACTACAATCTTCGATTACTGGAGCCTCGCCACGCTGCGGCGATGGAACAACGAAGGAAAATGGGACGAGCAGGCGCTCTCTCAGCAGGAACGCTGGCTGCGCAGGGTCTACCGCAAGGTGCTCCGTCTCTGCAATGAAGCAGAAGCTATCCGGAAGGGAGCATTCTTCGATTTAATGTACGTGAATCTCTCCAACCCCGGTTTCGATCCTCACAGAGAGTTTGCTTTCCTCCGCCATACAGAAAAACAGAAACTCCTGATTCTGGCCAACTTCAGCGATAGCGACAGGGTCAGCGAAATCGTGATTCCGCAGGCAGCCTTCGAGGCTGCGGGGCTACCGACAGGAAATGTGAAAGCTACCGACTTACTGACCGGTGAGCCACAGCAGCTCGAACTTCAACCCGACCAAGGCACAAAAGTGGCGGTAAAGCGCCGTTGTGCCGTAGTGTTGGAGCTGATGATACGGGAATAATACTTAACTTTGCAACAGAAAACAACCTTACCACACAGCAATGAGCACACAGCTTCCACCTATCAGAGTGTTCGCCGGCACCAATAGCCATTATCTCGGCGAATCAATCTGCAAAGAACTGGGCATAGAATTGGGGAAAATGCACGTAGACCGTTTTGCCGACGGCGAGTTTGAAGTATGCTTCGATGAATCGATCCGTGGTTCAGAAGTCTATATAGTGCAGAGCACCTTCCCCAACTCCGATAATCTTATGGAACTGTTGCTGATGATCGATGCCGCCAAACGCGCTTCGGCCGCCAGCATAATGGCCGTAATGCCCTATTTCGGCTGGGCCCGTCAGGACCGCAAGGATAAGCCAAGGGTTTCGATTGCCGCCAAGCTCGTGGCCGATATGCTCACGGCAGCCGGAATCAACCGCCTGGTTACCATGGATCTACATGCCGACCAGATTCAGGGTTTCTTCGATGTGCCGGTTGACCATCTCTATGCCTCCTCAATCTTCATTCCTTACATTGAGAGCCTGCATCTTAAGGATATGGTTATAGCATCGCCCGATGTGGGTGGCGCCAAAAGAGCCAACTCCTATGCCAAATATTTCGACGTGCCTCTGGTGCTTTGCCACAAGCAGCGCGCCAAAGCCAATGTCGTGGCCAACATGACAGTGATCGGCGATGTGAAGGATAAAAACGTGATTCTGGTCGACGATATCGTAGATACCGCAGGCACAATCACAAAAGCGGCCGACCTTCTGATGTCGCAGGGTGCCAAGAGCGTGAGAGCGCTTTGCAGCCATGCAGTAATGAGCGATCCGGCTACCGACCGCGTGAAAGCCTCCGGTCTCACGGAAATAATCTTCACCAACTCGATTCCCTACGTGCGCGAAAACAGCAAAGCCGTAGTGCTCCCCGTAGCAAAACTCTTTGCCGACACGATCCGCCGAATCCACAACAACCAGAGCATCTCCTCCCAGTACCTCTGCTAACAAGTCTTAACTTCCTCTTAAGAGTATTCTCTAAACTTTTAACGGGCCGGGAAATTCGCTATTCCCGACCCGTTTTGTTAATACCAATTGTGGTGGATTACCAGATAGTGATTCGCTCTTCTACGGGACGCCACATCTTGTCGCCTTCCTTTATTCCGAATGCTTCGAAGAAGGGATCGAGATTGCGAAGAGCCACGTTCACACGCAGAGGCGAGAGCGAGTGGGTATCGCCAATGGTGAGGCGGCGTGCTTCCTCATCGCGAATGTTCTGAGCCCAGATATTGGCATAGTTGAGATAGAACACCTGGTTTGGATCCAGACCGTCGATTTTAGCTTCAGGTGAATTTACGTCGACTCCTTTCTTTTTCTGAGCATCGAGGAATGCCGTATGGGCGATTCGGAGACCTCCGTGGTCTGCTATGTTCTCTCCCTGAGTATATTCACCGTTGGCATGAAGGTCAGGGAAGAGCTCTACAGAGCTATACTGGTCTACGAGCGCCTGAGTGCGCTGCTTGAAAGCTGCGGCATCTTCGGGTGTCCACCAGTTGACCATATTACCTTCGGCATCAAACATCGAACCCTGATCGTCGAAACCATGAGTAAGTTCATGACCGATCACTACACCGATTCCGCCATAGTTCTCAGCGTCGCTCGACTGAGGATCAAAGAAAGGAGCCTGAAGAATTCCTGCGGGGAACACGATCTCGTTGTTCTCAGGATTGTAATAAGCGTTGATCGTCTGCGGGGTCATAGCCCATTCAGAACGGTCGACCGGCTTGCCCCACTTCTTAAGTTGCTCTTTCTGTGCCCACTTGCCTACATTGCGCACATTCTCATAATATGACAGTGAGGGATCTATAATAAGCTCCGAGTAGTCTTTCCACTGATCTGGATAGCCGATTTTCACGGTAATCGCCTGGAGCTTATTGAGTGCGTTAAGTTTGGTCTCAGTGCTCATCCAGGGCAGGTCTATAATATGTTTGCCGAGAGCTGTGCGCAGATTCTCTACAAGCCCTACCATATAGTCCTTCGAACTCTGTGGGAAATATTTCTCCACATAGAGCTGTCCTACAGCCTCACCCATTGAGCCTTCCACTGCGCCGAGAGCTCGCTTCCAACGGGGTTGCTGGCTGCTCACTCCCGTAAGAGCCTTGGAGAATTCGAACATAGCGTCGCCGAAATCATCGCTCAAAGCTGATGCAGCCGAGCCGGCCACCTTTGCCAGGTAATAATCCTTGATCTCGCGGTCGGTGAGCGAAGCCATCAGGTCATTGCCCTGCTTGATAGTGTTCATCGTAGTGAGAATCAGAGTCTCAGGAGGAGTGATTCCCAGATCGGCAAACATCCGGTCGAAAGGCACATTGGGATACATCTCCTTCACCGCAGCATAAGGACGAGGATTATAAATTGCAGGAATATTGCGGCTTTCCTCGCGGGTCCACGTGGAATCGGCCATCAGAGTCTCGATCTTAAGCACATTCTTCGCAATGCGAGCTGCATCTTTCTTAGAATAGCCCGAAAGGGTCATCACCTTCTCAATCAGCTTCGTATAGGCATCGCGTATATCCTTGTTGCGATTGTCGTTGAGCAGATAATAGTCGCGGTCGCCCAGTCCGAGCCCGGCGGCACCCACATACATCGCATACTGGCGCGAGTCTGCGAGATCCTCCATCATATCCACCCCTACAAAAGGCGAGAAATAGTCCTTTTGCATCTCAAGGAAAAGATCCGTCATGCCTTCATGAGGCGTTGATTCGATCTTCTTCAGTATCGGTTTCACAGGTTCAGCTCCGAGCTTATTGCGGCGTACGCTGTCCATTGCGAGCTCATAGAGCGAAGCTACTTTGTAGGCATTGGTACCCTTTGCCGGATTGGAGGCTGCAAGATTGGCCACAATGTTGCGCACGCGGTTATTGCTCGAATCCTGCAGAATGTTGAACTGGCCATAGCGGGCATACTCAGGGGTGAGCTGATGATTCTTCATCCACCCGCTGTTAACGTGGGTATAGAAATCATCTGAAGCCTTCACCGTAGGATCGAAACCCGACTTATCGAGGCTTTTGAGGTGCTCTTGAGCCGAAAGCGGAAGAGCTGCGGCAGCGAGCAAAGCTAAACAGATTGGTTTAAGCATTTCTGATTGTGTTAAAGATTATCCGATTCGTAATTTCTTTTTAAGGATTACGCGCCTGCGCGAACCTTAAATAGATAATTGTGAGGCAAAAGTAGGAAAAATTGTTCAGGAGGCAAAATTTTTCAGAAATTCCTAAAGAAAATCGGTACTAAGTATTGCAAAGTACCTAAAGAGTCATTAACTTTGCACCGTGATTAAGGGAGAGCCCCTCACAGGAGCCCACCGAAAACTGAAAATCAAAACTAAAACTTATAAACACCAGGAGCCCGGCTCCACCAACAACTCAAAAACATGGAAGCACGAAAGATCAGAATGCTGCTCGCCGCAACAATCGTAGCAGCCGGAACTACGGCCGCTGCGCAAGATCCCACTCAACTGCCTGCCGACACTATCAAAACCAACCAACAGGTACCAGACTCGATATCGGATCAGTTTGCCGACATCTTCACTCAGCTCGAAGGAGTCACAGTGACAGGCACAAAACCGGTGATCCAGAGCGACGGCGCAAAACTCACATACAACGTAGATGAGGATCCAAGCTCGAAAAACAATACCGTGCTCGAGATGCTCCGTAAGGTACCGATGGTAAGCGTTGACGGCGAAGACAATATCCGCGTAAATGGCGAATCCAACTTCAAGATCTACGTAAACGGCAAGGAAGATCCGATGCTCTCCGCCAACGCCTCCACAATCTTCAAGTCGATGCCTGCCACGGCAATCCGCAAAATTGAGGTAATCAACGAACCGGGAGCTAAATACGATGCTGAAGGAAGCGGTGGTATCTTAAATATCGTGACCGAGACGCAGCAGAGCATCAACGGCTATCTGCTCAACGCTACCCTTTCGATTTCGAAAATGAATACTGCCGCCTCGCTCTACGGAAGAACCCGTGTGAACAAGGTGACGATGGACGCCAATCTCACATACGCCAACTCTTTTATCGGACGTAAAGACAAGTCAGAGAGCGAGATTGAATATCTCAATGATCCAACCAACCATTTCCTGCGCGAACACCTCACACAGAATCAGAAATTCGGCTTCCTCAACGGCTCCTACAACCTCTCTTGGGAACCTGACACTCTCAATCTCTTCACTCTCGGAGTTTCCGGAATGACTATCGATCCGAGCCTGAAGGTAAATAGCATCACGACAATGACTTCTGCAAACGGAGATCCCGTTTACAGCTACCGCCGGAAAATGGATCCCAACCTGGAAATGGAAGATATATCAGTCAACGCTTCATATCAGCGCACTCTCGGGCGTCAGGGCCACAATCTCGTGTTCTCATATCTCTACGATTTCTCCAACCAGAATATCGATTTTGACAACTACTATTCAGATTTCGACAATTATGAGATGGAGATTCCTTTCCTCGGAAACCGTATGCACTACTACAATAATTCTCATACCGCTCAGATCGACTATGTGAATCCCATCAACGAACACCACACTCTCGAATTCGGAGCAAAAGGTCTGTTCCGTCGCAATCGTTCCGACAGCTGGAATATAGGTGGAAGCAGCCCGGAATCTGCTATTTTACTGGGCACAGACCACGACCGACTGCTTCAGTATCAGGACATAGCAGCGCTCTACGGCTCATATACCGGCACCTACGGCAAATGGGGTATTAAAGCGGGTGTGCGCTATGAATATACTCACATGGGCGTTGACTTCCGCACCGGCGACCAGCAAGACTTCACATCGATACTCAACGATGTAGTGCCCAACGCCGCCATCACCTACAACTTCCAACCCGCTGAAAACCTGCGTTTCGCCTACCAGATGCGAATCTTCCGTCCTAACATTGAGCAGCTCAATCCTTACCGGTTCTCCATGGAGGAAAATCAGGTACGGGAAGGTAATCCCGACCTGAGCTCGGAGCGAACCAACGTAGTAAGCCTGACCTACAGCAACTTCATGAACAAGATATTCGGCTCTGTAGGAGTGGAATGGCGCTATCTTCACGATATGATCACCAGCTATGATCACCTTGAAGACAAAATAGTCTATTCAAGCTATGCCAATATGGGCATCAAGAACAATTTCCGTCTCAACGGTATGCTCGGCTGGCGCTTCTCGCAGGCTATGGACGTGACTATCAACGGCTCGCTCAATTATATTCACTATAATGCCGGTGCTCTTGATATCCACAAGGGCGGAGTAGAAGGCAACGCATTCCTGGGGTGGAACTATCGTTTCAACAACGGACTACGCCTCTCGCTCAACGGTGGCGGCTCTACACGCGGCGTAACCCTGCAGGGAAAAGGCTCCTCCTTCTATTTCTACGGACTGAGCGCCAGCAAGAGCTTCCTGAAAGAAGACCGGCTTACACTTGCTGTAAACGCCTCTAACTTCCTTACCCCCTACACTCACTTTAACAGATATACCGAGGCCCCGGGAGTGATTACACGAAGCAACTTCAAAGCCGCCAACTGGAATGTAGGTGTATCCGTAACATGGAAATTCGGATCCCTCAAGAGCGACGTGAAGAAGACCGATGCAAACATCGACAACAATGATACTTCGAAGACCGACAACTCCAACAGCGTGGGCGGATTCGGAATGTAAACCACTGAAATCAACATTATATATGGCAGAAGAGAATATTAAATCGCAGATGCGGAAAGGCATTCTCGAATACTGCGTGCTTCTCTACCTGGCGCAGACAGAGGCCTACCCCGCCGAGATTCTTGCAAAGCTCAAAGAGGCGCAGCTGATTGTAGTTGAGGGCACTCTCTACACTCTCCTCAACCGCCTCCGCCGCGAAGAGAAACTCAACTATGTGTGGGGAGAGAGCCCAAGCGGCCCCCCGAGGAAATACTTCAGTATAACCGATACCGGACGCGGCGCGCTGATGCGGCTGCAGCAGGAATGGGACGAAGTAGCCACCACAGTAAATTATTTCAGAAACC
>CANRPJ010000041.1 GCA_947632485.1 uncultured Muribaculaceae bacterium
CCGACCTGCCATTCTTCATGTACCGAGTCAGTCGGATATTCGGTTAGCCCTGCCACGGAACTACGCCGCTGCTCCTATGATAGTGCATTTACAACTAATTCATGAAATTTATATTGATGAATATCCCCATTGCTATCTTCAATAGAAAATATTCTATTTAAAGTGATAGTTAGACTTAATTGTTTAATTGGATCGTATGCATCAAAGTCTTCGGGAACAACTGATAAGATATTGTCATAGTGGTTGATAATGTAATCAACGTAGTCAATATACCCAGTCGAATTAGGCTGTTGTAAAAGGATCTGTTTAAGATCATATAATTTATCAGCTATATTCTCATTTTTTATATGATTTGAATACTGTAAAGCAACAGTACGCACATAAGGTGTTATTAAAATCCGTCTCATAATATCTTAGTCGTTTTCTATTTGACGTAATTCTTCATAAAGTTGTATAATCTGCTGTCTTATGGCTACAGCATCTTTGAATTTATAGTTATATTGTTGTTTTAGAATATCTTTAATTAACGGTTCTCCGATAATATCAATCACATATTTTGAAGAACTCTTATCCCATTTAATATCATCATTATTATTACCATTCTTTATACCATTGTCCTCAAGATAATTGGATAGAGACATTATGATGTGTTTCGCATGCTCTCCTATAAACCCCTCGGTTTTCAAGAAAAAACTTTGACATAGAATGTCATTAATATTTGCTGAAAATGGATTAATGAATTTGTGTGATTCGTTCCGCCGTATGCCGTCTTCAAGATATAAAATATTCGACTCCGGTATGTCTGATAATATGAATGGAGAATGAGTCGTTAAAATTATATGAAATCCCAATACTTTATTAAAACTAAGCCGCTTTATAGTGCCTAGTAATTTATTTATATAAACTCTTTGGAATTCAGGATGGAAACAAAGTTCAACTTCATCTAATATAGCTAATACATTATAATATTTTACCCTATCTATATGTTCAGGTACAGAGATTATATTCATGGAGTGATATATTATTGAACTGATTGAACTATAGAATTGTCTCTCACCAGAACTGAGCTTCTCGAAGGATATTTCTTTATCAATCGTTCCTTCTAAATGTAGAAATATTTCAAAATCAAAAAAGGACGGCGGGAGTTGCTTTACTATTGGAATTACATTATTGGCTTCTTCTTTTTTAATATCAAATTTATTCTGATACTCCTTTAGGTCAAAACCATAAGAGCAAATGTCATCCCAGTTTAATTGTGGAATAATATCTAAAAACGATTTAGTTCTATTGATTTTAAAAGTTATATGTGAGTGCTCAGTATTTATAGCTTTTGTTAGTAAAATTGCCTTATTAAATAGCTCTGTATGATTCTTATCTATCGCAAGATCAGTGTTGTTTAATTCCGAATATTCTTTAAAGGACGGATATTGGGCACAATTGAGGACTTTGTAAACAAGATATAGGTATCCTAAAGTATGAGGCCTAGAATCTAAAACTATACTTTTTTTATTATACCCTAATTCTTTAAGAATTTTCGTTGCGATTGTTTCGTATCCAAAATGCACATAATCGTCAAGGATTATTTCAAACTCTTGGATAAATTGTTTAATCTCCATTTGTGGCTTATAACCATTCAGATATGTTGGACGAGTGAGATTAAATTTGGATTTAAAGCTGTCTTCATTCAATCTAAAATGAACTCTTTTAAGTTGATAGCCATCAATAAAATTAGAATATGTACATAGAATATCAAGAATCCGTTCTCTTACTAATTTAGATTCTTTTGTAGCATCAAATATACCGGAATCTCGATATGGAACCAATGTGATATTTGATTGGTATCCATCATTTTTATGAAAGATAGACTGCAACCAATTGTGGTTGCGAATATCTATTTTGTCGGGAACCAAACTTTCATTGACTCCACAACAATATTCATTATTATATTCACTTGAATTTAATGCAAACGGGGCATAATTTACCACTATGCAATAGAATAATTCTTTGGCAATTTCTGCCCTTTTTTGATCTGTTAAACTAGTTATATGGGTAAAATGTGGAAAGCCTCCTTTTCTGTTCCCAAAGTCCCGTTCACACAATATTTCCCCCGTTCCATTATCGCATATTTTTATTCCTATATAATTATCATTACATATTATTTGTCCATGCTTTTTCTCGTCCTTATCCCCAATTATAAAATTCAACTCTGCTCTGACTCCTTTTATATAACTAAAAGCGGTATAGTCAACGGTATTTAAGTTTGTGCAAAGTATAGCACATGTGTTATTGAGTACTCGATATATTATATCAAGCAGGGAAGATTTACCACTCCCATTTTTACCGACAATTGAAGATATACAGATATTTTGATCAAAAAATTCTATGGGTAACTTATGATATTCATCGGAAACAAGTGTATATTTCCCAGAAATAAGATTTTTTTGACCGGTACACCCATCACGAACTATAACAGACTCTAAAATAAACATATTTAGTATAATATTGATTTATTGAAATTGGGATATGGCCTATTCTATTACTCGTCAATGAATAGGTTTGATGAATCGTTGAAACGGTCGAAGTCTGACTGGAAAAGTCGGTCTTGGATGATGCGATATTTCTCAAATTCCGATTCAGCGAAACTCTTGGCAAATTCAGCAGTTATCTTTCCGGCATCGGTTAGAACTGCATCGCCGGTTGCTTCAAGTATAATATCGATACGTTTCGCCCAATCTTCCACTGTCATGGGGATGTGCCGCTTCGCCATTCTCTCTGCCATGTCAAGGACAGCATTGACAAGACGCCCCATATCTTCAAGTTCGTTCTCCTTTAGATAATTCTTGGCGACGCTTACATCGGGCTTTACGATTTTACTGTGAGGCGCGTTCTCCCACGTTGTCAGTCCCATGTGTTCCTTCTCAGCATCGGCTCTCTCAACAATCAATTCTGCTGCGGTATGTCCATGCACTGCATAGTGCATCTTATTTTGAACCTTCTTGAAGAAGAGTCTGGTGGTAGGGGCATCACGGTTATAGTCAATCGCAGTGGAGTATATGTCCGTCAACTTCTGATAGAAACGTCGTTCACTCAGACGTATCTCACGGATCTCAGCCAACAGATGCTCGAAATAGTCCTCACCGATAAACGAACCGTTCTCCATTCGCTTCTTATCAATGACATATCCACGAATAGCAAACTGACGCAGAACGAAAGTGCACCACTGCCGGAACTGGGTTGCCCGTGTGCTATTCACACGATAACCAAGTGATATAATGGCATCAAGATTATAGAAAGTGACCTCTTTAGTTTGAGTTTTATTAGGAATAGCACCATGTTGGGTGGTTATTTCCATTTTGGAAACAACCATATTTTCAATAAGCTCTCCTGTCTCAAAAATATTTTTTAGATGCTTGCTAATGGCCGGAACGCCTATATCAAAAAGCTGTGCCATAGCTTTCTGCGTACACCAGATGCTTTCATCCCGGTACACAACCTGCACACCGTCCTCCTTTCCCTCAATCTGAAAGATCAGGAACTCCGCCGTACTATTTCGTATCTCAAACTTCTTCGCCATAATTTCACTTTAGACGCTTACAGTCGTTATACAGGTCTATAAGATGGGATATAGACATATCAATTAGTGGTTCATACATAAAGCTGTTAATATGAATAAACTCAGGAGTCATCATATTGACTCGGTCGATAGTAATCCTATTTGGATGGCTAGGATATAGTTCTTTAAATAACTGTGACCATTTACCCAGTTGATTGGATGATGATTCAAATCTTTCATTCGGAACAGCATCTTTAATAAATTTATCGTAGATGTATTCCTCAGTAATAAGACGGATTGCAATTGAAATCGCAATTTTATTTTGTATTAATATACTGTTGACAGTCGCATTGTTGCTAATGCTATTGGCTGTATTTATAATAATATCATATATGGGAACATCTGAAACAACTCTATTGAGTGTTTTTCCTTTGATATATTTCTTGATTATATCCGATATATTACGTTCTGTAATAGTGTGAGTATCATTCTTACGATGTAAACATGATGTGAGAGTAAGATAATCGTGTGAATTTTCACCTTCGGTATACATCACAAGGTTCCTTACAAACGGAATCATGCTTAAGAATATTTCATCATCGTCATCGTGCCCAACAAAAGCATTGGAGTATACATCGCCACGATACTGCCCCGGAACAATAGAAATTGATCCATCTTTATTTCTAGTACTCATCCACAAATTATCTCGATTGAGAGATAATCTTAGGGCAAGGTTTCGATAAAAATCGTAATTGTGTGTTAGTATTATCATGAATATATTATTCTTCGTTGAGAATATTAGGTCTCGGATATATTCAATGATTGCATACTTGTTTTGGTAGTCAAACGAATCCGCAACATCATCTAGTACAATTATGGAATCCTTATCAGAGTTCTTACGCTCTTCCATCTCAAAAAGAAATTGAAGGATATAAAACGCTCGAATTTCGCCTCTGCTTAAAACTTTTGTAAGCTTTTGTTTCTCAGTCTCAGCAGTGTTTATTCCGTCATCGTATTTGAAAGAAAGTTTAGCAGCCTGATGTTTAAGTATGATATCTTTCTGATTAGTTATATTTACTCTCAATGGAACATGAAAACGAGCGTTATACAAATCAATAATATCTGTCCATATTTTTTGTTGATCATCGGCAGATTGTAGAATATTTAGAAGTTCATCCTTATTTGCAAGATAGACATTATAATATTGTTCAAATAAAGGAAAAACCTCATTATTCGAAAGAAATC
>CANRPJ010000042.1 GCA_947632485.1 uncultured Muribaculaceae bacterium
AAGTAGATTACTGTAGTCAAGGATCGGATTGCCGAGGGATATGCAAAGCAGTCCGCCGGCTGTGGCAGTGTGCAGCCTTTCTCCTGATTCTGTCAGATCAAAACAGCGTGAGGCAAAGTATTTGCCATTGACCAGTTTGAAATCCGGAACCGTTATCCCGCATTTCCGTGCGGTCTCGTTGTAGATATATTCCTGCTCACCGATATTCTTGGGGTCGTAGATGTGCCGGAACTTCACAAGCCAGTGGCCGTCGCTGTCCGAGAACACCGCTTTAGGTCTTGCCCCGCCACTGTTGCCGCTGTTGAAAAGCAGGAGTTCGGCATCGTCGTCCTGTCGTTCCCGAAGCACCTCCAATGCCTTTTGCTGGAGCATGTCGAAATCGTCGGTCTCTTCGCCTGTAACGATATTCGAGACGGGCGCATACGTCAGCGCGCCCATACCACCACTGCCGACAATGCTAAGTCTGTCGAGTGCCGACAAGTCGGAGTCATTTATTCCTTCTCGTAGCAGAGCCTTGTGAAGCAGATAACGTCCGTAACCATCCGGAAGGCTGTCCTCAAAAATACCGAAATCACCGTTGAACGGTGTCGGTTTGGCTATGAACATGCCTGGTTTCAACGGCAACTCCAGCGGAGAGATACTGAAGCCGTCTGCAAGCCATTCCCTGTCGTATTCAAATACGCACAGGCGGTCGTCGGGTGTCAGCGACATCGTGCCGACATTGCGGTCGTGGTATTTCACGGAAAGACGGTCAATCTTCTTCATCGGTGCGGGGTTTACGGTTATATGCTTTCTTCTTGCCGGTATTCTTGCGTATCTGTGTTAGTTCCTCCATTGTGGAATACTTTGGAGCGGCGAATATGTCGCGCACTTCATGCAGATAATCCATCGAGATTGCAAGGAGTATCAGATTCTTCAGTGATATAAGCCCTTTCTGCTCGAAGCGTGTTATGTTGGCAAGAGCCACACCTGATTTCTCAGCCACAACCTCCCGTGTCAAGCCGCGCTCCACACGCCTCTTGCGGAAGTCATCCGCCATCTTGCGGGCCACATCGTCCGCATCAGGCAGTGCAAAGCCGTCTAATACTGATAACATATTATCTGAATAGTTCATATATACGCATATACTAACTAAATATTATCAATTACAAAGATAACAATTATTCCTGATATGGACAAATCTGCATGAGAATATTTCAGTTGCCGGACATACAAAACCGAAGATAAATCGTTAATTTTGTGTATGGCAAAGAAGAAACGACAAGGACATTACTGCCGGATATGCGGTGAGTATAAAGCCAATGAGAAATTCAGTGGCAAAGGACATGCACAGCATATCTGCAAGGCGTGTATGTCAAAGAAAAAGAAAGGGGGCGAAATCGACCATGATATTCCAGTCGATGACGATGATTTTGATGAACTGTTCGGCGACATGGAATATGATATGTTCAATCCCGACATTGACATCATGCCTCCGGTAGAGCCAGAGCATAAGAAATACGACAAGCTCAACAAGGAGGAGAAGGCTGCGCTGAAGGAATTATGGGCTGACATAGTAATCCGCTATTGGGAGGATGAACGACTTATCCCATTCGGTGAGCCATACTCAAAAATCAAAAGAGAACTTCTGGAGATATTCACTGAACAGGGAGAGATAGCACTAAAGGATGACAACAACCTGAAAGTCTTTCTTCACGATACAATGATTGTCACTATCAACAAAATCCTGAAAAGGAAGATGTGAAGCGTCTTGACAAGCAAATTAGATTTTCAAATGTTATAATCACATGGAAACAAAGACTATAAGACTGATATATCCGCAATGGCAGGGCGCGAATATAGCCCGGTGGATTCCGACTCTCGCGCCGGATGATGCGTCTTGGGGTTACTATCTCGGAGCAATGCTTCTCGAATTTCTCGCTCCGAAAACTGACTGCCGGACTTTTACCGTACCATTTTCGACAGATATTTCCGAGAGAGTTGAAAAAGAGGGTATCCTTGACCGGGATATAATAATATCACAGACAAAGGCTGCACTCGCCATTCTCGCTGTAGCCAACCCCGATAAGGTTGTCACTCTTGGCGGTGAGTGCTCGGTAAGTGTGCCTGTATTTTCATATCTTGCCGATAAGTACAGGGATGATGTTGCAATAGTCTGGGTTGACGCACACCCTGACATCACATTGCCCGGCGATGACTATAACGGTTATCACGCAATGGCTCTCTCCGCCTGCATGGGCATGGGGGGACAAGCGCATTATGTCATTACTGCCCGGAAAAATATCAGCTGATAAAATATGTCTTGCCGGACTTCGGGAGTGCGAGTATTCATATATTGAAAAACGGGTGGACGAATTAGGACTCACGCATTTCTCTCCGTCAGAACTTGCGGACAACGGCAGTCCGGTAATCGACTGGCTTCGCAAATCCGCTGCGTCAAAAGTTATGGTTCATTTCGATATGGATGTAATGGATCCGTCCGACATTCTCGCCGCCGTTGCCGATGGTCCCGAAGGTGGGCTCAGACTGAATGAAGTAGTCCGGCTGATAAACGACATTGCCGCTGAAAAAGAGCTCGTTGCCTTGACAGTCGCCGAACCGATGCCACGCCTTGCAATCCGCCTGAAGAATATGCTGGCACAGTTGCCCCTGATGAAATAATACAATGCACCAACGCCGCCTTTGGGCGGCCGAAATTTTTTGGCAAAATGGGGGTGACGGAGGTTTTATGCTCCGCCACCCTCATCGCTGATATGGCATTGGCTCGGTCAAGCCTCGCCGAGCTAAAGGTTGGCTATGCTCTTTTTCTTTCTGCTATCATCTTCTTGTTGGCGTTGATGATACCCGCTATCTGCTCGGTATATTCGCAGATGCCGTTGGCAAATGCCCTGCACTGAATTATCGAATAGTCGTCAAGCGAGATTTCAATGGTGGCTATCTGCTTGTTGCCGAGGTAGGCAGTGAGGGTCAGTGTATTCTCTTTGAGAAAATATTTGGCTGAACCGCAGCATATTTTGTTCCGTTGGCCAATTTCATAGTAAGCGTCAATGCTGTCTATTGAGTGGATTTCAATCTCTCCGTCAGTCATAGCCATTCCGAAATAGCGGGATTTCAGTTCCTCAAAACGTGCCTTATCCTCGATAGCTTGTTGACGCTCTTTCTCCTGCTGTTCCTTCCGATGCCTGCGGTTGACCTTTGCCACATATATGTCATGGGCCGTCTGCAAATCCTTGGGAGCTATCAGCAAAGGAGATTTGATGTCTCCGCCCATCTGCTCCAACATCTTGATGTAGTCAAACCACATCGGAACATCATCAATCTTATATCCGTTGCGCAGGGCAATCTTTATTGATTTCCAATAGAAGTCAACATCGTCCGAGTTAAAGGGACTGTGACAAAGATAGCGCAAGAGTTCTATCTCATTGGCTTTCATCAAAGTCTCGGCCTTAGGATTTGTAAGCAGTTCTTGAAACATGGTCACAGGGTGGATATGGTGGCAACTGCTTTTGAAGCCATTGCGCTTGATGATGTCAGTTACCTTGATGCGAGGATAGACCCATTCATCTGATATGTGTTGGAAGGCATCGTTGTCACGCCTTATCTCCAACGGAGAACCGAAGGCGAAGCTGTCGATGTATCGACCGAGTGTACGCTGAAGTCCTACGACGGTTGTCTTGCCCTCGTTGTCAATCCAATAACTGCCGATTTCAAGATAGGCGGGTTTTGCCTTCATTCCCTTGCGCATTTCCACTATCATCAGGAACATACGGATTACCTGATAACCCTCCATAGTGGTGATAACGTTGAAATAGGATTTGTCACGGATAACACGCTCCTTCGTGTCCTTGATTTTAACCATTGTGCCACATTCGGGACATAAACACATTCCATCCCTTGTCTCCAACCATTCGTGACCGCATTTCATGCAGGTACACATTCCGGATTTGAGTCGGTAGCCATAATGTCTGATGGTTGAGTTGAGTGCCCAATTCTTCTGGGGAGCGGTGAGCGGACGGAGTCGCCCGTTCAGTTCCACTATATGCTTTTCTTTAAGATTACGAGGTTTCATAGTCTTGAAATTTTAGAAATTATCGAATAAGTTGGGGGCAGTGTCTATCTCTGCGCCGGCTTTGGGTGCGGTGGTGGTCGGCTTGGGTTGTGCCTTGGGTTGAGCCTTCAGTTGTGATTGTCTGCGGAGTTCCCGGAGTTGCTCCTGCTTATATTGCATCATTGCCTGCTCCTTGAGTTCGGCTTTATCCTCATCGGTGAGTTCCGGCTTTGCGACCACCATATTGCAATAGACCTTTCCGCAGTCCTCAATGTCGGGTTCTTCAAAGTAGTGGGTCAGCAGGTTAAGGACGGTATCCCCGTCAACCATACACATTCCGCTCTTTTTTATTTGTGAACACATATAGTCGATTGCACCCTCAAGACTCTTGGTTGGACTTGCCATTTTAATGGCGAAAGAGGGTTCTGCGATGCAACGCTCCTGGAGCATCTGCTGCATTGCTGCGATTGCAGCGTCGTTTGATTTCAGTGTAGCCATATCAGTGTTTTTTAAAGAATGAGTAACCAATAGATTATCATTATTGCGGTGAGAACTGAAATAATCCACCCTACACCTCGGAATAACGGTTTCAATATCAGCCAAAAGACTATACCGACAATCGCCCCTA
>CANRPJ010000043.1 GCA_947632485.1 uncultured Muribaculaceae bacterium
GCCGCCTCCTGGGCCACGCTGGCGCCGCGCTCGCTCAGCCGCGCGTCGCCCCGGGCGCTCACCAGCGAGAGCGCGCCGAACCGGGCCAGACGGTGGATGCCGCTTCGGTAACCAACTTCGGCACCGGGGCCTTCCTTCTCGCCGCCTGCGAGCTGGCGCGCCTGGCCTCCGACTAAGCCTTGTCGCGGTCGTAGTGGGCCATATTTTCCGGCAGCGGTATCGACAGCTCCACCATGCCGGCTATCACGCCGTCTTTTTTCCAGGGCGACTGGAAGATCAGTTTCCTTATGCCTCCCTTTTTCACGGTGTAGGTGTGGGTTTCTCCGGTCTCCAGCATGCGGAGTATAAGCGCCTGTGATGCAGCGCTGTGGCATGGCATCATATTCTTTCCGATGAGATCGCCGTGGGCCTTGTAGGTGGCGCGTGCGCGTTGATTCATATATATGATGCGGCCCTCCAGGTCGCTTATAGTCACGGCGCAGCCGATAGCCTCCATCCATTGCGAGCATTCGGCCGGCAGAAGATGTGCGGGTATCTCCGGGTTCATAAAAGCGTTTTCCATGGTGCAAACATAGTAAAAATATAGTTATCTTTGCACCAAAGTAAAACCTCTTTTCCACAGCGATGCAATACACTGTGATAGATTTTCTGAGCCTTCTGGCCTCTGTATGCCTCTTCCTCTACGGTATGAAGGTGATGAGCGAAGGCCTCCAGAAAGCGGCGGGCGACCGCTTGCGCAACATCTTGAGCGCCATGACGCGCAACCGGGTGACAGGAGTCATCACGGGTATCATTATCACAGCTCTTATCCAGAGCTCGAGTGCCTCCACCACAATGGTGGTCTCGTTTGTGAACGCCGGTCTGATGAGTCTCGGACAGGCAATGGCGGTGATTTTCGGTGCCAATGTAGGTACTACCGTCACAACCTGGATCATCTCTGCCTTCTCATTCGAGGTCTCTATCAGCGACTATAGCCTGCTGCTGCTCGCTGTCGGAGTGCCTATGCTCTTCATGAAGAAGCCTTCGTGGAGGAGTGTGGGAGAGTTTCTTATAGGATTCTGTTTCCTCTTCATGGGTCTCGACCTGATAAGCCGCTATGTGCCTAATCTTGAGGAGAATCCCGAAATCCTGAGCTTCCTGGCCAACTACACTTCGATGGGCTTCGGCAGCGTGCTGATATTCTTCACTGTCGGTATCGTTCTCACAATGATGGTGCAGAGTTCGGCGGCTACGTTTGCCATCACGCTGATCATGTGCTCTCAGGGGTGGATTTCCTTCGAGCTTGGCTGTGCGATCGTGCTCGGCGGCAATATCGGTACTACGATCACTCCTATCCTCGCTTCTCTCAGCGGAAATCTCGCGGCTAAGCGCACGGCTGCCGGCCATGTGCTCTTCAATGTGCTGGGCTCCATCATCGTGCTCTGCATCTTCACGCCTTTCGTGAGGCTTGTAGGCGATATCACCTATGCTATCCGCGGTATCAATCCGCTCGATATCTCCGCAGCCCGCGAGGCGGCTATGGCCGACAGCACCCTTTTGTCTCCCGCCGGCGGCATGACCTCGGAAGCACAGTCAGTGGTAGCATTCGGCCTGGCGATGTTCCCAACCGTATTCAACGCCTGCAATCTGCTCGTAATGATATGGTTCACAAAGCTCTATGTTACAATCGTATGCTGGATTATGCCTGCCCGCAATAAAGATGAGGAAGAGGAGTTCTCGCTCAAATATATCGGTCGAGGCATGCTCTCCGCCTCCGAGCTCAATATAGCTCAGGCGCAGAAGGAGATAGTGGTCTACGGTGAGCGTGTGGCCCGAATGCTCTCCATGGCCCGCGAGCTGATCCACATGGATCCTTCCGATGAGGAATATAACCGGCTCTACTCGCGTATAGGAAAGTATGAGGAGATATCCGACAGAATGGAAATCGAGATAGCCCGATTCCTCAACCATGTGGCGGAAGGTCGCCTGAGCGCCAAGAGTAAGCTTGAGGTATCGTCTATGCTCAGGATAATAAGCGAGATAGAGAGCATTGCCGACGGCTGCAACAATGTGGCCAAGACGATGACCCGCAAAAACAATAATAAGGTGGAATTCGACGAGCAGGTGCTCAATGAGATCGACCGTATGTATGATCTGGTCGACAAGGCCATGGACAATACGCTGCATCTGCTCCGCGAGATGGAAGCTCCCGAAAGTTCGCGCGTGATAGCGGCCTACAATATCGAGCGTGAGATCAACAACTACCGCAACCAGCTCCGCGATACCAATATTGCCAACATCAACAATAAAGTCTATAACTATCAGGAAGGTATCTTCTTCATGGATCTTATCGGTGAGGCAGAGAAGCTCGGCGACTATATGCTTAATGTGGTCGAGGGTCTGAAGCATCAGTTCCGCGAGAGCCCTTCCGCAGTGTGACAATAATCTGAATGCCTTAATATCTGATACTTAAGTTTTGTAATGAATAGAAACCGTTATTGTGTGATAATGTGTGGCGGCGTAGGTAGCCGCTTCTGGCCCTTCAGCCGCACCGAGATGCCCAAGCAGTTTCTCGACTTCTTCGGCACCGGTCGTACTCTTCTGCAGATGACCTTCGACCGCATTCGCCCTCTGGTGGAGCCGGAGAATATCCTGTTGGTCACCAACGCCTCCTATGCCTCCGTAGTGGCTGCGCAGCTGCCGGAAGTGCCGGCAGGCAATATCCTGCTGGAGCCCGCCCGCCGCAACACGGCTCCCTGCCTCTGCTGGGCCGCTCATCATATTGCCGCAAAAGATCCTGATGCAGCTATACTTACGCTTCCGTCTGATCATCTCGTGTTGCGTGAAGATGCCTTCAGGAGTGCGCTCGCTGAGGGGCTTAGCTTCGTGGAGTCGCACCCGGCGCTGCTCACTCTCGGAATTCGCCCTTCGAACCCCCACACGGGCTACGGCTACATACAGCGCGGCGCGCCCGTAGAAGGCTGGCCGGGTATCATGAAGGTGAAATCTTTCACCGAAAAGCCTGACCGCGAGATGGCAGAGCTCTTCATATCTAGCGGGGAATTCTTCTGGAACGCAGGCATCTTCCTCTGGACCGCGCGCACGATCCTCGAGGCATTCGGTAAGTTTGATCCCGATACGGCTGCTCTTTTCGACCGGGGTAACTCCCTCTATGGCACTCCGGAGGAGCTCACCTTCATCGACAGGCATTTCTCTGAGGCACCCTCCAACTCAATCGACTATGCCGTGATGGAGAAGGCTGATAATGTTTACGTTAAGACAGCCGACTTCGGCTGGAGCGATCTCGGAAGCTGGAAAGCGCTCTATGAGACCTCGCCCAAGACGGCTGAAGGAAATGTGACCCAGCGCTGCAAAGTCCTGACCCGCGACTGCCAGGGAAGCGTGTTCGCTGTGACCGACGATAAGATCGTGGTAGCTGCCGGATTGAAGGATTATATCGTAGCTGAAAACGGCAACGCGCTGCTTATCTGCCCGATAGCTGAGGAGCAGAAGATTAAGCAGATGGTCAACGATGTGAAATCGCGTTTCGGAGAGGGCTACGTCTAATAGTCTGTCGCTCCGTGCAGGTCCCTTGACGGCCTTGACAATGATATGGGGTTAATCTGCTGTTCTATAGTTGATTAACCCCAAAATCGTGTCAAGGTACCATAGACAGAGCCTCCCAGCCTGTATAGTCATAGTGCCGCGAGAGGTGCTGATCTAGAGAAACCGGACACTCTAACATTCAAAATGCTGCGGGGTACGTATATAGGGCATGAGCATTGAGTAAGTCCAGAGGCATGAACTTGTGTTTGTATTGTCAGAGTGCCGTGAGGCACGAGGATATAGAGAAACCGGGCATGAGCGACTGCGAAGCAGGCGCGAGTGTCCGGATAGCGGAATCCCCAACACGCAGAGTGCCGGAGGTACGGGTACATATTGATATGTATAGGTTATAAAGTGTTTTAATTTAGCTATCTTTGCAGTATGAGCTACACTACTAATTTACAACACATTGTTTTCGGCACAAAACACCGGAAGCCAACGATTAATATGCACAACTCAAAGGCGCTTTACTCATTTATATGGTCGATGCTCCAGAAGCGCAAGTGTAGGCTCTATCGTATCGGAGGTATTGAGGATCATGTTCACATGGTTGTAGATGTTCACCCGAAAATCGCGGTGGCGGATCTGGTTCAGGATATAAAGAGTTACAGTAGCCAATGGATGAAGAAGTCGATGCTATTTCCCGCGTTTGAAGCCTGGTGTGAGGGCTATTATGCTGAGTCAAAAGATCCATCAGACAAGGAGGGAATCATTCAATATGTTAAGAATCAAGTAGAACATCACAAGGGAGAGGCCTTTTTAGATGAGCTGAAGCGTTTTTACAGTATAAGAGGAGCCAGTTGGCACGATAAAGAATTATACTGAATATACCCGTACCTCCGGCACTTTATGTGTTGGAGGTGCCGCTATCCGGACACTCGCGCCTGCTTCGCAGTCGCTCATGCCCGGTTTCTCTATATCTGCGTGCCTCGCGGCAC
>CANRPJ010000044.1 GCA_947632485.1 uncultured Muribaculaceae bacterium
CTAACGACTCGTTGTGTATCAGCCTTCTTTTTTGCCCGTAGATATGATACGCTGATATTCTTGTTAGTGTAGTATGCCGTCAGATTTTTCAACCTTTTCATCTCCCTGTAGCAGTCATCCACCACGTCCATGCGGTCTTTGTCGGTCATACTTAATGTCGTGATATTGACCACCTGTTTCAGATCTCCAAGTACTCCGTTGGCTTCTTCGAGGATACGGGTGTAGCCGGAGGCGATAGCCGAGAGCTCGGCACTTGTGAAGTTGGGATCGGTCAGCATCTTCTTGAAGTTGTTGACATAGTAACCGGATATGTCGCCGAGCATCAGGGCGGTCTGCTGCACCTTGCGGGCATCGCGGACGAGGTTGTTGACCGATTGGAGAGCGTCATAATATTTCTTCGCCTGTTGGTAAATCTTTACCGTCTCTTTGAAGTTATTGACCATATTCGTCGCGGTCGTCGACTCCTGAACGAGTGATTTTGAAGAGTTTACGATGCTCTGGGCGATGTTTGACGGATCAATTACCGTCCATTGGGCGGAAGCATTACCAGTGCCGATTAACAAGCACAGAAAAAATGCAGGTATAAATATTTTGAATAATTTCATCATAATTTATTTATGTTTTGTCAGCCACATCCTCTTTTGCAGAGTTGAAAGCAGCCTCAATATCGTTAATGTTCTTAGCTACCTCCGGGCGTAGTGTGATAGGCTCAAATATTTCAGGCTTGACGGTTGGCATTATCCTTTTTATAGTCTCATATGCAAATTCTGAACATCTTGACAATTTGATACCATAATAATCGGCGACAAGAACTGTGTCGTCAACTGAATTGTACGCAATGGTACAGTAATTTGAATCATCGAGATAGTAAATATCGGGATTGATTTTGTGGTCGAACGGGATTCTTAGGGGAGCCGTAAACTTTCGTTTTTGAGAAATCCTATAATCTTCAGCGATTGCAAGATATAGGTTTCCAGCCTGATATATCTTTATGAAATAGTCCTTTGCATCCGACATCCATGTGCCTACAAGTGTTTGTCGCGGGTCGTTTGAGGCTATTTCTTTATCAATTTGGAGTGCTTCCTTTATAGCCTTGTCAACGGATACTCGCATACGCCCCACGATGTGTTCGACTTTACAGTGAAACCAGTGCTTGACCCGTTGCTCCGATTTGTCATAGAGGTATTTGACGGAAGTGTAGGTCGAATATCCTATCTTGCCGATAAGATACAGTGCAAGAAGAACTACGCCTGACCAAAACATATACCATAACGATTTTCCTATAAAATCCATCAAAACTTCATGCTCATAGTAGAAGTAAATTAAATCTTTCATTATTGACTTGCTAATAATTTTATTGCGGTTTCTGTATCACCGCCAAGTTTATGCGCCATTTCAAGCACACGTAATTTTTCCGTTTCCTCTGTTGTGTAGCATAGATATTCTTCTTTGCTTACCTCCGTGGCATAGACGGCTGACTGTGTGCCACCAAGACCAATCCACACCTCCTTGTAGAGCCGATTGGGATTGTTTGCCATGTTTATACTGAGTATCTGCGACTTCTCCTTGTCGGTCAGACCAAGCAGTTCCTGAATCTGGTCGAAGCGATTCATATATTTGCGCTGATCCAAAAGTATCTTGCAGTCGGAGTTGTTGATGATAGTCTCCTTGACAATAGGCGACGAAATAATGTCGTCAACCTCCTGCGTCACCACTACCGCCTCACCAAAGTATTTACGCACAGTCTTATAGAGGTACTTCATATACTCCGCCATGTTAGCCGAAGAAAGAGCCTTCCAAGCCTCTTCACATATAAGGACTTTTCGGATACCTTTGAGCCTTCGCATCTTGTTGATGAAAGCCTCCATGATGATGATTGTCACCACTGGGAATAATTCCTTGTTATCCTTGATGCTGTCAATCTCGAAGACCACAAACCTCTTGTTCAGCAGGTCAATATTGGCTTTGGAGTTCAGCAGGAAGTCAAACCTGCCTCCGTGGTAATACTGACGCAGGGTGGTCAGGAAGTTGTCAATGTCGAAATCCTGTTTGTAGATGGGGATAGGACGCTGTGCCATTTCAGCGCGGTAATCATCGCGCATAAATTCGTAAAATGAATTGAAGCATGGCACAATATTCTTATCCTTGTTCATCTTATCGAGGAACATCGACAACGCGGAACCCAATTCGCCACTTTCGGTCTTTGTCACCCTGTCGTCCTCTGACTTCCAGAGCGTCAGCAGCAGCGTCTTGATCGAATCTTTCTTTTCCACATCAAAGACACCGTCATCGGTATAGAATGGATTGAAAGAAATCGGGCTGTCCTCGGTGTAGGTGTAATATACACCATCCTCGCCATGCGTCTTATTATGAATCAGATTGCAAAGGCCCTCGTAAGAGTTTCCGGTGTCAATCAGAAGGATATGCGCTCCCTGTTCATAATATTGGCGGACAAAATGGTTGGTGAAGAACGACTTGCCGCTACCTGACGGCCCAAGAATGAACTTGTTGCGGTTGGTCGTTACACCTTTCTTCATCGGCTCATCCGATATGTCGAGGTGTATCGGTTTCCCGGTCAATCTATCTACCATCTTTATCCCGAATGGTGACAGGCTGCTACGGTAGTTGGTCTCGGCAGTGAAAAAGCAGACGGCAGGTTCAATGAAAGTGTAGAAACTTTCCTCGGCTGGAAAATCAGCTTCGTTGCCGGGCATTGCCGACCAGAACAGTGTCGGGCAGTCGATGGTATTGTGCCGTGGCATACAACCCATTGTCGCCAACTGTCCCCCGACATCATTCTTGATACGCCGCAGTTCCTCGGTATCGTCGCTCCATACCATTATATTGACATGACAGCGGACGGAGGTCAGCCCGTATGAATGAGCCTCGTTGAGATAGCGGTCAATCCACTCCTTATTAATGGCATTGCTACGGCTATACCTCGAAAGGGAATTCATATTTCGGGCAGTCTTCTCAAACTTCGCCAAGTTCTCATCGTGGTCGTCAATCAGCACATACTGGTTGACGATATGGTTGCAGGGCAACAGCAACCCAATGGGACTTGCAAATGAGAGGCGGCAGTCACTCCTGTCAGTCGATAACCGCTCATAACGGTTATCGGTGCTGACCTTTGCGGGGAGATCATCTGTGTCGGATAGAGTGTGCAGACAGAGTATCTTGTCTCCAATCCGCATCTGACGGGCATCGAGGTCTATGTCTTCCAGACAGGTAACATCGTCCATTGTCAGCGACATATACTTCTCGATAAGACCGGAAGTATTCTCTGTTCCCACCAGTTCATCATCAGATAGGCGACGCAACTTGATATAGCCGGTGTCATTGATGATGCGCTCAAACTGTTCCACCGACTCCATGAACTTGACAACCATCTCGTGATTGAGTTCCTTCGGAGTGATTCGACCACGGCAAAGAGTGGAAAAGTTGCTCTGCTGACGTGCCCGTTCCTTCGTGGTCTTTGTCAGGAACAGATAGCTCCTGTGGGCGAGGTACGGACGCTCATTGAAGTGGCGTTCAAATGAACGGTCAAGGAAAGAGAGGTCATCTTTCTGCAACTCCGGCTGATATTTCTCGGAGCAGAACCAATCCTGCTTATGCACCACCGAATAGTGTGGCAATACCTTGATTGCCTTGCACCATGCTCCGTGCATGGCTTCATATTCGACAGATGTTACCGTGAAAAGTTCCGGCAGGCTGACCTCAAACGCAACCGTTATATCAGCGTCTTTGCTGATGATGCAGCCGTGTTCAACGGCAAGCAGCGGCAGCTTGGATTCCAGTGTTGTGGCTTTCAGTATATTTCTCATCGTTTTCTACCTTTAATCATTCGGTTAAGGCACAGACGGTTGATGATGTAGCGCGGATGATATTTCACAGCGGCAAGTTTCATCAGACCGTATTGCCCATACTTGGCATTGAGGTGGAAGGTGAGCCAGACAAGGACTGAGGCGGCAGTAACGCCAAATCCTATGCAGATCCATTGGGACAGGCCGGCGATATACATGATGACGAACACCACGAACAGGGCGAGCAAGCCCCCGGCAAAGATGAACAGATACTGCGCCTTCAGACCCTTGTACTCTACCGACCGTCCTATGCCTTTGTTTATAGCATATTCGGCCATTGGCTCAGATGATTAGAGGAAGAACGAGCGGAGAATTGTAGCGGCCACAATCAGGAAGATACA
>CANRPJ010000045.1 GCA_947632485.1 uncultured Muribaculaceae bacterium
TCTATGACAAACACCTTGAATGGCTTGCCAAAGAATTGCATTTTTATGAACGCTGCCATAGATTCCACTCCCGACCGTTCGTGCATGGCGATGAGTCTGGCGTGCTCCTGAGCATTGAAATTGACCGTACATCGGAACACCGTCGGATCAAGCTTGGGTTTTCGCCCTGCATTTCGATAGTTATTACTCATAAATTATCATGTGGATTTGTGGGTTTCGCAAAGCGACTGTGAGTGGCAAACCGCAGGTTATTCGCAAGAATTTACGACTTCGGAGTAAATTGTACCATGCGCAGCATGGCAAGGGTGCCGTGTGCCGCAATTTTAATTGCGTGCATCGTGGCACATACCTTGCCATGTCTATGTGGACATTCTATCCTATATAATATGTGGAATGTTGTTGATTTCGGTGCCGGTTAATCCGAATCAGCGTGTTTCCTGTCTTGCATGGAGCGGCTTGTGGCGTATCTCCGGTGCTTTTGCTGATATAAAGTTACGAAAAAGTCATGGCATATACCAAATTTCGAGAGGGGCTGAAGCCACTTTTTTGAAATGGCTTGCTTTCATGTGTGTGCGGAAGTGTTTCTGTTTTGAAATTCCGGGTGTTGAAAGACCCGGGTAGCGAAAGTGACAAGCCGTGCCATATTGGACATTCGTAATGCCACGACCTCTAAAAATTTGGAGACCTTATGATTAAGTCATTAACTTTGCAACACATTCAGCCGATGATACTATCCTTGAACAGTTCAAAGTATTGTGTTAAGGAACGATATTTCAACAGATAGCCACATCGTATGAATTTACAATATGACACTCAATAATTCCTATGACAATTCAGGAATAAGATTGAATGTATGATGTACCGACAGTTCATATTATCTACTTGTGGAACTTGTTTTGAATACTTCATACTGTCTGCCTATTGTCTGTTCTATCATGGAAACGGTAATATTGATTGTCAATTTATCTATCTATAGTTAATATCCTAATATCTATATGCGTAAAGGTCTTTACACGTATCAGGTATGTTCAGGATTACGGCTGTAGAAAGAGCGAGGCTGACCGATGGTGACAAATCGGGACAAATCATGTGTTTGTAAAGCCACGATACTTAAAAATTTGGAAACAGGCTGCTGCATATCGTAATTTTGCATTGCTGACCGGCCAACGGTATTCCGCCAAGCGTTCAAATAATGTCCATAGGAATCGCATTTGTCCGAATACCATAGCCGCCCGGCACAAGAAAACGCTTGCAGTATTTCGGTCTTGAACAGTCCCATGACAGTCGCAGTTGTCAAAATGTTACTATCGGACAACCTTACCACATGACATAAGCGGTTCGAGCTGACAGCAAGTTCCACCCCGACCATTTATTAAATTCGCAGACATAGGCGGTCGCCAGCAACAGTTACCCGGGAAACGGAGCCGGTCTGTTTGCGAGGCTTGCGCTGACGGCCATTGCCATGCTCTGACAAAACTACTCTATCTGCAATTAGAATGAAAGATCCAAAGTTTGTTGCCTTTTCCACTCAAAAGGGTGGTGCCGGCAAAACAACCATGACGGTACTGATGGCGAGCTATCTTTACTATGTCAAGGGATTGAAAATCCTCGTTGTTGACTGTGACTATCCCCAGTTCAGCATTGAGGAAATGAGAAAGCGGGATTCCACGCTGCTTGAAATCAACGACTCCTTCAGAAAGGCTGTGATGGAGAACCGCAGGCGGACAGGGCTTGAACCCTACCCGTTGCTCATGGTCAAACCTGAAGACGCCATGCTCAAGGTAAGGGAAATCATCGAGGCGGGCAATGAGATTGACGTAGTCTTTTTCGACCTGCCCGGAACAGTCAACAACCGTGGAGTTGTCAATATTATCAACTGCATGGATTCTGTGATAGTTCCGATAGCGGCAGACAAGGTAATACTCGAAAGCTCTCTCGCCTTCGCGCTCAAAATTCAGGAATGGCTCACTACCGGTAAATCTCAGGTAAAGGAGATGTATCTTCTCTGGAATCAGGTTGACGCTCGTGAGAAAACCGACCTCTATGACCAATATGAAGAGTTATTCGAGGAACTGGGGTTACAGACTCTCAAGACGAAGATTCCTGACACCAAGAAGTATCGCAGAGAGGGCTCAAAGACGCTCGACCGCCCGGTATTCCGCTCTACAGTCATGCCCCCGGACAAAACGCTGCTCAAGGGTTCGAGGCTTCCCGAACTGGCGGAAGAAATACTGTCGCTGCTCAAATCCTGACGGCTATGGCAAAAGTCTATGAATCGGATGTCGATCCCGACGATTTCATCAGGTCATTCCGCGAGGAGCCCTCCGGTGTGTCATCGCTGAAGAAGAAACCCGCTGATAACACTGAGGATAAAAATCCCGAAACGGCTCCGGTGCCGGAATCGCCACCAGCCGTCAAACCGCGACAACGAAGCAGTGCCTCTAAGGAGGATGAGGAGATGTTTTCTCAACGGTTTGTGAGGAATATGTCTCACATGCGTCCGCAGATGAAATACCTTATGGTAGAGGTATCACCGGAGTTTGTGAGGAAAATACGAAGAATACTCTCATACGAAAATGGTCCGTCATGCTCTGTGAAGGCTTATGTCAATAATGTACTGGCCGAGCACTTCAAGGAGTTTGAGGATATAATCAAAAAAAGACTATGAATATCGAATGTCAAACGATAGAATTCCTACCCACAAGGTCACTATAGCCGTAACACAGGATACCACAGAAATCGAGGTTGCACCGGTTGATCCCGCCCGGATTGCCTATGTCGAAAAGTATCTGACCCGGAAAGATTCCGCATCAGCTAAAACTTATATCTATCCGGAGGTACTTGCCGTAATAAGGCGGATGGTACAGAGGTGCGGCGTTCCGCAAGCAACCATAGGCGGCTATCTCTCGGAGATAATTCTTGACCATTTTGAGAAGAACCGCGACATTATGCAGAGCATATTTGACGACAACAAGTCCAATCTGTTTCAATGAATGCAATACTGATTTTTCTCCTTTTGGTCAGCAATATATCACTTGCCACGATTGTGTTATGCCGGAAAAACAATGGAGAAAAGCCGTCCGTCAAGTCCGAAGATGATAAAAAGTCAGCCAAGACTGATGACAGTGAGCAGTCAGATGATTCTACGCAGGAACTACCCAGTGCCGATGTAGTCGGCAAAAGCGCACTTGATATTGATGAATGGCGCAAGATTGTAAGGGAGGAGTTCCGTGAAGTTGTCCCGCTCATAATCAAGGAATTTGGCTCTCCTGCCGATGCCGGTTGGGATGATGAGGAATACGTGCCTCAGAAATACCGTAAGGTTGTTGCCAAAGAAGACCTTGAAGATGTATTCTCCAACAAAACCGCTTCTGAACTGACAGGAGAGGCACCGACCCCGGCCCCACCTATGGCTGACGGAATTGACTTCAAACAGATGGATACAACAATGAAGGTACTCAAAGGCAAGTCCGATAACCCGGAAGACATCGAGACCACAAAAAGAGTCCTGTCTGAAGCGGGTGACGCTGCAATCTTTGAGGTAATCAAGCTCGACCCTGTGATTCAGAAACGTATCCTGATGATTGAATGTCACATCCCAAAGGAGAAGGCTGACACTACTTACACCCAAGTCGATAAAACAGATACCTCCAAGCCGAAAAAGATAGTATATCATGCTGATATAAACACTGAGGGTATTGATGCCATTGACTTCAACATTTACCACTGATCCATCGCTCTACGGAGTAATCAAAACCAACCCAAAATTTATGATTAAGATTCTCAAAAGTCTGTATAGCCGAGGCATTGCATGGTGTAACACGCCATCACGCCGATTTAATGTTGCGAAAATGATGCTTGTGGCTATCATGGCCGCCTGCGCCTCTGAAATGTTTGCCGCCGGAAACGGTCTGGCGGGTATCAATGAAGCTACATCGCTCGTAACAGGATATTTCGACCCGGGCACCAAGCTCATATACGCCATCGGCGCGGTTGTCGGTCTCATCGGTGGTGTCAAGGTCTATTCCAAGTGGTCGAGCGGTGATCCCGATACCACAAAGACTGCCGCCTCGTGGTTCGGAGCCTGTATCTTCCTGATTGTGGCCGCTACAATTCTCCGCTCGTTCTTCCTCTAATCATCTGAGCCAATGGCCGAATATGC
>CANRPJ010000046.1 GCA_947632485.1 uncultured Muribaculaceae bacterium
CCTCATTCTCGGGTCGTGGCGATTGTATTAGGAGGGGGATTTCCCGGATACGTTTCGTTTTGCGTTTTTGAGCACTTCGTTTTTCATGAGTGCAACATTTCGTTTTGCGGATTATAGCTACTCACTTCTTACTAATGACTATGAACCTCGAAGAATACTTCTTTCATGCATAGAAGTTATGATGACGTACTTCAAGAAAAACAACCGTATCTCTTTCGGCTTTGTAGCGGCTCCAGATCTGGAGGAAGATATGAAAGGCAAACGGTTTGATAAGCAGGAAGGAAGTAGAAGATTTGTTTTCTACCGACGAATGATGATAAACCTTTTTGGTCCGGAAACGTTCAAGCAGGTTTCGGATACCAGGAAAAGACTTTATCTCCTTGTTAATCAGAAACGACTTAATGAAGGTTCATTATCTATACAAGATATAGAAAAGAAAGTCAATCAATTATACGAAGGAGATTTTGACATCTACGCCGACTAATCGGCTTTGCTCCAACAGAGCTCCGCGCGACGCGAGGATATATAGTCAAGCGGACTCCGGCACGGATAGGACACTTGACAGCCTTGACACCAAAATAGAGCTAACTTTCTGATTATAAAACAATAAGACTTGAAATCACGTCAAGGTACCCCACACGGCGCAGCGCTCCGCAAATAGATCACACTCAATCCTCGGATTTTGCGAAGTATACTTAACAAAAACTTCTCTTTACCAAATTTTATGAAGTATACTTAACAAAATCCCGCTTTCTTATGATTTTATTAAGTATGTTTCATGAAAAAGTTGTAGCTTTGCACAATGGAAATTATTTCAAGGCAAAAATATATAGATAAGGTCCTCGGTTTTCTCAATAAAGGAATGATACTCGCGCTCACCGGGCAGCGCAGAGTGGGTAAAAGCTATATCCTAAAGGACTTAGCGGGTAGAATCAGAGACAAGTACCCTGAATCTAATATCATTTACATTAATAAAGAGAAAAAGAAATACGATAACCTAAAAAGCCATATTGAACTTGACGCGTATCTATCGGATAAGATTGATTCTGACAAGGCAAACTATCTGCTTATCGATGAAGTTCAAGATATTGAGGGATTTGAGCACACTCTGCGGAGTCTGAATGCTGACGAAGAATGTCAGATCATCATTACTGGAAGCAATGCAAAGATGTTCTCCTCAGAACTCTCTACTTATCTGGGAGGCCGCTATATCGATATTCATATACAAAGTCTTTCATATAAAGAATTCCTTGAATTTCATAAACTTACCGACTCACAGGAAAGTCTGGAAAAATACTTGATATTCGGAGGACTTCCACACTTATATCGGCTTGGGCTTGAAAATCCCGACATGATCTGGGAATATCTTCAGAATATCTATAATACCATTGTACTTAAAGATGTAGTTGAAAGGGAAGGTATTAGGAATGTTACTCTATTTGAGAATCTACTATCATTTGTAAGCGATAACGTAGGCCAACTCGTTTCCGGAACTTCCATTTCCAAATACCTTAAAGCAAACAGAGTAGAACTTAATCCAAACACAGTTCTGAATTATCTCAATTCAGCCGGCAACGCCTATATCATCAACAAAGCAGCCAGATACGATATTCACGGCAAGAAGCTACTGGAAACCAACGACAAATACTTCTTTGAAGACCTCGGCCTGAGAAATGTTCTCGTCGGAAGCAATAGGGAGCGCGATATTGAGAAGTTGGTAGAAAATGCCATCTATCTCCATCTCAAGAGCCTCGGTTATAAGGTCAATGTAGGGATACTCCCTAACGGCGAAATAGATTTTGTAGCAGAAAAGAGTGGGAGCCGGATCTACATTCAGGCAACATATCTCATTGCCAATGAGCAGACCAGGGAGCGAGAATTTGGTAATCTTAAAAATATCAATGACAACTTCCCTAAATACGTCGTTTCTATGGATCCTATCAGTTCACCGCGCCACTATGACGGCATAATTCACCTCTCTCTCCGACAATTTCTACTTTTGGAGTCTCTGTAGCCGGCGAGGGTGAGCGCCGCGAGGAGCGAGGCATGACATACCGCGAAGGGCAGGAGGCACGCAACTAGATATTAGGAGGTGTTCGGAAAAGTCGGGCCGGAGGCACGCAGTTGTCAGAAACCCCGTGCTTTAGCTCGGGGACAGCCGAAACCATATATACAATAGCGTCCCGGCAGGACGCGGTCATCAGAACCGGGGATAGAGAATCTATATTGACGATGCGTCCTGCCGGGACGCAAACCCACAACCCTTTCTGTCCCCGGGCTGAAGCCCGAGGCTTCTGACGATACCGAGCCTCCGGCTCGCTATTAGCCTTTCGGAGAGATTCGACATAGTCGAACCCCCGGCTCGCTATCAGCCGGCGAGGATGAGCGCCGCGAGGCGCGAGGATATCCATAACCGGGTATGAGCGACTGCGAAGCAGGAGTGAGTGCCCGGAAAAGGCGGGCCGGAGGTCCGCAGTCGTCAAAAACCCCATGCTTCAGCTCGGGGACAGCCGAGTCCATATAAGACTGCGTCCCGGCAGGACGCAGTTGTCAGAAACCCCGTGCTTTAGCTCGGGGACAGCCGAGTCCATATATAACAGCGTCCCGGCAGGACGCAGTCGTCAGAAAACCCCGTGCTTTAGCTCGGGGACAGCCGAGTCCATATATGACAGCGTCCCGGCAGGACGCGGTCATCAGAACCAGGGATAAAGAATCTATATTGACGATGCGTCCTGCCGGGACGCAAACCCACAACCCTTTCTACCCCCCCGGGCTGAAGCCCGAGGCTTCTGACGATACCGAGCCTCCGGCACGGTATCAGACATTAGGAGGTGTTCGGAAAAGTCGGGCCGGAGGCACGCAGTCGTCAGAAACCCCGTGCTTTAGCTCGGGGACAGCCAAATCCATATAAGACTGCGTCCCGGCAGGACGCAGTTGTCAGAAACCCCGTGCTTTAGCTCGGGGACAGCCGAGTCCATATATAACAGCGTCCCGGCAGGACGCAGTCGTCAGAAAACCCCGTGCTTTAGCTCGGGGACAGCCGAGTCCATATATGACAGCGTCCCGGCAGGACGCGGTCATCAGAACCAGGGATAAAGAATCTATATTGACGATGCGTCCTGCCGGGACGCAAACCCACAACCCTTTCTGTCCCCGGGCTAAAGTCCGAGGCTTCTGACAACATCGAGCCGCCGGCTCGCTATCAGCCTTTAAGGAGATGTTCGGTAAAACTGAACTTTTGTAAAAGAAGAAAGCCGCTGAAGCTATTTTTCTCGCTCCAGCGACCCAAAAATTCGTTAAGATTAAGAATACTGCTAATCTATATAGGCATATACTCTTTTACTGAGTGACAGATAGTCATTATAGATATTCATCTATCTCAGAATCAGACACTTTCCTAAAGGTTTGCATTATTCCGAGTGTTTCAATGACAAGTTCTGAATCTGTTAACTTTTCAATTGTAGAAACGACAGGTACATCAATCCCCCATTCTTCATCATGATTGGTTACTGTTAACGAGTTTCCGTTCAACTCCCAGGTACAATTCAGTACCCAAAAATCATCATCTTCTTCATCAATGTTTACTTCATTTGATGTACCATCGGATCTGAACTGCACATATTGTATAATTCCAGAACTCACATTCCTCCAGGTTCCAATAATATTACCAACGGGAGGTTCGTCCTTATCGTCGCTACAAGAAGTCAGCGAGATGGTCATAGTTGCAAATAAAGCAACAAAGAGAAATTTAATGTATTTAGCCATTTTGAAAAAAATTAGTTGTTACTGATTCAGAGGTTTAGAACTTATAGGTTACACCCACATTAATAGGCAGACGGCTGAAATCCTTGATATATTGA
>CANRPJ010000047.1 GCA_947632485.1 uncultured Muribaculaceae bacterium
TTATATCCGGCTTCGCCTGTGAACTGAGCCACCGGGATACGACCTTTCTCTCCATAGGGCTTGAAAGTCTGGAGATACTCTCCACCGAAAGACCATGTATTACCGTGGCTTCCTGTGAATAGCGAGTAGAACACTCCGAGGTCATAACCGCAGTCGCGGGATTTATCGGTATAGAAACCGTCTGTCATATTCACCTTTATTTCCACGGCTGACATTCCGGGGAGGCAACGCTGAGCCATTGCACGGCCTCCGAAGAGGGTGAGCATGGCAGCGAAGATTATAAGAATCTTCTTCATAAGGCTTACTGGATTGAAAGTTCGTCAATTACATTGGCTCTCACAATATCCTCGTTATCGACCACAAAGGACTGATGGCGACCGCCTTCCTTTTCGGCGACCTCGATAACAAGCTGTTTGTCGTCAGGGATGGTAAATTTCTCCAAGGCGAACACCGTGCGCTCCGACTGCTTGCCGTGTACCACCGTCACATAGTTCTGGGCGCGGAGCGGTTCAAGTACCAGCTCCTGCATGGCGGTTCGCTTGATAACCTTCTTATCCACAATCTTGAAGCTGACATAATCAATATCAAAAGCTATATTGCTTGTATTCTTCAGTTCTGTGTGAAAGTAGAGCAACCCATTGTTTGTATAGATGGATTTCAGAAGGAACTGCACCCCGAAACGCTTTGAGCCGATATGCTTTATCTCGCGCTTGTTCTGCTTGTAGATTGACTTCATAATCAGCTTTACAAGCATAGGAGACTCACTGCCCAATTTTTCGAGGTATATCTCTTGCGCGTTATTGGGACGGTTCACAGCCTCGCCGTCATGGAGAAAGTCGGTCATCTCAATGCTCAGAAGCAGAGGCTCTTTGGCAAATTTGACGTTGAACGTGTAATAGCTTCCATCATTAGTGATAACCGAGAGATTAGTCTCCTGCTTGAATGACTTGAAGGCGGACTTTACACGCAGTACGTTCTTCGCACCGTCGGCGAGACCGGCCACAAGGTTTTCGTTTCCCAAATCGACATACGTGATTTCAGCCGGGAAGATGATGTGAGTTGTCTTGTTGTAGCAGACCTCCAGCGCGTGAGGCGGGATCATACGGTCGAAGCCGACCTTGCGGGTCAGACCGTCGAACTTGTCGCCGTCGGTGTAGTTTGCACCGTACACGTTCATGTCGTGTTCGGCTACCTGTTCAGTGTCAGAAGACACGTTGTTATTGGTGTTATCGGGATTTTTGGCGTTGGTAGCGGTGGCCACTCCGAGGAGTGCCACTGCCGCAACAAAGAATTTTGTGATTGTTTTCATTCGTTGTTGGGTGTTTTGGATTGTTACTGCTCGTTTTGCTTGAGCATGATTTTATAGCCGGATTTAAGATGGACTTTCACAGTGCGCAGTTTCTTGTTAAGATACTGGCTCACACCGTTGATAAGTCCTTTGCCCACATCGGAGACAAGCTGTGCACCTGCATTGGTTGTCAGGTTGATGGAACTGCCCATCGTGCTGCCTATGTTGGCACCGATTTCATGGAGCGCATCGCTCTCCATAGAGTTCGGAATATTGATGCCCTCCTGACCGTCGGAGTCATAGACCGAGAGGTCAACCCCCATGATGCAGCCGAGAGCCTCAACATTCTCAATCTTGATTTCAAGACGCTCACCCTGAAGCCGGGCCACTCCCACGATGCTTGTGTTCTTCGGCAACAGAGAGTTGCCAATCCACATCGGTTCGAGTGTCCGGAGCCTCACGCTCTGCCCGTCGGTAACCGACTGGTCAGTGGCGATACAGGCTGAAATAGTATTCTTGAAATTTGTGCGCTTGGTGCCAACGGCGGTAGAGAAAGAGCGCGCATTATCGGTCGAGGCACTGAGAGAAGATACAACATTGCGGTTTACCTGATTGACGGGCATGACCTTACGGTCTTTCTCCGGTTCATCGACAATCACGGCCTGTTGACCGCCATTGCCCGTGCCGAGATACTGCGCCGCTAACTTGTAAGACGGCTCCATCAGTTCCATCTCATTAGGCTGCTGACTTTGCTGCGCCATAGCGTTCTGCGCCTCCAGCTCGTCAATCCGTGCCTGCAACTCCGCTACCTGAGATGACTGGCTGTAGTCAGGAACATAAAAATCCTGTAGCGATGCTTGCGCCTCCTGATATGCTTGGGCAGAGGTTTCAATTGGATCTGGCTCAATGGACGGAGAGGGCGAGGCGATTGTATCTACTGTTTCAGCATAAGAGACAGCCACACTGTCGCGTCTCGCTTTTTCGTCAAGAATTGCCTGTTCTTCAATCGCCTTGAGCTTGTTGCCTTCAATCTCCTGATTATCGCCGTCGGGCAGTTCCATGTTAGCTTTGCTGGTATCAGTTTCTTCTTTTGAAAAAGAACCGCCGAAGATAAGCCAAAGCGCGACCAAAAAGGACAGGAACATCGCAGGGAATACTATGGCATATTTTTTCAGGTTCTGGCGGTCTTTTTCAGTTTTAGGTTGTAACCAGCCATTAACCTTCGCTTTTAGTTCCTCAAATGTCATATTCAGGGAATTGGAATACTGGGGATTTCATGATTAACCCCTTCAGGTAAATCAAGCGATGGAATATGTTTAATCTCAATTGCAGTATGCGCATTGCCCTGTCCGAGACGATAGCAGGCGTGACCGAATATGCCAAAGGCAATCATTATAAATGCTGTCAACATTATTGCCACGACAGTCATGCGGCGGTTGGGTGGAATGGACTCACACTTTGATTTGACAAGTGATAAAATCCTGCCTTTGGGGGTATACCATACAAAATGGTGTAAGGATTTGAAATTCATCAGCGTTTGACTGTAGATATATCTTTGTTTTCAAGGATTGTGAACCCCTCGATAATAAAACCGTTGGGGTTGTCATCAGACCTTGACGAGTTTGTCAGGCGGCAGACAGTTATCAGACTGCGGTGTGTGACATTGCTTTGACGGATAATCATCTGTCTGGCGTAGGTCTTTGCGGTATAGGGATAGTTGTTGAAGTCGCAGACCACGCTATCCACGTTGCACACCTGATTGATATTGCCGGAAATTATTCTGTTATAGTACCCTTTCTCTGCGAAGTCCGAATAATAATTATAGGCACTGTTGTCCGAAAGAATCAGAGCCCGGTTGATATTATGCTCGATTGCAGATTTGTCGGGTGACAGGGTAAAGAACAGTTCGTGAAAGCGACGAACATGCTCTCGTGCTTCTGCGGGCCGGTTCTGGCTCATATCCTGTGACAAGGCAAGCATCAAAGATTTGCCATTGTCCAGAACATAGATTTTCTCACGCTGCTTTTCAGCGAATTTAAAAACCATAATCAGAGCCACGGATACGACCACCGCACACATTGACACGAAAATTATACCGAACAGCCTCAACTGGCGAAATGAACTTTCTATGTTTTTTAATGACTTAAATTCCAAGTGAGCTTATTTTAGAAGTTTTCCGGCTCTGCCGGCCACATTGCCTGCCACTCCACCTGCCACACTGCCGACCATAGAGCCGCCTTGCATCGCAGTAGTATTGACCGCACGGTTATAATTGCCCGCACCACCTGCCTGAATAATCCATCCGGATACTGTCGGAATTGTGAAATAACCGATGATGCCTATTATCATAAAGATGATATAGCAGGTATTTGAACTGTCGAGGTCTGCGGCGGGGTTATTTGTCAGTTCCGAGATGTCGTTCTGGAGCATCAGAACTTG
>CANRPJ010000048.1 GCA_947632485.1 uncultured Muribaculaceae bacterium
CGAAAGGGGGTATGGTTCGATTTTGGTAGCGGAGCCGGAGGCGACATCTTCACTCTTGCCGGAGAACTGTGCAACTCTACCGACTTCATCAGACAGGCGGAGTTCATCGCCGAGAAGATGCAGATGCCGGTTTCAAAGCCCTACAAGCCTGAGCCGTTCATCGAGCAACCGACCTTTGAAGACGTGAAAGTTTCAAAACTTGAATCGGCGGCATTACTGAAATATCTCGCTGACAGAGGTATTCCCCGGAACATCGCTCAGCGATGGTGTGTGCAGGTTGATTACAGACTTCACGGCAAAGACTACTATGCCATCGGCTTTGAGAACAACGCACATGGATTTGAGTTGCGTTCGTCTTTCTTCAAAGGCTCGTACCCACCCAAGCACATAACCCACATTGCAGAGGGTAACGCCCGATGTAACGTGTTTGAAGGCTTCATCGACTTTCTTTTAGCGGAACGCCTCGGACTGAATGACGGTTCCGACTCGGTTGTTCTCAACTCCGTTGCCAATGTCGGTAAAGCTCTGACAATCCTCCCGGACTATTCCGTAATCGCCTGTTATCTCGACAATGACGAGGCTGGACGAGCCGCACTCGCCAGACTCCGCAGGGAGTTGGGCGACAGAGTAATGGACAAATCAGCACTCTATCCCGACCACAAGGACCTGAACGAGTTTCTTGTGGCTACCCAACCAAAAATTTCTAACAATTCAAAATTAAAACTCTGAAAAACAATATGAATACAATTCTCAATAAAATCGGCGAAACCCGGCTCACTCCCGCCCGGTTCTTCGGGTTCTGGGCAATCCTTTTCTCTCTTGTCCTCGCTCTGACCTCCTGCTCCGACGACCTCGACGTTCAGCAGTCCTATCCGTTCACGGTGGAAGTCATGCCATACGGCGACAAAATCACAAAGGGGCAGACAGTAGAACTGCGCTTCGAGATCAAGCCCGAAGGGAACTACGCCAACACCCTCTACACAATCCGTTACTTCCAGTACGACGGCGAAGGCACCCTCAAGCTCGTTGACGGCCCGGTGCTGGTCAACAACGACCGAGTGCTTCTCGAAAGCAAGACCTTCCGCCTCAACTACACCGCCCAGTCCTCCGAGGCTGTGAAATTTGGGATATGGATTGAAGACAACTTTGGGTCAACCCCGTGGCAGCAGACTTTCGAGTTCAACAGTAAAGACAGCGGCGACGATGGAGGCAAAACACCCGGAATCATCAACCCTGTCAATCCCGGAACCATAACACCCATCGGCTTATGAAGAAGATACTGATATTCCTCATGGCGTTAGTGACCCTCGCGGTCACTACGCCTGTCTTCGCCTCCCCACCGCAAAGCACTATCGGAACGCATCAGAGAAAGAATCAAAGCATAATGGAGTTGCCTCCTTACGAGCGTGCTGTACTAATCATCAAGCACCATGAGACTTTGCATGACTCCCGGAAGCACTGGCCCTACCTCGGATATGGTCACAGAAAGCTACCCGGGGAGAAATACTTTCGCGGCTATAAGATGAGTGAACGGGAGGCTGACGCTCTCCTGCGTAAAGACCTCAACAAGTTCATCGCACTATTCTCTGACTTCAAAAAGTCTGACGCACTTCTTTTAGGAGTTCTGTCTTACAATATCGGTCCGGGAGCAGTAAAGAAAAGCTCGGTTTATCGCAAACTGAAAGCCGGCGACCGCAACATCTTCAAAGCATACACCGCTCATTGCAACTATAAGGGCAAATTCCACCGGGGCCTATACAAGCGTCGCTGTCAGGAGTTTGTAGCTCTGTTTACACCTTAAATATATGTAATCCGGCAATTAGGGGATACACTCTTTTTTCGGAGTGTATCCCCTTGCCGTATCTTGTATTATTAATAACAATATCAACGGATACTTATGGCAACGATAAAACTAAAATTCAGACCGTCCTCTGTCAAGGATAGGGAGGGTACTCTGTTCTACCAGATAATCCATCTGCGGGAGGTCAAGCAAATATATACCAGCTTTCATCTGCACAATTATGAGTGGGACGGCGAGAACTCATCCGTAATCACTACATCGACTCCCGACATACAAAGAACAATCTATCTATCATCTGTCAGCCGGTCTATCAAAGATGGTCTTGCCAAGCTGACATCCATAATCTCGCAATTTGACGGCAAGGGAGTACCTTACACAGCCCACGATGTAGTTACAGCCTACTATGCACCAATAACAGTGGTCGGTGTGGTGTCGTATGCACGAAAACTGATTGCAGACATGAAAAAAATCGGTAAGCGGTCAACGGCCAACCGTTTCGAGGTCTGTCTGTCGAGTTTCCTTCGTTATACCGGCGGCAATGAGGTGGCATGGAGGGATCTGACCTCTACTTTTATGCTCGGCTACGAGGAATTTCTGATGAAACGGGGACTGTGCCGCAACTCTACCTCCTGTTATATGCGAAATCTCCGTTCCGTGGTGAACCGGGCAATCGAGGAAGACTATGAGGTGCCGCGCAATCCGTTCAAGCATGTCTATATGGGTGTGGACAAGACAGTCAAAAGGGCTGTGCCTCTTGACACGGTGTGCCGGATACGCGACCTTGACCTCACAGGGCATCCCTCGCTTGATTTCGCCCGCAATGTGTTCATGTTCGCATTCTATACCCGCGGAATGTCGTTTGTCGATATAGCCTTTCTCAAAAAGAGCGATGTCACCGGTGATATGATAACCTACTCGCGCCGAAAGACCCGCCAGCAGCTTAGGGTGAGGATAGAACCCGCAACCCGCAGGACCATCGACCGCTTTGGTAAAAACGAATCGCAGTATCTCCTGCCGATTCTGTCTGACAGCGGAGGGGATGTGGAATTGCAATATGTCAACGCCTACAACCGGGTGAACCGCAATATCAAGAAAATCGGGAAGATGCTCGGACTTGAAACCAA